>JAILLF010000001.1 GCA_024693365.1 Acetatifactor sp. | reverse complement strand
GACTACGGGCAAAAATGCAAAAGAAGCAAAATGGCCCGTAGGAAAATGGAAAAGACTACGGGTAGAATGACAAAAAGCTAAGTTTGACCCCTAAATTGAAGAAACGAGATTCGTCTGTCGAGACAAAAGAGCTCAGCAAATTCCAGTTTGTCGAGATAAAGGAGGTTGAAAGCTTCCGGGTTGTCGTTCTAAATAAATTCAATCAGTTAGAAAAGACCTGGCCACAAGGTGGCCGGGTCTTTTTAGTGACGTCAATTTAGTGACGTCAATTTAGTGACGTCAATTTAGTGACGCCAATTTAGTGACGTCAATTTAGTGACGCCAATTTAGTAACGTCAATTTAGTAACGTCAATTTAGTGACGCCAATTCAGCAGCATCAATTCAGCGCGTAGTACAATCCTTTCAAGGCCATGAGTTCTTCGTGGCTGCCCTGTTCGGCGATGCCCTTGTTGGAGATGTAGAGGATGCGGTCGGCGCTCCGGATGGTGGAGAGGCGGTGAGCTACCATGAAGGAGGTCTTGTCCTTCAGAATCTTTGCCAGAGCCTTTTGGATCAAGGCTTCCGTCTCAGTGTCGATGGAGCTTGTCGCCTCGTCCAAAATGACAACGGAAGGGTTCTTCAGGATGATCCTTGCGAAGGAGAGGAGCTGCTTTTCACCGGCGGAAAGACCGGCGCCGCGCTCTTCCAGCTTGTGCTGATAGCCGTCGTTAAATCTTTGGATGAATCCGTCCGCGTAGATCATTTTTGCGGCGGCGATGCATTCTTCATCGGTCGCGTCCGGACGGCCATAGCGGATGTTTTCCATGATGGTTCCCTTGAAAATGAAGGGCTCCTGCATGAGCACGCCCACTTCTCTTCGAAGGGAATCCAAGGTTACCTTTCGCACGTCCTTGCCATCGATGCAAACGCTGCCTTCCTTCACGTCATAAAACCTTGTCAGCATGTTGATGACGGTGGTCTTGCCGGCACCGGTCGGACCAACCAAAGCGATGGTCTCGCCAGGGCGCACGTGGAGGTCAAAGTGCTCTAAGACGTTTGCGTCCTCGTCATATGCAAAGGTCACGTCGTTGAAGTCCACCTTTCCCTTTACGTCCTTCAATACCTCGCAGTCAGCCTCGTTTGCAATCTCCACGGGGTAGTCGATGGTGTCAAATACCTGCTCTAGGTTGGAGCTCACCTGCGCGAGCTGCTGGATCAAAACGGCGATCATGGTCAGTGGTCCGCTGAACTGCGTCATGTAACTGGTAAAGGCAACGACCAGACCGGCATTGACGTTCTGGGATCCGCCAAGGATCAAGGTCAGAGCCACGCCGTAGAGACAAACAGTTCCAAGATTCCAGAAGGTCTCAACGATGGGAGTGTTGAGCTCATTGCGCTTGAAGATCCGAAGCCATTGTCTTACGCAGGCGTCGTGGATCTCAGCATAGGTCTTTTCACTGCTCTCGGTGCGGTTGTAGCTTTTCACGATCTTCTCGCCCATAATGGTTTCCACCAAAAATGCGGAACGGTTGGAGTTCTTGGCGCGGAGCTTTGCAAACTCTTTCCGGATGAAATAGCGGAGGGTGAAAATGCAGACCATCATGGGGATCACGATCGCAAACACAATCGCCGTAAGGGCGGGGGAGAGGCCTAGCATGAAGAAGGTCACGATGATCAGCTTCACCAGGTAGGACAGAAGATTCAATACATAGTTGGAAAAGAAGTTCGCCAGGTCGTTTACGTAATCCGTCACGCGCACGACAATTTTGCCATTGGGCTTTGAATCAAAATAATCAAAGGGAAGCTCCTGTAGCTTGTAAAAAATCTCTTTCCGGACGTCGCAGATGATCTTGTGACCAACGATGCCCATAATCCGCTGGTGCGCAAAGTTCACGCAGATCTCGAGGAAAGCGATGGTTGCCATGGAAGCCACGACAAAGGTAAGAAGCCGGTAATCCTCCGTCTCGACTACGTTGTTGATAATTTCCTTTAAGAGGAGCGGCGTGATCATGGCGAGACCGGCAGATACAAGCATCAAAATGCCCACCAGAACAAAGTAGCCGACATAGGGCTTCATGTAACGGAGCACGCGCCCAAACTGGCGGACGTCAAATTTTTTCTTGATGACTTCATCTTGGAAATACGTATTACGCTTTGCCACGCTTACACACCCCCTTCCGCAATTTTGTCAGCCAAGGCATCAAAGTTCACCGAGCCTTCCTGGTTCTTTTGGATGTTGTAGATCTTGGCGAAATCGCCGCCCAGCTTCATGAGTTCGTCGAAGGTACCGCGCTCTTCAATGCTTCCGTCCCGCATGAAGAGGATCTCGTCACAGTCCACGACGGAGGAAAGCCTGTGTGCGGAAATGAGGAGCGTCTTGTCAGGGTAGAATTTCTTGATGTCTGCAAGAAGCTTTTTCTCGGTCCCGACATCGAGGGCGGAAGTGGAGTCATCCAAAACGAGGATCGGTGCGTCGCGAAGCAGGGCTCTTGCAATGGAAACGCGCTGTTTCTGGCCGCCGGAGATGCCAAGGCCTCTTTCGCCGACGATGGTCTCGTAGCCGTCCATCAGATTTGTGATAAAGCCATGTGCCTGCGCATGTTCCGCTGCCTTTTGGATCTGCTGTCTCTCGACCTCCGGCTCGGAGTAAGCGATGTTGGACGTGATGGTGTTGGAGAACAGGAACACGTCCTGGAACACGTAGGAGAACTTCTGGCGCAGGGAATCAAGGTCATATTCCCGGATGTCCGTGCCATTCATGGTAATCCGGCCGGAGCTAACGTCGTGAACTCGGATGAGGGATTCGAGAAGTACGCTCTTTCCAGATCCGGTGCCGCCAACGATGCCGATCTTCTTGCCGGGAGTTACGTCGAGATTGATATGCTTTAGGATTTCCTGCCCCTGGATGGCAAGGGAGGCATCCTCCACCTTCAGGTGAATCTGTTCGATGGATTTGGCAGACTGTTCACCACCCACGATCTTGCTCTCACAGTTCATGAATTCCATCATCTTCTTGCCGGATACAAGTTGCTGCTGCATCTGGAAGAAGCTGTTGTTGATCTGGGTTACGTGATTCATGATGCGGAATACGTAATCTGCGCAGGCTACCAGGTAGCCAACCAGCAATTGGCCATTCATGACCAGAACCGCTGCCACGGCAATGCTTCCCACGTATGCAATCTGGCGGATGATGCTGAAAACCGCTTCAAAGGAAGAGGAAAGCTTGATCTGCTTGATATGGGAGTCTCTTAGACTTACGTTGGCCGTGTCAAACTTTCTTTTTTCCAGCTCTTCGTTGGTAAAGGATCTTACCAGACGAACGGCCTCAATGTTTTCCTGCACCGTAAGCGCCATGTTACTGTTGTTGCTCCTGATGGTACGGAAATTCTCCCGCGCCAGCTTTCGGAAGCGCAGAAGCGCAATGGCAAAGAACGGCGTGAGCACTACCGGTATGATCAAAAGATAGGAATTGATGGAGGCCAGCATGCATACCGCAACGACCAGGACAAAGATACTGTCGAAGATGTTGGGGATCATTCTGCAGAACAATTCCTTGAACATGATGGTGTCGGAGTTGATGGTGGTGAGGAGCTCACCCGTGTTATATTCCGATACCGTCTCAGAGTCCAGCTCCATCAGCTTGTGGAAGGTAAGGACCCTAAGGTCGGTTTCAAGACCCAGGCCAAGCCTTTGAAGAATGTAATTTTTTACGTAGATGATCACATCCTTAAAGAGGATCAGGCCCAAAAACCAGACGGCCAGCGTCCAGAACAGCTGCATGCTGTGTACTTCCCCGTATTTTCCGGAGAGTAAAAAGGAGAAGACTCCGCCTTCCTCCGGCGCTTCCTGCTTGATCACGTGGTTGATGAACATGGCCGTGAGCATCGGCAAAAGCAAATCCGCCGTCAAAGCCGTAAAGCTTAGGAGCTTTGTCAGGACGTCCAGAGGCAGATACTTCTTCCACTGTTTGAATCCAAATTTGAATACTTCCATACTGCGTTGCACCCTTTCCTTCATAAAGCCGTCACGACTGTTCGTGACTTGTCAGCAAATCGATGTTTTGTTTCCTTGAACAGTTACATACTACTTTTTTCAAATCTTTGCGTCAATATGCTCCGGAAAGTTAATTAACATACTACAAAAAAAGGACAAAAAAATACAGTATGCGGGCAGACCTTTCCTTCAAGGGCATTTTTGCCTTGAATTGACCGCAGACGCTTGTTTTGTTATACTTTGGTTATGGGAATATGGAGGAGCGGGCATGAGCATTAACGTGACGATTAAAAACGGAAAGCTGATCAAGAAGCCGTTGGAGCTTCAAGACCTTACGCTGGGGAAATATGCATGTGGTTCATTGGATGAGTATGGACGAAACACGGGGGAAATAAAAGACGGAGACATTGTGATCTATGATCCCAAGGCAATTGGAAGGGGGATCACGGTCCGGGCGTGGTCGGCGAACGTAACGGAGGAAATCTGGCTGATGGCCAATAATCTGGCCACGGGGCGAGACATGGAACTGTTCTATGAGGTTATCAAGAACGTTATGCACGTGTGGAAGGCGAAATCCTTTGAACAGGAGGACGCCGTATATTCGGAAGCGGACATAGACAGGCTGTGTAGCGAGCAAAGACGGTTTGCCCTTAAGTATATGGCGGGATTGGACCGGATGACGCAAAACAGTAAGAGCGATTACGTTACCATCTATTGTGCCATGCTGCCGATCGACGTTGACGTCCGGTTACTTCAGAAATTTGGCATGGAAGAGGATGAAGAGGGACTGAAGAAATATCTTCACGAACTGCAGAGTAAGGACGTATACTATGCCGTGCCCTATATTTACAGGTGCAAACAAAAAGAGAATGCCTTCTTTGGGAATTTTACGGTTACGTCTGAGACGGATACCATATTCCCAAGAGTGGCAAAGACGCCGTTTGGATTCAGAAATCCGGCGACGGGGAAAAATCTCGAGTGTGACTTTTTTACCGTATCCTTATTTTCCTTGAAGCAGGACCGGGCCGTTGGCAGGATGTCGTTTGAGGATTTTGTGAGGTTGGCGGGAATTGAGGACTGCCAGCCCTTTGACAAAACCCACGTCATTTTGAAGGGACTTTCGGAGGAGAAAATGGCGGAGTTGGCAAATTCGGAGCACAAGGATCCGCTGGCAGACTAAGGAGCCGTTTTTTGAGGTTAAGGCAACGGATGAGGATTACGGGGATTCCTATTCCCTGCTCGGACAGGATGACGGGCAGGAGGCTTTGGAGGAACTAATGCAACGCATTGGGAAACGGTGAAAAAGAGGAGAGACTTAGATGACGGTTGGTCAAGTGATTGCGTTGGACGTATGTTGGATCATTGGATTGATTTTAATTTATATCGCGACGGATCTTTTGGATCGAAAGATGAAATTTCTTGATCATTCGGGCTGGAGTGACCTTGGAAGAGGCATCGTGCGTTTGATCTATCTGATCGTGCCGCCAATCGGCTTTGCCGTAGGAGTGTTGGTGAGCGGCATTCTCGGCGCAAAGACGGTGGGAATTGCGGCGGGTGTGATCTTGGCATCTCCGGTGATCTATTATTTGGTAAGACATGGATGCGTTAGGATTCTTTATTCGCCCCAGAGAATGGCTATATATTGCAGGGAGCAGATCGGCGGGTATGACGTCTTTGATGAGAAATATCCGGATAAGGCAAAGCGTTCCGCGCAACCAAACGCCGTAGCGCAGGATTACGTTTGGAAGCAGATTTATGAGATGCAAAAAAAGCTTGGATTGTTTTACCGGTGGGGAACGAGGGCGGGGAAAGAAGCTTACGTAAGTGCGATCTTGGAGAAAAACAAACAAGAATTGCCACAGATCAAAAGCTGGGAATATCATGCAGTTTTGCAAGGACTGTATCAGGCGACGACAAATGCCATTTTGCAATTTGACGTCGGCGAAAACATGATCATTTGGCTGCATTGGAAAAAAGCTTCCTTTCTCCCGGAGGAACTGACGGAGGAAGATCGAAGGAAATATCTCCGTGCGGAAAAATTCAAAAACGTCACCATGACGGGGAGGCTTATCTATATTTTTGAATGTATTGAGCGGTATCTTGTTTCTCTATATCCGGATCGTGACTGGACGATCGTTGCCAGGAGGCTTTGGAACAGGGCAAAGGAAAAGGGGCAGTGGAGTGAGGGAATGCCCGGCGATTCCTGCCGCGAGATCGTTCCGGAGCGGATCATGCGCTTTTTGAAGTATCAATATGGGTATGATAAGATTAATACCATGGTATTTGACGGAAAGCTTTCCGAAGAGGTTTTCACGGAGGTCAGAAAGCTGTATGAAGGGATTTTCCTCGGAGAAGTGGAAGAAGAGATCAATCAGATCATGAAAATCCCAGAGGAAATCATCTATAAATGCAATCTCCAGGATTACAGATTCGAATATTGCGACCAGGTTACCATCGAATCCGTCCTGAGCGCAGAGGCCATCTTGGAAAAGAATGGCATTTCGCTGCCGGAGTTTTCAAGCGTTCAAGCGTTTTCTTTTGAAAGGAGCGGGAAAAAGGAAGAAAACAGGGAAGAAGCTTTTGGTTTTGGCGTGGATGCAACTAGGCTTTCCATTATATTAAAGGCTAAGGAATTAAATTGAACATTTTTTACTTTGATTCTTTAACGGTTTTCTTTGTTTTTGATACTAAATCAAGGAGTTAGGGAAGAATTAACTACGGAAGAATTCCTGGATTCCTTTGAAGATAGCGGAGACAGAGAATACTTAGGATTGGGCAGAGCACTTCTTTCTGCAAAAAAAATAGTGATCATGGATGAACCAACGGCTTTTTTAGATGACATTACAAAAGAGCAAGTGATACGCGAAGTGATGGATTATAACAAGAATGCGTTACTAATCATTATATCACATGATATGGACGTTCTACGCGAATGCGACGAGGTTATTCAAATAAAAGACGGTAAGATGCTTAGTTGTCGCGGTAGGTGAGAGGAAAATTGGATGAGACGAATAGAAAAATATATCCACGCAATAATTATTTGCTTGATGTTAATGCTTATGGCGGGATGTCAAAATAAGAATAATAACATGGAGTGGAAATTAAAGGGATGCGATATGGAAGGACTGGAAGGAGTGGTTAACGAATTGGCCATGATTTCGGAGGAGGAATTCTATGTTGCTACGGGAATACTGGGCCCTGATGAAAGCATCACTGAAAGAATCTATTATGCAAATCTTGGTGAAAAGAGAGCCGAACAGATTCCGCTTTCTTTGGATAATGGTTTTTATGCTACGAACATTGTGAGCCGTGGAGAGGACGCCTTTGTTGCCATTTTGTCTAAAAGGGATAAAGAGGTTTTTCTCAAGGAAGCGTTGATTGTTGTGGATCGTGAAGGGAAAATCAAAGTTAGGAAGGAAATATCAGACATTACAGATCCGCAGGAGGTAATTAACATACTGGCTGCGAAGGAAGGCCGGATCCTTGTAGTTACGCCCGAATGTATTTACGAACTGGACACGAATCTTAATAAGATAAAAGAGTTTCAAGCTTCAAATCAGATCGAGAATGCAAGTATTGACATGGACGGACGGGTGATCTGTCTTTGTACCCAGGACGGCATGGAAGACGGAAAGGTTCAGGTCTGTATACTTAACCGTGAAAAAGGAAAATGGGAAAAGACAGTCACTTTTAAACTTGAGAATAATGATGTGGTAATACGCATGATTGCCGGCGAAAAAGGTTCCTTTTTTCTCTTTGGGGTCAGTGGAATATATAAATGTGATGAAAAAGGTAAAGCTGAGTCTTTCTTAAAATTCGCAGAGCAGAGAATTGGGGATGAGGCATGGAGCCATCTGACGATTCTCCCGAATGGTGATTTTATTACCTGTGCCAACGAAAACGGTGCGCCTGTGCTTGGTTACCTGAAACAAGAGGTGGCTGAAAAGTCAATCACGAAAATCGTGGTCGGCGGAATCTTCATGGACTACAGTGTTGTAAGAGAACTGAAGGAGTATCACCAGAATCATCCAGAGGTTCTTGTAGAGATTCGGGAATATGAGTGTGATATGACTTCCGTCGCCTCCATGATTGACGCAAGCAATAGATTAAACGCTGACATACTGAGTGGAAATGGACCGGATATCGTTTATCTTCAAGGACTTGATCATAGGATGCTGTGTGAACAGGGGCTTTTGGAAAATTTGGATTCATATTTTGAAAAGGACCCTAAGGTTTCGGTAGAGGATATGATTCCTTCGTTACGAGAGGCGCTTTCCGTTAAGGATAGTGTTTACTTTGTGGTGCCGTCCTTTACGATATCAACGTTAGTCGGTAAAAGCAAGTTGGTTGGAAACACAATGGGGTGGACAATGAAAGAGGCCTTTGATTGTTGGAAAGAACATGGGGCTGATATGTTTGCGAAAAGAGGAGAAAGTACGTTTGCCTTATTGATTTATGGGTTGATGCAGAATGATATCGTTGATATGGCAGACATCAAAATGGCCTTAGAAATGGCATCTTTGATAGAACAGGAATCATCATATGTGACGGAAAAGAATGCCTGCTTAAAAGACGGGAGAGCTCTTTTGGCCTTTGGAGGGGTGACCGATCTTGGGTATATTCAATTGTTTCATGCCATGTTTGATGAAGAGAATATCACTTTAAAGGGGTTTCCGGGACTGCCGGGATCAGGGGCGATGTTTTGTATTGACAATTCCTTGGGGATATCCTCAAAGTCACTTCATAAAGATGTGGCATGGGATATGATCAAAATATTTATGACAAAAGAGTATCAGTCAGTCAAAAGCGGGAATCTTTTTTATTTTCCCACTCGAAAGGATTGTTTTGAGGAAATGATACGGGAATACTCAAAGGAGAAAAGCAAATACAACTTGGAGCTTGGAACAGAAAAGAGTAATAATGAGGACAAAATAACCGTGACGGCCTTATCCGCAGAGGATGCAGAACGCGTTAGGCAAATGGTCTATAATACCAAGATGGTATATCATGATAGCTATTTATTCAATTTGGCAACGGAAGAGGCGGCTAGTTATTTTTCAGGAAATAAGCAATTGGACGAGGTATACAAGATTATGAAAGAGCGTATCGAGTTGTACTACAAAGAAGAACGATAAGCATTACGCCGGAATGATATAGTTGATCATATTACGCGTTAGGCGCCGCGGACATCACAGGAATTCCACGGTGCCGTCCTCGATGCGGTAGATGGCACCGACGACCCGGAGGCCTTCTTCCTCGTCTTTTTGGATTTCCAGACTGGATTCGATCATGCGTACGCTTTGCGCTACGTTGAGGACGGCTGCCTTGTAGTCGTCCTTTTCTTTTCCGATGGCTTGTTTGATCTCGTCGGTGATGTATTTGATAAAGCCGCTGGGATCGTGATTTATGGCGGCGTGAACTGCGCCGCACTGGGTATGGCCAAGCACGACCACGAGCTTTGTTCCAAGGTGTCCGGCGGCATATTCGATGCTGCCGAGCTGATGGTCATCGATCACGTTGCCCGCAACGCGGATGGTAAAGAGATCGCCGATGGCCGCATGGAAAATCCTTTCCGGGATCACGCGGGAATCTGAGCATGAGATGATGATTGCGAAAGGCGCCTGCCCGTTTTTGGCAAAATGCTCCAGCACTTTCGAAGAAACGTCCGACTGAAACGTGTCCGTGGCAACGTACAATGCATTCCCTTCTTTTAATTTTTTGATCGCTTCGCTGGCAGATATCATAATCATCCCTCACGTTCTTCTTTTCATTTTCTTGAATCCGCGAAAGCCTTGACTGACGAGCAGAGTTTCGTTTGCCATGGTTTCGAGGCCGTTTTCTATATTGTATCACAAATCGTGCAGAATTTCCCAATAGATTTCACGGTTTTTCATGAATGCTTTTCGTCCTGAATTGACCGCAAGTGCTTGTTTTGTTATACTTTGTTTATGAGAATTTGGAAAATAGTCATGGGGAGTAAGAAACCGTAACGTGATTCATGGGAGGGTGAGAAAATGATGAAATATGAGAGCACAAGCTTGCCGGAGAAGGTTCAGAAGTATTTAGAGGAGATTTATAATGATGAAGATCTCTGTGAAGCGTTTTATGACTGTGACGTAGAGATTTATGATGAGGAATGGGTGAAGGATCTGGAGGAGGATGAAAGCTGGCTGGAGGAGATGATGGGGCCGGGTGAATCCACTTATCATGACATAAAGCCCTTTGCCAGGGACGGGTCCGGAGCCCTGTGGGTGGTATTGGACGATGAGCTCATTGGATATATCGGCACGGAAGGCGAATGTGGCATCGTGGCCAGAAACATTGATGAGTTTATGAATTTCATAGCCGTTTGGAGGTGGTATCTTTCCGACTGCTGGGACGTGGACGTTTTGGGCAGCGAGGAAGAATTCCTTAGCATGCTGCGTGATCCGGAACGCTTGGAACAGCCGGAGGAAAAAGAGCGGAATGACAAGGCCTTTGACGGAATGATCGAGAGACATGGGTTTACCAGAGATCCGAAAAAACTATATGAAATGGTGACGCTTGGCATGACGACAAAACCATTTTTTATGATTAAGGCAACGGATGAGGATTACGTGGATTCCAGTTCCCTGCTTAGATCTGATGACGGGCAGGAGGTTTTGGAGCAATTAAGCCAGCTGATTGAGAAGTAGGGAACGCTATTGCACGATAAATAGGCGTAACATGCGACAATTCTCTCTTTTTGTAACTCCAGACACATGGTATTCTAAAATAGGAGAATGGTATTTATCATGGGGAGGAGGGGAGATTATGTGGTTGTACGGAGTTGGCATCATTGCCTGCGTGGCGGCGATATGGTTTCTGTGCCGGCGGGGTCAGGCCAAGGAACAATGCACTGAGGAGACGGATGCCGTTGTGGTGTTTTTTGAGGAAAAGGTTGACATTGATCCGATGACAAAGAGAGGGACCATCTTGTATTTTCCCGTTTATCAATACGTGGTTAACGGGATGATTTATCATGCAAAGGCGCAGGATTTCATTCGAAAAACCCCGGCAAGTCTGTTAAATACGCATTGCATGGTGAAATATAATCCGGAGAAACCGGAGGAGTGTTTGATTCATGACAGGAGAGCCATAAAGGTTGCTGAGTTTTCGGAAGAATCTTTCGTGCCGAATAAACAATTCGGAAGATGGTGACGAAGTGCAGTGGGAAAAATTCACAGTCTTTTCATGAATGCTTAAGAAAGCCTACTTTACAAGAAAGTAGGCTTTTGTTAGAATAAAAAAAGTAAACTTTAGGGGATTGGGAGAAAGCAGCCACGTCTGCCGTGAATGGAAAGGTTTGGAGAAACGAATGGCAAATAAGAATGATGACGAGATGAAGATTTACGATTTTAGGGAAGACATAGAGAAAAAGCCTCAGGCGGATGAGAACGCGGTGAACGGCGGGAATACACCGCATGCGGAGAAGTCCGGGGAAGACGCGCCTAAGGAGGAGAAAGGGGAACTGACGGGAAAGGCTTCGGACGGCCATGGGGACGCGTCTGCAACCTCGCGCGCCGGTAAGGGCGAGAATGAGGATTATGAGGACGTGTGCTTTATCTGCCGCAGGCCTGAGAGCAAGGCTGGCCGCATGTTTAAGCTTCCGAATCACATTTGCGTATGCGATGACTGCATGCACAAGACCATGGACACCGTGAGCCAGTATGATTATCAGGGCATGCTCAATTATCCGGGAAATCCCCAGGGAAATGACCCGGGACAGGGATTTCCGCATGGATTCCCGAAGATTAGCTTTGTGAATCTGGCGGACCTGCAGGGTGACGGTGGCATTCCCAACAAGCAAAAGCTGAAGAAAAAGAAGGCAAGCGAGGCTCCGGCCATCGACATCAAGAACATTCCTGCGCCGCACAAGATCAAGGCGAGCCTGGATGAGTACGTTGTGGGCCAGGAGCATGCCAAAAAAGTGATCTCCGTGGCAGTTTATAACCATTATAAGCGTGTGGCGACAAACACCATGGACGAGATCGAGATTGAAAAGTCCAACATGCTGATGATCGGGCCTACCGGCTGCGGCAAGACTTATCTGGTGAGGACGCTGGCAAGGCTCCTCGACGTGCCGCTGGCGATCGCAGATGCCACGTCCCTGACGGAGGCGGGCTACATCGGCGATGACATTGAGAGCGTGGTAAGCAAGCTTCTTGCGGCAGCTGACAATGACGTGGAAAAGGCCGAGCGCGGCATAATCTTTATCGATGAGATTGATAAGATCGCGAAGAAAAAGGAGACCAGAAGCCGTGACGTCTCCGGTGAGAGCGTGCAGCAGGGCATGCTAAAGCTCCTGGAGGGCGCAGAGGTTGAAGTACCCGTCGGCGCAAACAGCAAGAATGCCATGGTGCCGCTTGCAACCGTGAACACGCGCAACATCCTCTTTATCTGCGGCGGCGCGTTCCCTGATCTGGACGGGATCATCAAGGAGAGGCTGACGAAGACCGCATCCATTGGTTTTGGCGCGGATCTGAAGGACAAATATGACAACGACAAGAATCTTTTGTCGAAGGTGACGGTAGAGGATCTGCGGAACTTTGGCATGATTCCGGAATTTCTGGGAAGACTGCCGGTGATCTATTCCCTTGAGAGTCTGACAAAGGACATGTTGGTAAAGATCCTAAAGGAGCCGAAGAATGCGATCCTGAAGCAGTATCAGAAGCTCTTGGAGCTGGATGAGGTGAAACTGGAATTCACCGACGGAGCGCTGGAGGCCATCGCGGAGAAGGCCATGCAGCGGGATACGGGCGCCCGTGCGCTACGTTCCATTATCGAGGATTTCATGTTGGATATTATGTACGAGATCCCGAAGGATGACAATATCGGAACCGTGACAATCACCAGGGAGTATATTGAAGGAACGGGTGGGCCCGTGATTGAGATCCGCGGCGGAGGAAGTCCAGAGTAAGACGGCGATTTCTTCTGATTCCGGCATTGGGAAGCGTGGAGAAGGCAAAAATGGACAGAAAAGAGATTCAGGATCTGATCAGCGATGGTGAAAACATTTTATGGCAAGGAAAACCGCAATTCGTGCATTACGTTTTGGGGCGTCTTTTTAGCACGTGGTCGGTTCTTTCAATGGTATGGATTGTCGTTGTATTCTGTTTCATTTGGGTTGGATATCATAGGGATCCTAGGTCGCAAGGGTATACGTTATCGCTGTTGGACTGGGGAATCTATATTTTCTATTATCTGTTCTTGACGTGTATGGCTTGGAAGTATTTGGGAAAGATTCTGGCAGAGATTTTTGCTTATGGAAACGTTGCGTACGTCGTTACAAATCTTGGAGTATACGCTTCAGGAGGCGTGTTTCAGTTTTCTTGCAAGCGGTGCAGTTATTTTGGTCTCCGTAAAGTTAAGATTACACACAGTATATTTGACTTTCTTTTTAAGATTGGTAACGTGGTGTTGTCTGCGCCTAGTGTTTCGGAATATGCGAGAGGTGCGTGGACGGAAAGAGAAGCGTCTTATGATGTTTCGGTCAGAAGCATCAGTGATTTTCGCGAGGTGTATGATCTGGTAAAATCCATGGAATGGAACACATACGTCAACGGTGCAGATTGCAATGCTATTAAGCCAGATGCGCAGCAGGACGGCCAAAAAGCGGAAGAATGGGACTGGAGACAGTAAGCGTGATAGGGAAACGTGGCAGGGAAACGTGACAGTAGACACGTCCCCCTGTCACGTTTTTTTTATTTAGGTATTGACATTCCGGAAAGACGTGGTAATATTAACATATGAACAATGGTTCATATGAAAAAAAGAGCATTGCTAATGGCAAGAATAGGGAATGGAGGAAGGAATTATGAAGAAGACTTACAAGATCGAAGTGGATTGTGCGAACTGTGCATTAAAGATGGAGGAAGCCACGAAGACGGTGGATGGCGTTGCAGATGCAACCGTGAGCTTTATGACGCAGAAGATGAAGGTGGAATTCGCGGAAGGCGCGGACGAGAAGGCCGTGATGGAAAAGGTTGTGAAGGCCTGCAAGAAGGTTGAGGATGATTGTGAGATTTACCTATAGAGACGACGGTTGACGAAGTCAGACGGATTTATGAGTGAAGAGGAAAGGAAGCGGGCGGAGCATCGGCATGACGAAGAAGCAAAAAAAAGTATTATATAGAATCATAATAGCGAGTATTCTGCTTATCGTGCTGCATTTTTTGCCGGTCTCCGGGATGCTGGCCTTTGGACTGTATCTGATCCCGTACTTTGTGATCGGCTATGACATTTTGAGAAAAGCGTTCCTTGGCATTATCCGAGGTCAGGTCTTTGACGAGAACTTCCTGATGGCGGTGGCGACGGTGGGCGCGATGGCGCTTGCAGTCTATGAGGAGCTGACCGGCGGCGAGGGCGAGTTCGCGGAAGGCGTCGCGGTTATGCTGTTCTATCAGATCGGGGAATTGTTCCAGGCGGTGGCAGTCGGTAAGAGCCGCAGGAACATCACGGCGCTGATGGACATTCGGCCCGATTATGCCAATATTGAGGGCGAGGACGGAAAACTTGAGCAGGTGGATCCCGACGACGTGGAAATTGGCACGGTCATCGTGGTGCAGCCCGGTGAGAAGGTGCCCATTGACGGCATCGTGACGTTTGGAAGCTCCACGCTGAACACCAGTGCCCTGACCGGCGAAAGCGTCCCGCGGAGCGTGAAGGAAGGCGAGGAGATCATCAGCGGATGCATCAATCTGTCCGGCCTTTTGAAGATTCAGACGACAAAGGAATTTGGGGAGTCCACGGTTTCGAAGATACTGGATCTTGTGGAAAATTCCAGCATGAAAAAGTCCAAATCTGAGAATTTTATCAGCAAGTTTGCGAAGATTTACACGCCTGCGGTCTGCATTGGCGCGCTGGTACTGGCAATTTTGCCGCCCGTGATCCTGCTCCTTTTGGGAAAACCGGCGCAATTCCCGACCTGGATCATCAGGGCACTTACGTTTCTGGTCATCAGCTGTCCCTGCGCACTGGTCATTTCCATTCCGCTTAGCTTTTTCGGAGGAATTGGCGGAGCAAGCGCGAGCGGCATCTTGGTGAAGGGATCGAATTATCTCGAGGCCATGGCGCAGGCGCGGTACGTGGTGTTTGATAAGACGGGAACGCTGACGCGCGGCACGTTTGAAGTGACGGAGATCTGTCCTTCCAAGGAACTATTGGAAAGCTGCGGGCAGGAAGTGGAAAAAGCACGCAGGGAAATACTGGAATATGCGGCCTATGCAGAGAGCTATTCCACGCATCCCATCAGCAAGAGTCTGAAGGAGGCTTATGCCAAGACAATCGCGGAGGACGAGGCGATTGATGCAGGCAAGGCGGACCCAGAATGGAAAGCGATTGCTAACGGCAAGGCGGGCTTGAAGCGGAAAACGAATGTCGCAGGCAAGGCAGATCCGAATGGTAAGACGCCAGACGCCGGGAAGGACTGGCAGGAGGCCATGGAGACGGGGAACGTGCTTCAAGCCGGCAGAGTGACGGATGCGCAGGAGATCAGCGGTCACGGCGTGAGCGCGGCGGTGGACGGAAAGAGCGTGAGCGTTGGAAATGCCAAGCTGATGAAGAGCTTGGGACTTGCGTACGAGGAAGCAAAGGGCGTTGGCACGGTGGTTTACGTTGCCGTGGACGGCGTATATGCCGGGTACGTTCTGATCGCTGACGTGATCAAGGATCACGCGAAGGAAGCGCTTGCGGGCCTGAAGGCAGCAGGCATAAAGAAGACAATCATGCTCACGGGTGACAACAAGGCCGTGGCGGAGCACGTGGCGAAGGAGCTTGGGATTGATGAGGTGAAAAGTGAGCTTCTTCCCGCGGATAAGGTGGCGGCGGTGGAAGAATTGCTTGCCGCAAAGGGTGAGAAAGAGAATTTGGCATTTGTGGGCGACGGAATCAATGACGCACCCGTGCTTTCCCGCGCGGACGTCGGCATCGCCATGGGTGCCCTTGGGTCTGACGCAGCCATTGAGGCGGCGGACATTGTTCTCATGGACGACGATCCCGCAAAGATCGCACTGACAATGAAGATTGCGCGCAAGTGCCTTAGGATCGTATATGAAAACATCACGTTCGCCCTGGCGGTGAAAGGCCTTTGCCTGATCCTTGGCGCCTTTGGCATCGCAAACATGTGGATGGCAATTTTCGCGGACGTGGGAGTGATGGTGCTGGCAGTGCTGAACGCAATCCGCTGCCTAAAAGTTTCAGACAGATGAAAGACAGTTTGTGTCAGTAGACACGTCCCCGTGACACAACTCAGGGTCTCAAAAAGTGAGAAAACGCCGTAAAATGGCAACTCTATGGATCATAGATTGCATTTTGCGGTGTTTTTTTGTAGGATAAACGTAAGCCCAGGGGGAGCGTCACGGACGGGATCTCCCGTGAGGGCACTCTGACTGCAGAAAGAGAGGAAGGAGCCGGGCACGTACGGCTGAAGGCTCCAAAGGAAAAATGGACGCGAAGCAATTTGGATCATTTTTGGCTAAGCAAAGAAAAGAGAAGGGATATACCCAGAAGGAACTCGCGGAGCACCTGGGCGTCACGGACAAGGCGATCAGCAGGTGGGAAAACGGGCACGGTTATCCTGACATAGAATCCCTGGAGCCGCTGGCGAAGGAGCTTGGCGTGAGCCTTATGGAACTCTTGCACGGAGAGGTGGCTGCGGATGAGGCGATTGTCAATACTCTTGAGATCACTATGGAAAACAGACAAAGAGAGCGGAAGCGGACGGTAATCCTTTATGCCGTCACAATGTCATTTTTCGTGCTCTTTTCCATTCTGAAGAATATTCCGTTTGCCGGCACCATTACCATGGGAATCGCCGCTTTGTATGGCGTTTCGGGGCTTGCCTTGACCTTGCGGGGGCATGGGCAAACGGAAAATGGGGCCTTTCTTAGGAGGACCAACGTCTTTTATGGCGTTTTGCTCCTTATGGTGGCAATAGGAATCCTTTTTTTGCTTTTGGGAACTTCGATCCAAGTTGCAACGTCCTGACGAATCGCCGGCTGAAAGCGCCGGGCTGCAGAAGGGAGTTTGCAACAATTGAAGAATCTTAGAAAATGGAACGTGATTTGTTACTATTTGGCGTACGTTATCATGCACGTACTCTTTTCAAAAGTGCTGAGTCACTTGCTCAAGGTGCCGTCGGCAGTCGGCGCAACGATGCAATTGACGTCCTATGCGGTACTTGGACTTTGGGGAATCTGGACGTTTCGCAGGGAACTGGCGGAGGGACTGAAGCTATGGCGGGATCACTTTTTGAAATCCATGCTCTGGCTTGTGGGCGGATACGTTTTGGACATGGTGCTCATGACGGTCTTTTCCATGCCGCTGGCATATGGATTCCCGGACTATGAGGGCCTTAATGAAAACAGCGTGGCCGGTTTAGTGGGAAAGTATCCCGGCGTGATTTTGCTTTTGGCGCTGGGGATCCTGGGTCCCGTCACGGAGGAGACGATTTTCCGCCTGTTTCCCGTCATCAGGGGAAAGGGGAAGCTTCCGGCGGCTCTTGCCATCTGCGTGCCCGCCGCATGCTTCATGATGATTCACGTGCATGCCTTGACGGCAGCAGAATTGTTTTATAATCTGCCGCACTTTGCGACGGGACTGGTCTATGGCTTTGTCCTGCAGAAGAGCCGCAACGCGACCATACCCGTCCTGCTCCACGTGTTAAATAACAGCGTTGCCATTCTGGCGATGTTGCTTCGATAATTTTTTTAAAAGTAACGTTAAAGATGGAAACCCGCCGTTCGCAATGGAACGGCGGGTTTTAGACGGCATGAATTTGGTAAAATACAAGATGGAAGATGGAAACCATGTAAATATATTACGAAAAAAGTATGAGAAAACGGATGATTTATGGAAACGCATATGTTATAATTTACATTATGTGTCAGACGCCTTGCCTGGAAGGCAGCTTTATAAAAATGCAGCATTACGGAAAATGCTAAGACCTACGTGGCAGAAGTTGGGAGTATGTAAAATGAAAAGCGTAAAGTTTAAATTGTTGAGTGCCATCATAACTGTTCTTATGCTGGCGGGATGTTCGCTCAAGGGACAATCTAAGGAAAGCTACGTGATGAAGAAGATTGTGCCGAAGGGAATCGAGGGGACTTATAATTGCTTTGCAATGGATGAAAATAAGATTTACCTCAATTCCTATGTCTGGAATGAAGCCGTTCTTGGATATGAAGCAAAACTATATTGTCTGGATAAGGAATTTCAGCTGTTGGAAGAGATTCCCGTAGACATAATCGAGTACGCCTTCATTGAACAGATGCTGATTCTGGATCATCAACAATTATTGCTGGAAATTGATAAATTGGACGAGGAAGGGAATTATCTGGAGACTGTTTTGGCAGTGCTGGATGAAACCGGTAACGTAAAACAGCTGAAGGCTGTTTCGGAAATTGTCGGCGAAGGGGATCAGATTAAAAAAATTATGGTGAGTGATCACTCATCCGTCATTTTGGTATCACAGAATAAACTGTATTTTTTAGATTCGAATCTTGAGCGCGTGAACATTGTTGCTGCCCCGGAGGAAATTGAAACGGCAGGCATAACCTCAAATGGAAAAATTGTTTGCTTAAGCCCTGCGAAATATGATGACGTGAAATCCAGGATTTATGAAAACTGTTATGACCTGCAGGCAGGACAATGGGCTGAGCCGACTTACGTTAATCTCATTCGGGGAAGCGGCAGGATAAACGTTATTAATGGCATCGACAGCTACTATTATTTTGTGAATGACGTCGGAATCTATGGCGTTGATGAAAAAGGCAAGTCGGAGTTTTTGATAGATTTCCGGGCGAGTAACGTTTCACTCAATGACGTGCAGGAAATCGTGGCCTTAAAGGATGATGAGTTCCTGAGAATCGGAGTGAATCAGGAAAAGGAGACTACGTATTTCGCTAAGTATTACAAGGGAGTGCCTGAGACGAAAAAGACGATCGTGCTAGGCGGCATTTACGTCAGTCAAGGGATTACGGAACAAGTTTATGCTTTTAACAACTCTAATGATGAATTTGAAATTCAGGTAAAGGATTATTCAGAAAACCAAGGAGATTTAAGCGTTACGGATCTGATAGACAGGGTGAATGCTGAATTTGTAAGTGGCGCGGGACCGGATATTCTATATTTGGATGCCCTTCCCGTTATGGATTACGTGAAAAAAGGAATGCTGGTAAAATTAGATGAATTCATGGACGGGGATCAGGAAACTTCGATGAATGATTTTATTCCTTCGGTGAAAGACGCGATGTTAATTGACGGAGGACTGTACTATGTTTCGCCTTCTTTTTCTCCGTACGTCCTCGTATCCAAGAAAAGGATGATCGGATCAGGTGATAATCTTACGATGAAAGATCTTTATGAAGCCTGGAAGAATAATCAAAAGCCGAGTATTTTTGCCGCGCCGCCTTATATTTCATTATATTATTTGCTTACCCATCTTGTGGATGGAGATGAGATTAACAAGGAAGACGTGGCAATGGCGTTAGAGATATGCATGGATTCCAAGAATCTGATGAGCACGCTGGCTGACAGCCTGGAAGAAGATAAGGTGATGCTTTATTCCGTTAGCAACGCATCTCCGATGGAGCTAGAGGTTATTCATGCCGTGTTTGGCGAAGACATTACAATTATGGGCTATCCGGGAAGGAAAGATGCGGCAGTATACGCTACCTTCACGGATATGCTGGCCATTTCATCAAAATCAGAGTATAAGGACGTGGCATGGCAGTTTCTTAGGTCCGTTATTTCCGACGAGAATCAAGACGAGGGGCGGTTGGTATCGCATTATCCGATCCGTCAGGAGGCATTTGATAAAATGCTGTCAGACTTGTCAAACGGAGATTCTTCAGTGGGAGATGAAGCCATAGGAAACACATGGGAGCGGTTTGGCATGACGGGTAAATATGAGAAGCTGTCTCAGGATGACGTCGCAATGATCCGCGGAATGGTTTCCTCCATATCGCGCGTTAATTACGAAGACCTTACTTTGTATAGTCTGATCAAGGAAGAGGCTGGTCCATATTTTAACCATGAAAAGAGTTTGGAAGATGCCATGGACAGCATGCAAAAAAGGTTGACGCTGTATTTTAAGGAGTGAAGGAGGGCAAACACTCCCCGTGACACAAAAACGTGTCAGTAGACACGTCCCCGTGGCACGTATGCGTTGACGTCGGAGCCGCCGACCGTAAGGTGCTTGGGGGCGGTTGGTATTTTTTCCGCATGTTCCTTGCGGTATCGCCCCGGTGAGATGCCAAGGAACTTCCGGAATTGGCGGCAAAAGTGTTCCACGTTGTTATAGCCGCAGTCTTCCGCAATTTCCTGTACGGATTTTGCGGTGGAGATGAGCTGATCCTGGGCGCGCTTTAGGCGTTGGAGGATCACGTCCTCCATGCAGGAGGAACCAAAGGTAGATTTATAGATGGATTGTAGATATCCGGAGCTTAAATGGAGCTCCTGCGCCATGGCGTCAACGCTCCAGGAAAGCTCCGGATTATTATATATCCGCTTTCTGAGATCCAGCATTTCCTGGGCGTGAGGATTGGTGATGGGGCGGGAACAGCTCTCCGCAAGCTTAAGCAAAAGGGCTTTGAGCAGATGGGAGATGACTTCACTGCCTTCAGAATTACTCATGGTGGATTCCCAGGTCATGAGCTTAAACAGATCATGGCAGTACTGGGCGTCTGCAACTTGGAAGGGTTGGTTTTTTAATGGCAGCTGGTCTGCGAAGGCTTCGTCGCAGCGGAAGCGGATCCAGTCATTTACGTAGGTTTCTTCACAGGCCTTGTAGAGAACGAAGGAGCCGGGAGTATAGAGAATGGCCGTGCCCGCGGGAAATCGGCGGAATTCACCGGCAGGCGGGGGCTCCGGCGCAAATCTGCGGTTTTCTCCCAGGGCGTGTGGCCCCGGAAAGCGCCTTGCGTCTCCCGGAAATGGTGGCAGGGAAGGTATCGAAGGAACTGCTTCTGACACCGTTGTCGTTTCTGAGGGCAGGTAAAACTCCGCCGGGGTGGCCGTCAGTAAAAGAAGATAAGCTTCATGTCCCTTGGGAAGGCCATAGATGAAATTGGCGGGGTGCGTACCGTCGTAACCGATAAAATCAATTGCCAACATCGATTTGTCTCCTCCGTGTTTTTTTCGGATTTTTCAAATAATACGGACTTTTTTGAATTTTAATCATTTTTAGAATAAATTCTCAACATGAGGATAGATCAATTTTTTAAAAGTATAAATCATTGGAAAAAAAGCGTCAAGAAGGTACACTAAGAAATACGATGAGAAAATAGGCAAACCAACTATAATTGTGTAAAGGGAGGAAACATTATGAAAAAGCTTGGTTTGAATCCATATCTGCCTTCATGGGAGTATATTCCTGACGGAGAGCCCTACGTATTTGACGGCAGGGTGTACGTCTATGGTTCCCATGACAAGTACAACGGACACGTATTTTGCCTGGGAGATTACGTAACCTGGTCAGCCCCCGTGGATGACCTCGGCAACTGGAGATATGAGGGCGTGATCTACGAGAAGACGCAGGATCCGTTGAATAAAGAGGGCAAGATGTGCCTGTATGCGCCTGACGTGACCGTTGGTTCCGACGGCAGATATTATCTCTATTATGCATTGGACAAGGTGCCCATCATCTCCGTGGCAGTTTGTGACAGCCCTGCCGGAAAATTTGAATTCTATGGCTACGTGCATTATGCGGACGGCACGAAGCTTGGCGAGAGGGCAGGCGACGAGCCCCAGTTCGATCCCGGCGTGATCACGGAGAACGGCAAGACCTATTTATATACCGGATTCTGCGGACGCGGCGACAAGTCCAGAACCGGTTCGAGACTGCAGGTTCTGGCAGAGGACATGCTGACCATCATCGAGGAGCCGAAGACCGTGGTTCCCGGCGTGGAATATCAGGAAGGCACCGGCTTTGAAGGGCATGCCTTCTTCGAGGCATCCTCCATCCGCAAGGTTGGCGAGAAGTATTATTTCATCTATTCCTCCACGCCCATGCATGAGCTCTGCTACGCGACGGCAGACGATCCGAGAGGCCCCTTCACCTACGGCGGCGTGATCGTTTCGAACTGCGACATAGGCATTTCCAAGGATAAGCCCGCGGAGCTTCCCGTGGCTTACGGCGGAAACAACCACGGCAGCATTATCGAGATTGCCGGAAACTGGTATATTTTCTATCACAGACAGACCAACGGCACTTGGTACAGCCGCCAGGTGTGCGCCGAGAAGATCGAGATCCTTCCGGACGGGAAGATTCCTCAGGTGGAGCTGACTAGCTGTGGCCTGAACGGCGGACCGCTTCCGGGAAAGGGAACCTACGGCGGATATCTTGCATGTAACCTCTTTACGGACAAGCCCATGCCTTACGTGGGCGGCGATGCATTCCCGAAGATCATGCAGGACGGACGTGACGGCGATGAGGAACCCGGCTATATTGGAAACATCAAGAATAATGCGACTGCAGGCTTTAAGTATTTTGATTTCAAGGGCGTAAAGGCCATCACCATTACGACCAGAGGTTATGCGAACGGTGAATTTGAGGTGCGCACCAGCCGCGAGGGCGAAGTGCTTGCAAAGATCAAGGTAGAATATACCAACGTTTGGGAAGATTACCGCAGTGAGATCAACATTCCTGACGGCGTGGGCGCGATCTATCTGACTTATAAGGGCGGCGGTATCGCAAGCCTGCTTCAGTTTACCTTGGAATAAGCAGGTGGCGGGAAAGCGAGAAATAACGTGAAGTACTGGAAATTTAAAAGAATTCTGTTGGCAGCGGGAGCGTCGCTGGCGCTCCTTGCCATGGCCGGATGCGCGGGAAATGGCAGCGGATCCGCGCCAAAAAGTGACGGAAAAGAACAGCCCGGCAAGGAGACGCAAGAGGGCGTGGCGGTGACGGACGCGGACGAAAGCGGCACCGAGCAAGGCGGAACGGATCAGGAGGTAGAAAGCATGGATTATGCGGAAATCTTTAAGGGCATGAAGCTGGTAAAGAGCTACAAAGGACTTCAGAATAATAATCCCATCATTGAGCAGCACTATGGCGCAGATCCCTTTGCGCTGGTTTATGACGATACTGTCTATTTTTACATGACTGCCGACGCGTATGAGTATGACGCGGCGGGTGAGATCAAGGAAAACACTTACGGAAAGATCCGCAGCCTTTACGTGGTATCCACAAAGGACATGATCAACTTTACGGATCACGGCGAGATCACCATCGCCGGAGAGGGCGGCGCGACTAAGTGGGCGCACAATTCCTGGGCTCCCGCTGCCGCATGGAAGGAAATCAACGGCAGGCCGAAGTTCTTCCTTTATTTTGCGGATAACGGCGGCGGCATTGGCGTGGTAACTTCTGACAGTCCTGTCGGTCCTTTTGTGGATGAACTGGGACATGGCCTGATCCGCAGGGACATGGAGAACTGCGGCAACGTGGAATGGCTCTTTGACCCGGCAGTGTTTGTGGATGATGACGGTAAGGCATACATTTACTTTGGCGGCGGCGTTCCGCAGGGAAAGGCCGCACATCCCATGACGGCCAGATGCGCGCAGCTCGGCGATGACATGATGAGTCTCGTGGACGTGCCGAAGGTGATTGACGCGCCTTATCTGTTTGAGGATTCCGGCATTCATAAATATGGCGATACCTATTATTACACTTATTGCAGCAACTTTAGCGTGGACAAGGCCGGCACCGACGAGTATGGCATGGAGAACGGCGAAATCTGCGTCATGGAGAGCAAGAATCCCTTAGGACCCTTCACCTTCAAGGAGAGGATCCTCCGCAATCCCGGATATTACTGGGGCGTGGGCGGAAACAACCATCACGCGATCTTCCAGTTCAAGGATCAGTGGTACATTACGTATCACACCCGCATGCTGGAGACGGAGCAGAAGATCCAGAAAGGTTACCGCTCCACCAGCATCGATGAGTTTACCATGGGTGAGGACGGCACCATCGGCGACGTGCGCATGACGAAGAATGGCAGAAAACAGGTTGGACGTCTGAATCCTTACGAGACCATCAATGGCGCGACCTTCGCGGTGATGGGCGGCGTTGACACGGCTCCCGCGGATGAAGCGAGCAAGAAATACGGATGCGGTAACCTTCTGTTGACGGCCATCGACAGCGGCGATTTTGTAAAGCTGCAGGGCGCAGACTTTGGCGACAAGGGCGCAACCATCGTAAAGGCTACCGTAAAGACGAACGGCAAGGACGGCGTGATCCGCGTGACTGCAAAGTCTGACGCGAAGGAGATCACGGCATATCTTCCCGTGAAGGCGGACGGCGCCAAGGCGACCGTTTGCGAGGCAAAGTTTGACGAGGCAGTTACCGGCATTTGCGATATTTTCATCACCTTCAGCGGCGAAGGATATGAAGTGAAGGATTGGATTTTCGAATAAGCTTGACTAGACTAGCATAAGGGGGACAAACAAATGCAGATTAGAGTGAAGGCCGGGGACAAGGCGAGCTTCCACAATCAGGTGGATTACTGCATCGGAACCGGCAGAATGGGACTTGCGCTCCACAAGGAATATCATGATCAGTTGAAGCTGTGCCAGGACTATATTGGATTCCAACACATCCGCGGTCATGGCCTGTTCTGCGACGACATTGGCATTTACCAACAGCACAGGGAAAATCCCTGGGATCCCAACAGCCCTTACGAGGTGGAGTATAATTTCACCTATCTTGACAGGGTGATGGACGACTATCGCTCCATGGGCTTAAAGCCTTTCCTGGAGCTTGGCTTCATGCCGTACAAGATGGCGAGCGGCACGCAGACGATCTTTTACTGGAAGGGCAATACGACGCCTCCGAAGGATTACGAGGACTGGAAGAAGATGGTGCAGGCACTGCTCCGTCACTTGATCGACAGATACGGCGAGGACGCTTACACGTTCCCCATCGAGGTTTGGAATGAGCCCAATTTGCCCGGCTTCTGGTTTAAGGCGGACATGGATGAGTATTTCAAGCTCTTCCGCGAGAGTTTTTATGCCATCAAGGAAGTATCCGAGCGCTTCCGCGTGGGCGGCCCTGCAGTATGCGGCGGCACCGACGAGAAGTGGATCAGTGCCTTTATGGAGTTCTGTCACGTGAACAAGATTCCCGTGGATTTCGTGACGAGACATCATTACACCACGGAGCTTCCTGAGAGGGACGGTCACTACGGCTATGCAGAGCTGATGAACGAGGAAGATGGCTTTGCTAACCTAAAGACCACCCGCGACATTATCGACAAGTACGATGAATACAGGGGAATGGAGATTCATATCACGGAGTACAACACCTCCTACATCCCAAACTGCCCGCTGCATGACACGAACCAGAATGCGGCATACATTGCAAAGCAGCTGTCCAGACTGGGTGACGGCAATGAGTCTTATTCCTACTGGACGTTTGGCGATGTGTTTGAGGAGCAGGGCATTCCCTTCACGCCGTTCCACGGCGGCTTTGGCCTTGTGGCAAACGGATGCATCCCCAAGCCTACCTTCTGGACCTTTGTGTTCTTCAAGAACCTGAAGCGCGGAGAGGGTGAGTGCGTATTCAAAAATGACAATGCCGTCATTATGAAGATGAAGGACGGTTCCTTCAGGGGCGTTCTTTGGAATGACGTGAAAAAGCGCGCGGGAAAGAACTTTACCATGGATTTTTCCCTTGAGACCAAGGCCGGAGAATATTGCATTCTCACGAAGCGCGTGGACGAGGACACGTGCAATCCCTTAAAGCTGTGGCATGACCTTGGCGAGCCGGCGCTTCCGGACGCGGCAACGACGGAGCTCATTAAGACGGCTGCGCAGCCTTTTGTCAGAAGCTTCAGAAGAAAGACAAACGAAAGCGACATATGCGTCACAAATTCCGCTTTGGAATTCTCCATTGATCTTCCGGAGAATGCGGTGGTGTATTTCGAGGCGACGTATGCTCCCGTGAAATCAGACCGCGGCTATCATTACGAGCACGTGACCCAGCAGGGAAGCATCAATCCTCTGACGAAGATGGATTATCCCGATCCCGACGTGATCCGCGTGGACGATACCTATTACATGGTGAGCACCACGATGTATTACATGCCCGGCTGCGAGATCTTAAGGTCTTACGACTTGGTAAATTGGGAGCATGCGGCTTTCGTATATGACAGACTGGATTCCACGCCCGGTCAGCGCTTAGAGGGCGAGGAGAATATTTACGGTCAGGGAATGTGGGCGGCGTCGATCCGTTATCACGAGGGCACGTTCTACGTGATCTTTGTGGCCAACGACACGCACAAGACCTATCTCTACAAGTCAAAGACCATCGAAGGTCCTTGGGAGAAGAGCGAGATCCAGGGCTTCTTCCATGACAACTCCCTGCTCTTTGACGATGACGGACGCGTGTTTATCGTTTCCGGAAACCGTGAGATTCATTTGACGGAATTAAAGCCTGACCTCAGCGGCCCGAAGGAGGGAGGCCTTGACAAGGTGATCCTGACGGACCGCGATGATGCGTACCTTGGATATGAAGGCGCGCATATGTATAAGATGAACGGAAAGTATTATATCTTCTTCATCCACATGCCCAGGGAGACCGGGCGCCGCACGGAAGCCTGCTTTATGGCGGATTCCATTGACGGCGAGTGGACGGGCGGCGACGTGATGAGCGATGACCGCGGCTACTGCGGCAGCGGATGCGCGCAGGGCGGAATTGTTGACACTCCTGACGGAAAATGGTATTCCATTGTCTTCCAGGACAGCGGCGCCGTTGGCAGACTGCCAATCCTGATCCCCGTGAGATGGAATGAAGAGACGGGCATGCCGGAGTTTGGCTTCCACGGTAAAGCACCCCTCATCTTTAAGACGCCTGCCCCGAAGGAGGCTTACGTGTATGAGCCGCTCGCGGGAAGCGATAACTTCAAGGATAATGCTGCGTGTGCGGCAGATGACAAGGAATATGCAAGAAAGCATGCAAGCTTTGGCTTTAAGAGCCGCTGGCAGTTCAACCACGAGCCTGACCTGGCCCTTGTTAAGAAGGATGAGGCGAACGGTATCGTTACGGTTACGACGGACAAGCTTTGCAAGAACGTGGTGCAGGCAAAGAACGTGCTGACGCAGAGAACCACTTATCCCGGAAGCGCGGCAGAGGTTTTGGTGGACGGCTCCGCACTGAAGGAAGGCGACTACGCCGGAATCTGCCTGATGGAGAGTGCGTATGCGTTTGTGGCGCTGACCAGAAGAAACGGCGAGCTTTGGATCGTGATGAAGAACCGCAAGGCGCCGGAAGGACTCTGGGGCGAGCGTCATGACCAGGAGCCCGGCGATGAGTGGGCATCCGTGAAGGTGACGCCTTCCATGCTGGTTGCTTACGGCGCGTCTTATTCCGGCAACGCGGCGAATGGCGGCGCTGTTTTCGGCGATGCGGCATGCGGTGCGTCAAACGGCGAGTGGGTAAGGCTTCGCGTGGAGACCGATTTTGCTTATATGAAGGATGAAGCCCGGCTTTATTTCGCGGACGGCGAAAAGAGAACGGCCATCGGTCCCGTATCCAAGCTTTGCTTTAAGCTGGATCATTTCACGGGCGTTCGCTTTGGACTTTTTGTTTATGGAACGGAGCAGGTTGGCGGCAGCGCAAGCTTTGCGGATTTTGTATATCAGACAAAGGTGGACGGAGTTTGGGAGAAGTGCTAAGCTTAGGAAAGCCTTGAAACGGTATGTTTCAGGGCTTTCCTTTTGACTGTTTTTGTGCTTGGAATTTGGAGAAAACGTAAGAAAATGATGCTCTGAAGGTAAGGGTTGGAAAGGAGTCGGGATGAGAGAGTTGTGGTATCGCCAGCCGGCGAAGGTTTGGGAGGAAGCATTGCCACTGGGAAACGGGCGGTTGGGCGCCATGGTCTTTGGAAACGTCGAGGCGGAGCGGCTTCAGGTGAATGAGGAGAGCGTGTGGTACGGCGGAAAGAAGGATCGCGTGAACCCGGACGCAAAGGAGTGGCTTCCTGAGGTGCGGCGGCTGATCCGGGAGGGCCATATCAGCGCTGCGCAGGAGCTGATGGGAACGGTGCTCACGGGATGTCCCGCAAGCGAAAATCCTTATCAGACGTTGGGCGACGTTAAACTGTATTTCAAGCATGAGGGCGTGAAAAAGGAGGATGCGGAGTCCCCTGACGTGGCACCGCCATCCCTGTCTCCGGAGGACGTGCGTTACCGCAGAAGCCTTTCGCTAAATGAGGGGATCTGCCGCACGCACTATGAGTTTAGCGGAGTGAAATATGATCGTGAATGCTTTATTTCCAAACCTGCGGATTGCATGATCCTTCGGTTTTCGGCTTCGGAAGCGGGGAAGATCTCATTCACGCTCAAGCAGGAGAGAGGACACTTCTTCAAGGGCGTGAAGAAGACATATGGTGAAGAAACGGCCCAGGGTAGGGCGGATACGGTGAAGGCGAGCGCGGAGGCAGTGCAGGGTAAGGCGGACGAGGTGAAAGCACGCCCGGAGGCTAACGGTGTTGTTCTCTATGGGCGGCCCGGGGAGGATGGTCATGCCTTTGTGATGATGACGAAATGTCAGGTGACCGGCGGGACGAGAAAGGTGCTTGGGGAGAGCCTGATCGTGGAAGGCGCGGATGAGGCGATCCTTTATTTTGGGGCGGTGACGCAATATCTCCATCCCGGGAAGAATTATGCAGAGCTTGAGGAGATCCTGTGCGGGCAGTTGGAACAGGTCATGCGGCGGGAGTATGAGACGCTGCGTGCGGAGCATGTGGCTGATCACGGCGCACTGTTTGGACGCGTATGCCTCAAACTGCAGGAAGAAAATCAAACTGATGCTCATGCCGTGGCGGATGACTGCACTAAGGCACTTGAGGCGGAAGGCGATAACGGTGCGGAGGCACCTGTGACGGCTGTAGGCGGGGATTGCTACGCGAACGGGCTCCCGACGGACGTTCGGCTCCGCCGCGTGCAGGAAGGCGGGACGGACCTTGGATTGGAGGAGCTGTTGTTTGATTACGGACGGTATCTTATGATTGCGGGCAGCAGGCCGGATAATCTGCCGCTGACGCTCCAAGGCATATGGAATAAGGATTTCACGCCGCCCTGGGAATCAAAATATACGATTAATATTAATCTGGAAATGAATTACTGGCCGGCAGAGGTTTGCAATCTGTCGGAATGCCACCTGCCGATTTTGACGCTCCTAAAGAAGATGGTGCCAAATGGCCGGGCCGTGGCGAGGGACATGTATGGATGCCGCGGCATCGTGGCGCATCATAACACCGATATGCACGGGGACTGCGCGCCGCAGGATCTCTGGCTTCCCGCGACCTATTGGCCCATGGGGATCGCGTGGCTTTGCACGCATTTATGGACGCACTACCGCTATACCTTGGATAAGGCATTTCTTGCGGAAGCCTTCCCGATCATGGCGGAGAGCGCGCTGTATTTTGTGGATGCCCTGGAACCCTGGGGAGAGTATTTTGTGACAAATCCGTCATGTTCTCCGGAAAATACGTATCTTCTGCCAAACGGGGACCACGGCTGCGTGTGCTTTGGACCGACGATGGATAATCAGATCCTAAGGGATCTCTTTACCATCTGCCTGGAAAGTTATAAAATTCTTGGTGAAGCCGCAGATCAGGTGCAGATCCCGGATCTTGAGAGCGTAGCTTCGCTGATGAATGCCTTGAGCGAGATGCTTCCAAAGATCCCGCCGACGAAGATCGGAACTGACGGACGTGTCATGGAATGGGTGGAGGAATACGAAGAGTTGGAGCCGGGACACCGTCACGTTTCACAGCTCTATGGTCTTTATCCCTCCAATCAGATTACCGTGGACGGGACGCCGGAGCTGGCGGCGGCCGCGCGAAAGACGCTTGAGGCAAGGCTGTCTCACGGCGGCGGGCATACCGGCTGGAGCCGCGCGTGGATCATGAATCATTACGCAAAGCTCTGGGACGGAGAGGCAGCACGTGAAAACATCGTAAAGATGCTGACGCAGTCGACTTATCCAAACATGTTTGACAAGCACCCACCATTCCAGATCGACGGTAATTTTGGCGCGGCGGCAGTCATCGCACAGATGCTGGTGCAAAGCGATGAGGACAGAGTGGTCCTTCTTCCTGCCTTGCCTAAGGCATGGGAGAATGGCAGCGTGAAGGGGCTCCGCCTGGAGGGAAATGCCGTGGCCGACCTGGTATGGAGGAACGGTGATCTGACGCGCTGCGAGATCCGTTGCGAGGGGGATTCTTACCGGTCATTGATCAAATATCATGAAAAAAGTCAAATGGTGGTCCTTACAAAAGGGGAAAAATGGACGTTTTTGCCGTGAAACAGAGAAATGTAAGCAAGAAACGTGAAAAAAATGGCACAATGTAGGGAGCACTTTACCATGGAAAAATGTAAAATGGTTACGTTTGGGAGGAATTTCCATGTGTAAGTTTAAAAATATAACAATTAGAGCGATCGTGCTTATGGCCGGGCTGATGATCAGCGCGGCCTTGTCAGGTTGTACGGAAGAGAAGGATCCGACGGAGACGAGGGTCATTGTGGAACAGGAAGCTCCGGAGGTGGAGTACACGCTGACGACCGTCAACCTTGGCGATATCATTCTCAAAAAAGATCTCAACTGTACGTATTCCCAGATCAATTCCCAGAATCTTTCCTTTGCCGTAAGCGGAAGAATCATTTCCAAGGTGTACGTCAGGGAAGGCGAGGTTGTCAAAAAGGGTGACTTGGTGGCCGAACTGGCCGGAAATGACCGGGCGGACGAGATTGAGCGTCTGGAATATCAGATTGAGAGAAACAAGCTTTTGCTTGCACAAATCGATGACACGGAGAACTACGAGCTCTCCAGAAGATGGCTGAACAAGACCTATTCCAGAGGCTTTGATCAGACCGGGGACATCGAGAATTATAAGCGCGAGAACGAGTACCGCCGCGAGGATTACCGGGATGCCATCTCACTTGACGAGCAGCAGCTTGCGAAGTTAAAGCAAGAGGTGAAGCAGGGCAAGATTTACGCGGGAATCTCGGGAACGGTCGCGATCAAAAAGAAGAATCTGGAAGGCTCCACTTCCGTGAAGAATGAGACGATCATTGAGATCAAGGATAATGCCGAGTGCTTTTTTGTCGTATCGGATACAAAGTACAAGGAGTACTTCAAGGAGGGCGAGAGCTATGACATGTCCGTGCTCAGCGGCCCCGGTTCCGGAAAGTACAAGGTGGTTCCGTACAAGATGAGCGAGTGGCAGGATCAGATGTTCTTCTCCGTTATGGACATGGACGAGAGTGCCATGTTTGAATCAGGAAACAGCGGTTCCCTCACGGTGATTCTGGATGCAAGGGAGCAGGTGCTGACGCTTCCGAGAGAGGTTGTTCACGAGGCAGAAGGCAAGTGGTATGTCTACGTGATCAACGAGGCCGGGGTCCGTGACGTGAAGTGGATCACGGTTGGATTGCAGGGAAATGAATTCGTTGAGATTGTGGAAGGCTTGACCGAAGGGGAGAAGGTTATTCAGAAATGATGAAGAGAACAAAATGGGTGCGTCTGGCTGCGTTGCTTGGCAGTCTGTCGCTTGGACTTGCGGGATGTGTTGGCGATTCTTCCGTGGAATCAACGCAGGGCGCAAAAATTGAATTGATCGATCCCGTGACGGAAGAGGAAAGATACGAGATCGCGGAAAAAAGAACGCTGTATGACGTTAATGCCTACGTCGCAACCGTGGTTCCTTACGTAGAGGAGTATTCCGCGGAGGCAAGCTTTGCCTTTGGCTCTTACGGCGCGTTCCCCGGAGAGAAGGTTAAAAAGGGGACGGAGGTCATCGCCGCGGATACAAAATCCATTGACGAGCAGATTAAGAACAAGCAGGAATACATCCGGCAGATGGAAGAAGACTACCAGAAATACGTGGAGAAGCAGCAGAAGGCCATCGCGGAATACAGGGAGAAGGAAGCGGCCGGCAAATGGGGCGTTGACAAGTATGAGGCAGCGCGTGAGCCGGAAACCATCCCTGCGGAGGACGGAAGCGGAGAGATGGTCCCCAATCCGAAGTATGAAGAATGGAAGGTCTGGTTCCTTAAATTTGACGGAGATTACAGGATCAACAAGCATGCGGCAGACATTCTTGAGCTGGAAATGGCGCAAAAGAAGGAACTGTATGAGCTTGACCTGAAGCATCAAAAATATGAATTGCAATCGATGCAAAAGAACCGCGGCAAGGCCACGATCAAGTCGAAGATCGACGGGGAACTGGTTGCGGTCAGGTCCTTTAATCCCGGAGACAACGTGAGGGCGGAGGTCCCGGTGGTTGCGATCGGAGATCTTTCCCGGAAGCTGATCAAGTGTGAGTACATAAACAACAGAGTCATCAGAAACGCGCAGGACGTTTACGCGATGGTAAACGGAAAGCGTTATGAGGTGGAATATCAGGCGATCTCGTCTGACGAGTATGCCACCCTTACCGCCAACGGGGAAAAGGTGTATTCCACGTTCAAGATCGTGGATGCGGACGAGAACGTGAAGGTTGGCGGATATGCCGTGATCACCGTTGTTCTCAAGCGCCTTGAGGATGTCGTGACGATCTCGAAGGCGGCAATCAGCAGGGATGACAGCGGCAATTACGTGTACGTCTTAAAGGATGGAGAGGCAACTTACGTCAACATTCAGACAGGCTACAGCGATGGCGTCTATACGGAGATCACGCACGGTCTGGAAGCCGGAGACGCGATCGTTTACTCCGCCGGTTCCAGATTTGGGAACAGTACCGTGACCCTGGCGAAGGGAGAATTCCATTCTGACTTTTCGGAAAGAGCCCAGATGGAATATGCGGCCAGCACGTATCTGACCAATGACGTGGAAAACGGAACCATGTACTTCAAGGAGATGCAGGTGGAGCGGTTCCAGCATGTGGAAAAGGGCGACGTGATCGCGACGGTCCGCGTGGAGGCTGACAACCTTGCGCTCAAGAGAAACGAGACGAAGCTTACCCGCCTTCAGACGAGGCTGGAAGATTACAAGAGAATTAACTACGAAAACGCTAACGAGGAGTACTATAAAGAGACCGTCAAGAACTACGAGGATCAGATCAACGATACGCAGGAAGCCATTGCAAAGCAGAAGAGTGACTTTAACGTGAAGGTGATCCGCGCAAACGTATCCGGCACCATTGTGGAACTCAAGGACTACAAGGCGGAGGACGTGGTACAAAAGGGTGATCGCATTGCAAGAATTGCGGATGAGAATACCTGTTACGTGATCGTGGAGGACCAAAACCAACTGCTCCAGTACGGCAATGAGGTCTCCGTTGCGTATTTTGACGATCAGCGTAAGGAGCATTCGGTTGCCGGCACCGTCGTTACGCTGTCCAAGATGGGCGTGGGACAGACGCTCCAGACGGAGTCGGCCATCGTTCGCGTGGACAAGGAAAGCATTCGTGAAGTATTGACCGTGGCACTGTCCGGCGATTGGTGGAACAGATACCGCTTCACCATCAACGCAAAGCTCAGAAACATTGAATCAGTTTTGCTTGTTCCCAAACAGGCAGTTTACGAGGTGGGCGGAAAGACCTACGTCTGCATCAAGGATAAGGACGGAAAGCTTAAGGAACAGAGCTTCGTCGCGGGCGGCAGCAATGACGCTTACTATTGGGTCGTAGAGGGACTGACGGAAGGGATGGAAGTATGCTTAAGGTAATGTTGCAAAAAATATGGCATAAGAAATGGATGGTCATCTGCCTTCTCCTGGGCAGCATCCTTTTGATTGCCACCGTGGTGAGCTTCCCGCTCTATCGGAATGCTTCCTACGACCGCATGCTGGTGGATGAATTTGACGATTATCTGGCGGAAAAGGGTGAATGGCCCGCCATGTTGAAATTCATGATCATGGTCCAGAAGGACAAAAACGGCGAGACCATCGGCAAGATGGAGAAGACGCTGAACGAGCTCGACGGCGTTTTGGGCGTGACGGGAAAGGAAAAGGTGTTTTACTATTCCCTGTCCAGGGCGGAGCTTGCATCCACCACGGGACGCTCGGACGTCGATGCCGACGGACTGAGACTGGGATTCATGTCGGGATTGCCGGAGCATGCAAAGATCATTTCGGGACGCATGTTTTGTGACGGCGGCATGGATGAGAACGGAGTCATCGAAGTCGTGGTCAGCCAAGAGTGTCTGATCAACAATAATCTCCTTGTGGGAGAAACCCTGGAATTCCTGTACATGGCTGACAAGAAGGGCTCGCCCTTCCGCATCAAGGTTGTCGGCGTGTTTGAAGAGCAGGACAGCACGGATTTTTACTGGCAGGTGAGGCCGTCAAGCCTTGGGATCGTGGCTCTTACGGATGAGCAGCTCTTCCGCGACACCTTCCTTGGCGAGAGGGCGGAAAAGTATACCATCACCTGTTACTATTATGATCTTTTCAATTATGAGGACGTTACTGCCGTTACGGCAAACAATCTGTATGATAAGACTGTTTATTATCAGGAGCAGAGCGGCGTAAAGAGCACCATGTCGGCGCCCGTATATCGCGAGATCATGGAGCGGTATTTTGCAAAGCGGACCAGGATCGAGGCGACGCTGTTCATTCTGCAGGTGCCCGTGCTTGTATTGCTTGGCGCCTTCCTTTTCATGATCTCCGGACAGATGTACGACATGGAGAGAAACGAGATTTCCGTTATGAAGAGCCGCGGCGGCTCCAGTGCGCAGATGCTTCGCCTGTACCTGTATCAGAGCATTTTCCTGGCAGTGATCGGCGCTGCGGGCGGTATCCCTTTGGGCGCGCAGTTCTGTAAGCTCCTGGGTTCCACCCAGAATTTCCTGGAGTTTAACGTAAGACGCCGTCTGAACGTCACCTTTGACGCAACCGTTTGGAAATTTGCGGCTGGTGCCATGCTTGCCTGCGTGCTGATCATGACGATCCCCGCGCTGAAGCACAGCCGTCTGACCATCGTAAAGCTAAAGCAGTCAAATGCGCTGAAGAAGAGCGCGCTCTGGGAAAAGCTGTTCCTGGACGTGATCCTGCTTGGCATTTCCCTGTATGGATATTATAACTATTCAAAGAACAAAGAGATGATGGTGATGTCCGTCATGGAAGGCCAGTCACTGGATCCGCTTTTGTACCTGAGCTCCTCTTTGTTCATCGTAGGAATGGGACTTTTGTTCCTGCGCCTGCAGCCCTGGGTGATCCGCCTGGTGTACCTGCTTGGAAAGCGTTTTTGGAGACCTGCAAGCTACGCGGCCTTCATGGAGAACGTTAAGAACGGCAGAAAGCAGCAGTTCATCATGCTGTTCATGATCCTGACGATCTCCCTCGGCATGTATCACGCGGTTGTTGCAAGAACGATCCTGCAGAATGCAAAGGAAAACGAGGAGTATCTGGTGGGATCGGACATCCTGATCAAGGAAGTCTGGACTAAGACACCCTCGAACTCGAGCAATCCGAATGCGGGCGGACCGGCATTTATTGAGCCGGATTACAGAAAATATTCCTCCATGCCCGACGTGGAAGCCTACACAAAGGTTTATTCTGACGCCAGTGCAAGCTTTAAGACGAAGGATAAAGGTCAGATGGGATGTACGCTCCTGGCGATCCAGACAAAGGAATACGGTCTGATCACGGACGTGAGCGAGGAGATTACGGAAAAGGCCTATCGCTTATATCTGAACGAACTTGCAACGGAGCCTAAGGGCGTTCTTGCATCTTCCAATCTTCGGGATTCCCTGGGATTCAAGATTGGGGACGAGGTGGCGTACAAGGATAAGTATGGTACGACGATAGAGGCGAAGATCATAGACTTTTTTGATTACTGGCCGGGATATCAGCCGACCTCGCTTGTGACGGGCGCGGACGGAACGGCCCAGAAGCAGACGAATACCCTGTTGGTTGCAAACCTTGCCACCGTGCAGAAAAAGATCGGCGTATATCCTTATGAGATTTGGGCGAAGCTAAAGCCCGGCTGTGATTCAACGAACGTTTACGCGTGGATCAGAGAAAATGACGTGCACGTCAATAAATTCCGCGACAAGGCGCGCGAGATGGAACAGGTGGTTCGGGATCCCCTGCTTCAGGGTACAAACGGCGTGCTGACCATGGGCTTTATCGTGACCATCATTCTGTGCGCGGTGGGGTATCTCATTTATTGGATCATGTCCATCCGTTCGAGGGAGATGGTGTTTGGCGTCTTGAGGGCGTGCGGCATGCATAAGGGAGAGCTCTTCCACATGCTGATCGATGAGCAGCTCTTCTCAGGCGTGCTTTCCATCTTCGCGGGAATCGGGATCGGTACTTTGACGTCCCGCATGTTTGTGCCGATGCTGCAGATGGCTTACGCGGCTTCGAATCAGGTGCTCCCGATGAAGCTGATCGTGAATCAGACGGACATGAACAGGCTTTACGTGGTGATCGCCGGTGTGATGGCAACGTGTCTCTTGACGCTGCTGATCCTGGTATTGAAACTGAACGTGACGAAGGCCCTCAAGCTCGGTGAAGAGTAATGACGGTGAAGTGAAGGAGCGGTTATGGGAGAAAACGCGAATTATATCATAGAAATCCAGAACGTGGGACGAACCTTTAACACGGCAAGCGGCCCGTTCCAGGCGCTAAAGAGCGTAAATGCCAGCATTCCCGAGGGAGTGCTGACCATACTGAAGGGGCGTTCCGGCTCCGGTAAGACGACGCTCCTTAACATTGTCGGGGCGCTTGACCAGCCGACGACGGGGCGCGTGATCATCGAGGGGCAGGACGTGAGCCGCCTCAATGATTATCAGAGGGAGACACTCAGAAGAAAGAAGATCGGATTTGTTTTTCAGTCCGTTTCCCTGATTCCCACCATGAATGCATTCCAGAACGTTGAATTTTCGATGAGAATGGCCGGCGTTAAGGGAGATCACAAAAAGCGCGTGGAAGAGTGTCTGAAGATGGTGGGCCTTGGCAGCAGAATGCATCACATGCCTTCGGAAATGTCGGGCGGTGAGCAGCAGCGCGTGGCCATAGCGAGAGCCATTGCCCATGGGCCGAGCATTATTCTGGCGGACGAGCCCACGGCTGAGCTGGACAGCGCAATGGCGGCAGAGGTTACGAAGCTTTTTCAGGAAATGACGAAGAAGGAGCACATCACGATCGTGATGACGACGCATGACGTCGGTCTGATGGATGCCGGCGACATGGTGATCGAATTGGAGAACGGAGTGCAGATCTCGCAGAATGCCGAGGCGTAACGCTTGGAGGAAGAGATGGCGGAGAATATGATTCAGGCGGACGGCCTGGTAAAGATTTATAAGACAAAACAAACGGAAGTATTGGCCTTGCAGGGCCTGGACCTGACGGTGGAAGAGGGCGAGCTGACGGCACTGATCGGCAACAGCGGAAGCGGTAAGTCAACGTTCCTCAACATGATCGGCGGTCTGGACAGACCCAGCGCAGGTTCGCTTTTGGTGGGCGGGAAGAATCTTTTCACCATGACGGAGAAGGATCTTGTGGTCTACAAACGGGACACGGTGGGATTTGTGTGGCAGAACAACGGACGAAATCTGTTGCCGTACCTTTCCGCGATTGAGAACGTGATGCTTCCCATGCACCTTTCGAACGGAAGAAAAAAGAAGGAAAAGGCGCTGGAGCTCCTGGAGCGCGTAGGCATGTCTCACAAGAAGTACAGCAGGCTGAACATGCTTTCCGGCGGTGAACAGCAGAGAATTGCCATTGCCATCGCCTTGGCAAATTCACCGAAATTGCTCTTGGCGGATGAGCCGACCGGAAGCGTGGACCCCATGACGGCAAATTACATCTTTGATCTGTTCACGGAACTCAACAAGGAAGGGCAGACCATCCTGATCGTTACGCATGACGTGGCGCTTTCCAAAAAGGTTAAGCGCGTGGTTGCCATCCGGGACGGCAAGATCAGCAGTGAGCGCGTACTGAAGGAGAGCTACGCGGACCGTCTGAAGGAAGTTAACATTGACTGGAGAAACGAAGACACGCAGGAAGAATACGTGGTTATGGATAAGGCCGGACGCGTGCAGATTCCCAAGGACGTCTTGGAGAGACTGAACCTTTCGGGCAATAAGTTAAAGCTCGAAATGCAGGATGGCAAGATTGTGATCACGGCGCCGGAAGACGCTAAAAGGGCTGCAGACGAATAAAATAAGGACGTAAGCGGATGCCTGGCGGTGGCGCCAGGCATTTATTGTGTCCAAAAACTAAAGAAATTATGAAGATTTTTTGAACGCGTTTGACAGATATTGCTATGTTTTGGTGAGGAGAGGATTATGCTCATTTTTCCTCGCAAGACGGAAAAATGCACAAAACAGAAGACTCTATTTAGGCAAAAATGACGAATGAAAAACGCGTTTTTATGAAAACCAAGGAAAAAGTATAAATAGTGCATAATAAAAATAGCGGTTTGTTGGTGGAAATAAGCAATATGTATGTTTCAAATGGCAAGAATTAGGGAGACATTCGGCAAGTTGAACAGTTATAATAACAAGTATTAAGGGGAGTAGCTCCATTTTTCTCTATTTTCCAGAACCATTAGGAGGCACGTATGAAGGACTCTGTGAAGAAACTGTTGATCACTGTGGGCGTTATCGCGGCTATTGTTGTTATTTTTGTACTCATGGGCTCGAGAAAAACGCCGAACTACCACGACAAGTATGACGGGATGGATCTGACTGTCAACGTTGCCGGCGCGGAACGCCAGGGAACGTACGCAGGCTATCTGCGCGATCATGCCGGCGCTGCTGAGCCAAAGACTGACGTTGACGTCGACATCTGGAATTATCAGGCAGAGAGTGGCGTTGAGGTAAGGAACAATTACGAAAATGAGAGCAAGGCTCTTTTCATGGATAACGGATCGACCGTTACGTGGAAGGTCAACGTACCTCAGAGTGGCTTCTATAATTTATACCTGGAATTTCTTATTCCTGAATCCAGGGGCGTTGCGGCAGAGCGTTCCGTCATGATCGACGGCGAGCTGCCTTTTGATGATGCTCAGAATATCGTCTTCACCAGAATCTGGGTAGACAACGGCAAGAAGAGAATCGACAATCAGGGCAACGAGATCCGTCCCAGCCAGAAGGAGATTTATGAGTGGCAGAAGGGCTACTGCAAGGACAGCATGGGTTACGTTGCTGATCCTTATAAGTTCTATTTTGAGCAGGGCGAGCACACCATCAGCTTTAAGGCCGTCAATGAGCCCATGGTTCTCAAGAAGCTTCAGGTTGCTGCAGTGAAGGAGGACAAGACCTATGCGGAATATGCCGCATCCAATCCTTCTGCCAACACCAGCACCGCTGGAAAGACGTATGACAGCGTAGTCCAGGGCGAGGACGCGGTTCGTCGTTCCGAGTCTTCCTTATATGCAAAATATGATCATGCTTCCCCCATCACCGTTCCTTACAGCGTAACCAAGACGATCCTGAACTACACGGGCGGCGATGCTTGGAAGACGGCTGGTCAGTGGATCGAGTGGGAGTTCACCGTTCCTGAGGACGGTTATTACAAGATCACCATTAAGGGCCGTCAGAACTACGCAAGAGGAAGCGTTTCGAGCAGAATGGTTTACATCGACGGTGAGATTCCTTTTGAAGAAATGAAGGAAGTCGCTTTCGATTACAAGACGGACTGGGAGTGTAAGACTCTTTCCGATGAGAATGACGAGCCGTATCTCTTCTATTTAACCGGCGGCACGCATACCCTCCGCATGGAGGCAACCCTTGGCGGCGCAGGAAAGGTTTTGGAAGAACTTGAGGATTCCACCTTCCGCCTGAATCAGATTTACAGAAAAGTTTTGGTATATACCGGAGCGACTCCTGACAAGTACAGAGACTACGATATCCATAAGGTATATCCGGAAGTAATCACGGCGATGGATCTTGAGGCAAGACGTCTGTACAAGGCCGTGGACGACATGGTTGAGTACACCGGACAGAAGGCAGAAAAGATTGCAACCGCGCAGACGCTTGCAAAGCAGTTGGAAAGATTTGTGGCTAAGCCCCAGAAGATTACGACGGAGTTTACCACCTTTAAGGATAACATCACTTCCCTTGGTACTTCCACCTTGGAAATGAGCGAGATCAAGCTCGACGTCGACTACATCCGCATTACCGGAGTTGACGCAAAGGTTACCGTTGACAAGACGAACTTCTTCAAGAATCTCTTACATGAGATCAAGGCATTTGGCGCTTCCTTCTTTGTAGACTACGACGCAGTCGGTGACGTTTACGAAGACGGCAAGAACAGTGACGCGATCAAGGTATGGATCCTGACCGGCCGTGATCAGGGTAGCATCATGAAGACCATGGTTGACGATACCTTCACTCCCCAGACGGGAATCAAGGTGAACGTGGAAATCGTTGCAGCCAACGCCGTGTTGAACGCGGTAATGGCGGGCAAGGGACCGAACGCAATCCTTTCCATCGGCGGTGACCAGCCCGTTAACTACGCACTCCGTGGAGCGGCCGTTGACCTGACGCAGTTTGACGGATTTGAGGAAACCTTCTCGAACTTCACTCCCAGCTCTTACGCACAGTACTCCTTGGACGGCGCCGTATATGGAATGCCTGAGACGCAGACGTTCAACGTACTGTTCTACCGCAAGGACATCCTGTCGGAGCTTGGATATGACAATCCGCCTCAGACCTGGAAGGAACTGATTGAAATGTTCCCGACCATCCAGGGTAACAACATGAACGTCGGCATCCCCAGCGTGTTCGGCGCGACGGTCGGAGCTGCCGGCGGTGACCTGAACCAGTACTTCACCATGCTGTATCAGTATGGCGGCGACTTATATAATGAAAGGGGAACCAAGACCATCGTTGACACGGAGGCCGGCGTTGAGGCATTTGCCGATTACGTCAAGTTCTTTAACGATTATGGCGTTCCCATTGCTTATGACTTTGTAAGCCGTTTCCGTTCCGGCGAAATGCCGATCGCAGTTGCAAACTACGGAAGCTACAACACCTTGGTTGTATCCGCACCTGAGATCAGAGGTCTTTGGGACTTCACTCTGGTGCCCGGTACCGAGAGGGTTGACGCAAGCGGAAATACCTATATTGACCACTCTGACTGTATCGTAGGAAGCGCATCCATGATGATTCCTTCCGACGAAAAGAAGCAGCAGGATACTTGGAAGTTCCTTAGCTGGTGGGCATCCACTGAAACCCAGGTTCGTTTCGGCCGAGAGATGGAAGCACTCCTTGGCGCGTCTGCAAGATATGCAACCGCAAACAAGAACGCGTTCTGTCAGCTGGCATGGACCACGGAAGCAATCAACGTTTTGACCGAGCAGTGGGATAACACCGTTGGCATCCGCGAGGTGCCCGGCGGATACTACACCGGACGTCACCTGACCAACGCGGTTAGAAAGTGCGTAAACTTCAAGGAGGATCCGAGAGAGGCGATTTTGGATTACTCGATCTTGATTAACGAGGAGCTGACCAAGAAACGTAAAGAATTTGGTCTGCCTTTGGAATAAGGAGAGCGAAGCATGAGCAGATACATAGAAAAATATTTTACCTTGCGCAAACACAATGCCAAGGTGGCTTGGAAAAAAGCCAAGATCAGCAAGATGTGTTATTTATTCTTGTTGCCGTATGCAATCATTTTTACCACGTTCTACATCTTGCCGGTAATCAACTCGATCTACTACAGCTTTACCTACTACAACATTTTGGAAAGCCCGAGATTTATCGGAGCGCACAACTACGTGAGCTTGCTTTTGGAGGATGACGTTTTCCTGATCGGTATCAAAAATACCTTCATGATAGCGATCATCACCGGTCCGCTAGGTTACATCATGGCATTCCTGTTTGCCTGGCTGATCAACGAGCTGCCAAGATGGATCAGGGCAATCACGATCGTTATCTTCTATGCACCGTCCATTTCCGGTACGCTGTACACGATTTTCAGCGTGTTCTTCAGAGGCGACCAGTATGGTTGGGCGAACGCGTTTTTGATTGAGTTAGGCCTTGTGGATGCGCCGATCCAGTTCTTCCAGCATCCGACCTACATGCTTCCCATCTGTATGGTAGTTATCCTTTGGATGAGCCTTGGTACCGGATTCCTTTCCTTCGTGGCAGGTCTTCAGGGCGTAGATGCTTCCCAGTATGAAGCAGGCTACATGGACGGCGTGAAAAACAGATGGCAGGAGCTTTGGTACATCACCCTGCCTAGCATGAAGCCCATGCTGATGTTCGGAGCGGTTATGACCATCACGAGTTCCTTTGGCGTATGTGACGTGACCATGGCACTCTGTGGATTCCCCAGTACGGACTATGCAGCGAGAACCATCGTAACGCATTTGTATGACTTCGGATTTGTAAGATATGAAATGGGTTATGCGTGTGCAATCGCAGCCATGTTGTTCTTGATCATGATCTTATGTAACAAAGCAATTCAAAGTCTGTTGAGAAGAGTAGGAACCTGATATGAGCAAAAAAAACGTACAAACCGAAACCGTAAAGCATCATTTGATCAAAAGAAGAAAGCCCAACCGTTCCATCGGTGGCGACATGCTGGTCTATATCTTTTTGGGCGTTATGGCCATTGCCATGGTTTTCCCGCTGGTATATGCGGTTGAAAACTCCTTGAAACCCTTGGACGAGTTGTTCAGATTTCCGCCCAAGATTTTCGCGCGAAACCCGACGCTGGATAACTTTGCCGACTTGTTTGTTAACATGGGAAAATCCACCGTTACGTTTAGCCGCTACGTATTCAATACTGCGTTTATCACGGCAGTGGGAACCGCAGGACATCTGCTGATCGCATCCATGGGTGCATTCGTGCTGGCAAAGTACGAATTCCCCGGCGGCCAGACGTTCTTCAAGATCGTCACCACCGCGCTGATGTTCAGCGGATACGTAACCCAGATCCCCAACTACCTGATCATTAACAAGCTCGGCTGGATCGATACTTACTGGGCAATCATCATTCCTGCATTTGCAATGCCCATCGGCTTCTTCCTGATGAAGCAGTTCATGGAAGGCCTTCCTTCATCCCTGATCGAGGCTGCTAAGATTGACGGTGCAAATGAATGGAAGGTATTTACCAGTATCGTTATGCCGAATGTTAAGCCCGCATGGCTTACCATGATCATTTATTCCGTACAGGCACTTTGGAACAACCCTTCATCCATGTATATTTACTCTGAGGAAAAGAAGGCGTTGGTTTATGCGTTGACGCAGATCCAGAGCGGCGGTATCGCAAGAACGGGCCAGGCGGCAGCCGTACAGGTAATCGCCATTTCCGTGCCCATCATTATTTTCATATTCTCTGAGAGCCAGATTCTGGAGACCATGGCTAGTTCCGGTCTGAAGGATTAACGGGAGGTAATGAACAATGAAGAAAAATCAGTTTAAGAAAGCGATCAAGCGTTGCGCACTGCTTGTCGCCGGATTTGCAGTTGCATTCAGCACTCCCTTAGTTGCCTTAGCAGACGCAGGATACACGTATTGCTATGATTACTGGGGTGAAGTGAAGGAGTCCCCCGATGCTTACGAGGTAGTGGGACAGTTTTCCGCTGCGGATCTGGAGATTGAAAAGATATTCAAATATGAAAGCGCAAACCTTCATTCTCTGAACAAACCATCCAGCATTACCGTGGTTGGCGATTCCGTATACGTTACGGACAGCGGCAATAACCGTATTCTGGAGTTTAAGCATCCCGATCCCCAGACGTTTGATTTTGTCCGCTGTATCGACAGCTTCAAGGGGGCTGACAACAATACGTTTAATTACCCTACGGATTTCCAGGTGGATGAAGAGGGCAACATGTATGTTGCCGACTACAATAACGACCGAATCGTAAAGCTGGATTCCAAACTGAATTTCGTTTTGGAGTTCACAAAGCCCAATGACGCGACTCTCGGTGATAACACTTCCTTCAAACCCAAGAAGATCGAAGTCGACAGTGCGGGACGCGTATATTGCGTGGCCTTCGGTATCAATAAGGGTCTGGTAAAGTATGAGGCAGACGCAACCTTCTCCGGTTTCGTCGGAGCAACGCCGGTTTCTTATGATTTTACGGATTACATGTGGAAGAGATTTGCAACCCAGGAGCAGAGAGAAAGAAGCGTTAGCTTTGTTCCTACGGAGTATGATAATCTTTACATGGATCACGAAGGATTCATCTACGTTGTCAGTGCCTTCGTTAAGGAAGAGGATCTGAAAGCAAACAAAATGGATTCCATCCGTAAGTTAAATCTTATGGGATCGGACATCCTAATCCGGAACGGTGACTTCCCCGTATACGGCGACCTTTACATGGGCACCGGCGGAGGAAAGACCGGCCCTTCCCGTATGATGGACATTACCGCATTCCCTAATAAGGTATACATGGGACTCGATGGCAACAGAGGCCGTATCTTCGCCTATGACAGCCAGGGACACATGCTGTATGCGTTTGGCGGAATCGGTAACATTGCAGGTTACTTCAGTAAACCCGTTTCCCTTGAACACATGGGTTATGAGGTTTTGGTCCTGGACGAGACGGGATTCATTACAACGTTTATTCCTACCGAGTATGGCAGTCTGATCTATCGCGCGATTGACGAGTTTGACGGCGGCGAATATGCCAAGTCAGGTGAAACCTGGCAGGAAGTAATGGATGCCAATGGTAACTATGACCTTGCTTACATTGGCGTGGGCAGATCACTTCTGAGACAGGAACGTTATAAGGAAGCAATGGAGTATTTTGAACTGAAGTATAATGATGACAACTACTCCAAGGCGTTCAAGCAATATCGCAAGGTATGGGTAGAAGAACACATTTTTACGGTATTCATCATTTTGTTGGTTATTATACTGGTACCTATGATTATTGGCAGGATCAAGATGATAAAGTTTCAAATTGATACCGCAGATATTTTCAGATTCTAGCCCCGGGAGGTCGTTATGTTAACTTCAGCAAGAATTGAAAGTTTTAGGAAGTTTTGGAAATCATTTAAGTTCGCATTTTATTGTGCAACACACCCACTGGATGGCTTCTGGGATCTGTCTCATGAAAAACGCGGTTCATATGCAGCAGCAAACGTCATTTTGATCTTAACGATTATGGCGAAGCTCATGAAGCTGCAGTTTACGAGCTTCGTAATCGAGCCGATCTACTGGGAGGAAGTAAATATTTTCCTGCATATTGCGAGTATCCTTTTCCCTCTTGTCATCTTCGTTGTCGGTAACTGGGCTACGACCACGTTGTTTGACGGTAAGGGGAGATTGGGAAGCGTATACATTGCAACCTGCTATTCCCTTTTGCCTTATCCCCTGATTCAGTTTCCTTTGATCATTTTGAGCAATGTCGTGACTTCGGAAGAGAAGCAGTTTTATTCCGTGCTCAGCGTAGTCTCTTTGATCTGGGTATTCTTCTGGATCATACTTGCCATGGGACAGATCCATGAATTCTCCGTGATGAAGAATGCACTCTTTACCATCGCAAGTTTGGCGGCAATGCTGATTATCGTCTTCCTGCTGTTGCTATTCTTCAGTATGATTTCCCAAGGCGTTGCATATTTCATTTCTCTTGGACGAGAAATAATATTCCGATCATTATAACTGGAATTAATTCCGATAACGTGGAAGGATGGGCGAACAATGAACGAAGATAAGGAAATCAAAAAATCTGAATTGGAGCAACCGGAAGCTGAAAAGGCAGATGAGAAAAAGCCTGAAGCTCAGAAGGCAGATGAGAAGAAGCCCGAGGAAGTGAAGGCTGAGAACGCAGATGCCAAGGATTCTGAGAAGAAGCCGGAAGATAAAAAAGCTGAGGAAAAGAAAGCCGACGCAAAAAAAGCTGATGAAAAAAAGGCCGAGGTCAAGAAGACTGAGGAAAAGAAGGCGGCTCCGAAGAAGGCTGTCAAGACGGAATCAGCAGACAACGTGATCAAAAAGCCGTTGTTGAGCGAAGCTGCAATCAGCAGGTTAAAGGGCTTGATCTTCCCCGTGATAGTTACGTTGATTCTTTTGGGCGGCGTGTATCTGGTTCTTCACATGAAGAGCGGCGGTGAAAAGGAAGCGGCGATCAAGATCAACGCCTATGACGGCGGCAAGGATCCCATTGTCTTGGAAAATGATAAGCTGAAGCTGACGATGGATCCCATAACGACGGCGTTTGACATTGAGGTTAAGAGCACGGGTGCCGTTTGGCATTCCGTTCCTACGGATGAAGAAGTCGGTGATGATCCGCTGGTTGGTTTTGAGACGGATGAGTACAACAAACTGCATTCCACGCTTTTGATGTCATACACAAATGAAGCCGGCGCAGAGACAAAGTACAATAACTATAAAAATAGTATCCAAAACGGCGTATATCAGATCGAAGCTACAAACGAATACATCAAGATGATGTATTCCATCGGTACCATCGAAAAGGAATATCAGGTTCCTCCGGTACTGACAGAGCCGAAGATGAAGGAATGGCTTGACGCGATCAGGGCAAACGATGACGATGCTGATACCGTGAAGATGTTCTATAAAAAATACGACATCAACAACCCTGGCAAAAAGGATAACGTAGAAGAACTGAAGGCAATGTATCCCCTGTACGAAACAGAGATCATCTACGTACTTGATCCCAAGACCAAGGAACAGTATAAGAAGGAGTTCGCAAAGTATTTTGAGAGAGCCGGATATACTGCCGAGCAGTATGAGGAAGACAAGGCACTGAGTTCTCGTGAGACCACTTCCAAGACGCCTGCGTACAACGTAAACGTATATTATCGTTTGGATGGTGAGGATCTTGTAGTTGAAATTCCTTATAAGGAAATAGAGTACAAGGCAGCCAATCCCATTTACACCCTTACCATTCTGCCGTATTTTGGTGCCGGCAGCAAGGATGACGAAGGTTTCCTCATGGTTCCCGAAGGCGGTGGCGCAGTCATCAGGTTTAACAATGGAAAGGGTAAGAACTCCAGAGCATATTACTCAGACATGTATGGCTGGGATGCTGGCCTGGTTAGAAAAGAGTTGGTTCACGAGACAAAAAGCAGTTTTAACTGTTTCGGTATTTCCAAGGGAGACAATTCCTTCATTTGCATTTTGGAGGATGGTTCCTCCTATGGATACGTTCAGGCGGACGTAGGCGGAAGAGACAACAGCTTCAATTTTGTCAATACCACTTATCACGCAGTGCTTCGTGAGCAATATGACGTTGGTTCCGTTGCAAATACGGCAGTATACGTATTTATGCCGGAGCTTCCGGATGAGTCGTTAAAACAGAGATATCATTTTGTAAACTCCGGATCCTACGTAGACATGGCAAAGGAGTACAGCGAATACCTGAAGGAAAAGAACCCCGAGGCATTTGCCGTTAATCAGGAGACGGATGCTCCCGTTGTGGTGGAGATTGTTGCCGCAGCTGATAAGATCAGACAGGTTTTGGGAATTCCCACCAGCAGACCTATAAAGCTGACCTCCTATAAAGAAGCGAAGGACATGATCACTGAGCTCAAGAACGACGGTGTCAACAACTTGTCCGTGAAGCTTTCCGGATGGGCAAACGGCGGCGTAAGCCAGAAGATCATGAAGAAAGTAAAACTGGTGAGCGCTTGCGGAAACAAGAAGGATCTGACCAATCTTGCCCAGGAAGCAAAGAATCTTGGCATTGACCTTTACTTAGACGGCGTCACGCTGTTCGAGTACAACAGTAAGCTTTGGGATGGATTTAATTCCTTCGCTGACGCGGCAAGATTTATCAGTCGTGAAAGGGCTGAGATCTACCAGTACAGTAAGATAACGTATGCCCAGAGAGAGAATTCTGAAAGCTACTACATGCTTCACGCAGATCTGGCAAACAAGATTGCGCATACTCTGTTTGACGCAACGCAAAGCTATGGCGCAAACGTTTCCTTCCGTAACATCGGACAGGATTTGGCAGGCGATTATTACATGAAGAAGATCACGACCAGAGAGAAGGCCAAGAACACGGAAGAACAGACGCTTCTTGAAATGTCCAAGAATTCGAAGATTATGATCAACAGTGGTAACGAGTATGCCGCAGTGCACAGCGACGTCATCACGAACATGGACTTCCACGGAAGCGAATATACGATCATTGATGAGTTTATTCCTTTCTATCAGATCGCGCTTCACGGTTACAAGAATTACGTAGGTGAGCCCATAAACCTGGCGGCTAACCCTGAGAAAGAGCTTCTTCTTTCTGTTGAATATGGCGCGGGATTGTACTTCACCTTTATGAAGGAGTCGCCTTTTGCATTACAGAAGACCTTGTACGATGAGTATTTTGGAGCGAATTACGATTCCTGGCATCAAAGGATGCTCAGCATCTATGAGCGATACAACAAGGAATTGGGACACACCTTCCATCAGGAGATCACGGACCATAAGGTGCTTAACGATGATCTTGCCTGCACCACGTATGCGGACGGCACAAAGGTATACGTGAACTATGGAAATGAAGCGCAGGAAGTGGATGGTAAAGTAATACCCGCGAGAGATTATCGCGTCGTTCGATAATAGACTGAGAAATTTAGAAAGGATCGTGAATTATGAAAAAACAGAAGAGCAAATTAGCTGGTCTTCAAAAACGTAAAGCGATAGCGGGTTACCTGTTCATCTCACCGTTCATTCTTGGTTTTTTGATGTTTATGATAAAACCGTTGATTCAATCGCTGAGCATGGCTTTTTGTCAGGTGGATCTGGGCCCGGCTTCTTTCGTACAGACTTATGCAGGCATCAAATGGTTTAATCATGCCTTTACCATAGATGCCGATTTCGTAAGACAGTTGACGGAAGTAATGACAAAGATGGTGATCAATACCTTTGCGGTAATGGTCTTCAGCTTCTTCGTGGCATTGATCCTGAATCAGAAATTCCACGGCAGGGCACTTGTGAGAGCAATTTTCTTCCTCCCCGTGATCTTGTCCTCCGGCATCGTTCTGGGTCTTGAAGACAACAACTCCGTTGCGGCGCAGCTTGCTGATACCATTGAACAGGCAGCTTCCGGCATCAGCGTGACGGGAGCGATTGAGGAAATCTTCAAGACGGCCGGCGTTGGTACCAGGGCATTTGAAAAGGTGTTTGAGGTTATCGACGGAATTTATGACGTGGCGATCGCCTCCGGAATCCAGATCATTATTTTCCTGTCCGGTTTGCAGACCATTTCGTCCAGCATGTACGAGGCAGCTGACATTGAGGGTTGTACCGCATGGGAAGCACTTTGGAAGATTACCTTCCCCATGATCAGTTCCCTTTTCCTGGTAAACTGGATTTATACCATCATCGACTTCAGTATGAGATCTGACAATGAGCTGATTTCAAAGATTCAGGTAATCATGGCCGGTCAGTTGAACTATGGTCTGGCTTCCGCCATGTCCTGGGTGTACTTCCTGGTGGTAATGGCATTCATTGCAATTACTTCATTTCTGATCTCAAAGGGGGTTTACTATTATGAGTAAGGTGAAAGTAAAGAAAGACAACTTTTGGGTAAGAAATAGAAAGTCCAACGGATATCTGCTGAAGAAGACCATAATGAAGTATGGTATCAGCATTTGCCGTTTTATTCTTCTGTTTGGTATGTGCTTTTTGATCCTTCAGCCGATCTTTAACAAGATTTCCATTAGCTTCATGCCGGAAGGAGACATCTATAATCCTACCGTTATTTCCATACCTGCGCATCCCACGAGCTCGAACTATGAGTTGGCTGCCAAACTGATGAACTATCAGAAGAGCTTGTTCAATTCCTTCTTCATGTCGCTGGCGATCGCGGTGATCCAGGTGACGATGACCACTATTGTGGGATATGGATTTGCCAGGTTTGACTTCCCGTTCAAGAAGTTCTGGTTCGCCTGCGTAATGCTGGTAATCCTTGTACCTCCGCAGACAGTTTCGGTATCTTTGCATCTGCATTTTAGATTCTTTGATATTTTGGGATTGTCAAAATTGATAACTGGTGATACAATAAACCTTAAGGGATCGGTTTTACCCTATTTTATGATGAGTTTTCTGTGCATGGGATTGAAGAACGGCCTGTACATCTACATGGTAAGACAGTTCTTCCGTAACATTCCGAAGGAGTTGGAAGAGGCTGCATACGTTGACGGTTGCGGCACAATGAAGACCTTCCTTCGCATTATGCTTCCCGATGCAAAGCCGATCTTGACTTCCTGTTTCCTGTTTGCTTACGTATGGCAGTGGACGGACGGATTCTACTCCAGCATGTTCCTTGGCACCACGCCTTTGCTCAGCACGACGCTGAACGGCCTGGTAGAAGGATTGGGCGCATACATGACGCGCCTGGTTGGTAGTAAGACTTCCGTATCCGTGGCGTATTCGAACGCCGTATTGTCAGCCGGAACCATGATGTTCCTGCTTCCGTTGATCATCCTGTATCTGTTTGCGCAGAAGGGATTTGTGGAAAGCTTGTCCAGTTCCGGTATTAAAATGTAAAGGATATATAATATCACGTCCGCGTGCATCCCGGATATATGTGCTCGACGGACAGTGACATGTTATATATATAAAAAGGAGGAAAAAAATGAAGAGTAAAATGTTCAAGAAACTGATGGCAGCTGCATTGGCAACGACCATGATTGCTAGTCTTGCAGCATGTGACGGAAAGACTCCCGCAGACGGCAGCACTGATGCTTCATCCAGTCAGGGTGGCAGCGAAGTAAAGCCTAGTAGCGATGCTGGACAGTCTTCTTCTGAAACTGAAGTATCCAAGTATACCATTCTGAAGGATGAGAATGGTAACGTTTACGATCTTGGCGGCATGGAGATCGTTATCCGTGACTGGTGGTCTACGTGGCCTCCTGCTGATGACGACGGAGCTAAGACCGAGTATGATGAAGCTAAGGAAGAGTATCTGGATTGGATCCAGACCACTTACAACTTCAAGATCCATCAGGAGAAGTTGGATGAGTGGGGTGATACTCCTCAGAAGTTCGTAGATTATGCATCCGCTCCCGATGACGGCGCTAACTATGTTTGGGTTCTTAGAAGAGATCCCGCAGTTATGTCTGCAATGTCAAGTGGCCTGATGAAGGATCTGTCTAAGCTTAGCTGCCTTGATTTCAGCGCTAAGAAGTTCCAGCTGAACAAGACTCACGAGCTGTTCAAGTACGGCGATGCAATCTACGCTATGTACGGCGACTACTCTGAGCCTCGTACCGGTATGTACTTCAACGAGAGACTGCTGAAGGAAGCTGGCGTTGATCCTGAAGAGATCTATGATCTCCAGAAGAATGGTCAGTGGACCTTTGACAAGTTCGAAGAGATCTGTAAGAAGGTTAGACAGGATAAGAACAACGATGGCGTTTACGAAGTATACGCATTCGGATGCAACAACGGCGTATTTACCGAGCAGGCTGTTTACTCCAACGGCGGTGAGTTCGTTGGTAAGGACGCTAGCGGCAAGTTCGTTTACAAGATTGACGATCCTAAGACCGTTGAAGGCCTTAACTGGGCAAGAGACATGTTCACCGAGTATCGTCTGCAGGATCCCGAAGGTTCTGAGTGGGATTACTACAAGAACGCATTCCTGAACGGTGAGTTCGTATTCCTTCCCGATCAGGCTTACCTGATGAACAACGATCTGAAGCCTGCTTATGATGCAGACGGCAATCTTACCAACCCTGGTATGACCGATCCCGTTGGTTTCGTAATGTTCCCGAAGGGACCTTCCATGAGCGATTACACCAACTGCTGGGATAACAACCTTATGTGTATCCCTGGCAACTACAGCGATGACAAGGCTTGGAAGATCGCATTCGCTTGGAACCTTTACACCGATGCTAACGTAAATCTTCCTGGATTCGAAGATTACAAGGCATGGAAGAACCAGTATGCTAATGGCGTAGTTAGTGATTTGCGTGCAATCAATGAGACTCTGGATATGATGACCACCAAGGGTATGGTTACCTATCATGGCCTGATTCCTGCAATCGATATGGGTAACTGGATGACTTATCTTGTATATCCTAACTGCCCGCCTATCTCCGAGATCATCGAAGCTCACAAAGCAGAGTTTATGACCGCAATCGACGAGGCTAACAAGTAATTAGTTGCATACTATAATTTAATTACGTATATATAGGGGATGGTGTTTCCGGGACTCCATCCCTTATTTTATACTTATTCCAAATGACTTACGTCGATGACCCGGGTGGCAGGACGTAATGTTTTAGTAGATATCATTTAGAAAGAAATGGTGGTTTTACGATGAGAAAAAGAATTCAAAAAAAAGGAATGATGGCTATTTTTTCTATCGCGATGATGGCAACGTTATTTTTGGGGGGATGTGAGAACGGAAACGGATCCGTGACAAAGACGAGCGAAGAGACTGTTTCCAGTTCAGAGGAGTCGGTATCTTCGGAATCAGCTTCGGAGGAGTCTTCTACAGTGGAAGCTTCCACACAGGAATCCGCTTCACAGGAACTAAAGACACAGGAACCCAAGGAGCCGTTTGTTGCAGACAGATCTGCCGTCTTTGAACTTTTTTCTCACATAAAGATCGGATGGAATTTGGGAAATACCCTCGACGCGATTGGCGCGGGCTCCAGCTTGAGTTCGGAAACGTATTGGGGAAATCCCAAAACTACGCAGGAGATGTTTGACGCGATCGCCGCGCAGGGATTTAATGCCGTTAGAATTCCCATTACGTTTGCCGAGCACGTTGGCAAAGCACCGGATTACGTCATAAACGAAAAGTGGCTGGATCGCGTTCAGGAGATTGTGGATTATGCGCTGAATGCGGGCCTGTACGTGCTGATCGATACGCATCACGAACCGGACTTTTGGCTGAAGCCAACTGCTGAAAAGGAAGAGGCCGTGACGAAAGAGCTGACGGCAATCTGGACGCAGGTGGCAGAGCGCTTTAAGGATTATGATGAAAGACTGATGTTTGAAGGCATGAATGAGCCCAGAAACAAGGGTACGGCAGAAGAGTGGAATGGCGGGACCAAGCAGGAGCGTGAGATCATCAACCGCATGAATCAGGCCTTTGTGGATGCCGTTCGCAGTACCGGCGGAAATAATGAAAAGAGAATCCTGATTCTTTGCACCTATGGCAATAATGCGGGATATACTGCAATCCAGGATTTCAAGGTTCCGGAAGATAATTACGTGGCGGTGGCAGTCCATATGTACACGCCGTATTTCTTCACGTATGCGGGTACGGATGCAAGCTTCTATGATACCTGGGACGGCTCGCAGCGCGCTTCCATCGTTAACACGCTCAAGCAGCTAAACAATTTCTTCCTGAAGAAGGACGTTCCCGTGATCGTTACGGAATTTGGCGCTGTGAACAAGGGCAAATCTGAGGAGGTCATCAAGTGGGCGACAGATTATTTGAGTGCCATGAATGACTGTGGCATCAAGTGCTTCTGGTGGGATAACGGATGCTATAATACCACGGGCGAAAACTTTGGTATCTTTAACAGGAGAACGCTTGATTGGTATGACAAGAACCTGGCAGACGCTCTGATTGCAAATTCCGTTAGTGAATAAATGACGGAAGAAGAGGGCTGACGGAGTTTGGATAAAAAAAGGAAAAGTAAGACCGGTGACATACGTCGCCGGTTTTTCTTGTATAATGAACGATTCGACGCACGTTACTGACTTTTTGGGCATTCCTTACATAGAATGTATCAGATCATTCTTTCTTGGGAGAACTGTATGACTTGCCAACAAGCCATTCTTTCAGAACAGACCTACGATTACTTGACCGACTTTCCCGTAGACGGCTCAGAAATTGCTCCGGTACTTTGTACGGAACAGATTAATGATCGTTTCCAGGTAATCTACGTGGACAATGGTTCCTTGCCGAGCCTGGAAACGGATTTCTATGAATATCAAGGGATTCCGAAGCTTTACGGATTAATGCAGATCGAAGGGGATGAGCCCATCTTTCCGCCAACGCAGGCACCCGTGCCATTTGATCCTGCGGCGTTGATCGCAAGCGGAATCTCGCAGGTGCAGGGGCCGCCGCTGAATCTAACAGGTTTTGGCACGCTGATTTGCCTGATCGACACGGGAATTGATTACCGAAGTCCGTTATTTCGCGATGAATTAGGGAATACGCGCATAGAGGCAATCTGGGATCAAACGGATCAGACGGGAGCGCCGCCAGAGGGCTTCCTTTATGGCAGCGAATATACAAGGGAACAGATAAATCTGGCGCTTCGTAGTGCAAATCCATTCGAGGTCGTGCCTTCTGAGGATGAGGTAGGACACGGAACAGCCCTCGCAAGCGTGGCTGCTGGCAGCGTAGCAGGTCTGGGGGCCGAAAGCGTCTTGGCGAGCGGCATTGCAAGATTTGACGCCGAAAGCACTTTGGCGGGCAGCGCAACCGGATTTGGCGCTGAAGGCACTTTGGCGGGTAGCGCAACCGGATTTGGCGCCGCAAGCACCTTGGACGGGAACGCGGCGACGGACACGTTCCGCAGGATACCCCAAGGCTTCCGCGGCGCTGCGCCGGAGGCGGGAATTGTCGTGGTGAAGCTCAAGCCCGCGAAGGAGTATTTAAAGAATTATTACTTACTTCCGTCAGAGGCGCTGGCCTATCAGGAAAATGACGTGATGCTGGCGGTAAAGTATTGTGAAGGCTTTGTCAGGCTGTTTCAGCGCCCCGTGGTGATATGCCTTGGCATTGGAACCTCCATGGGAAATCATTCAGGGACTTCCCCGCTGTCTGCGTATTTAAATCAGGTGGCGCTTAAGCGTAACTGCGCCGTCATTGTTTGCGGGGGGAACGAAGGAAATGGCGCAGGACATTTTCGCGGGAATTTGGCCGCTCCGACGGAGAATGGGACTCTGGCGGCTCTAAATAGCGCAGGAAATGCAATGGCGACGGCGGCTTCAAGTGCAAGGAGCGTGGAGATCCGCGTGGCGGAGGGCAATGGCGGTTTCTATATGGAATTGTGGGGAAGGAGAACCAACGTATTAAACGTTGAGATCAGATCTCCGGGAGGAGAGGTCATCCCGCCAATTTCACTGGGCCTTCGCCAGAGCATTACCTTTAGCTTTGTCTATGAAAGGACGCGCGTGACCATTTATTCGACTCTGATTGAGCCAAATTCCGGGGAAGAACTGATCTTCTTTCGCTTTGTGGAGCCAACACCTGGTATCTGGACCATACGCGTCATTGGACAGAGTGACGGGACGGGGGATGTGCAGGGCGGCGTGTTTGATCTTTGGCTTCCGCTGCTTCAGTTTCAGCAGGCGCCGGTGTATTTCTTAAGTCCACAGCCAGACGTGACTCTGACGGAGCCTGCCATGGCTTCGGAGGTGATCGCCGTATCCGCCTATCATCCCGCAAACGCAAGCTTTTACATTGAATCGGGCCGGGGATTTTCAAGAAATGGTTTGCCGCGGCCGGATATCTGCGCTCCCGGCGTGGATGTCTCCACGATTTACGGAAAGCAGAGCGGTTCTGGGTTTGCAGCGGCTTTGACGGCGGGAGCCGTGGCGCAGCTGATGCAATGGGCAGTCGTGGAGGGGAATAATATTTTTGCGGACAGCCGCGTGGTGAAGGGCTATTTGATCCGCGGGGCAAAACGCCAGCCTGATCTAAGCTATCCAAACAAGGAATGGGGTTATGGACGACTTGATTTGGACGGCACCTTTACGAGCCTGCGCACGTAGGAAAATAACATGCCTTCGAGCCTGGGCATATTGGCGAGCCTCCTTGCGCATTATAACGTTTCTTGGGGCGGGAGTATATTGGCACGCGTCAGAACAGAGTCATAACGGCGCGTCACGCGGAATAGAATGACGTAAAAACGGAAATGGAAGCGACAATGAAGACATATCCCTTTCAGAAAGTTATTCCTGCGCTACTCTTTCTGCTCATGGCATTCCTGGCCGGAAGAGGGTTGGCTGATTATGTTGAAGAGTATGATGAAAGGACGCGGGCCCAGTCCAGTTCCGGTGCAGTGCTGGATGAGGGCGGAATGACCGGCCGGGAAGCATGGCCATTTGCCTTGAATTCTCCCATGTTGCCGGGGACGGAGAACTGGGGACTTGGATTTGGAACCCAGGGAGCAAAGCCGGCGGGAAATGCAACAACGGAAGAGATGAAAGAATATAATGCATATTACGTGGCGCCGGGAGAGGAAAAGACGATTTATCTAACCTTTGACTGTGGATATGAGAATGGCAATACGGAGGCGATACTGGATGCGCTGAAAAAGCACCGCGCACCGGCGACTTTCTTTGTGGTGGGGCATTATCTCGAATCTGCGCCGGAGCTGGTAAAAAGAATGGTGGCAGAGGGTCACGCCGTGGGCGACCACACCTACCACCATCCGGATATGTCCAAAATATCTGATCTTGCAACTTTTCAAAAGGAAATGGATGACGTCAGAACAAAGTTTTTTGAGGTGACCGGACAAGAGATGCCGGCATATTATCGACCGCCGCAGGGAAAGTATAATACGGAGAATCTGCAGATGGCAAAGGAACTGGGTTATGCGACCTTCTTTTGGAGTCTGGCCTACGTTGATTGGAACGTAAATGATCAGCCGACACGTGAGGAAGCCTTCTCCAAGCTGACCACGCGCATCCATCCGGGCGCCATCGTCCTTCTCCACAACACCTCCAAAACCAATGCCGAAATCCTCGACGACCTCCTCGCCAAATGGGAGGAAATGGGCTACTCCTTCGCCCCTTTGTCAGAGTTGCTGCAGTAACGCAATGTGTCACGGGGATGTGTCTGCTGACATATCCCCGTGACACTGTTTAAAGTTTATATGCGAGATTTTGCAGTGATGATCCAGGGAGCGGGCTCCTGCTTGAAGGTGTTGTTGCTGCCGAGCTTAGCGACGGAAATCTGGATCGTCTCTACATCCTCCAGACCGAGCTCCTGGAGCGTTGCCTGAATGCCCGCTGCTACCTTGAAGTCCAGGGTATATACGACTACGTTGATCTCGGGATTGAGTTTTGTGAGGAACCGAAGCTCCTGATCGGTGCTGGCGGATGCCACCAGAAATACGAGTACGGGCTTCGGGCAATACTTCATGGTTTCTTCGTCCACGTGATCAATGATCTTCACGTTGTGCAGGCCGAAATGCGACACGTTATCCTCAAGAGTCATACGGTCCGACTTGCTGTATTCCACTGCGATCACGCTGCCTTCTGGAGCCTGCAGGGCTGCCTCGATGGCAATGCTCTCGCCGCCGATGATCACCAGGTCGTCCTGGGGATCCACCGCCATCTTATTCAGGATCACGGCGCGGATCTCGCTGCCTACGTAATGAATGGAGCCGCGCTGGAATTTCTCATTGCTCAGGCCGATCTTTGCCGTATTTCTTGCATTAGGATTCAGAATCAGCATGCCGGCGGAAGCATTGATGCCGCGGTCGATCATGTCCTTCACCTGCTGATGCAGAATGGGACCGTCGGGATCGGAACCCTCGTTATACCATACTTCGCATTCTCCCAAGCCTACGCTCCACAGGCGATAGAAAATGTCATCGATTCCTGCGTTGGTAAACACCATGGTGGTCTTGTGAGCCTCCACCGTGGGGATCAGGTTCTTGTTCTTCTTCGTGATGTCGATCATTTTTACGTGCTCCAGGTCCAGCGTCGTATTCTTTGCAAAATACTGCATCCAACTTAAGATCACTTCATTCGTAAAAATCTGCTTCTCCATGGTAAATCCCCCTTACGTAGTATGTTTTAGCGAGAAGATTCGCAGCATGCAGGCAGCCAATCATTTCCGTGTGGAAATAGAATGCGAAATGCGCCTGCGCACGTATAGTATATCACTTTCTTCCATGTTTGTAAAAAAAATCTTGTCATAGCGATATTGATATTTTATAATAGTCGAAGATTCACGGAGTGAATCCGCGATCCTGAACGAAGCAAAGGCGTGCCGCAGGGCACGCGGTGCTGAATTACGAACCCAGTTTGAAATCCAAAAGCGAGGGGCGTGTCGGCGGGCCAATGCCCGGCACGTAAATGGCGCGCAATACCAGGAGGAAACATATGGAAAACATCTCCCAGGAGAAGGTACTGGTCATTGATTTTGGCGGACAGTACAACCAACTAGTCGCAAGACGCGTGCGCGAATGCAACGTATACTGCGAAATTTATTCTTACAAAACGGACATTGAAAAGATCAAGGCCATGAATCCCAAGGGCATCATCCTGACCGGCGGACCGAGCAGCTGTTATGAGGAAGGTGCGGCAACCTGCTCGCCCGAACTCTTTGCGCTTGGCGTTCCCGTGCTTGGCCTGTGTTACGGCGCACAGCTCATGAGCCACGTGCTTGGCGGCAAGGTGGAGCGTGCGGCGGCAAGGGAATACGGCAAGACCGAGGTTGACGTGGACGTGACTTCGCCGCTCTTTGCGAACGTAACGCCGCACACCGTCTGCTGGATGAGCCATTTTGATTATATTTCAAAGCTTGCGCCGGGCTTTCGCGCGGTTGCAACGACGGCAAACTGCCCCGTGGCAGCTGCCGAGTGCCAGGAAAAAGGCCTCTACGCCATCCAGTTCCATCCGGAAGTGCTCCATACGGCAGAAGGCTCCAAGATGCTCTATAACTTCGTGAGAAACATTTGCGGCTGCGCGGGAACTTGGAGAATGGATTCCTTCGTGGCAAGCACCATTGAAGAAATCCGCAAGAAGGTTGGCAACGGCCGCGTGTTGCTTGCCCTTTCCGGCGGCGTGGATTCCTCCGTTGCGGCAGGACTTCTCTCCAGAGCCATCGGAAAGCAGCTCACCTGCGTATTTGTAGATCACGGCCTGCTCCGCAAGAACGAGGGCGATGAAGTGGAAAGCGTCTTTGGCGAAGGCGGACAGTTTGATCTGAATTTTGTGCGCGTAAATGCGCAGCACCGTTATTACGTAAAGCTTGCAGGCGTGACCGAGCCGGAGCGCAAGCGCAAGATCATTGGCGAAGAATTTATCCGCGTGTTTGAGGAAGAGGCAAAGAAGATCGGTGCCGTAGACTTCCTGGCACAGGGCACCATTTACCCCGACGTGGTGGAGAGCGGCCTTGGCGGCGAGTCTGCCGTGATCAAGTCCCATCATAACGTGGGCGGACTTCCTGATTTCGTTGATTTCAAGGAGATTATCGAGCCCCTTCGCAGTCTTTTCAAGGACGAGGTGCGTCAGGCAGGACTTGAGCTTGGCATTCCCGAAAAACTCGTATTCCGTCAGCCCTTCCCCGGCCCTGGCCTTGGCGTGCGCATCATTGGCGACGTGACCGAAGAGAAGGTAAAGATCGTGCAGGACGCTGACGCCATCTATCGCGAGGAACTGGAGGCGGCAGCAGATGCCTATAAGAAAGAGCATGGCGTGACGGCGCCCTGGATGCCGAATCAGTACTTTGCCGCCCTGACCAACATGCGCTCCGTCGGCGTCATGGGCGACGAGCGTACCTATGACTACGCCATTGCACTCCGCGCCGTACAGACCATTGACTTCATGACCGCAGAATGCTCCTGCCTTCCCTGGGAAGTTCTCCAAAGGTCCATGAGCCGCATCATCAACGAGGTCCGCGGCGTCAACCGCGTACTCTATGACATCAGCTCCAAGCCACCCGGAACCATAGAATTCGAATAGTACACGAAATCCCTACAAACAGTGAATTTAAGCGGCTTGTAGGGATTTTTTAATTGGCGTTGGGTACGATTTGGGTACACTTTTGCAGTGCAGAATAATTTACAGGGGATTTTGAATGCATAAAAAGATAAAATCCTCTGCCGCAAACAGAGGATTTATCCCAAAGCCCAAAGGAGCTTCTGTTATCTGATATATGGATGAGGCAACTCCGCATCTTCACCTGGATTATATTCCGGTGGCGCACGGATATAAAACCGGACTTTCTACAAGAAACAGTCTTACAAAAGGACTACAGGAAATGGGAATTGCTCCGGCAGTCAGCAAATCGGATAGCGAAACTATGCACTGGCAGGAAAGAGAAAGGGCTTATATTTCAGAACTTTGCAAGGAACATGAAATAGAGATTGAAGTTCTTGGTGTGGATCGTGACAGCTACAGTATTCCGGAATATAAAAAAGCCATGAGAGAGAAGGAAGCTGCTGAAGCCGAAATTGAAATTCTCAATGCTGAGAAAACTGAGGTTGAAGCTGTTATCGAAAACATGAATCATGATCTGGAATCCGGTCAAAAGGATATTGAGGAACAGAAGGAAATCCTAAAGGAGATCACTGATCAAATCTCTGATGCTGAGAAAAAAGTTGTGGCGAAAGAAAAGGCTTTGGATAAGATCCTTGATGCAGGGAAGCCGGTGGAAAAAGAAATTGAGGAAATTAAGTCCCAGGTATCGGATGTCATGAGCTTATTCGGAGGGGAACCGATGGTTAAGCTCCCGAAGAAAACTTTCGAAAAAATGATTTCAAGATATCGTGTTGCCGGAACTTTTGAAAATCTCAACAGGCAATATGCCAGTGCAATCGAAGCAAAGGATAAAACCATCGCCGGATTAAAAGAACAGATTTCTTCACTGAAGAGTAAAGTCAGAGAGTTCACGGATTTCGTTTCCGAGCATGGTCTCATGGAAGTATTTAGGGAATTTATCAGACCGAAGTCTATGAAGGAAAAATTGGAAATCGGAAAGCAAAAATCTCGTGAGATGGAATCTCAAAAGAGAAACCTGACTGTTATAACTGATAAAAAACATGATATAGCAATCTAAAGCTAATATCATGTAGAAGCTATTTTAGGATGCCCGTAGTTGTCGGTGATGAGCTGATGGCTACGGGTATTTTTTTTATTTATTACCATTCACTGCAAAAAATCGACCGTTCACTACATTGGGGAAATTAAACGGAGCACAATAACCGATAATATCTATATAGTATACCCTGCGGGAGGACGCAAGACATCCGGTGGATGTCTGCTCTGCGCCGACCGGAATGAAATGGAGACAACCATGAGAATAGCTATTTGTGATGATGAAAAAAGAATATGTGCCATCCTTGCCGAGAAAGTGGGAGAAATTTGCCCCGATGCAGAGATCATGACTTATGCATCCGGAGAGGAATTACTTGGCGCGGATGTATTGCCGGATATTCTGTTGCTTGATATTAAAATGCCTGGAATGAGTGGCATGGATGTGGCAAAGATACTACGGGACAGGGATTGGAGAAAGATTCTGATCTTTATTACGGGTGAAGAAGACCAAGTGTTCAATTCCTTTGATCTTCATGCGTTCCACTTCCTTGTAAAGCCGGTAGCAGACGAGAAACTTAAGGAAGTGCTTGAAAATGCAGTGAAGGGCTTGGAGAGATTCGGGGCAGAATCCGGTAAGCAAGATAAATATATTGAGATCCAGTCCGGTACATCGCATATCAGGGTGAATCTGTCCCTGCTTTTATATGCAGAAGTATATGACAGAAAGACCATCCTTCACATGAAGAATGAGAGCATAGAGTATTACGGACAGTTATCAGTGCTTGAAAATCTTGCCGGGAAAGATTTCTACCGCATACACAGGTCTTATCTTGTAAATATGAAATATGTGGAACGATATGACAGGACATCGGTAACAACGCTTGGCGGCAACATTATCCCGATTGCGAGAAGGGAATATGACGGATTCCTTAAAGCATATATGGAATACAGCCGCAGGAGGATAGGTTCATGAGTATGGAAAGAATGTGGGATATGGCCAGTATGATATCTGCTATAGCAGGACTGCTTGTCAGTGCCATCCTTGTTGCAAAATTCTATATTCCTTTTG
>JAILLF010000045.1 GCA_024693365.1 Acetatifactor sp. | reverse complement strand
GAATTGAAAGATGGCCAAGGTAAGCCACGCAGGTTTCACGTTTGGCATGACGATCTGCCAAAAGACCTGCCATTCATTGGCACCGTCGAGTCTTGCCGACTCCATCAGGGAATCGGGGAGCTGTTCCATGAACTGTTTCATTAGGTAAAGCCCCATGCCAAAGGAACAGGCCGGAAGGATCAATGCCATGTAGGTATTGTTTATGTGAAGCCAGGAAATGATCACGTATTGCGGTATCTGCGTCACCGTCCAGGAGAACATCATGGAAAGCACGACCATGCGGAACAGAGTCTCTCTCCCCGGAAACTTATGCTTTGCCAAAGGATATGCCGCCAAGGACGCAATAATCACGTGCCCCAGCATGCCGCCTCCCGTGATCAGGATCGTGTTCAGGATATATCTTGAGAACGGCACCCAGGAATCACTCATCAGTCGAAAGAGATCTGAAAAGTTCTCAAACGTCGGATTCCTGACAAAGATCTTTGGCGGGTACTGAAACAGTTCATCCAACGGCTTTAAGCAGTTGTTCACCACCATGACCAAGGGAAGGATCATGGCCAGCCCGCACACGATCATGAGCAGAAACAAGAGCGTATTTCCCGCCATGGAGCGGTTCAACCTTTTCTCTCGTTTTATGCGAAAGAGTTTTATGGCCTTCATTTTACTCACCCACCCTTCCCAAAAGCTTTTGTACCAGCTTGTTGGAGCCTACCATCAAGAGGAACAGTACCGTTGCGATGGCGGATGCATATCCCATCTCAAAACGCACGGTTCCGTAATCGAGAAGGTGCGTTACTACCGTTGCACCCGCATAGTTGACGGAAGGATTTCCTGCCAGCTGAAGGGAAACGTCCGCGATTGCAAAGGATTGCGTGATCTGCATCACTGCGCCAAACATCAGCTGCGGTTTCATGGCAGGCAGCGTAATGTACCAAAGCTCTTGCCAGCGATTCTTGACGCCATCGAGCGCTCCCGCCTCATACAAGGTCTTATCAATGGTCTGCAGGCCTGCGATAAAGGCAAGAAAGCCTGTTCCCAAGGAAAGCCAAAGCTGAACGATCACCAGCATGGGTAAAACATATTTTTCCGTCTTCATCCAGACGACGGCTTCATCCAGGATCCCCAGCTTTAAGAGCAAACCGTTCAAATAACCGTAACGATCTCCCGAAAGGATCAGATTCCACACGACGTAAGCATTTCCGCAAATGCTCGGCGCATAGAAGATCAAGGTCAGAAATGCCCTGAGCCAACCCTTGAATTCATTGATGATCCATGCGAACAAAAGGCATAAAAAATAACTTACCGGTCCCGTAATCACTGCAAGAAGAAGCGTGTTGCGCAGGGACGTGAGAAATACGTCATCTTCCAAAAACAGCTTTACGTAGTTCTTCCAACCGACGAATTTCGGCATTTCGAGCATGTTATAGTACGTAAAAGAAAAGAATATACTCATGACAACCGGAAGCACCGTAAACAAAAAGAACAAAATAAAGTACGGCGCGATCATCAGGTAGGAGCTTTTGCTCAGTTTGATCCTTTTCATCAGCGTTGAGTCCATGAATCTTCCCCTTTCCTAATCGTCTGCTCGATCCAGCTCGAGTTCTTCTCTCTTGTAACTAATCTCTGCATTGACGTAAATGATCTTATCCATCAGCTCTTCCCTCGGCAAAGCCATGTCGGAATTGGTCACCACGCTATAAAACGCGTTATAGACGTTTCGCCAGGAATAATATCCTCCGGGAACCTGCGGAATTCCTCTCGTCCACGTAATGGCTTCTTTCAGGGTCTGAAAATCCTCCATCGGCCATGGCATCTGAAGAAATGCTTCATAGTTTGCGACAGGCACTCTGGCCGCGCTTCCCATCAGGCTTTCCATCTCCCGGCCATAGCTTGCCTGGGTCTTGGCGCTGGTCCACCACTTTACAAACTCCCAGGCATCGTCAGGCGACTTCGTACCTGACATGATCATGGTTGCCAACCCCGTGCACGCCACGGAATGATCCACGGTTCCATCCTCTTTGACCGTTCCGGGGATCTGGGTGAAACCCCATAATCCGGCAATGTCAGGTGCGGAAACCGCGAAATTATTGTAGGTCGTATAATCCGAGATCATGAGCGGACATTCACCCGTTCGAAAGCGCTCCTCCACCGAGGTTTCCTTGTCGATCTTATAGTCCGTATAGAACTCGCAAAACTCCTTGAAGGTTTTAACTGCCACGTCCGAATCCAGGGCCGAAGCAGTCGCGTTTTCGTTGTAGTACTGACCGCCGTTTTGGTATAAAAGAGAGGCAAACAGCTGCTCATTGGCCAACATGCCAAATTCCATCTGATTCTTTGCCAACACGGTCATGGCGACTTTCACTTCCTCCCAGGTTTCCGGAATGGAAAGCCCGATCTCCGCCAAAATGTCCTTGCGATAAAACATGACGGGATAGGTGATCGTTTCAGGGAGGGCATACGTGGCTCCATCGAAGCAAAACTGCGCCCTGATCGACTCAGGGAATCTCTCCTGCACCTCTGACAGGTCGTTAAATTGCGCCAGATCCAATACGGCATGCCGAATGCCATAATTGACGGGCGTATCATTTCCCGTGTTCAAAACAGCCCCGGCAACGCCATTGGTATTTGGTACCTGTATTGCCACGTCAGGACCTTCCCCCACAAGCGAGGCCTTTAAGAGGGTAGACATGTCTACCAGCTGAACGTTCACGCTAATGCCCGTGTCTCTTGTAAAGTTTTCATCGATCAGTGCCTTGATCACGTTCGCCTGATCGCGTCCGGATCCAACCCAGATGGTTATGGTTTTGCCGTCCTTTTCCTTCGACACGGAACCAATGTTGTTGTAATCGATGGTGAAGGAATAAACCAGCCTTGCCATCTCATATCCAAAGGCGGAAAAGAAGCCTCTTTTGCGGATTACCTTTTTCGCATCGGGCGAATAGACAAAGATCCTGTCGATCTGAAGCGGCTGGCTGATCACGGAGGTGATCCAATTTCCAAGCGCGCGTACGTTGATCTTGTAGGACGAGATGGTCCTGACAAAGTATTCTTCATCTCTGATCAGATCATCTAACTGATCTCGCATGGTAAGGAGCACTGCTTTTTTATCCGAATTTTTTCCCGCAACCTTTTCAAGCTTCATCAAAGCTTCGTTCAGCGTATCCCTCGCCACCTCAAGCTCTCCGCGAAGGTTTGGCAACGTCGCCGCCAGCTGGTAATCCCGATAGGTATCCGGGTTTACTCCCGTCACCTTGATCACCTGACGGTAAATGGCGCTCAGTTGCCTTACGGTGCTCTCCACAAGACTCACGACCTCTGAAAAATCTCCCAAAACCACTTCCATGCGGAGCGTGTGGCGTCCTGCGGTAAGATAAAATGCATAGGGATCGCCCCCAGCCGTCTTAAGCACGTCCTCCCGCCAGTGATTGGCGTAATCAAAGGCATAGGCACTCATTTCCTGAAACGGGACTTCTCCATCGATGCTGATCCGGCGAGACACTTGTATGCCCCTTGAAAAGCTCTGCCTGTCATAAAGTGACACGTGATAATAGCCATCCACGGGCACCTCGAACTCCCACTCGATCCATTGGCCTTCCAGGCGCCAGGAATTCCCTCCGATGGTGTTGTTGAGAAGTTCCTTGGGGCTGGAGGGGCTCACGGAAGGCGAGGATTGATCCTGTATGGGATAGAGCATTTGGGACGACGTCTTCGTCGCGTTTTCTCCCTCGATGATCAGGAGTGTGCCTGAGGAGTCCTTTGCTCCTGCCGCATCCTGCGCCGCCTTTACCTGCGCATACGCATCCAGTTTTTTCTGGTTGTCAAAGGATATGCTTTTGAGCAGCATGGGTTCCCGGATGGAGACTAGAGTAATCTCATGCGTCCCTTGGGTTAGATAGACCGCCAGCGGCTCCGTCACGTAGCCGTCACTGTCATAGACATACTGCCTGATCCATTCAGGCTTTTCCACCATGGCAGGTTTGTTGTCATTTCCTTGATTGTCCTTGGTCCACTTATAGGCGGCGACGCCGTTTTTCATTTCATCCAGCGGCGCGTCATATTTCCAGATCCTGTGAAAGCTTACCAGGGAGAGCTCTTCATAAGGCAGATCTCCGTCAATCAGCACGGACCTCTCAATATCCGCGCTCTTCCCGGCCACGGGATAATATTCCAGAGTGATGTTGTAAAAGCCCTCCTTTTGAACCTGAAATTCCATTTCGATCAGGGAGTTTTCACTCGTCAGGATGCTCCCGCCCTTTACCCCTTCATAATTTTTGAAAACCTGAGGGGTTGCCTTTTTCCCGTCTTCTTCGTATCTTACGTAATCCGTCGCAGAAACGATGATCTCCTCTGACGGAAAAACCTCTTGGAATGCGCTTTTATACTCTCTGTAGGAAACGGAATCCGGAAGAATGGAATAGGCGCTGATCAGCGCTTCAAATTCTTCCATGTCCATGGTTGTTTTGGCATGACTTTTCCCGAGAATCCCTGCGAAGACCATCATTGGCGTCAGGATTGCCAATAGGATTGCTATTTTTCGTATCAATGCCTTTTTCACAAGCTCTGTCTCCTTTTGCTATTTTTTGCGAATCTTATAGGTTTTCAGATCTGGCAGTTCATCCAAAGTGATCACCTTTTCGTGGTTGTAGATCTTTTGCATCACGCTTTTTTCCGTGTACTTTTCCGAATAGGTGGTTTTTATCCCTTCGTTGATGACGAACTCGCCTTCCCAAGTACAAAACAGCCCCCACATGGCACCATCCCGCACGGCGGCATCAATGTCAGGCATGGTCCCATTCTCTGACAGGATGATTAGCTTTCCCGGTCCGACCCAGTCATACAGCTCTAAAAACTTGGAGATATGCGAGGCATACTCTCGTTCCTTCGGATAGATGTCCGTACCCACAATGTCCACGTATTCATCTCCCGGATACCATTCACGATCCTGTCCGTTCCAAACCCAGATCAGATTGTCCAGTCCGTAAACCTCCGTGAGCTGCTGATACATGAGAACATATAGCTTTTTATAAGCTTCCGCTCCATGCGCTCCCCACCAGAACCATCCGCCAGCCGCTTCGTGTAAGGGTCTCCAGAGCACAGGAACCCCCGCCTCTTTCAGTTCTCCAAGCTGACCTGCCAGGATCTCGATATCCTTCAAAAGCAGCTCCATGCCCTCTTCGTCTTCCCCATTCATGATCTTCTCCAAGGGGATGTTCACCGCTTCTTCGTAAAAGCCCTTCCACCAAATTCCTGTCAGATACTTCTCCGGCGCCAGCCAGTGATAACACATGGTGACAATGGCGCCCTTCTCCCAAGCATCCTTGGCGCTCTTTACGGAAGGGTGCGTAAACTGATTGTTTAGGGCCGTCTGACAACAATGCCCCATCTCCAGGCCAATCACGGCAGGTTCCTTTCCGCCATTGTTTTCTTTGAGCTTAAAGACCTCCCAGCTGGCATAGCCGCCATCTGCGTACTGACCAGACAGAATGTTTTTTCCGTAGTTGTCACAGAGATAACTCATAACCCTCTTCGCATTGTCGCTTGCATTTGGGTTGGAAAGCTTTGCCGACGCATGATAGAGATCCTTGGGAAGAGGGGCGCTTTCATAGACTTCCAGTTTGTCCCAGTTGATCCATCCCCAGCTTTTTTTGAGCTCCACCTTGTGTTCGCCCGCTGACAAAAACACACGGCCCAGGGATGCTTCTTCCACTTTGCCACTATCGCACACAACGCTCCCTTGTTGTACGCCGTCTACAAACACGAAGTTTTCCTTGTGACCGCCCATCGACTGGATCAGGAATGCCAGGTCATAAAAAGTTTCCTTGGGAACGGAAAAGACAACCTCGCAGGAATCCTCGTCTTGCTCAAACCCAGTGACAAACCGATCCCCTGAGTAGCCTTCTTTTCCGGCGGTCGCTTTAACATTTCCAAAAAAGCTTCCGCTCTCCGCCTCCACGGAAGCAACAAGCTTTCTTGGCTTCTCTCCCTGACCGCTTTTTACGGTACAGGCAACAAAAGTAGCAAACACAAATAGTAACGTCGTCAGAAAAATGCCCTTATCTCTCATAACACCACCCATTTTGTAACCTAACATTATATACTTTCTCTTTTTATTTTCTTTTTTGCGCGTTTTGTAAAGTAAATTTCAGGAAGTAACAACGCGCCTTTTTAGTAAAGTTTACTAAATCAGCGCGCTTATTTCAAGTATTTATTAAATATTCGTACAAACTAAACAAAATATGAATCCAGTTTATTACTGTTATTCACAACAGCTTTTTATTTTGTTAAGTTACAAAATTGGCGAATCAAAAAAGATCCCACTTCGAGAGAGATCCTTTTTTTGCTAATGTAGCTTTTCAATCTGGTCCAGAATAAAATTTTTAGGCAGGAAATGATAGCCTCCACCGCCTTGCACGTTACCTTGCGTGCTTCCATGAATCATGAAATCATTCATATGCTCACCTCCCTGCCAATGCCGTCATGCCCCCATTGTCAGTCAAACCAACTCTTCACCTTAACAAGTCCCAGGAACAGTAGTATTCCTACTGGAGGGAAAAGCGCTGCTATGATTAAAACATAATAGCCCGCCACGAGAAGGAAGAACAAAAGGATCAATTTACATTCCCAAAAATGAAACAATAACGCACATTATCGTGCATCTTCACGCATCAATCCGCCAAACAAAAAAGAGAGGTGCATGTCCTCTCCTTTTTTCCATTACCATTTTCTCCCATTCAGTTTTGCCTCGAAAAACCAAGCATTCTGTCTGACTTCTCCCCTTAACACGTGGTTCAAATCAAAATCCCATCAAAATGGTCCATCTCGTGCTGGATGATCTGTGCCGTGAAACCGGAATACTTTCCGTGCTTTGGCTTAAAGTCACGATCCAGGTAATCCACCTCAATCTCCTGCCATCTTGTGCACGGCCTTACACCGTTCAGGGACAGGCATCCCTCTTCCGCCTCATATTGACCGTTCTTGTTTGTGATGACGGGATTCACCATGGGAAACATAAAAGGCCCCATCGCCACAACGAGAATGCGTTTTTTAACGCCTATCATGTTTGCAGCCATTCCAACGCACCTGTCCTGATTTGCCTTAAGCGTGTCGAGCAAGTCGGTGATCACCTGCCCGTCTGCCTCTGTCGCAGGCTCGGACTTTTGCTTAAGGAACATGGGGTCCCGAACGATCTTTTTTACCATCGCACCTTACTCCTTTTGTCTATGTTTACAACTTCTGCCGCGTTTTATACCCTCGTCAATCGGCAAGCCTTTGTTTGAAATCACTCACGTCCATTCTCTCTAAAATGCCTGTATGCCAGCCACGAAACAACACTGTCAAACGCATTTCCGCCGCCAAACATCAGCGCAATCCCGATCAGCGTCGGCGTCCAGACGCCTGTAAGATACAGTATAAAGAACAGGCCGTAATATATGCTGTTTGTCACAACCGACTCGAAGAGCATATACTTCGTCTTTCCTCGGCCATAAAACGTGGCATCGAACACATTCTGATACGCATAAAGTACATAGAATCCCAAAAGAACCAGTACAAGCCCAAAGAGCTTCTCCACGTCCTCAAAGCCTAAAACATGGCTCATAAAGGGCTTGTAGAGCGGCAGAAGAACAAACCACAACAGACACGTAACTGTGGTGATAAAGAAATACCCAGGCGTGTTCTCCTTCACCGCACGCTTGTCCTTCGCCGTCTCCTGCTTGATAAGTTCCGCGAGCTGGGTGATGGGAAGCAGCAACCATCCCCAGATGAAGTTATTTGCCACCCAGTAGGTTCCCTGCTCGCCCACCATGTTCACCATGCGCGATACCATCAGCATATACGCAATATTCCGCACAAATGACTCAAGCCCTGAGATGCCGCCGACCTTCAAGAAGTCCTTCATCCATGCGAACGATAGTTTTTCTTTCGACCAGAGCTGATACCCGCTACGTTGGATCAGCACAAATACCACCGCAAATAAGATCAGATTCGCCATGCAGTTTGACAAGCCGATCCCGTTCATTCCCAATTTCATTGAAACCGGTAAGTTTGAAACAAGCAAAGTATCAAGGGCTATGCTCAAAACCAGCTTTGCCCCGGTCACGACATACACAAATCTGCTCTTACCAATAGAAACCAGCGCTACCAACAGGAAACTATAAAGGATCCCGAAGACATTCGCAACACACTCAATGCGAATATAATCCGCAGACTCTGCCAGGATGTCCGTTGAAACTGCCATAAACTGCAGCAGGGGCTTTATAAAAATCGCAACGCAGACCGAGCAGACCGCATACACACCGAACGACACCACCAGTCCGCTCCGAATCCGGCCCGCAAACTCTTTCTTATTGTCCAGCACGCCCCCCATAAAGAAGTACAGCGGCAGAATGATGGCCTCATTGATAACCTCATAAATCAAATTTATCCAAGAAAGTTGGCCCGCAATCGAATATGACCATTCACCTGGCAACTGTCCAAGAAAAAACACTCGAAGCGTCGTGTACAACGTGGGGCAAAGCCCCATAAGGAGAAGGGCTAAGAAGAGGCGATGATCAATTCTTTTTATGGATTTTGTAATTCTGTCATACATTGTAGAATATTTCATCCTTTCTTTGCGTAAGATTGACACCTAGTTTCTTTTCACGCTACTATCTTCCAAGATTATGTAGCTGACTCCTACTCCTCATTTTGTCAAAACCTATTGCAATATCATTACAAACAAACCCATATATTTATAGTTCCTTCGTATAACGGCATTGGGGGAATGTACTACATCCATAAAACTGTTTTCCGGCATTATTTCCTTTTTTCGCAGTCCTAAGAACCAATGGGGCACCACATTGGGGACACACCGATATTTCTTCCGATATTTTATCACACTTCTCATTTTCTTTTACTGCTGCAGTGTTGTTGTCCATGTCTTTCTTTTGATCGTTGGCAGGTTGTTGTTTATACTTTTTTTCAATGTTTTCTATATGTGCCGCCTTAACCGCTTCGTCAACGTTTGTCAGTTTTTTTAGACGTTCGTACAATTCATTAATCTTGTCCTCCGACACCTTATCCGGATTCATGTCCCAAATGGATCGTACCGTGGCATAAGTAAGGTCTCGCTTAATCACCTTCACGTCTTCAGAATAAACTGTCACCTTTTTCAGTTCACATCTTTCCGAAAATGCAATGATCGAAAAAAGTGGTATTTCATCACCCACGAAGCTACGCATCCACTTAAGGTGCGTTTTATTCTGCATAATGGGATTATAGAACTGGTTCTTCTGCTTATTGGGCAACATGGCTGTCCAATACTTTCCTTTTTCGTCACCAAATATCCATCCTGAGTAGTTCTTACTTTCAAAAATGAAAATTCCCTTTTGCGTAATAAATACTACGTCAATTTCTGAAGTTTCACCATTATTCTTAGGAAGATAAACATTCCGCAACACCTTCCCTTTACGACCAAAAAATTGAACAAGATTCAGCTCTCTCTCCGTGAGTTTTTCTCCGCGCTTTCCCTTCCACTCATCATCAAAAATACTATCCAATAACAGATCTATTAATCCTTTTGCCAACTTGATTGTCCTTTCTATCTTATTATATTTTTTTACCAACTGTTGCTGGCGATCATAACACGCGCCAACCTTAAATCCCCAGACACTTACAGATCATGTCCGCCGACATTATCACCGTCTCACCAAGCCTGTTACTGCGCGTTATCAGCACCTGTTCGTCCTTCCCATTTTCAAACGAAACAACCGTACCATCCGTTTTCTTTATCGTAGAGTCATCGAGCGGGCCGAGACACTAACGGAAGTTTTTTTACATCTGCAGGGGTATAGAATGTGAGTGCTTTGAACTGTTGTCGTTATAGCATGCTTCCTTTTTTCCTGTTACATTTCCAACACAAGGTCTGTAAATTGTCTTCTTCCGTAATTCCTCCCTTAGAGACAGGTTCCTTTACAGACAATGAAGTTTTTATCTCAGCTTCAACCTTTTCGTCAGTCTCATTTTGTCCAGATACATTACTCTCCTCACTCCTTCCAGAAGAATCTATCGTAATTGACTGAGCTTCCAAAGCAATTCTCTTTCCCTCTGGAAAAACTAATAGTACCGCACGGCATCCACAAGCAGCTTGATTTCAGCGATTTCGTATTTTTTTCTTACTCACAATGTCTATCTTCCCTTAGACAATTTATCCAATTCCTTCGCATATTTTTCCGTTGCCTTGACAAGCTTATTGAGTATTCTTTTTTCGTCTGCGTCAATCACGCCGTCATCCTTTAACGCGGCCCTTTTACAAGAGCGTAGGAAATTACGGCAATTCAAAATCTGATTCGTAATTTCAAGTCTAATCAAGCTGTTCATATACATACCCCCAATTTTCTACCGTTCCGTATAGATGACTACATGCTTTTTACGTCCTGAGTTTATTATAAATCGCACTCGCCAAAAGTAAGCGCAAAATAATTCGGTGGGTATAAAAATACCCCGGCCCCTTTCGAGGCCAGAGCACATTGACAATTCACATATGATTAAAATCACATTGCGTCGAATATTTCCTTCTGACGCTGCAGGTACATTTTTTCTAATTCCGCCTTGCATTCGTCGTTCCACGGCGAGAGTTTTTCCAGTTCGTCGTCACTGGTCTGATCCGTGGGACACTTGGTAAGCAGGTACTTGAGGTAAAGGTAAATGTCAACGCCGTTGGCCTTTGCCGTTTCCACGACGGAATAAACCAACGCGCTTGCCTTCGCGCCGCCCGGCGTGTCGGCGAACAGCCAGTTCTTTCTGCCCGTCACGAATGCCTTGCAGCTTCTTTCGCTGGTGTTGTTGCTAAAGCTGCATCCGCCGTCTTCGAGATAAGTGGTAAGGTATGGGCGTCTGTTCCGTACGTAGGTCAGTGCCTTGTCCAGGCGTGATCCCTTTACGGCCTTCTGTTCGTCGAGCCACTTAAAGAAGGCGTCAAGGACGGGTTTCTCCTTTTCGGTGCGCCATTCCTTAACTGCATCAAAAGTAACGCCCTTTTTCTCGAGGACCTTTTTCTCGAGGGCAAAGAGCTTGTCGACAAGGGCAAGTCCCTGTACGGCGGGCTGCGAGTAATCATACTGCTTTCCCGCGGGGATTGCGTCGATCAGGTATCGCCTTACGTGCGCCCAGCAGGAAGTCCTGGTGCACTTCTTCAGCTTGTTGTACCCGCCGTAGCCGTCCGTCATCAGGTATCCGCCAAACCCGTCCAGGAAGTCCTTCGCGGTCTCGCCCGCCCGGGTCTCGGAGTAGTGGAACAGGACGACCTGCTCGGGATCAAACTCGCCGCTGCGGAAGACCCACATGAATGACTTTGTCTCGGCGCGGCGGTTAAGTTCCTTTAGCACCTGAACCGGCGTTTCGTCCGCCATGGCGTACTTCCCCGCAACGAGCTTCCGCTGAAAGTAATCGCAAAGCGGTGCAAAAAACTCATTGGCGTTTTTGATGATCCAGTTTGCGATCGTTCCGCGGGAGATTTCCGCACCCATCGCCTTAAAGTCCCTCTCCTGACGGTAGAGCGGCAGGCAGTTGATGTACTTCTGGTACATGACCCATGCCACCGTTCCGGCGGAAGCCATGCCGTGCAGCACGTGCGGGTGTCCGTCACGCCCCTTTACGATGTGAGGAACTTCCGCATTCTCCTTACAGGCGGGGCAGCCGTAGCTGACGCTGTAATACTCGATCACCTTAATGCTCGGCTTAACGAGTTCGATCTCCCTGCGGACAAACTCCTCGCCAATCCTTTCCAGTGGGGTCCCGCAGACGCCGCAGACGCGCTCGCCCTCGGGAACGTCAAGGTAAACCTTTTGAACCGGAAGCCCTGCAATCCTGTCAGCCATGGTTGACTTCTTGCGGGCGTGCTTCTCGACGGTGACGAATTCTTCCTCCGCGGGATCGGCAGGCGTCTGAACGGCCTCGGCCTCGTTAAAGAGACTCATCTGGCCCTCAAAGTCGTCACGCTTCTCGCTGGACTTTCCAAACAGCTTTTTCGTCAGGTAATCGACCTGCTCCTGAAGAACCTGCTCGCGCTGAAGGTGTTCCTCCTCGCGACGGTTTGCGGCCGCAATGGTCTCGTTAAGGCTTCGGATCGTTTCATTCAGTTGTCTTACGGTGTCCTTGAGCTCAATGAGCTGGCTCTCCCTGGAATCCCTTGCCATGCGCCGCCTCCCATTTTCTTATGCATTCATTATACCAGATTTCGGTGCCACGGCATACTGGCAAAGTGCCAAAAAGCCCCCAAAAACGGCCTCGTTTAAAACCCGTGGGGATGTCTTTCAAAAAAGTGCACAAAGGCGGAACTTGGGATTTTCAGTTCGTCCTGATGGCCTTAGGCTGCTCCAGGTCAATGCCTGAGAGAAGCCAGTCAAACTCGCGCCAGGTAAGGTTTCTCACCTCGTCTTTGTTTCTCGGCCATCGGTATCTTCCCTCAGCCACGGAGAGAAGTTTGTAGATGAGAACAAATCCGTCTGGCTCCCACATAAGGATCTTGATCCGGTCACAGCGTCTTCCGCAAAACAGATAGAGGGCCCTCCGCCTTGGATCCATGTGAAGCTTGTCCTCCACGATGGCACAAAGGCCTTCGACTGACTTGCGCATGTCGGTGTAGCCGCAGACAATGTATATCTCGTCCGCGGCCGTTACGTCGGCGATCATAACGCGCCTCCAAGAACCTGAAGCACGCAGGCCAGCAGTGACTGATCCGCGTCATTGCTTAAGCGTATGCATGCGTTGCCCATCGTGATTTCAATCGTATGTGAATTGTCAAGGTGCCGTTTGTCCTGAAGGGGAACGAGTTCCGATTGTGTCTGAAACTCCGGAACAACATTAACCCGCACGACATCATGCTTACGTGCCGTAAGATCATGAACCTTAGAGGGAGCTCGATCCGGTACGGCATAAGAAGCTTTTTTATGGCGTTTCGAAACGATTCCCGCTTAACGTCGTTCAGGTTACACCATTCAGCATCGGTAAGGCCGCTCCTTCGGCATTCCTGAATAATGGCGAACCATTCATCCCTGGTCCTGTAATGTTTTGGAACTGACATGATCCTTCCTTTCTGTGACACCCCAAAATGCGGTTCAAGGGTTTAACTCCGCAACGGTAATGTCACCCCCAAATAGGGTTTCAAGTTCAGTTCCATTATGAACCGTTTTGGCGATTCTGGGAATCCACCGAATTATTTAGCGCTTACCGCCAAAATACCAAATCTGAAATTATAATTTCATATTGAACCTCAAACATACCTTCCCCCCGCCGTGCATTCTCAGCCCGTAAATGGTTTGTTACGCCTCGTTCACAAGTTTCCCTGTCATATGCTCTATATCCAATTCCAGACAGCATACGCGGGGAAAAGCATTTTTCATTTCCTTTCTCTGAACATGATCTCTACATCCTCTCTTTAATTCTAAAAATACGAGTTCTATTCACAATACATACAAATGGTTCCTTGCGACAATTTAAAACCATTTTTTTCATAAAACTTAGCCGCAGGCGCATATTCATTTGTGTAAAGAACAACTCCTGCAAATCCCTCTTCTTTGCTATAATCTAATACGGCATTTAATAACTGCGTTCCAATTCCTTGTCCTTGTCTTTTAGGCAATACTGCCATCTCGTTGATATATATTTCTTTTTTACTTCCTGACAACTTACATACTGCAAATATACATCCAATTATCGTGTCGTCTTCTTCATATACATATCCTATAAATTTCTTCTGTTCGTAATAATCCGTCAAATATTCTCTTGCATTATCAGAGTTCCAATCAATCCCCCAATATTCTATTGGAAATGCCACAGCATAGATTTCTCCACATTGCTGCAAATCTTCTTTTCTCAACCTTCTTATCATATAATTCACCTACAAAATGAAAATTAATCGACCATAACACCTTTCAAAAGCAGAACTGCCTGTTCAACAGTAATCATCATCTTCCAGTATAAGCTCAATTATATCCATCGTTGTTCTTTCTTCAACGCCAACATTAGCATGACCACATAACCGATCAATTCTACATTTATGTTTTAGAGTATATCAAAACGGCACTTGCTCGTCAATCTCAACCAAATCGAGCATGATTTTTCTGTACTCTATTGTTGAAAAACAGACTTTCGCCCATAACACAAAAAAGCCCCCAACGAAAAAAAGTAGCATCCTAATGCCACTTTTTAAATCGTAATGTATATTCCCATAGCATACCCGTACACCGAATCGAACGGTGATCATGAGGGTAGAAGCCCCATGCTCTCTCCTTTAAGCTATACGGGCATAACAGGCGCTAGAAGGGTCGAACTTCCATCCCCGGAGTCAGAGTCCGGTGCACTCACCGTTATGCGAAGCGCCTATAATATCGTGACTGAGATTCCACGCGCACGGATCTTCGATCCGGGCTATGCTCAGAATAGATGGGTCGTAGCCATCTGGTTTATCCATTAGCCTATCACGACTTAAGATCCCGGGGCGAATCGAACGCCCACCTGCTGGGTTGCAGCCAGCCGCCTTAGCCTTTTGACTACGGGATCACATATTCAGCAGGCACTGCCAGGATCGAACTGGCATCCCCGGAGTCAAGGTCCAGTGCACTCACCATTGTGCTAAGCGCCATCAGTTGTAATGGAGAGAATCGAACTCTCATTACCCGCGTATCAGACGGGCTTCCTACCATTGAAAGACATTACCATAGCTGGGAATCTTTGATTCCCTGCGCGTGTTAGCGCGGCCCTCGGGACTCGAACCCGAACATCCCCTGAAGGATTACTCGTGATTTAGCAAACCACTGCCTTACCATTTAGGCTTAGAACCGCAAATCTGTTGCAAGCTCGGCTTGCAATCCTCAGCAAAGCTGAGGACATGCGCTGAGCATGCCGTGTGACCGAAGGGCGCACGAGGTCCGGGGGACCTCGGCATTGCGCCGACCGTAGCGAAGCGGAGAACGCGAACCCTCATGAGCGGATCCACAATCCGCCGTTCTGCCATTAAACTACAGCCACCATAGCCGGGAATCGAAGATTCCCTGCGCGTGCCAGCGTCTGCAGGAGGACTTGAACCTCCACGCCGCCTTCACGACTACTCCCCGCCTTCCAAGCGGGTGCCTTACCAGTTAGGCTTATACAGACATATTATTTTATAACGCCGCCTGAGAGACTCGATGCGAGCCCTGCGGCTCGTCCGTCGCTTCGCTCCGGATCGCAGACAAGTCTGCGACAGTCCCAAATCATAACGATCACCCGTGTTCGGGACGGGCGGGCTGCCAATTACCCCAAGACGGCTTACAGGCCGACATGGATTCGAACCATGACCTTTGGTTTTGGAGACCAACGTGCTGCCGTTAACACTACCAGCCTATACGCTGAAGGAGGGATTCGAACCCTCGGATCCGTGCGGACCTCCGGTTTTCAAGACCGGCGCGTTTAGCCTCTCCGCCACCTCAGCATCATCAAACAAAAAAAGACCTTTTCAGATCATGAAATCCGAAAAGGTCATCCAATGCAGACTTATATGACATCAGATTATGACATTAACTCTCCTGATTTCATGCGCACTCTAACAAACCATCTAATAATCTGATGGCTTCGCTGGGATGAACATGAAATTTGACTAAAGTTAAAGTTAAATGCCTTCATCTCTTTCTCTCCTCTTCTGAACGCCTTTGCGTTCCGTCTGATAATACAATATCATCTTTCCATTGTGTTGTCATTCTACTTATAGTAGTATCGGGACATCCGGACTCGAACCGGAAAACCTGCCGTGTACATAGTGCAGGCTTTGCCTGCACGCATGGCGGCCATTCGGCCGTCCCGAGCAAAGCTCGGGATCGCAAGCGAAGCTTGCGACTTAGACGGATGCTCTGCCAATTGCGCTATGTCCCAGCAGTACGCCTGGTGGGATTCGAACCCACGGTATACGGGTTAAAGGCCCGTTGCCATAACCTCTTGGCTACAGACGCAAACAGATTATTTTGCCATCCGTTTGCGTTTTCGCCTAACCATTTCCTGCATCATTGTTTATTTTTCTCTCCTTACGATGTTAATAGCACAGACAGGACTTCAGGCGCACGGACCTTCGGTCCGGGCTAAGCCTGTAAAAATCGCATCTTGAGTGCGCCTTCCTGCAATCGAACATTAGTAGTTCGATTGCCTTAAATTGCGCCACTGTGCCGTACTCGCGATGGGATTTCACGCGCACAGACCTTCGGTCTGGGCTATGC
>JAILLF010000025.1 GCA_024693365.1 Acetatifactor sp. | reverse complement strand
GCTTCCTGTATCACCGTTTCATTCTCCGCATCAAGAGAAGCAGTTGCTTCATCAAGCAGTACCACCGGCGCATCCTTAAGAAAGGCTCTTGCTATTGAGATCCTCTGTCTTTCTCCACCTGACAGCTCACTTCCGTTCTCTCCTATATTTGTGTTGTACTGATCCGGAAGAAGCTTTACGAACTCATCACAGTTTGCGAGTCTCGCGGCCTCCATGACCTCTTCATCCGTAGCGCCGTTCCTGCCGATCCTGATATTCTCCATGACCGAATTATTAAACAGCGTCACATCTTGGAATACGATCGAATACTTTGAAAGCAGGGTTTCCGGATCGATCTTTGAAATGTCTTCTCCACCCAATGTGATCTTTCCGCTGCCAACGTCCCAGAATCTTGCCGCCAGCCTGGATATGGTGGTTTTTCCTCCGCCGGAAGGACCGATGAGAGCGGTTACCTGTCCCTGTTTTGCAGTAAAATTGACATCCTTAAGTACGTCCGTATTGTCGTCATACTTGAATCCAACATGATCAAATACGATGTCATAGCCATCATTTTTCAGTTCTTCCGAACCTGTCTGGATCTCATGAGAAAGTACCTCATCCAGACGCTCGCACTGTATACCGGTTGCTATGATCGCTGCAAAGTTCTGCAATGAGATCTCCATCGGAGCGTACAGTCTTGATACGAGCATAAGAAACATAAAGAAGGTGAGCAGATCGATATCTCCCTTTGCAAAAAGCGCTCCGCCTACTACTGCGGTTGTTCCTATGCCGAGTTTTAAAATGATCGCCGCTGAATTGACATACACAGCCATTTTTAATTCCGTGAACAGAGCAAACTTCTCAACCTTTTTGATCTTATCGTCAAGTTCCTCCATGTATCTGTCCTGTGCATTGTTGGCTCTTAAATCTCTGATGGATTCCAGACATTCCTGTACTCCGTCTGCCATTTCAAGCTTAACTGCGTGATTTTTTCGTGCTGCTCTTTTTTCCGCTCCGGCACAGGTGATCACAATGGCGAACGCAACGGGGATGACCCAGAAGCTTGCAAGCACCATTCTCCAGTCAAAGAAGAAAAAGAGGCTGATGCCAACGAGTATAACCGATATGACTGCGCCTATCAGCTCCGGTATCCAGTGGCTCGATGCTGTTTCGATCATGGCGCAGTCTCCCATGATGTTTGTTGTAAGATCTGCAATATTCTTCTTACCGAAGTAGGACAACGGAAGCTTTCTCAGCTTTTCCGCTATCGTCGTTCTCCTGACTCCGCTCTCCCTGTAAGTAGTCAGAAACGTTGCATTGTACTGTATAAAGTTGGTGACAAATACCATAACGATCACGATCGCGGAACCGGTTATATAAAACGGTATCCTGCTTCTGTTTAAGTTATTCTCCAACAGATCCTTTATAAGCGTATACAGGATGCCTGCCGTCATCATAAGAACAATATTGGTGACTGTAACGCTTGCGCATGCCTTGATCATATCAACCGCACCCTGCCTTGAAAGTGCGTATTTATGCTGTAATCTCTCTATCATCTTCATGCACCTACCTTCCACTCAATAGATCTTGTATATTCGTCAAACATATGCTTATACAAGCCGTTTTTACTCATCAGTTCTTCGTGATTTCCGAATTCGATGCATTTTCCGTCATTCATTACAAAGATTCTGTCCGCGTTCATGACAGTGCTAAGTCTGTGCGCGATCATGATCAACGTTTTGTCCTTTGACAGCTCTTCAAATGCAGCCTGAACCTTTGTCTCATTATCCGGATCGGCAAAGGCCGTGGCTTCATCAAGGATCAGTATCGGAGCATCTTTTAAGACAGCCCTTGCTATCGTGATCCTCTGCTGTTCTCCTCCCGAAAGATAGGTCCCTTTTTCTCCCAATACCGTATGTATTCCATCAGGAAGCTTTTCGATGATATCCATGCACTGAGCCTTTTTCAACGCCTCAAGAACCTCAGCCTCACTTGCAGAAGGTTTTGACATGCGAACGTTTTCAAGGATGGATTTCTTGATCAGCCTGCTGTCCTGAAACACAAAAGAAACATGTTCCATAAGCGTCTTTGATGAGAGGTTCTTTACGTTTACGCCTCCAATCAATATTTCTCCGCTTGTCACGTCAAAGAATCTGACTATTAGCTCTGCCAACGTGGTCTTTCCGGAGCCCGACGGTCCCACCAATGCCACGTGCTCACCGGGCTTTATCGAAAGACTTACGTTATTTACCGCATCTCTGGTTGCGTCTTTGTAACGATACGATACGTTCTTAAGTTCAATCCCGTGACCTACCGGCTTCTGATCCGATCTTCCTTCTGCAAGCGGCTGAATCTCCATGATCTTATCCACGCGCTTCATGGCATCGATCAAAGTCATCTCCGCCTCTCCGGAATATGCAATCTTGGTGAGAGCGATCGTCACAAGAGGCGTGATAATGACATAATACATGACGTTCAGGATGGAAGCATTATCCACGCCGTTTTTCGTCACTACAAAAGCAGAGATCACGATAAATGCAAATATGGCATTGATGCAGGTCATAAATCCTGCCATGGGAAATCTGAGCATCAGCGTATAATCCGTTGCCCACTTTCCAAAACCGTCTATGCATTCTTTGAAACGTTTGAATGAATGTACCGTCTGCCCGAAAGTCTTTACCACGGGAACGCCGCGAACGTACTCCGTCGCTTCACTGCTCATGGTTTCAAGGGCATCCTGATATTCCTTCATTTTTTCCTGCATGCCTTTTCCCATCATTGTCATCAGGCATGCAAATCCTATCAATGCCGGGATCATGCATATCAGTCCGATCTTCCAGTTAAATGCAAACACCAACACAAGCAAACCGACCGGCGTAACTGCCGCAACCGTCTTGTCCGGAAGATTGTGTGCGATATAGGTCTCCGTGGCGGCCGCGGAATCATTTACGATTCTTCTGATCTTACCAGTACCGTCTTCATCAAAAACCCCAAGAGGCAACGTGATGATTCTATGCATCAGCGAACTTCTCATATTGGCCTGAACGCGAAAAGCCGCTATATGCGTACAAAATAACGCCAAAATGTATACGAGCAAAGCACCCACGATCAGCGCAACCGCCGTCCATGCATATACCCTGATATTATCTAAGTTTTCTCCTTTTACCGCCACTTCGATGATCTTCCAAAGTTCATAATACGGAATCAGCGTCATTACCGCACTGACAGCCGCCAAACACCTTCCCCACGTGATCAGTTTCTTATGCCCTCCCGCATACTGTCTGATCAATTTCATGTGATCATACTTTTCCGTCTTTCCCAACTTGCTTATCCTCCCTGCTTGTTTATATTCCTGACAACAATGGTTATCAAGTGCTCGTCCAGGTTAGCTATCGCTAACCGTCGGGCGATAGCTAATGAAATTAAAAAAGAGCCTTACGGCTCTTTTTAGTTGATGCCCATAATCTTCAGCCACCCCGGCATGAAGAACTTTTGGACTGTATTTAAACTTTTTTTGACTTTGTCATCATCATAGTCATGTATGATCGGTTCAAAGCATGCGGTCAAATATGCCGAAAGCAGCATGTGTAGCTCCTCCTCGCTAAGCTCCGTGGTCTGATATCCTTTTTCTTTTAGGTATCTTATTGCCTCTAGTAATTCCTTCTGGTTGTCTATGGCATAATCATGAATAAAATGCTCGTATTTGGTTCCTGCGGAGCGTGACGTCAGAAGTAAGAACTCGTCTCTCCTTGGAAGGATCACTTCCTTGACCATGTCAACAAAGGTTTCACCAAACAATTCATCGCCCGGCGCTATCTCATCCAGAAGATCATATTTCTTACTTTTATGATTCTCTGTCCATTGTTTTATGCTTTCGATCAGAGGCTCTACCAAGGCATTAAACATGGCTTCCTTATCCGCATAATGCCTGTACAGTCCTGCCGAGGTCATTCCCGCGCGGGCTCCAATGCTTCTAATGGACGCAGCTTCAAAGCCTTTCTCAAGGAACTCTTCTTTCATGGCCTTCTTCACTTTTTCATGACTTAACGTCTTATCCCTTGGCATAAATATCTCCAAAAACTCAAAAGCAATCATTGTTAGCTATCATAGATTACTATACATTTTTTAAATTGTCAAGAGAAACTTAACTTTCCTTTCGTATGGCACGCTTTCGACGGAGAGACAGGTATATCCCGTCTTAGCGATCACGTCTGAGATATGCGCCTCGCACATACCGCACGCCATTCCCTCAATCTTTAACGTTGTTTTAAACATACGTAAGCCTCTTTTCATTTCTTATTTCCTCCATTGATTCTTTTTTGAAAACCTCTTCCCGCCTAAGTTTTTTCAAAATGATGAGATGAGAGACCATTGTTATTTTATTGGTTAGTCTCTGCTAACCACGGTATATTATAAATACCTGGTTGCCATTTTTCAAGTGTTTTTTAATCAGGGAATAAAAGCCCAATAGTTGTCCTTGATTTAATCGCTTTAGCAATCCACCATGCATGATTCACTATCCTTGGCAACTGAAAAATTGGCACGAATACATCGCAAGCTTTGAGGCAAAGCTTAAGAATGCCGACGCCGCGCTTACCCATCTTGAGGCGGCTGCAAAACATGCCATCGCCTGTGATACTCTTCCTGAGGAAGGTTCGTACACGTCGACGCTTCTACGCGGAGAAACGTTCCGCCCCGCGGAAAATGCCAAGAATTACACACAAACGGAACGTGACATTCTGAGAGATTGGATGAAACGGAAACAGTTCGATTTCATCCGCAATGACGAACGGTTTAAAGCCGTCGAAGGAATGATGAACTAGGGATGGGGGTGCTCCCTTCCCGTTCCAAGGACAAAATGGTCTGCCACGAGGTCATGTCCGCCATTTAAGGGATTATTCCAAGAAGTCACGCAAAAAGTCACGCAACTCTCAAACAATCCATGACATTCTCATATCGTTAGCAAGAATCTTTAAGGTATCTACGGATTACCTTCTGGATGTTGAGCGAAAGGAAGAAATAGATCTTTCCAGTCTTTCAAAGTACAGCGGACCAATATCTGCGAAAATAGAAATAAGGATGCGTTTCCCTTTTGCGTAAAACCAGAACTGGCCTATTCCAGTGCTGCTTTTATTTCCGTCCAAGCGTTAAGCAAGACTTCCTTGTTTCCAGAGAGTTCCAAAGCCTTA
>JAILLF010000018.1 GCA_024693365.1 Acetatifactor sp. | reverse complement strand
ATGCTCTTTCCAGCGATCTCAAGATTAGCGGTATCACCCTCTACTGCTACGGTAGCGGTAAGGAAGTTCATCTGAGGAGATCCCATGAATCCTGCTACGAACAGGTTCTGAGGCTTGTCGTACAGATTCTGAGGGGTATCAACCTGCTGGATAACGCCATCCTTCATAACTACGATTCTGGTACCAAGGGTCATAGCCTCGGTCTGGTCATGGGTTACGTAGATGATGGTGGTGCCCAGTCTCTGATGCAGCTTAGCGATCTCGATTCTCATCTGTACACGCAGCTTAGCATCCAAGTTGGACAGAGGCTCGTCCATAAGGAATACCTTAGGATTACGAACGATTGCACGACCCATTGCCACACGCTGTCTCTGACCACCGGACAAAGCCTTCGGCTTACGATCCAGAAGGGGAGTCAGGTCAAGGATCTTAGCAGCTTCCTTTACCATCTTATCGATCTGATCCTTGGGAACCTTTCTCAGTTTCAGACCAAATGCCATGTTGTCGTATACGGACATGTGAGGATACAGAGCGTAGTTCTGGAATACCATTGCGATATCTCTGTCCTTAGGCTCTACGTCGTTAACGACTCTGTCGCCGATCTTCAGTTCACCGGAGGAAATATCCTCCAGACCTGCGATCATACGAAGGGTGGTGGACTTACCGCATCCGGAAGGTCCTACGAAAATGATGAATTCCTGATCTGCGATCTCAAGGTTGAAGTTCTTAACAGCCTCAAATCCGTTGGGATACACTTTGCAGATGTTTTTCAGTGATAAACTTGCCATTGTGAATAACTCCTTTCATCTCGCCTTTGCCATATTGTAATTTATTTACAGACCTAACAAGCTAATGATAAGTATAGCAGAAGGGGCTTGGCTTTGACCATAACCGATTTCACCAAACTTTTTCGCTTGAATTGTATGAATTGCTAAGCGTTCTCGCTCAAATTAGCAATTTGCATAATACCGTCCAAACGTTTTTGGTTATTCTTACTATTGCCTTGAATTTCATAGCATTGTAGGCCTAAGTGCATCGTTTTACTTTTTTTCTTCCTTCGCGGCATCCAATACCACTTCGTCACTAAAGATATGCTCGTCTTCGCTTCCGGGATCCTCGGGCACGTAGCCTGCCGCAATGGCTCTCTCCATCATCTGGTCTTCCATCCTCTTGAAGAATTTATTGTAGAGGAACGCGCAGCCACAAGCGGGAAGCACCATTCCAAACAATACCACCAGCGGGAACAGCTGCATGACAAAGAGTCCAAGCAAGAGCGGAAGCGCCCAAAGAATCGCCATAAGAATCAGCTTCGGCATCTGCATTACGGCCATGATCAACGTATTCTTAAAGGTTCTTGCGATGGTATTGTCAAACTTGGACAACACGGGATAAATAAACAGGAACGTCGCCATTGCAAGTATCACGCTGGCCAAAAATACAATCTGCATGATCAGGCTTGGATTCGAATCCGGTGACATGTAAACGATATAGTAGTCAGCGCCTAGAATTGCCATGACGACAATCTGGATCAGCCAAATGATCGTTGCCTGCCGGAAATTCTGGGAAAAGGACTTCCAAAAGCCCTTCCAAACATAAATCTCCTCGCCGCGCACAATCTTCAAGGCCATGTAGTATAAGGCCGTAATGGATGCGCCGACGGTGATGATCGGAATACAGAAGATCAATGCAAGCATGTTCAAAAGCATCAAGTCAGCAATTTTCCCCAATCCCTGCATCAAGGGACTGTCTGGATTTAAGAATTTCATGATTCATTTCCTTTCCGTCAAAAAAATTTTTCCATAAAAACGACTGGGATCCCGGAAGGATTCGCCTTAGGCTTAACCTGCGAAAATCCTAGCTTTTTATAAAATTCCACTGCATAAGGCGAGGCCAAAAGAGAAAGGTACCGCTCCCCGACCTCATTTTTCAAATATTCACAGAGGGCACCCATCATCGCCTTGCCGATGCCGCGCTTATGATGCGATTCCTCAACAAAGAGAAGCGACAGGTGATTCACGCTTCGAAGGCTTGCCACGCCAACGATCGCCTCTCCCTCCATGGCGACGGCCATCTGATACCGTCCCTCCAAAAATGCCTGCTTCAACCTTTCATCCGTAATAAAACTTTGAAAGCTCTGCACTCCTTCCGGCGTGCAGTCCGGGGCGTCAAATCTTAGGAACGTCTTCCAGACAAGGCTCATTGCGTCGTCCCATTCGTCCCTTCCAGCCCACCTGATAACGTAATCCATCCGGCAATGTCCTCCATCACCTGTCCGCGATCCAGCTCATTCAGTATTTCATGCCGGTCGCCCGCATACATTTTCAGCTCCACGTGGAACATGCCTGCATTCCGCAAGGATTCGCATGCCTTACGCACACCTTCCCCATAGGCACCGACGGGATCCTCCGAGCCTGAGACCATCAGCACCGGCAGGTCCTTGGGAAGTTCCTCCAGATTTTTCTTTTTGTACAGCCTGTTGATGAGCTCAAACAGACAACGGTATCCGTTGACGGTAAAATGAAATCCGCAGAGCGGATCCACCCGGTAACGATTGACCACTTCCTCATCCTTCGAAAGCCAGTCGCTGGGCGTTCGAGGATTCGGGATTCTCTTGCAATAGCTGCCCATGGCAAGCTTGTCGAGGGTTCTGCTCAAGTGCTTGTCCCCATAGATCAACTCCATGCACTTGGACAGGATTCTGACAAACGTAACGGCCGGTTTCTTCTCCATGCCCGTTCCCATAATAATGGCACCCTGAATGCCCGTCCCGTAACGGAACAGATAGTTCCTCAGGATATAGGATCCCATGCTGTGGCCCAAAATAAAGTAAGGCACGCCAGGATACTGCGCCTGCACGGTTTTTTTCAGACGATGCACGTCGCGCACAATGACGGTTGCCGGATCCATCGGACAAAAATACCCGTACGTGTCTCCTTCACCCACGGACAAACCATGTCCCAAATGGTCTTCGCCCGTCACAAGAAACCCCCGCTTCGTAAGGAACGCGGCAAAATCCTCGTACCTCGCCATATACTCCGACATGCCGTGAATGATCTGCACGATGGCCTTCGGCTCCCCTTCCGGAACGTACTTGACCGAATATAGCTTGTGGATGCCGTCTCTGGAATCAATCGTAAATTCTTCCTTCCTCATAGCGTAACCCCGTCTTTCCTGGCTTAACCGCGTTGGAACTTGTCCCCATAATAAATTATTATACCTTATTGCTCCAAAAAAAGAAACGATTTTACTAAAATTTTAGAATATGGACGTGGAAAAAACGTGAAAACATAAGCCCTGCGGTGGAACGGCTTGCAAAGTCGCCTTTATCCGCAGGGCTTTTTCATGATTTACGTTATTTAGCAGATCTCTGCGCCCGCAGGCATATCCTTCTCGGGCGTCATCAGGGAAAGCTTGCCTTCCGCGTCCTCGGCGCAAAGGAGCATTCCTTCGCTCATCAGACCTGCCATCTTTCTCGGTGCAAGGTTCACGAGTACCATGACCTTCTTGCCCACCATTTCCTCAGGCTCGTAGGTGCCGTGAATTCCGGAAAGGATCTGCTTCACCTGGCTTCCAACCTTTACCTTGCTGCAAAGAAGCTTCTTGGAGCCCTTTACTGCTTCACACGCAAGGATTTCGCCCACCTGGAACTGCAGCTTTGCGAAGTCATCATAGGTGATCTCCGGTTTAGCCTCCACGTCGATCGATTCCTGCACGGCGCCGGTTGCCGCATTTTCGCCAGCCTTCGCGCCCGCGCTGCCGGTCAGCTCCGCCCACTTTGCGTCCGCCTCTTCCTGCGTCATTCTGCCGGCCTTTACAAGATTTGCAAAGGCAACCTTCTGATGCTCAAGGAATTCCTGCCGCTGACGCGCCTGCACTTCCTCAGCCTTCTTCAAAATTTCTTCCTTGTCCAGTCTTGCAAACAGGATCTCCGGCTTCTCCGTCACCTTGCTACCCTGGTTTGCGCCAAAGGTTCCAAGCTGATCGAAATCGCGAAGGGAAGCACCCAGCTGTTCTGCAATCTTTCCCGCCGTTGTGGGCAGGAAGGGCGCCAACAGGGAAGCTCCAATGATAATGCCCTCGCTCAGGTTATACAAAACGGTTGCAAGGCGATCCTGCTTTGCGGGATCCTTTGCAAGCACCCAAGGCTCCGTCTCGTCAATGTATTTGTTCAGTCTCTTAAATACGGCAAAGATCTCCGTCAGGGCATCCGCCACGTGAAGCGTGTCCATGAGCTTTTCTACCTTCTCATAGGCACCCGTCACGACTGCCTTCAAATCATCGTCGATCTCGGGAACGTCCGCGCCCTTGTTTGCCACGGCGCCGCCAAAATACTTGTTGCTCATGGCAACGGTACGGTTCACCAGATTGCCCAAGGTGTTTGCAAGATCAGAGTTCACGCGCTCCGTCATCAACTCCCAGGTGATGGTTCCGTCATTTTCATACGGCATCTCATGCAATACAAAGTAACGAACGGCATCCAGTCCAAAAATGTTGATCATGTCATCCACGTAGATCACGTTGCCCTTGGACTTGCTCATCTTTTCGCCGCCCTGCAAGAGCCAGGGATGTCCAAACACCTGCTTCGGCAAAGGCTCGCCGAGTGCCATCAGGAAAATGGGCCAATAAATCGTATGGAAGCGGATGATGTCCTTACCGATGAGGTGCAGGTCCGCAGGCCAATTCTTCTTGTAGAGGTCACTGCTGTTACCGTCCGCGTCATAGCCAATTCCGGTAATGTAGTTGCTCAGAGCGTCAAGCCACACGTAAACCACGTGCTTCTCGTCGAAATCCACGGGAATGCCCCACTTGAAGGAGGTTCTGGACACGCACAGGTCCTGCAGGCCGGGCAGCAGGAAATTGTTCATCATCTCGTTCTTTCTGGACACGGGCTGGATGAACTCGGGATGCGTGTTGATATGCTCGATCAGGCGATCCGCATACTTCTTCATCTTGAAGAAATAAGCCTCCTCCTTCTCATCATGCACGGCGCCGCCGCAGACGGGACACTTGCCGTCCCTAAGCTGCGTCTCGGTGTAGAAAGCCTCACACTCCGTACAATATTTGCCTTCATAGGAGCTCTTGTAGATGTCTCCCTGATCATATAACTTCTTGAAAATCTTCTGGATCTGAAGCTCATGATCCGCATCCGTCGTGCGGATAAAGCGGTCATAAGATGTACCCATCATGTCCCAGAGAGACTTGATGGTGCCCGCCGTCTTGTCCACAAACTCCTTCGGAGTCATGTTCTCCTCAATGGCGCGGGTCTCAATCTTCTGTCCGTGCTCGTCGCTTCCCGTCTGGAAATGCACGTCAAAGCCGTCTGCCTTTTTATATCTGGCAATGGCATCCGCCAGAATGATTTCATAGCAGTTGCCGATGTGGGGCTTGCCGGACGTGTAGGCGATGGCCGTCGTAATGTAATATTTTCCTTTGCTTGTCATAATTCCTTCCTCCTTTTATGATTACGATTCCTTTCCTCTTACTCATAAAAACCGTCTGCCTTCGGCAGCCGTCGTCGCTTCGCGACTTTTGTTTTTATTTCGTATACGCTCGGGTGAAATCAAATGCCGCCTTCGGCGTCGCTTGATTTCCTTCCTCGCTATATAAAAGACGCCTCCCCACGCATGAATTCTCATACGCGAGAAGGCGTTAATCACGCTGTACCACTTCTCTTCGTTCACGCCTCGCGGCGCAAACCTCAACGACTTTGCATTAAGAAGCCCGCAAAGTTTTTACCGCCATAACGGGCGGCACCCGTCGCAGCCTAACCCCGCATTCCCGGGACTTCCGAAGTTCATCCCGTTCCGCCGGCTCGGTGCGCAGCTCGTGAAGCCATGTTCCTCCAATCTCAGCTTCGCTTCTCCCAGCTTTTGAAGCGTTCTCTGGAAAGCCTCCCTTGAAGTACTCTCTTCGTCATTGCCTTTTCAACCACTTTGGTCTGTTCATCTACCATAGCACATCGAGTAGCTTCAAGTCAATATCTTTCCCCAAAAACGCCATTTAATTACTTACCAACGTAAGCCGCGGCGGAATCGCCGTAGCGCATCATTGCGTCAAGCAGCTTGTCGAGCTTCTCGCCGCCCTTGCCCTTCATGGACGCTGCGTAGGACTCGATGCTGTAGCGATAGGTGTTGCTGACCTTCTGGTCGCCCTTCATCACCGTCATGTAAATCGTCCTTCTCATCTCACCAGCGTTCAGGCAACTCACGTTGACGTAAAACAGCCCGTTCTTGTCGATCTGGCTTGCGTCAGCCTCGTATTCGCCAATCACGTTTGTGCATGCCTCGTTATCCGTGATCACCAGGCGAAGGCCCGCAAGGTTATTCGCCGTATACTTAAATTGAATGTTTACTGCCGCTTCAAGGTACAGCGCCGCTTTCTCAATGGTTGCAAGCGCATAACCTTCCTCCGCCGCCGCAAAGAGTGGTTCCTTGACTGACTGATAATTCATGGCCGTGCTTACGTCCGTTCCCATGGCACGCTGCGCCGCCGTCAGGTTCGCTCCAACAAGCTCGTTCGTCTTGTAGCCAGCATAATTCTGTGCCGCGTCGCCGTAGAGCAGGATGTCCACCAGAAGCCTTCTTAGCTTCGCGTACGCCGCGGTCTGGTAATCCTCCTTGTTCAGCATGTTGTAGCAGTACTCCGCAACGGAATAGGTGAATTCCGCTCCCGTCACGTCCCGTCCGTCCGCGTTCAGCGCGTGCGGCACTGCCGTCACCGCGTCGCCCATCTGGTGAGGCGCAACCCGGTAGCTAAAGATCAGGAGACCGCCGTCTTCCCTGTAATCGGTAAGCTTCGTCTCAACGCCATTTTGCGTCACCATAAGATAAGGATTGTGGTAATCAGCCAATGCCTCGGCAGGCACCTTAAAATCGATCGTAATTGTGTCAAAGAGTGTCAGGGACTTCTTGGCTACCGCCAAGTTCTCGTCCACAAAGATAAACTCGTCTTGGTATTGCGCCACCAGCGTTACGTCACGGACAAATTCCATGTTCTCCCCGGGCTGATGAAGAGCATCGTCGCCGTCAATCTTCCAACCGATGAACATGGCACCGGCAAGAGTGAACCCGCATTCCGGCAAAGTATAGGTCGTGCCATAGGGAATCGTCTGCGTTGCCATGGTGCCTTCACCGCCGTTGGCTCTGAAGAATATCTTCACCTCCGTCTTATCCTTAAACACGGGAGTCAAAGTGCGGTCCTCCATGGCAATAAAGCTATATGTTGGCATCCAGCCTACCGCTTCCGTGCCGTCCTTCCAGCAGTAAAAATCATAACCCGTATATGGCTCTGCCGTCAGCGAAACAGTGCTGCCATAATCATAGAATCCAGCCGTTCCAGAAAATCTTGCGCCGGTCACTTCTCCTTTTCGCTCTTCCGTCGGGCCAAGATCCACCATGATCAAGATGGTGGAGAGCTTCCACTGCGCGTGAAGCGTGACGTTACCAGTAATGTTAATGCTGTTGCCTGGCTGATAGACTTCCGTTCCGTCTCCAACGGTCCAGCCGATAAAGTCATGACCCGTCCAGGTGAACTTGCAAGCGGGCAACAGATATTTTTCAAACTGCCGCACCTGCTTGTTCCCCATGGTTCCCTCCGCGCCGTTTGCGTCAAAGGAAACCACGCACGTGACGGGCTTGTCCCTAAACACTGCCGTGAGACTAACCACGCAGGCAACAATGCAGTTTTCTGACCTGCAAGCAGCCTTCACCGCTGCCTGATCTCCTGCGCTCAGCTTTGTTGGGTCGATTTCGCTAAAGAAGGTTTCAGACAGCGTATCCTCATAGGAATAAACATGACTGTTTGTATTGCCAATCGAAGTCGTTGGCATAACGGCGAATTGTACCGTCACGTCCCAATGATCCAGCTCCTGATCCGAACTCGGCATGCTCGGTCTCAAAAGGACGTACTTCCCAGGTCTCCAGTTCGTGACCGTGGAGGAATACTCCGCATTTAAGGCTGGCCTCTCCAGCGGATCATTCACGGTAAGGCCCATTCCGTTATTGATTTTTACGCCATACCTGGCAAAGTTCCAGTCCTTCGCCTCCGGAACAACGTACGTAAATTCAAACACCGCGTGCGTCGCCGTGCGCTGCCCTGCAAGCTCCGTTGCCGCCAGGTCTGATCCCTTCACGTTCTTTACCGTGCAGCTAACGCCGTCCGCGAATTCATAACCGTCAGTCAGGTCCACGCTGATCCGAAGGGTCATGGCGGCGTCCTTTACCAAAGTCCCTTCAAAAAGGGTTCCGTCTGCCGAAAACCACTGAACGGATCCCGACTGATACTCCGCCACGCGTCCGCAAAAATCACGCAGCCTCACGCTTGTAAACGCGTTGGCGCTTCTTCCCGCCACGGCCTTGTTCAGGTTCGTGACTTCCGCCGAAACATCCTTCACCTTTTTGGCTACGTGGATCTCAGCGCTGTCACTCGTAATGGTATATCCGCCGCCCTTGATCTTGCAGTATACCTTCATGCCGTCAAGGTCAGCCGTCACGTTGGAAAATACCATCTTATGCGTATTTCCGCTTTTCTTAAATTCTATGTCCGCCCAGCCCTGCTCCATGATATCGTCGCTCGTATATCGGTTATTTTCGTCATCCACCACGTACCAGGTGCCGCTTTCCGCATTCTCCACGGTAAGGGCATACGCATGCTCCGCGCCAAGGTACGGGAAGGTGTAAGACTCGAGATTCTGCGTGATCCTCGGCTTGTTTGGGTCCGTGATGACAATATGCCCCACTATCACCTGCGAAGGTATGCTTGTTGCCGGAGAATCGTCGACTGTCACGACGGAAGTCGATTGAATCACGTTCTGCAGCGTACTGTCAGAAGAAACCCATAGTTTGCGAGTGATTTCGCATTCTTTGATGAGGCTTTTTCCTTTCATGTTAAGTATTAGTTCGTCAAAAACGCCCCCGTTTACGTATAAATCCGTTGTTCCTTCACCCGGTTGTCTTTCTATTTGAGTTTTATTGTTAAACACACCGCCATTAATTGTAATTCTTCCATTGATGTTAGCGGCATCAAATACGCTGCCACCATTTCCTATAAATTTCCCACCATTAATCGTAAGTGCAACGCATTCTTGGTCATTATGCTCATAATGTGAAGGGAACGTAAACACTGCACTTATTTCTCCACCCGATAATTCTGAGTGAATAACACCTCCTCCAACGCTATCGTCAACGATCAACTCTCCGCCGCAAATATTGAATATGCCTCTGTCCGTCGTTGTTGCGATTCTCATGATATAATTTCCCGCCAGGTCAAGATGCATCGTCACGGGTTTAGAAACAGTACCGACAACAATTTGAAGGTCACCGTTTACTTTATCATCAGATTGGATACCCCTCCCTAACTTAAGCCACCATTCTCCCCCTGATTGTCGGATGCTTCGGGACAAATCGACAAGCTCCTGATATTTTTGAATCACGTACGGATTCTCTTCCGTACCCGTTCCGGTATACGCCAAGGCCTTCGCATTCATTATCATGAATACAAATGCCATGCATGCAATCGCCAGTACTGCTTTGAACCTCTTCACCATGTTTTCTCCTCCCGCTGCCATTTTTGAAATGAATTGTGCGTAAAAAACACTCTCTCACATATCATTATATCATGTTACGTGCAACAAAAAAATGTGCCGATTGGCACATTTTTCCGTAAAAATTTGAATTTATTGCAAACAACTTTGCTCTCTCATTATGCATTGTTCTTATTCCGGATGGCCTGATTCATCCTTTCCGCCAGGTTCTTATTGTACTTCATAAATCCTAACCAGATCAGGGCGGTAATCACGATCACGCCAATCACCGTGCATACACAAGCCGTCGTGCCTGCCTCCACGGGAATCCAGCCAACCTTCAGTGCCGCGAAGAAATATACTGCAAGGCCAATCCCCAAATGAATGATGGCAGCCAATGCCTTTGGAACGTTTTCCATGCGATACAAAACGCTCGGAACGCCAAAGCCCAATCCAGTTGCCACGCAGGCCAGCGCCATTTTCGTAAACTGATAATTGCTTGTCACAAAGCTTCCCTTCCCAATCTGATCAAAAATCACTCCCGCGATCAAAAAGATCGTCGCGCTTAACGCGATGGAAATCACCGTCGATGATACCATATCCTTTAATGTCTTCATTATTTTTCCTCCTTTTTGAATCACTCTAGATTCCTAAATACTTTTTTAGTTCCGGAACGTATTTCCTGGAAATATATTCCTTTTCCCCATTTTTCAGATGCAACAGCATCACGCCGTTAAAGGAAGGCTCCACGCTCTCCAGGAATTTTAAGTTGATGGCTGCTGATTTTGACACCTGCATGAAATTCTTTCCAAGCATTTCCAACAGCTCATACATCCGCTTTCCGACGCGGTACGTCTCCTTCCCGATAACGGCATACACCTTCTCATTTTCCACGCGAAGCAATGCTATTTCTTCTGGCTTCAGTATCACCATCCGATCCTCACGGTTGCCAATCAGCATCCCCTGGGAATGCTGAAACTGCGAAATTTCCTGCGCCAGCTCCGAGATTTCCGGCGTCAGCTCTCCTGCGTGGATCACGGCGTAAGGCTCCATAATGCTTTCAGAGATATTCAACTCAACCCTCACGTAAAACCTCCCGTCCCGGGCTGCAGATCTAACAGCCCGTTTTAACATAATCCTTTCAGGACGATTTGTCCTTTCTTGTTACATTGTTTTCTATCGGTTCCGATGATTGCATGTTAGCACGCAAAACCGCATTTGTCATTATGATGGCGGTAAGTGGCAGAAAAAAAGAGGCAAGATGCGACATTCGTCACTCTCACCCCGATTTTTTCATGTTTTTCCTTTGTCACAATACGCTGCCCGTCCGTCCATTGACAGCAACTTAGCTTCTTCTCTTGTATCCTCGATTACGATTCGCGAATCTCGCCACTGGAATTACCGATCCCCACGAGATACTCCGAAGGAATCACGTAGCCATACGCCTGAAGCTTTCTTACGTAGTCTGCGTTCCGAAGTCGGCGCTTGGATTCTTCAAGATAATGCGAATTTGTCTTGGCGGCAAAACCCAGCGCTATCCAAATGGAGAGTCCGAGACAGGCAACCGCGCCGATGACACTGATGATCACCACCGTCACAACCAGCGTACTGTAATAGTTCTTGACGTGCGTCGTGTAATAAAGCCATCCCCCGCTGATTGCCGCCACGACCACAAGGAGCAGGAAAGCCTTCAAGTAAAAGCCCGGGCTCGTACTCTTCGGATCAAAACCATCGATCGCCACTTCACGCCATCTTCTGTCCAAATATTCCTGCTTGCATCTCGGGCAGAAACGGATTGGACTTCCGTAGCACCACGTATTGCTCTGCTCCCTTGTCTTCTCGCCGCATTTGGGGCAGGTTCCCTCCAAATATGACATTCCCACGACTGACCTTCCTCCCGTTTTCCTTGTCTATTTCCTGCTTCTTCCGCCTCACGTCCGCTTCACGCTTCCGACTTCTTTCGGTCTAGTGACGACTTCCTACTTCATCTTCTTCATGGCCAGATACCACTCCAGGTTTCGGAGTTCTTCATTCCCCGCCCTGTTTTCCGCCTCCTCCAGCGTCAGCGGAGCGCCGAGCACCACGTCATCCCCCGGCTGCCAGTTAGCAGGCGTGCTGACGTTCTCAGCGTCATGTAGCTGCAAGGATTCCACGATTCTCTTAATTTCCGGCAGGTTTCTTCCCGTGCTCATGGGATAATAAAGAATGGCACGGATGATCCCCTCGGGATCAATGATGAATACGGCACGTACCGTCTGCGTCTTTGCCACGGTCTGCAGCATGCCATATTTTTTTGCAACGCTCATGCTAATGTCCGCAATGATGGGGAAGGCAAGCTTCACCGCACCGCTTCCGTCCAGGTCGATCCCCTCAATGCTCTTGGCCCAAGCCAGATGAGAGTGCAAAGAGTCGATGGAAAGACCGATCAGCTTTGTATTCAGCGCCGCAAACTCGCCTGCCATCTTCGTAAAACCAATAAACTCTGTCGTGCAGACGGGCGTAAAATCAGCGGGATGCGAAAACAGCACCACCCAGCTCCCCTTATAATCCTCGGGAAAGTTCACCTTTCCCATGGTCGTCATTGCCCTAAATGCAGGTGCCGGATCCCCGATCATCGGCATCCTGTTCATTTCTTCCATTTCTTCCGCCATTCTCTTTTCTCCTTCTCCCACGTATCAAGCTTTCCCGTTTCCGCGGGCATATTCTTGGGTATAAGTAAAGCATTTTGCCCTAACTACCCTCACGTCGCAATCTTGCATTATAATTCGTTATCAAAATACTCCAAATTTCTTTTCAAATCCATTTCTACCCAAACATGACTGGCACAAATTTCTCCACGCACTTGGTCCAGAACACCAAGTCATGAATGCCGGCATCCTCCCAGTACGTATGCTCCACGCCCTGCTCCTCCAGGAAGTGGTGCATTGCGCGGTTCGGCTCGATCAGGAAATCCTCCGTGCCGCAGGCCATAAAGATCTCCGGAAGCTTTCTGCCTTCCGCTTTTATTTTTTTCACAAGCGTTTCAGGATTGTTTTCGCTCTCAAGTACCTTTGAGGGCTCCCCGAAGCACTCCCGATAATATTCATAGTTGCACATGCCATTGTCATATCCAGGCGTCATCCTTGCCACCTCATGCTGGATCAGCGCAGAGGACCACGCAGCCGCCTTGCCAAAGGTCTCCGGACTGTGCAGTGCCGCGTGAAGCGCGCCGAAGCCGCCCATGGAGAAGCCCATAACGTAAGTATCCTCGGGGCTTTTTGCCAGTCCAAAGGTCTTTCTTACGTATTCCACCAGCTCCTTCTCCAGGAAGGTTCCGTACTGATGTCCCGTGGACAACCCGTCGATCCAGAAGCCATTCTCTCCGGAAGGCACGACAATCGCGAAATTGTACTTTGTCGCCAATTCTTCCGAAACCCAGTTCCATGCATCACCCGTATAACCATGGAGCAAAAACAAGGTCTTCATGCCCCTTTTTGCATACTTCTCCTCCATCGGAGGCGCGTCATGTCTGGGATCATTGGGCAAAAACATTTGAAAACTTACGTATCTCCTGAGACAATTTGAAAAAATCCTGATGGTTAGACTTGCCATGTTATTCTCCTCCTGCCACGTTTATCATTTCCCGCTCCGCCTAAGCGATTGCGGCACGTTAATTTGCCTTGGCAATGACGGCACGTTAATTCGCACTATCGATAGCTGCCGTACTTCGCCTTGAATTTCTCTTTATTTTCATACATGGCCTGATCCGCGCGCTTCACTACCTGATCCACGCTACTGTCATTCTCCGTAAACTCCGCCATTCCGACGGACGCAGAGTACCTTTCCCAGGGATCCTTGTCTGGCTGCCCGTAAGCCCCCATAAAAGCCTCCGTAATCTGCGTCATGCGAAGGAGCCGGCTCATGTAATCTTCATTCCTAAGTACCACCACAAATTCATCACCGCCCACGCGGAACACGGGCGATCTCTTATATATGCCACAGATGATGCTGCAACACCCTCTGATGTATCCGTCACCATATTTATGACCATATTTGTCATTCACGTATTTCAGATTGTTCAGATCCACCATGACGATCGCAAATTTCGCCGTCTTATCGGCGATCTCCTGCGTCAGCACGTCGATCAGTTTATTATACGCCGCCTGATTGCCAACCCTTGTCAGCGCATCCTTGTAAGCTGTCTCGCTAATTTGGTCGAGTTTTTCCTCCTGCTCCTGGATGTTACTTTTGGCACGGCTTAGGTTTGTCATGTAATAAAGGCTTTCCTTCATCACCGACATGAATTCATAATACAATTCCTTGATTTCACTGGCCGTATGAAGATTCAGTTCTTCCATCTTCTGCACGTTCCGGAAACGGTCACTTTCCGTCTCATAGGTGAAGTCGTGCGCACAGTCCGACATTTTTTGAAGGGGCTCCGTGACGCCCTTTCGCACGATCCAGGCATCGATCATCAAAACGACTGCGACGACAAGCCCAAAAAGCGCCAGCATTCCCGCGAGGAACGCTATGTTATTCTCATATACCTTATCCATGGAAAACGTAACGCAGACGTGACATTGGCAATGCCCCTGATCATCCAGGACCGGCCGGAAGTACGTCAAAAGTCGCCCTTCGTCCGTCTTTCCCGTCGAAACGGAAAGCTCTTCCCCCTGCATCAGGTTCTTGAGATATTTTTGATAGGGCGATTGCAGTTCGATCACCATGCCGGGCGCCCCGATCGCCTTTGCGCCGTCGTCCTGCATGTTAAAGATTACGCGCCCTCCCGCCTCTTCAAAGCGCAGAACGTAAGCATAAAGCACGTCCGGATAGCTTTCCTTCAATTCCTGAAAGCCTCTCCGGAGAATGTCATATTCTTCCAGTTCCCGGTTCTTTTCCAGATATTCCGTCCCCTTATTCCCGTCAAGCCGCCGCGCAATCAGACTCGTCATTCCCTGCGCAATGCGGGTATAATCGTTGATCATCTGTTTCCGGAACCAGAAATAGGAAATTGGGATCACCATAAGCACGATCAATAAACCACTGATCATATACGTCAGTGGCAACCGAAAAGACAAGGATTGGCTTTTCTTTTTGATCCTGCTAAGTCGTTCCCCCATTCCAAAAAGCTCCTGCGTTCTCCCTCCTCCCCAAAGGAGGGTAGTGAAAGAAAGGAGGGATGCTCCCTCCTTTCCTTATGTTCTACGTACCGTCCGGCATCAAGCCTTCGCCATGACGCCGCTCTTTATTCCACATGCATTTTTTCTACAAACAATCTCGTGCGTTCTTCCGGATTACTGCCAAATACGGCCGATCCGGCCACGATTACGTTAGCTCCGGCCTCAAGAATCATCTCCAGATTGCTCTCCTTGACGCCGCCGTCAACCTCAATGTCAAGTTCCAGTCCCAATTCGTTCACGCGCTTCCTGAGCTCTCGCACCTTATCCACGCAATCCGGCATCAGGGACTGTCCGCCAAAGCCCGGCTCCACGGTCATGATCAGCACCATGTCCACCAGATTTAAGAAGGGTTCCAGCGCCGATACCGGCGTCGCAGGCTTGATGGTGATGCCCACCTTCTTTCCAAGACTGCGGATCTTTTGGATTACCTCAAACGGTTTTTCCGTCGCTTCCAAATGGAAATTGATCAGATCCGCGCCCATGCTCGCCATGGTTTCAATATAACGCTCCGGCTCTACGATCATCAGATGCACGTCCAAAAGGAGCGTGGTTTTTCTCTTCAATGCCTCTAATATGGGCATCCCAAAGGAAATGGAGGGCACGAAAACTCCGTCCATCACGTCCACGTGAAGGTAGGAAGCGCCTCCCCGTTCCACAGCCCGGACCTGTTCTCCCAAATTCCAAAAGTCCGCTGCAAGAATCGATGGCGATAAATAATTTTTCATCTCTTCCTCACAAGAGCGCGCCATTTTTCATAAAATGACGCGCTCGTCATTTTTAAGGTCGTTTCTTTACACAAATGCCTTTACGGAAGCGTAAACGCCGTCAGCGTCCAAGCCATACTTCGCAACCAGTGCGCCTGCGGATCCGGACTCGCCGAATACGTCCTGCATGCCGATCTTCTTTACGGGAGTCGGCAACTTCTCGGAGAGGCAATCACACACTGCGCTGCCAAGACCGCCAATTACGGAATGCTCCTCAACGGTAACAACCTTGCCGGTCTTCTTGGCGCTGTTAATGATGATCTCCTCATCCAGAGGCTTGATGGTGCAGATGTTGATAACTTCAGCGTCAATGCCGTCAGCAGCGAGCTTCTCAGCTGCGCCAAGGGCGGAATCCACGCAGATGCCGGTGGCAACAATGGTCACGTCCTTACCGGGGCGAACCACGGTACCCTTGCCGATCTCAAACTTGTAATCAGGCTTGTCATTGATCACGGGAACTGCCGCACGGCCAAATCTGATGTAAACGGGGCCTTCGTACTCGAGAGCGGCACGAACGGCTGCCTTAGCCTCAACGTCATCGGAAGGAACCATAACCACCATGCCGGGGATGGTTCTCATCAGAGCGATGTCCTCGTTGCACTGATGGGTAGCGCCGTCCTCACCAACGGTGATGCCCGCATGGGTTGCGCCAATCTTCACGTTCAGGTGAGGGTAACCTACGGAGTTACGAACCTGCTCGTAAGCACGGCCTGCCGCAAACATTGCGAAGGAGCTTACAAAGGGGATCTTTCCTACGAGGGAGAGGCCTGCTGCCACGCCCATCATGTTACACTCCGCGATACCGCAGTCAATGTGACGGTCGGGATATGCCTTTCTAAAAATACCGGTCTTGGTAGCTTCTGCAAGGTCTGCATCCAAAACTACCAGATTGGGGAATTCTTCTGCCAAATCTTTCAACGCGTTACCGTAGCTTTCACGGGTAGCGATCTTCTTAACGTCTGCCATTTTTCCATACCTACCTTTCCACGTTAGTTAAGGCTAGCGCCGATCTTCTCCAGATCAGCCATAGCTACTGCGTACTCCTCGTCATTGGGAGCCTTGCCATGCCAACCGCACTGATTCTCCATGAAGGATACGCCCTTACCCTTGGTGCTGTGCATCACGATGCAGGTGGGCATGCCCTTGGTCTCCCTTGCCTCCTTGAAGGCTGCGCGGATCTCGTCAAAGTCATGTGCGTTGCAATTGATTACGTGGAAATTGAATGCCTTGAACTTCTCGTCGATGGGATAAGGCGAGCAAACCTTGTCGATGGGTCCGTCGATCTGCAGGCCGTTGTTGTCAACGATCACTACCAGGTTGTCCAGCTTGCGGAAGCCTGCAAACATAGCTGCCTCCCATACCTGGCCTTCCTGAATCTCGCCGTCGCCAAGCAGGGTGTAAACGCGGAAGTCCTTGTTTCCAAGCTTTGCGCCCAGTGCCATGCCGACAGCTGCGGAGATGCCCTGACCAAGGGAACCGGAGGACATGTCTACGCCGGGAATGTGAATGCAGGGATGGCCCTGCAGGTAAGAACCTAATTTTCTAAGAGTGGTAAGGTCTTCAACCGGGAAATACCCTCTGTTTGCCAATGCGGAATACAGACCAGGAGCGGTGTGGCCCTTGGAAAGTACGAAACGATCCCTGTCCTCCTTGTCCGGATTCTTGGGATCAATGTTCATCTCCTCAAAATAAAGATAGGTGAACACGTCTGCTGCGGACAGAGATCCGCCGGGGTGTCCTGCCTTTGCAGCGTGAACTGCGGTAACAATCCCCTTACGAACTTCGTTCGCTGTCTTTTGCAGCTCTAAATTGTTCATGGTTTCCTCCATTCTGCCGCTTTTCGGCGGCCTTTTATTATAGTATTGCGTAACCTTTTATCCATTGGCTACTAATTTACCCAACTTTTAGAGTAACATAAACCGCGCGAAGTGTCTACACCATTCTTGCCCGACGTTTCCGCATCCTTGCGGATTTTCGGGAGGCACTTATTAGTTGCATCCCCCGCAGACTCTCTGGCCGTGCATGCTTGCCGCGCCCTCGCGGACGCATCTTCGCGTTTGCCTTGCTTATTGCTCCTTCTGGCCGTAATAAGCGTTGGCGCCGTGCTTGCGGTAATAATGCTTGTCCTGAAGCTCCTGAGGGGCCGGCTGAATGCGGGGATTGATCGTCTCCGCGCGATATGCCATCTTGGCAACCTCCTCGAGAACCACTGCATTGTGAACGGCTTCCTTCGCGTCCTTACCCCAGGCAAAAGGCCCGTGATTCTTGCACAGAACTGCCGGAACCGCCATGGGATCCTTGCCCAGGCGCTTAAATTCGTTTACAATTAAGTGTCCGGTATTCTCTTCGTACGCGTCCTCGATCTCCTCCTTTGTGAGGCACCTAACACAGGGCACCTCGCCGTAAATGTAATCCGCATGCGTTGTGCCGTAGCAGGGAATGCTTCTTCCTGCCTGTGCCCAGCTCGTCGCATAGGATGAATGCGTGTGCACCACGCCGCCAATCTCCGGAAATGCCTTGTACAGTTCCTGATGGGTGGGCGTGTCGGAAGAAGGATTGTATCTTCCCTCGATCTTATTGCCATTCAGATCCATCACGACCATGTCTTCCGGCTTCAGCTTCTCATATGGCACGCCGCTGGGCTTGATCACAAAATAGCCCGTCGCCCTGTCGATCGCGCTCACGTTGCCCCACGTAAACGTCACAAGCCCATACTTAGGCAAATCCATGTTTGCCTCATACACCAACTGCTTCAATTCCTCTAACATCTGTTTCTTTCTCCTTACAAAATCTTACTTAAACCCTTCCACTGCAGCCTTCTGCGCGGGAAGGGTGTTTACGTACTTTTCGAGGAAGGCATCAAATCCGGCCACGTCCTCCGCATCGGGTGCGATCGTCGTTCCGGTCTGGCCTGCGAAGATCTTCTTCTCGAGGTAATCAGCAAGGCCTTCGCCCTCTTCCTTCTCCATCATGTAGCATGCCAGGATCGCCATGCCCCAAGGGCCGCCCTCGCTCGCCGTATCCATAACGGTAACGGGTGCGTTCAGCGCTGCCGCCAGCATCTTCTGTCCAACCACGGGCGTCTTGAAGAGTCCGCCGTGACCCATCAGACTGTCCACGGTGATCTGCTCCTGCTTCAACAGGATGTCATTGCCGACCTTCAGTGCGGCAAGTGCGCTGTACAGATGGCTTCTCATGAAGTTAGCAAGCGTGAACTTTGCATCAGGGGTGCGAAGGAACATGGGACGGCCGCCGTCATTCAGCCCCGTTACGGGTTCTCCTGAGAAGTAGTTGTATGCCATCAGTCCGCCGCAATCCTTGTCAGCCTCCAGAGCCTTGCGATACAGCGTTCCGTAAAGGTCATTCACGTCGATCTTCATGCCGAACTGCTCGGAGAACTCCTTGAAAAGGTTCACCCATGCGTTCAGATCGGAAGTACAGTTATTGCAGTGAACCATGGCCACGGGATAACCGTCGGGCGTGGTCACCATGTCGATCTCCTCATAATACTTGGAAAGTGCCTTCTCCAGGACAACCATGGAGAAGATGGAGGTACCTGCGGATACGTTACCGGTGCGAACCTTAACGGCGTTGGTAGCAACCATGCCAGTGCCGGCATCACCCTCGGGAGGGCACATCGGGCAACCGGGCTCCAACGTTCCCGTGGGATCCAGGAACTTAGCGCCTTCCGCGGTCAGCGTTCCTGCATTCTCGCCTGCGAGAAGAACCTTGGGCAGGATCTCTCGGATCTTCCACTGATAGCCCCAATCCTTTACAAGCTCGTCAAACTGATCCAGCATTCTCTGGTCGTAATCCATGATCTCGGAATCGATGGGAAACATGCCGGATGCCTCGCCGATGCCCATCACCTTCTGACCCGTGAGCTTCCAGTGAATGAAACCCGCCAGCGTCGTAAAGAAGGCAATGTCCTTTACGTGCTTTTCCTGATTTAAGATGGCCTGATAGAGGTGGGCAATGCTCCATCTCTGCGGCACGTTGAACGCGAACAGGGGGGAAAGCTCCTTTACTGCCTGTCCCGTCATAGTATTTCTCCAGGTACGGAAGGAAACCAGAAGATTTCCGTCCTTGTCAAAGGGCATGTAGCCGTGCATCATGCCGGAGAATCCAATGGCTCCCAGCTTCGTCAGGGCACTGCCGTATTTTCCCTTTACGTCCTTCACAAGGGATGCATAGCAATCCTGAAGGCCCGTCGTGATATCATCCATGCTGTAGGTCCAGATCTCGTCCTCGAAACGGTTTTCCCAATCGTGCACGCCCATGGCAATGGGCTGATGGGTCTCATCAACGAGCACGGCCTTGATTCTGGTAGAGCCAAATTCGATCCCGAGGATCGCTTTTCCTGAAAGAATCGCATTCTTTGCAGTTTCCATACCTGTCTTCCTCTCATTTCTGCCTCTCGGCCATTTTCAAACGTTTCTTATTCAGCGTCCGGGAGTTGTTCCCCGTCGCCTAAAAACACCTATGTTTCCAGTATAAACGAGGCGTTTTCAAGTGTCAATATTTCCTCTCGTAAAACCTTTTACTAATTTTCAAAATCCGGCGTCTCCTTCTCGTCCGGCACCACGGCCGGCACAGCCGCATATAATGATTCTAAGCTTTCGTTCACGAAAGGTATCCCATGGAAGACGTCTCCGCCCAAAACAAAGCCCATCTTTCCCTCCCCCAGCTACTGTTATCCTGCGCACTCCTGCTGGCTGCCACCTCAGTCCTCTGCCTGATCTTCGCCCGCCGCGCAAGGGAAGATCCCTTTGCAGCGTTCAGCTGCGAGCTGTACCGGCAGGAAATGACGGCAAACACCCTGAATCTCCATTACGGCCTTGCACACCCGGAGCTCTTTGGCATCACGGAATACCCGGTAACCCTGCCAATTTATGAGGCGCACAGTGCAGAAAAAGCGTCGGCACAGCTCTCCAAAGTGCTGGAGGATTTCCATTTCCTTCCCCGCGAAGGCTTGTCGCTTGAAGATCAATACGCCTGCGACTGTCTCGGGCGGATGCTGGCGCTCTCGAAGGAACTGGCAGCCTATCCTCACTATGCCAATCCCCTCTCCCCCACCCAGGGCGTGCAGGGCGAACTTCCCATTCTCCTTAGTGAATATGCCTTTCGAAGCAAACACGACGTGGAAGAATACTTAACGCTTCTTGGCCAGGTCGATGACTATTTTTCCTCTTTGCTCACTTACGAGGCGGAAAAGGTCGCGGCCGGTCTTTCTCCCTCTGCCCAAAGTCTGTCCCAGTCGGCGGCGCAATGTGACGCCATTGTCACTTTTGAAGAATTGTCGCAGGGCACCCACTTCCTGCAGACGAGCTTTGAAGAACGCCTTGAAGGGCTTCAGCATGCGGGAATCCTAAGCACCCGGGAAAAAGAAGACTACCTTGTCAGAAACAACGCCTTGCTGAAAGACACCTTTCTTCCGGCTTGTCAAAAATTAAAGGATGGGCTCTCAGAACTTGCCTCCCTCGCCCCGGATGGCCCATGCCCGCTGGCTTCCTACCCGCGGGGCAAGGACTATTATCGTCTGCTGCTTGCCAGCGTCACGGGTTCCGGAAAAACGCCGGAGGAAGTGCGTTCGCTGTTGATGCGGACACTGACGGATGAGGTATCCGCCATCCGGCAATTGATGGAAAAGTACCCTGGCTGCCTTTCTTCCCTAAAAAGTCATTCCTACGAGGATCTCGGAATTTATGACGCGAGCGTCATTCTTTCTGACCTGCGTTTTCAAATGCAGGGAGTCTACCCCGGCCATCTCTATCAAAACGCCTACAGCTCTTCTTGCATTTTATCCTTGAAAAACAATCTTCTCCGTCAACTCCTCGGATGCGGCGGCTACTTGGAGGGTTGGGCGTTCTACGTCGAACAGAATGCGTATGACTCTGCCTCAAAGCTGCTGATCAAAAATAACCGGCCGGCGGATGCGGTCTGCGTCCAGATCGCCAGGCACGAGCGAAGTCTTCGCCTGTGCCTGTGTGCCCTTGCAGACCTCATGATCCATTATGACGGCGCAACGCCCGGGGACTTGGCGGATCTTTGTTCCTCCCTGGGCATTCAGGGTCTTGAGAATGCCAATGCTCTCTGCCAATACGTTTGCGATTCCCCCTGCAACTATCCCAAATACTATTTGGGTTATCTGGAAATCCTGGAATTGCGTCAGGCGGCGCAAAGGCTCTGGGGAAGCTCTTTTGACGCCCTTAGTTTCCACGAGTTCTATCTCTCTCACGGGCCTGCAGATTTTGAAAATCTAAGGAAAGCGTTGGAAACAACAGGAAATGTCAAATAAAAAGTATCCGTCATGGTTTCGTGCAAATATTGCGTTTTAGAAATGTGATTTTTTTGTGAAAATCGCAATTATTCGTCATAAAATATTGCAATAATATGCAAATTGTGCTACGATGAAGCCGAAAAGCAATAATTGCAAAGCAGATATTGCCATTTTGATTTCCTGGCAAGGAAAGGAGTACGCGTGAATCCCCCTGAATACTATACTATTTCGCCGGAGCAAAAGCAAAAATACTTAGTTCAGCCCGACATGATCCCCAGCGTTGACCGGGTTCTGGAAGGAACCCATGAGCACGTTCAGCTTATCAAAAGTTCCTCCATGCGCTTTTGGTATAACATACAGTCCGCGAATTTCGCGAGCCACTGGCATACGGCCGTCGAGATCATCATGCCCCTGGAAGGGAATTACGTTGCCAACATCCTCTCCGAGAAGCACGTGCTTGAGCCGGGAGACATTTTTATCATCCCTGCAGGCACGATCCACTCTCTTGAGGCACCGCCGCACGGCTCCCGGCTCATCTACATTTTTGAGTTAAATCTGTTATCACAGCTTCCAGGCTATAATTACGTGCAGTCCCTGTTATCTTCGCCCGTGCGCATCACTTATGATGACGACCCGGAATTCTACGCGGCGGAGGCAAAGCTGATCCTGCAGCTTGCGGAGCACTACTGGGGGCAAAGCGTGACTAAGGAAATGAACCTCTACGCCTGCCTCTTAAGCTTCTTTGCCAAGCTTGGGGAGAAGAACACGGGATCTCTTCAGGCGCACGTCGGAACGGTCATCAAGAACAGTTCCGTCGTCAGCCAGCTGACCATGGTACTGGATTACGTAGACGAGCATTATTCCGAGAACGTAACGCTTGAGCAGGCGGCACAGATCGCAGGCTTCTCCAAGTTTTACTTCACAAGGCTCTTTAAGGAGTACACGAACCACACGTTTTACGAATATCTGACGGAAAAACGCATCCGCGCCGCAGAGCAGATGCTCCTCATACCAAAATTTCCCGTGACGGACGTATCGATCCAGGCAGGTTTTTCGAGCCTGTCCTCATTCAACCGCACGTTCAAGAGGAACAAGGGCTGTTCCCCCACGGAATACCGTAATCTCTATACTCAGGGCGGCCAGCAGAACGTGTACCTTCGTCCCAACAAGTGATCCGCCCCGCAGGCAAACGCCTGAGCCCTGCGCATGTGATTAATTCACGTCATGCCCGCGGCAAGAAATATCCCGGCAATCGTACCCGCTGCCGTTGACAGGAGTGCTCCCGTCAGCGCGTAGCGGGTTTTCGTTACCTTTGCGGCGAGAAAGTACACGCTCAGGATATAAAAAACCGTCTCCGTGCAACTCATGACAATACTGGTGATCAGGCCGGGATAGGAATCCGGACCATACGTTCCAAAGACGTCAAGCACCAGTCCCGTGGCCGCCGAGGAGGAAAAAAGCTTCACCCCCAGCAGCGTAAGAATTTGCGCAGGAAACCCAAAAAGCGCGGCCACCGGCGACAGTGCCCTCTCCAAAAGCGTAAAGAATCCCGAGGCCCGCAGGATTCCCACGCCCATCATCAGTCCGATCAGCGTAAGCACAATCTCCCAAGCGATCTTCAGTCCGTCTGCAGCTCCCTTTAAGAAGCATTCATAAATCTTCACGTGATTTAATAACCCAAACGCCACCACCAAAAACACGATGGCCGGGATGATAAAATTCGACATTTGTGTCATATTCTTGCAACCCTCCGATCCATCATCTTGCAGAACGCAATGGCAACGGCCGTACTGATCAGGGTTGCAAGCAGTGCCGGCAAGATGATGCCTGCCGGGTTGGCGCTGCCATACTGGCTCCTGTATGCGATCATGTTGATCGGAACCAGTTGAAGGGACGAGACGTTGAGGATCAGAAAGCTACACATCTCCGGGGACGCGACGTGCGGCGGATTCCCCCTTTCCCGCTCCAGGTCAGCCAGGGATTCCATTGCCTTCAGGCCGACAGGCGTGCATGCCCAGCCAAGCCCCAGCACGTTGGCGATCACGTTGGTACTGATATGTGCCAGGGCTGGATGCCCTTTGGGGATTCTTGGAAACAAAAAAGCCAAAAAAGGAGCGATGCCCTTCGTCATTCGCTCCACAAGGCCCGCCTCCTTCGCAATCTCCATCAGTCCCGTCCACAGCGCCACGATGCCCGCCATGGTAATACAGAGCGTCACGGCGTCGCCCGCGCTCTCTAAGGCCGCGTTTGAAACCGTCTCCGCATTCCCCATTAGTGCGCCGCACAGGATCCCGCCAAGTATCATAAAAGCCCATAGATAATTTAACATAAAAACCGCCAGCTTGCTTCCTTTTCAAGATCATTCTATTCCCACTCCCGGGAAACCATGACCTCAAATGGCAATCTGGCGGTTTTTGTTTGATGCCTGAAGGCGTTTCGCCATGCAGGCTGCGTTTTTCAATTTTCTTCGGGCTTCACGGCTTATGCGTCTACGCCCATCTTCTTCATCAGATCCATGATGTCCTTTACGGTCGCAATGTTCTCGAGTTCTTCGGTGGGAAGCTCGATGTCATACTCCGACTCAAATGCCATGATCAGCTCTACCACGTCAAGGGAATCCGCTCCAAGATCATCCTGAAGGTTGGTATCCTCCGTGATCTCATCCTCATTCACGTCCAGCTGCTCTGCAATCACCTGCTTGATCTTCTCTAACATGTTGTAACCTCCTAAATCCGTCTTTTTTACTTTTATTTTCTAAATTCTCGTTTATTCCTACGTTAGTAATCACTCAAAGTATATGGGGGAACAAAGCGTTTGTCAAGAGTGATTTCGCATACTTTCCTTTCTCTTTTGGTCCAGCTCAATCCACTCGTCCAAAGAAAGCGGAACGTAATCCGAAAATTTGCAGAAACAATTGATCAAATGGCAGGGGATCTCCTGTTCCTCTCCGGCAGCATTCACGGTCTTCGTGGCACGCGTAATGGCTTCAAATTGTTCCACCAGTCTTTGGTCCATGGTGTCATGCACGTGCCCGTGAAGCATGTAGGCATGGGGCTTCCCTGACTTTTCCAGGCGATACTGCCCGTTATAACAGACGATCGGATAATGGCAGAGCACGACCTTCCGGTTGTTGTCCGAGAGCTCCGCGTAGCGCTTCACCCACTGGAATCTCGAAAGGTCCATCTTCTTGTTCTCCATCACGCGGTCATGGTTCCCAAGGATCAGGAACAGCTTTCCCTGGAGTCTGTCCAGAAGGGCCTTCGTCTCCTCCACGCCCCCTAAGGAAAAATCACCAAGGATCACTACCTCATCCTTCTTTTTCACCTTCGAATTCCACTTTTCGATCATGTATTCATTCATCTCTTCCTCACTGCCAAAGCCCCGGCAATCCATTTTGTTATTCAGGGCACCGTGAAAGAAATGATTGTCCGCGATATAATACCTCAATCCGATCCTCTCCCATCCATGCTTAGTTCAGCTTCTTTCCCGTCTCCATGCGGAAAATCCGGTAACGGTACAAGAAATACCATCTTCCCTTCGCCTCCTTGAGAAGCTCCATCAGCTCTGCCAGATCCTCCTCCGCGCGTTCACGCATTTCGGCCGTCGGAAGCTTTCCCGCATATGCCACAAGCTCCTGATCTCCAAGGAACGTAAGGCTATCCTCTGAGATTTCTTCTCCAACCCTTGCCGCAAATTCCTCCAGCGTCTCTCCTTCGTTCGCGGAGAACCCCAGATACGCCAGCACCTTCCAGTTCTTCTTGCAGGCCAGCTTAAACCTTTGTGCGTCTGACAGCTTCCGGCGCCATGCAAGCACCAGGAGACAGTCAATCAAAAGAAAGGCAAGCAGGAATACGAGCACAAGGCCAAGCGGAATCAGGATCACCTTCCACTGGATGACAACGCCCTCTTCCTCTTCTTCCGGGTCAAGCAAAAGATCGGGATCCGCCAGTTCCTCACCCGCATGCCAGTCATTGCCTCCCGAACCCGAGAGTATCTCCTCCGGCTTCTTCGCAAAGGCCCAAGTCTCCATGGAAGCCTTTTCTGGCGTTGGTTCAAACGGGATCCATCCAATGCCCTCCAGATAAACCTCCGGCCAGGTATGCGCCATGGATGATTTCACGGTAAGCGTTCCCTGTCCATCCCTTGGCACGTAAAAGCCCTGCACGTATCTCGCCGGGATCCCCTGGCTTCTGGCGATGAGCACGAATGCCGTGGCAAAGTGGCTACAGTAACCCTTTTGGGTCTTTAGCAGAAAGTAATCCAGGAAATCCTCCGCAGACTCCACCTCATCCGGGAGCTTTCCGGGCGAAAGGTCATACTGGAAGGAAGACAAAAGGACCTCCAGTCTTCTAAGCTTTTCCAGATCCGAATCAGCGCCGTCAAAGAGCTTGCCCAGGAACTCTTCCGTCGCTTCCGAAACAGGCGTATACGGCAAATAGGTTTCCTTCATGCGCTTCCTGTATTCCAGATAGTCTGCGTAGGCCGTTCCGTCCCTCGCGCTTCCGTCCCCGTTTCTGGCCTCATATTGGTATCTGAGGCCATCCCAAGTCTCCTCGTCAGGCTCCCCGGCCTCCTCAAGGAACTTCCAAAAGCCCTCGTGACGCATGTTGAGACGCAGGAACGTCACCGTATATTCCGTTCCATAACCAAGATTGTTCTCCGAGATCACGTCGCCGCCGCGCGTTAGGTAAGTCACTCCCCCGAGCCGCTCCTCACTGAGGATCGTCTTGGACGGCATAAAGAAATACTTAGTATTGAATTCCTTAAAGGTCAGTTTCAAATCCACGCGCCACACGTAGTTCCTGACGTACTCCGGCTCATATTTCATAACGGCGCTTGCAGTCTCCAACGCATCCAGCATGCGGTCCCTGTTTGACGCCTCATACCGGGCCGTCCACTTTCTGCCGTCAAACGTGTCCATGATCTTTCCCGTCAAATAGACGATCTTGCCTGCGTCCTTACCGCTCTTTAGTTCAAGCACTTCCTTGTCATTTTTCGAAAGATTGCCGCGAAGTCTGCCATCCTCCGAAAAACCAAGTTCGCCGTAATCCTCATCATTACTGTGGATCCAGCGTACCGTCAGCTTGACGTATTCCGTCGCGCGGTTCCATAATCTGACGGCAAAGCCCCAGTCATAAGGCTTCGCAGGCGCCGGAAGTAAAAACACCAAAATACACAGCCCGGCAATGAACGGCGCTATGGAAACCAAATGTCCCTTTCCGTCCACGTAACCGCTCTTTTCCCAAGTTCGCTGCAGTTCATCCGCAACCACCAGGGCGATCACCATAAAGGAAGCGGCAACCACCATCTTCTCCGGCCAGTAATAGAAAAACATGAGAAGCAACAGCGCAATCAAAAGTCCTGCCGCCGTCACGCGCCGAAGGATCCGGATTCTGGCCACCAAACAGCCTGCGACGTAGCAGCCTGTCGCGGCAAGCGCCGTCCAAAGGATCCACTGACTTGAGTATAAGAATTCCCCCCGCTTCTCGGGACCCTGGATTAAGATGACGCCTGCGACGAGCGCTATGATCACGCCGGGAATTCCATATTTCAAACGGTTTTCCCAATGCCTTATGGCCGTACAAATTGTAAGCATCACCAAAGTAACAAAATAAACGGGCAGATTCTTTTGGGGGCTGACAAAATAAGGCTTCCCCGCGATCACCGCAATCAAACTTAAGGGAATGGCATAAAGAAGATCATACAGAATGGCCGTCATAGCGTCACCTCCGTCAGATCCTCATCCGTGCCGATCCGGAGGATCGACACGCCGGGCATTTTTCCATCGGGAACGTCCTTGGGATCATCATCCCGCACCAGACAGGCGATGGCAAACACGTTGTTCTCCCGGAGGAGCCGGAGCATCTCCAGAGCCGCTCCCGTCCAGTCATGCAGCACCAAAAACGCCGTCTTGCACTGAAAGATCTCCTGCCTTCCCGCAGCCTGCGCCAGGAAATCCGTCTCCGCCGCGTCCTCACGGAATTCGATGGCACAAAGACTTTCATAAAAAGCATCAAACTGGCTTACGGCAGACACGTTCTTTTCCACGAGTTCCCCCGCACCATAATATACGTGCGTCAAAATGTTCTTTCTGGCAAAAAAATACGCCAGGGCCAAAGCCGTCTCCAACATCTTGTTTTCTACCGGAAGATACTCCTTTTGTTCCTTACTGCAACGGTTTGTCCCCAGAAGAATGGCAACGCCCTCTCTCTCTTCTCCCGTCCTCTTCCGGATTAGGAGCTGGCCGCTTCGCGCGCTCGCCTTCCAATTCATCTGCCGCACGTCGTCCCCGGGCTCATAATTTCTGACAAGCACGTCAGGTTCCGTCTGGTTCTGCATGCTCTCCCTCGCCATCGTCTGGGAAAGATCGATGCTCTTTAAGTTACTCAATTCCACGAGATTCGGTTTCACGATCACCCGGAGCGTCTCCTTATTGTGATAGGATAACCTGATCAGGCGAAAGTAATCCTGGATCTCAACGCTCTTGATGCCCACCTCGTACTCACCGCGGTATTTGCAGACAAGGCTGGTCCGCTTGGTGACGCCCGTTTTCGGGAGCAGTTCATACTCCGTGCCGTCATCCAAACCGCTGATGGTGGAAAAGGAGGAGAAAAACCTGACGCGGATTCCCGCGAAACCAAACCAATATTCATTCATCAAAGTGAAAAAGAATGGAACCGTGTGATTTGCAACCAGCTGCTTGCCGTCAAGCTCCTGATAGATGCGGAAGAAGGCAAAGACACAGACAAGGTAGATCAGCGAAACGAACGGCGTAAGCGTGAGCACGGCAAAAAAGCCATAGCTGACGGGACCGCCAAAAAAGCTGATCCCCACTAGGGACAGAATCCACAATATGAGAAATATCCTGCGGTTTCGTTTCATGCTGCTGCCATTCTCCTAAATCTTTTTGGCGTGCCCTTCGGCACGTCCCTCGCTTCGCTTCGGGATCGCAGAATTCCTTCGGAATTCCGCGACTGGCGTCCCCTTCGGCACGTCCCTCGCTTCGCCACCTATAACTACTCCATGGGAACTTTGGTTTTGAGGATGAGTTCCTTGAGAATGCGGTCTACGTCTTCCTTTCGGATCTTGGCCTCCGGCGTCAGGCTAAGCCTGTGATGAAGCACGTTCACCGCAACGGCCTTTACGTCATCCGGCTTTACGAAATCGCGTCCCAAGAGGAATGCCTTCGCCTGTGACGCCCGGATCAGCGCCAGCATTGCGCGGGGGCTTGCCCCAAGCACAAAATTTTTCTCCGACCGCGTCAGGCCAACCATTTCCTGCACGTATTTGATCAGACCGTCGCTCAGGCGCACCGTCTCCACTTCCTTTTTCCAGGCAAGAACCTCCTGCGCCGTGCAAACGCCCTGAATCTCAGCAACCGTCTTGCCCTCAAGGAAATTCTTTGCCAGGCGCCTTTCTTCCTCGCCGTCCGGATAGCCCAGGGAAAGCCGCATCATAAAGCGGTCCATCTGCGCCTCCGGAAGGGGGTACGTGCCCAAGAATTCTACGGGATTCTGGGTGGCAATGACCATAAAAGGCTCCGGCAGGGCATAGGGCTTGCCGTCCACGGTGACCTGTCCCTCCGCCATGGCCTCCAAGAGGCTGGATTGCGTCTTCGGAGAGGTGCGGTTAATCTCGTCCGCAAGGACGATCTGGTGCATCACGGCGCCCTCACGATAGAGGAATTCCCCGGTATTTGGCCGATAAACCGTCGTTCCGATCACGTCGCCCGGAAGCGTGTCCGGCGTGAACTGTATGCGCCCAAAATCACATTCCATGGATTTGGCAAGCGTTCTTGCAAGCGTCGTCTTTCCGACGCCGGGCACGTCCTCCAAAAGGACGTGTCCCCCCGCGAGAAGACAGATGAGCACGTCCTCTGCAACGCTTTCCTTCCCAACAAAATATTCCATCATCTGCGACTTAAATGCCTCAAGTTTTTCTTTCATCTCTGCCATTCTCCCCTTTCCGATCCCAAAACAACTACTCATAATTTTACCATTTTCTCTTGGAAGAAACAATCCATTTCCTTACAAATCCTTCCTAATACTTTCCCTTGCGGGGCATTCCTCTCCGAAACCGTACCAGGCGTTCAAACCCGACTGCACGTTATGCCCTCCTATCGTGCAAAGAATTTCCTTGCGTTTCTGCCCGCCATTCGTTAAGATGATTCTAAGTCATAAGACGCATACGTCTTAGAAAGGAGTATGGAATGAATGATTCCAAGAGAAACCGCGCCAATGGTTTTGAGACCATAAGCGGCGGCAAGACAAATTTCAACTTTAACAATCCCTTTAACAACAGGCCCAAATCGTCCGGAGGATCCTTAAACGGAGGAAGCCTGAAACTCCTGGGCGTGATCGTGTTGGTGATCTTCCTTCTGGTCGTAGCCTTTAATTCCGCTTATAAGATCGGCGAGCAGGAACAGGGCGTTCTCGTCACCTTCGGTAAGGCGCAGCCAATCACGGATCCCGGCCTGCACTTCAAGATTCCCTTTGTGCAGCAGATCCGGAAGGTCAACACGACCATCCAGGGCTTTTCCATCGGTTACGACGCCAGCACAAATCAAACCAATGAGAGTGAGTCCCTGATGATCACCTCCGATTACAACTTTGTCAACGTGGATTTCTTCGTTGAATACCGCTACAGCGATCCCGTAAAGGCCCTGTACGCCTCCAAGAATCCCACGGAAATCCTAAAGAACGTCAGCAAGAGCTGCATCCGTACCGTCATCAGCGGCTACCCCGTGGACTCCGTGCTGACCACCGGCAAGGGCGAGATTCAGGCATCCATCAAGGAGCGCATCATTGCAGACCTTGAGAAACAGGACATCGGCGTGCAGCTGGTGAACATTACCATCCAAGATTCCGAGCCCCCCACCACAACCATCATGGAAGCCTTCAAGGCCGTTGAAACTGCAAAGCAGGGCAAGGAAACCTCGCTGAATAACGCGAACAAGTACCGCAATGAGCAGATCCCTTCCGCCCAGGCCCGAGCCGACGGAATCAAGAAGGCTGCGGAAGCCCAGAAGGCAGAGCGCATCAATGAAGCAAAGGCTCAGGTGGCAAGATTCAACGCCACTTATGCAGAATACGTAAAGAATCCCACGATGACCAAGCAGCGTATGTTCTATGAGACCATGGAGGACGTTCTTCCCTCCCTGAAGGTGATCATCGAAAGCGGCGATGGCAAGACCCAGACGATCCTGCCCTTGGAATCCTTTACCGGAAATACGTCGGTTAATACGACAGAAAGCGTGACGCAATGAAAAAAGGTATCTACGTAATCGTCGCCATTCTGGCGATCATCCTATTAGCAATCGGTTCGTCCTGTTTTGTCATCACGAACGAGAATCAGTATAGTCTGGTAAGACAATTTGGAAAGATCGACCACATCGTGAAGGAGGCCGGCATTTCCTATCGCATCCCCTTTATCCAGACCGTGGACACTCTTCCGAAGCAAACGCTTCTGTATGACCTGTCTCCTTCCGACGTCATCACCAGCGACAAGAAGACCATGATCTGCGACAGTTACGTGCTTTGGGAGATCGTTGATCCCCTGAAATTTGCCCAGACCCTGAACTGCTCCATCGGCAACGCCGAGAGCCGTCTGGACATCACGGTATATAATTCCACGAAAAACGTGATCTCCGCAACGAGCCAGGACGAAGTAATCTCCGGCCGTGACGGCACCCTGTCCGCGGCGATCGTTTCAAATATCGGGAACTCCCTGGATCAATACGGCATCCGCCTTTTGGACTTCCAGATCAAGCAGCTCGACCTTCCCGATGACAACAAGGCAGCCGTATACGAGCGCATGATCTCCGAGAGAAACAACATTGCGGCGCAGTATACCGCAGAAGGCAGCTCCGAGGCGCAGAAGATCATGAACTCCACGGACAAGGAAGTCAAGGTAATGCTCTCCGAGGCAGAGAAAGACGCCGAGATCCTGATCGCCGAGGGCGAGGCAGAGTACATGAGAATTCTCTCCGAGGCCTATGCGGATGAGGGACGTCAGGAATTCTACACCTTCGTAAGAAGCCTGGATGCTTTGAAGCTCTCCATGCAGGGCAATAACAAGACCGTGATCCTTTCCAGCGACAGCCCCATTGCACAGATTTTTTATGGAAACTGATCCGTTTCCGTTCAGTACCCTGATGAGTACCCCTCATCAGGGTATTTTCTTTTTTTAGTTTTTACAAGCTCTTCTAATCATCTTTATTATCTGACAGATTCGGCCGTATTCCTTGTATTTTCTGGCAAATCATTGTATAATTAGCATGTATCTATATACCATTGTGGCAGGAGGCTTGGATGAGGACAAAATTTGCGATCATCTTTATGGTGCTCATTGTCGCGTTGGGAGTCTGCGTTTATCTTTCAAAGCGCTCTCGCAAGGCGATTGGGACCTCCATTGCCCTTTTAACGGGTTCCCTGATCATGCCGTTGATCGGCAATCTGATCATCATCTCCTCCGGCTCAGAATTTTACCCCACGATCGGCTATTACGTTTATTTTCTGGGAATGGATTTTGTGGTCTTTGCATTATTGCGTTTTACTTTTGACTATTGCTTTCTCAAGTGGCCCAGTACGAAACTGAAGAAACTGATCTATGGGCTCCTTGGTCTGGACGTAATCCAGTATGCCCTTAATCCCTTCTTCGGACATGCCTTTTCCACGGAACCCCTTCTTGTCAATGGCTTTCCTTATTACCGTCTGGTACCCTACTGGGGCCAGGCCTTCCACCGCATCCTGGATTATGGCATCCTCGCCGCGTCCATCCTGATCTTCGGTTTAAAGACGTTTCGCTCCTCGCGCATCAATTCCGAGCGGTATTCCATCATTTTTACTTCCTTGGTTTTCCTGACGATCTGGCAGACCTTCTTCATCTTCTCCAGAACGCCCGTAGACCGTTCCATGACCGGTTTTGGCGTGATTGGAATCGTGGTCTTCTATTTCGCCATATATTACCGACCCATGCGGCTTTTGGACCAAATGCTCGCCGGCATTGCATCTGACATGTCGGAGGCCTTGTACTTCTTTGACGCCTCAGGACAATGCATTTGGGCTAACGCCCCTGCCCTGAAGCTGACCGGACTGGATGAAAGAACTCTGGAGCAGACGGACGCAAAGCTCACGGAACTTTTTGGCAATTATGATCAGGGAGGCATCGAATGGTCTTCGCGTCAAGTCATTGGCTCAGGCGAGGCTGCCCAATATTACCATCTGGAAAAGCACGGCGTAAATGACGCCAATGGCAAAATGGCAGGATCGCTCCTTAGCATCCGCGACAACACGGAAGAACAAAAGCAATTCCAGCGGGAGCTCTACAACTCTACGCACGATCCCCTGACAGGCCTTTATACCAAGGAATTCCTCTATCAAAAAATCCGGGAGCTTCTCCTGACGCACTCGGAAATGCAACACGTGATCGTGTTCGTAGACGTCAAAAACTTCAAGATTGTAAACGACGTCTTCGGAAATGATTTCGGTGATTACGCCCTGCAATGCATCGCTGACTGGATTCAGCGCGGGCTGTCGGAAAACTGCGTCTGCGGACGGCTGGCAGGGGACACCTTTGGCGTCTGCCTGCCCATAGATGAGTTTGACCCGCACCGCATAGAGCATTCTCTCTCGAATTTTGAAGTGACAAACGGGAACCTTTCCCATCACGTTTTGATTCACCTCGGCGTTTACGTTGTGACGGAAAAGAATTTGGACGTGTCCGTCATGTTTGACCGCGCCCACCTCGCGCTGACTTCCATCAAGGATGACTATCAAAAGCACATCGCGTATTACGATGACGCCATGCGCAGCAAGGTTCTCTGGGATCAGAAAATCTCATCGCAGCTTCGCGACGCCATTGCCACAAAGCAGCTTCAGCCCTTCCTGCAGCCCATCGTGGATCCCGCCGGCAAGATTATCGGTGCGGAGGCGCTGGCCAGATGGATCCATCCGGATTATGGATTCCTTGCTCCCGATTCCTTTATTCCGGTCTTTGAGAAAAACGGCATGATCAGTGAAATTGACAAATACATGTGGCGCTGTGCCTGCGAATTACTTGCACGCTGGAAGGAACGACCTCTGTTCCTCTCCGTCAACATCTCCCCCCGCGACTTTTATTTCATGGACGTTCCCAGTGAGCTCAAGTCTCTGGTGGCCGAATATGGCATTGATCCCGCGAGACTCCGCATCGAAATCACCGAAACCGTCATGATGACGGAAGTGGAAAAGAGAATGGAAATCTTCCACGACCTAAAGCGCGCAGGATTTATCGTGGAAATGGATGATTTTGGAAGCGGTTATTCCTCCCTGAACATGCTGAAGGACATGCCCGTTGACATCCTGAAGATCGACATGAATTTCCTGAGCAAGTCCCAGAATGAATACAAGGCAAAGACGATCGTGCAAAACATTATTCATCTTGCGGAAGCCCTCGGCATTGAATCGCTCACGGAGGGCGTGGAGACCCCCGCGCAGTACCATGCACTTTCCGACATGGGCTGTAAGCTATTCCAAGGTTATTATTTCGCCAAGCCAATGCCCGTGGAAGAATTTGAGAAATATGCATTCCAGAAGCAATTGACTTGAATCAGCAGTGAGTATCATAAACAGCCGACGTAACTATAAGAAAAAGTAAGGAACCATTTATGCACAGGACGAAGATTTCTATTGCGACAATCGCAATTCTGCTCTGCATGGCAGGCTGCGCCGCGTCAAAACCCAACTCCGCTGATTCAGGCAGCGCATCCAAGACTGCAAACGTGACGGAGCAATATGGTACCGTCGAGACGACTGGTCCAGCCGGCCAAGGCGGCGTTTCTGCGGATACCGACGCTACTGGCCAAGACGTTTCCGGCGGAGCCGGCGTTAACGGTCAAGACGTTTCCGGCGAGGCCGGCGTTAACGGTCAAGACGTTTCCGGCGAGGCCGGCGTTGCAGGTCAAGATAACGTTTCTGCGGGCTCTGACCTTGCCGGCTCAGGTGAACTTACCCCGCAGGAGTCGGAGCATGAAATAACGCTTCTGATGGTGGGGGATATTTTATTACATACGCCCGTGGAAAAGAGCGCAAAGCGCGAGGACGGGAGCTACAAGTACGATGCTATTTTTGAAAACACAAAAGATCTGATTGAAGCAGCAGACTTGGCACTGGTAAATCAAGAGGTGATCCTAGGCGGGACGGAGCTTGGCATCAGCGGTTATCCGAGGTTCAACGCGCCCTATGAGGTTGGCACGGACCTCGTGGAGGCAGGCTTTGACGTCATCTGCCACGCGACAAACCACGCCATGGACCAAGGCAGGGACGGCGTCGTGAACTGCCTTTCGTTTTGGGAGAACAATTACCCCGAAATTCAAGTTTTGGGACTCCACGACAATCCGGACGATCCACTCTATATTTACGAAAAAGACGGCATGAAAATTGCCTTTTTGAATTACACTTACGGCACAAACGGCATTGCGCTTCCGGCCGACATGCCCTATGCCGTGGACCTGCTAAGCAATAAGAATAAGGTGATCGCAGACATTCAATACGCCGAATCCGTAGCGGATTTTACGGTTGTCTGCCCGCACTGGGGCACGGAATATCGCCTGACCGCAGACGCCTCTCAGGAGAAATGGACAAAGCTTTTTTTCGAGAATGGCGTGGATCTTATCCTCGGCACTCATCCCCACGTGATCGAGCCCATCGAACTTCTCACGGATGAAGAGACCGGCCATTCCATGCTGGTCTATTATTCCCTAGGAAATTTTGTCAATTGGACGTCCTCCTCCGGAAATGGCACCGCCAACCGCATGGTGGGCGGCATGGCACAAGTTACGCTCTCCCGGGATGAAAACGGAGAAGTTGCCATTGCAGATTATGGCGTCACGGCACTTGTCTGTCACTTGACTCCCGGGCAGGACGGCGTCACCACCTATCCCCTCTCTGCCTATAACGAAGAACTGGCCGCGGACAACAAAATCCGCAGCCAGGATCCTAATTTTTCATATTTGTATTGCGTCGATTTGTGCAATGAAGTCTGGGGAGAGCTGTGGAAATAAGGCCTGACCGTCATTCCTCCTCGGAATGATGCACAAAAAACTGATATCCATAGCCATCTCCCAGCTTCAAAATGCAAATATTCTCATCCTTAGGGAACTCCGCGTAATAATATACCTTTAAGCCTGCGAGTCGTTTATAATTGGGACTGTCTTCCCCCACCACGCCCAATTTCTTGCCAATGTCTCTTCTGTGGAAGTGATAATCCTTCGTAAGTCCATATTTAAGCATGTCTTTCTTTGTCGGATTTGTATAAATCTTCCCATTGACGGAGATGAAAACGAAATTATCTAGTATCGCGTAATCTACGTCTGGATTCTTTTTCCCGTCCTTCTCCAATATTTTTTCAAACAGATGATAGTCATATATCTTTGCATCACCCTCTATTCCCAGGGAACGGTCAGGATAAAGAAAATACCAATACAGGAATCCGAGCAGGACAGCGCCCGCGCAGGAAACAAAAATGATCAGAATCTTTTTCGTCTTCGATTGTTTCATACCTTCCTCCTTCCAAACCCCGTAAATTTACTCATCTGTTTCAGTATAGCATTTCCATTCACGCGGCGCAAGTCCTTTCCGCTTTATTGACGTAATTAACAAATTATCATACAATCTTGATAGTTGACGTGAATGATTCCTATCACGATTTTAGGAGTTGACATGAAAAAGATAAAAAATTCTTGGAATGCTTTTTGCAATTACTTAAAGGAAAATGCAAAGGATCCATCCCTAATCCGTTATGAGGCCAATAACTCTTCTTCCCATGGCGCAGGCCTTACGTGTGGTGTCATGAGCGTTCTGGTCTTTGTCGTCTACTACAAGGTAGCCTATGCCTTCTGCACCGTGGAAGGTCTGCAGGACATGAAGGCACATGCGATCTTTGCGCAGAATTTTTATCTGAATCCCGACGAATTCTTTAGGACGTGGCTCAAGGTTCCGCACATGCTCTGGCATCTGGTCACAAAAACCTTCGAATCGCGCCTCGGCGTACCCCTTTGGGATGCGGCATCACTGTCCTTCGCCTTATTCGGGCTCTTCGCTTTTGGCATCATGACATGGTTCCTGTATGGTTTTCTAAAATGTCATACGGGTCAAAAGCGGCTTGCCTTTGCTTCGCTTTGCGGCGCGGCGTTGTCTTTCGTCGGTCCCTTGATCATGGCATGGTTTTCCGATCCGTACGCCGGATCCTTTACGCCAAATCCCCTGCACAACCCGACTCACATTGCTTCCAAGGGCTTTGGCATGCTTGCCATGATGGCTGGCATCGACGTGATCCGCAGATACCGCAACGAGCGTCCCGCCTTCTTCCAGGGAAAGCTTGTCTACCTATGGTTTAGCATCGCTTCGCTCCTTTCCGTTTTGGCAAAGCCCACCTTTATGTACATGCTTTTGCCCGCCGGCATTCTGGTGATTCTGTTGGACCTGATCGCAGCTGCTAAAAAGCAACTTTTAGAAAATGCCGAGCAAAAGGAACGACAAGGCAAAAAGAAATCCGGAAAACACGGAAACGCTTCCCAACTGAAGGCCATTTGGGGTGCAGCCTGGAGACTCGCTCTCGCTTCGCTTCCTGCATGCGCTTACATCCTGACGGAGTACGTTGCCCTGTTTTACTACGGAACGGAAAAGGGAACTTCCGCCGTGATCACGGAGCCTTTTTACGTATGGCATTTCTTCACTTGGGACGTCCCGACTTCCGTTTTGCTTGGCATGTTCTTCCCGATTTGGATGCTGGTGACCAACCTTGGTTACTTCTACAAATCTGCAGAAGGAAGACTTAGCGTTCTCGGCTATGCCATCGGCGTGTTGGAGTTTTCTTTCCTTGCGGAATCCGGTTCCCGCATGGACGCCGCAAACTTCTCCTGGTGCATGATGGCCGGCATGACGATTTTCTACGCCGTCGCCCTCTATCGTCTAATGCTGACAAGCCTGCAGGAAAAACAAAGCAAGAGCCATACTGCATACCTGATTATCAGCTGGTTCCTTCTCTTCCTGCACGTATACTCCGGACTTTCGATCTACGACGTCTTCGCCGGGATCCTGTGACACCGGCGATCATGCGGTGAGTGTCTGGTGATCGCCTTCGCATCGTCTGGCGATCGCCGGATAATTTCAGAATCTTCTTTTTGAGCGGTAAGAAAAAACTTGATTTTTGTTTTTACCCCATTTTTCCTACCGCATAGTTAGAAATTTACATTCACTTACGGTAACACTCCAAAAACTTTCTCTATCTCCGCCCTCGTACTGATGGTATCATTTCAAAAAATTTCTCTATACTGCCCTCGTACTGACGGCATCATTCCAAAGAATCTCTCTATACTGCCTTCGTACTGACGGTATCATTCCAAAAACTCTCTATACCGCCTTTGCACTGACGATAACGTGCCGAAAATCCCCTGTACGTGAAAATGAATCTTAAGAAATATTTAGAATTTCACTTATTGACAAATTATTTTTCCGGCTGTATTATGAGTGTACTAAGCGGCTTAATACACTCATTCACATTGGAGACGAAAATGAAAAAAGGTCTTAATTCCTATCAATTAAAGTTAATCGCATTATGTTTTATGATATTGGATCACTTATACTCCAACTTAAACTGGCCAATGCATGAATACCTGAATTGGCCATTCTGGCCGCAGTGGATTACGGTAATTACGCGATTCGTTTCGCCGCTGTTTCTGTATTTGATGATAGACGGATTCTATCATACAAGGAGTCGTCAAAAATTCCTGACCAGACTTTTCACGGCGGCGCTCATCATGCAAGCCGGAAACATAGTATTGAATTACGTATTCCATAACGTCGATCACTATACGGGAAAATATACTTTTCGTTCGCTATTAAACGGGAATAACATTTTTCTTACGCTCGCAGTCCTGTTTGCCTTTATCTGGTGTTTGGAAAACGTGAAGCAGCGGAAAAAAGTAATTCCAAGCGTCGTACTCGCGTTCCTCACCGGAGCTTTCAGTCTTATCTTAGAAGGCGGGCTTGAACTGTTGCCGGTAACGTTGGTCGTATGGTTCTTCCATGAAAGGAGGACTCTGCAGTGCGTCGGAATCGGCGTTTGGAGCAGCTTATTGTTAGCAAAGGCGCTGCTTTCGTATTTCACGGGATCCATGGGCACCTCGCTGTATACGGATTTGTGCTTCGACAATGAATGGGCCATGTTTGTGGTAATCTTCTTTATTCTTTTGTATAACGGAGAACGGGGCAAGAATACCAAGTTCACAAAGTACGTGTTCTATGTTATTTATCCCATTCATTTGTGGATTCTTGAGATTGTTCGTAATTTGATTATTTCATGAGCATAAATTGGATCTAATTTGAACTTGCCGCAGCGGCGGCAGATTGAGAGGCATTATGATTGTTATTGATTATCGGGACAAACGACCTTTGTACGAGCAGGTAGCGGAAAAGCTTTCACAGCTGATCATTTGCGGTGCATTGGAATCCAACGCAAAGCTTCCCTCCGTGCGTTCGCTCGCGTTGGATCTTTCCATCAACCCCAATACCATCCAGCGCGCCTACATGCAGCTTGAACAGGACGGTTATATTTACACAATCGTGGGGCGCGGGAATTACGTGACGGACCGGACCGAATGGCAAAAGGGGTATCAAGTTGCGGCGCGCCAGGAACTCAGCGAGTCCCTGGCGAAGGCAAAGTCTTCCGGGCTGACGCTGGAGGACGTTCTTTCCATGGCAAGGCAATGTTATGTCGGCGAAGCAGGCACGCCGCCCGGGGATGGCTCGGCGGCAAGCGGCAACGCGGGAGCTGAGAACGGCATTGCGGCGGCAAGCGGCAACGCGGCGACACAAGGCAACATGTCAATGGGAAATGCTTCAACGACGTCTAAGGAGGAACCAACGGAATGATTGAGATAAAAGAAATCACAAAAAAATTTGACGAGCTGACCGCCCTGAGCAAGGTCTCCGCGACCATTGACGACGGCCAGGTCTTCGGTCTGATCGGAACCAACGGTTCCGGAAAAAGTACGCTCCTTCGCACCATCTGCGGCATATACCATCCCGAGGAGGGCGAGGTTCTGGTGGACGGGGAACCTGTTTATGAGAATCCTGATGCAAAGGCAAAGATCTTCTACATCTCCGATGATCAGTTTTTCTTTGCGGGCGGCACTCCCATGGACATGCTCCACTATTATCAGACCTTCTATCAGAACTTTAACAAGGAACGCTTCCTGGCGCTAATGGAAGCTTTAAAGCTTGATCCCAAGCGAAAGATCAACACCTTCTCCAAGGGAATGAAAAAGCAGCTTTCCGTAATGCTTGGGGTCAGCGCCGGAACGAAGTATCTGCTCTGCGACGAGACCTTTGACGGCCTCGATCCCGTGATACGCCAAGCCATCAAGAGCCTGTTCATCAAGGAGATGGCGGAGCGCGGCATGGTTCCCGTCATCGCCTCCCACAACCTGCGGGAACTGGAGGACGTATGTGATCACGTGGGTCTTTTGCATGAAGGCGGCATCCTCCTTTCGAAGGATCTGGATTCCATGAAGCTTGGCATTTTCAAATTGCAATGCGTGCTCCGCTCACCGGATCACTTGGATCGCATCGCAGAAAGCTTCCCGATCCTGAAAAAGAACCAGATCGGCACGCTGACGACGCTGACCCTTCGCGGAAAGAGCTCTGACATCTCGAAATTACAAATGGAGCTTCAGCCCATCTTCTGGGAGCTGCTGCCCCTGACTTTGGAGGAAATCTTCATCAGTGAAATGGAGGTAAAAGGATATGACTTCTCAAAAATCTACGAATAAAAAATCCATCTGCCTTACAAGCATCATGCGGGAAGATTTTCGTCACAAGACTTGGATGCTTGCCCTCTCCATCCTGGGGAATTTTCTGGCAGGCCCCGTTACCGCGCTTTATTACGTGGGGCGCATGAACATTACCTATGAGCGCTACGTCATCAAGGGCAACGGCGTATATAATTACAACCTCGACTATGTCATGTCCATCACGGATCTGACTCGGCTAAAATATGAAGATTGCCAGCTCTACCTGTCGCACTTTTTCGTATGGCTTATGCTCTTCATTGTCATTGGCGGCGCACTGATCGTGGGCTTGCAGAGCTTCCGCTTTTTGTTTCAAAAGCGTTGCGTTGACCTCTTTCACAGCGTTCCCGTTTCACGCAGAAAGCTTTTCACCGCCATCTGGCTGAATGGCTTTCTTCTGTGGCTGGTTCCCGCGGCAGTTGGCAGCGTTTTGGTCTTTGCATTCTTTGCATTCTTTATGAAGGGGGCGTTTTGTGCCAATATGCTTGGGCAGATTTTACTCTATCTGCTTGGGCTGTCGTTATGTTTTTTGATGGTGTATCACGTTTGTCTCGTAGGCGTGATGCTTTCCGGAAATACCATCAACGCCATAATTGTAAGCTTGATTTTGGGCCTGATCGTTGCCGCAACTTCGACTGTCATCTACGCCCTTCAGTATTGTTTTTACAAGAACTACTTCATTCCAGACTATTTTTACTATGCAAACCCGCTCTACGTACTTTCGCCGATGATTACGCCATTTATTCTGGCGATTCGCTGGTCGGTTAGCACCGTCATTATTCCTACGTATTATTGGCATTTATTTGCAGGTTCCTTGCTGATGATCATCAATCTGTTCCTGGCATGCCATCTTTACGTAAAGAGACGCAGCGAGCTTGCTGAGAGAGGTCTTGAGGCAAAGCCCGTGCGGATCCTCTCCCGGGCAATCATCACCATACTGAGCGGAGCAACCTTTGCCATCATTCTTCGCGAACTAGACGGTTCCCGGTTTGGCTGGATGGTTTTTGGTCTTCTGCTTGGAACATTCCTCGCTTTTTGCGTCCTGAACGTGATTTTCCACGCCTCCTTTAAGGCGGCCTTTTCTCACAAGCTCCAATACGTCATTACCCTAGCAATATGTTGCATCACGTTCTTTGGGATCATGTTTGACGTTACGGGTTATGCCAAAAGGCTTCCCGCCAAAGACAGCATCACGGGAATCACGCTGTATTGCAACTCCCTGTCTTCCCGCAACGATCTGTACGTTATGGAAAACGGGGTTCTCCGCCGCGAGAATTCTGACGTTGTTTTGAATGGCCCCATCCAATATACCAACCCCGATCAAATTTATGCCCTCCTTTCTGCTTGCGTTTCCGAGAAGGACGATGAATATTATTACGGCGTAAGCTTTACGGCAAAGATTCATACAAAATGGGGCTCTTACTACCGGAGCTATCGGGTAAACCAAGATAACGTGCGGCTCCTTGCGCCCATCATTGAAAACAAGGAATATCTTGAGGAGCATTATCCCTTGGAGTCTCTTTGCTTCGGCTATCCGGAAATGATAGAGATCTCCAGCTCCCTGATGAATGAAAGAAGGATCATTGATCAGTCACAGATCACACAGCTTATGAATGCACTGCATCAGGATTTTGAGGAGCACCGTGACGTAAAAGACCTTCTCCGCTCCAGCAGGGCATTTACACTGAACCTAAACTATCCCCGAGAGAACAAAGCCTACTGGAATCTTTACGTCGACGTGCCCTATTGGTATGAAAATACCATACAACTGGTGAAAGAATGGTATCCCAAAAAGAACTGGGATCCCGCCTTGGATGAAATCGCTTCCATGGACGTAAGCGGCTGTTTGGCCGTGCGCAAGAACGAAGAATTCCTTGAAGTACTCTTTAACAAGTATGGATTTGACAAACAGGGAAACCCTCTTTCCGAGGCACCAACCGAACAATACGACGTCTATTGGGATGAGGAATATTACGTTCAAGTCTATTGGAACTTTAACTTGACTGACGTGGAATTTCTAAAAGAATTAGACCCTTACTTGATCTGGGGTTATTATAATGATCCCTTGACCTCAGAATACGCATACTTTGGTTCCGCGCATTTGGAGGATGGCGGCACCGCAGACTGCTACGTGCGCTACGGCAAACTGCCTTTGGAAATCCTGCGGAAAATTGCGGAAAACGCCCAAGAAGAATACATTTACCCCGCAAAAGCCGAGGAAGGGTATTATTACAATTAACGGGAGGTAGCAATATGAATATATCAACCGTACTTTCGCTGGCGGTTAGCTTTGCCGCCGTCGGCGTTCTCATAGTTATGACGGTGCTGTCACTTTTCTTATTCGGATATTTTGTGATCTACCAGAAGTGGATGAAGGGCCAAAAGAAGCTTTCCGGACGCCGCGTCGCGTGGTGGTGCGTCTTTTCCTGCTACGGCTTTGTCGTCCTAAGCGCAACCCTTTTCATGCGCTATCCTAGTGCAATGAATGATCAGGTCTATCCGCTTTTCTCTTCCTATTATGACTCCCTGATCCTCGGCGACATGGGCTCCTGGCGCAACATCCTGTATAATTATGCCATGTTTATGCCGCTGGGATTCCTTCTCCCCCTGGGTTGGAAGAAAATGCAGCGCTCCCGCAGAATCCTGCTGATCGGGTTCTTGTGTTCCCTTTTGATCGAGTGCACGCAGCTTCTGACGCACCGCGGCATGTTTGAAGCGGACGACCTGCTTGGGAACACGCTTGGCGCGCTGATTGGCTTTGGACTATTCCTGCTCCTTCGAAAGCTTGTAAAAAGCGTACAAAAAAAGTCCTCCCCAGTGGGGAAGACTTCCCGTTCAAAAACAAAGATCATAGCGTTCCCTTAAGATTTTTGGCACTTCGCGAACGCAAAGTTCAATAAAATCAAGGTTTTGCTCCATGGTCATGACCTTGAGTTCCTTTGATACCTGACTGGTAACGTCAGGGAAATAAAAACTTTTAATTTCATCCTCAGAACAGGACGCATCCGGGGCGTTCTGTTCTTTTTTTATTTCAGCGCCAGCCTTGTCAAAATTCATGTTGATGATAAATTCCCTGCTGTCCAGGAGCTCCTGGGAAGCGACCAGCCCGGGGATCTCATATGATTCCTTGATCCGCAAGGTCTCCGGCATGGGGTAACGAAAGGGATAGGTGCGCACCAGTTCCAGATCCACTAGGTACACGTCCTTTGTATACGCCCGGAAAAACTCTTCGTCCGTTGGCTCCTTTCCTTCCGCCACGAGCTTGTCCACAAAACCGTCACGGAAGTGTAATACGTATAATTCGTCGACCAGCATGTGCGTCAGATATCCGAAATAAATCTCATGATGCGGATCCGGCACCGCCACAAGTCTTTGATAAAACGCATTTAGTCGCTCTAAATATATCTTGAAATTCTCGGGGATGCGAAGCTCATGCAAACGGATCCCGTCCTTGAAATGCGTGTGCCTTTTCATCTCCCTCTCGTAATTCTTCCTGTTCATGATCGCGTCCGGCGCAAGATTCCCGCAGTAAAAATATCCCGGATTCTCAATCCCCAGCTGCTCCAGCAACCGGTCCGCGATCACCAAATGCATGATGGTTCCAGCCATTTCAAATCTCCCTCAGGTCTTATTATTTCTAGATTTATCCCTACCGTAAGACGAATCAGATGAAGTGCACGGTAAGCATTACAAGGTCTTGTAATACTTGCTCTTGACGGTCCGTCTTATGCCAATCCAATTTTTTCCAAGCCGTCATTTGAAAGCCAAGCTTCTGCAACAGTTTCAGCGAAGCTTCGTTTTCCGGCTCCGCAAACGCGATTACCTCAGGGATCCCCTGCTCCCTTGCATAATCCAATATGGCACAGCAAATCTCATATGCCAAGCCTTGTCCCTGCCACGGCTTTCCGATAACGAAACCCAATTCCGGCGCGTCATATCCTTCCCGCACGGTAAGCCCCGCACGACCGATGACCGCCATGCTCTCACTCAAAGTTTCCTGCTTCAAACACACGGTCCAGATGCCATAGCCGAGAAATTCATACACGCTTTTCGAATAATCCTGGAGCCAGGCCGTAAAGGCGTCCCGGTCCCCCGGTAAATCCTCCACGTGCTTCGTGACGGTGGGATCCGCGTAGATTTCATAAAAAGCATCTGCGTCCCGGGCGGTTGTCTCCCGAAGCAGGCACCTTTCCGTCTCCAACACGTCCCACGGAATTCCCGCCTGCCTGCGATAGACCTTCTCCAAATACTGCGGCTCCACGTCGACAAGGTCACTTACAAGATAAGAGACGCCGTCAAAGCCCTGTCCGGCGTTATCCTCCGTAAGGACGCCAAGAACCGGCCTGCCGCACCTTACGCATTCTTTTGCGAAGCTCTCGTCGTCCGTGATCCAAAGGGAAGCCTCACCCTGACCGGCCCCCTCAGCAGATATCACTTGGATTCCCTCTGCCAGAAGCGATGAAATCCATGTGTTCCACGGATTCTCCCGTGAAGCACCGGCTTCTAAAATGCCTAAGCCATTTTGGTTTTTATGCGCTCTCTCCTGCGCCATCCGCAAGACAACATACCGCAAATAATACATTTCCCTTGTCCTTTCCTCTTTACGGAAATCAAGTTTTAGGCTAGAATAAGTATAACTGTTTTGCGACGCAAAGCAAATAAAAATTTCGAAAAATAAAAAGAATTCCAAATGGAATTCAAGAAAGCGAGGAATCTTATGTCAAATCCCATCGTAACCTTTACCATGAAGGACGGCTCCGTATTCAAGGCCGAGCTCTATCCGGAGATCGCGCCGAACACCGTAAATAACTTTGTCAGCCTGGTAAGCAAGGGCTTTTATAATGGTCTGATTTTCCACCGCGTGATCCGCGGCTTCATGATCCAGGGCGGATGCCCTGACGGCACCGGCATGGGCGGCCCCGGCTACAGCATCAAGGGTGAGTTCTCCGACAATGGTTTCAAGAATGACCTGAAGCACACCCCCGGCGTTCTTTCCATGGCTCGTTCCATGATGCCGAACTCCGCAGGCAGCCAGTTCTTTGTAATGCATGAGACCAGTCCTCACCTGGATGGTCAGTACGCTGCATTCGGCAAGGTGATCGAGGGCATGGATGTGGTAAACAAGATTGCCGAGACCGCTACCGACTTCCGCGATCGTCCCCTCGAGGATCAGATCATGGAAAGCGTAACCGTAGATACCTTCGGCGTAACTTATCCCGAACCCGAAAAAGCAGGCAGACGCTAATATATAACCATATCTTAAAACTGGGTCACGGGGACATGTCTACTGACACATTAACAAACTTGAAAAACTTGTGCCTGAGGGATACTATTCAAGCCATCCCCTCGAGTATGTTGTAAGCAGAGTTTGTTAGTATGTCAGTAGACACGTCCCCGTGACACGTAAGTGAGGGGATCGTTCATGAGTAAGATTGTTTTGAGGATTGCCGTCGGGGTGATGGCGGTGGTCGTGGTGATTTTATTTGCAATGCTTTTATGGCCAAAGGGCGATAAGGAAAGGGACGCAGCGAAGTTTTCGCTGGAGTCGCCGATCATTGATGATGAACCCACGGAAGAGGTTGGGAAAGCCGTGGCGAAGGCATCGGATGCCGAAGATGCAGCCAATGCCTCAGCAGCGGAGGCGACCGATGAGGGTTCATCAGAGGAATCAAGCGACGAAGCTTTGGCGGAGGAATTCTCTCAAAACGAGGAGGATCAAGTCGGGGAATCACAGGAGTCAGGCGACGATAAAACCGTCAGAGAAACTTCTGCTGATGCTTCCCTGGCAACTGAAAAAGCCTCCGATGCTTCCAAGGATGCTTCTTACGTGCTGACCTACTCCGAGGAGGGTTCCTGGGAGGATGGCGGTGCGAAGATGCGCACGCTGAATCTCTCGCTCTTCAACCAAACAAGTGAGAGCGTTAAAAACTGGACTTTGGTTCTCACGATCGAGGGTCTGAAAAACGTTAGCGGCTGGAATGGGTCTTACGTGATCAGTGGTAACGACCTGACCGTCACTCCCGCTGATTACAATACGGAACTGTTTGCCGACGGAACGCTCTATCTCGGGTGCAACCTCGGTACGGCCTCCAGCCTAAAGATCACAAAGGCGACCTTGAATGGCAAGGATTGTCTGATCCAGAACGGCAAGGTGGATCAAAACGCGCAGAATGCCAAAAATGACAAGTCATCCGGGAAACAGGACAATAAAGGGAAAGACAACAAAGGTGACAAGGGCAAGACTGGAAAGAATGACAACGGAAAGAACGGAAATCCGCAGGGAAACAGTGACGCGGAAGCAATCTTAAGAAGAGCTGAAAAAGCTGAGCAGGGCGATGATTGGCTCCATACCGACGGCCGCCGCATTTTGGATAAGGACGGCAAAGAGGTCTGGCTCACCGGCCTCAACTGGTTTGGCTACAATACCGGAACCAACATCTTTGACGGCCTTTGGAATTCCAAGCTGGATGCCACGGTGAAGGCCGTTGCCGATCATGGATTCAACCTGATCCGCGTACCCATGAGCGCCCAGCTCATCAACGAATGGGCCGCGGGGAAATATCCCCAGGCGAATTACAATCAGGCCTACAACGCGGCCCTGACAAAAATGAATTCTTTGGAAATTTTTGAATACTTCCTGACGCTGGCAGAAGGGAATGGCATCAAGGTCATGATCGACGTTCACAGCGCCGAGACGGATCCCTCCGGACATAACGTCAACCTCTGGTTCACGAACAAGGTGTCCGTCGATCAGTATTACGCCGCCTTGGAATGGATGGCGGCGCGATACAAAAACAACGATACCATCATTGCCTATGACTTAAAGAATGAGCCCCACGGCAAGCCCTATGAGGGTGACGCCGCGGCTATCTGGAATGATTCAAAGAAAGCAAACAACTGGAAATACGTGGCAGAAACTGCCGCATCGAAGGTACTGGCCAAGAACCCGAACGTGCTGATCATGGTGGAAGGTACGGAGATCTACCCCAAAAATTCCAAGGGAGATTACTCTTCCAAGGATGACAAGGATTATTATTTCAACTGGTGGGGCGGGAATCTTCGGGCCGTTAGGGACTTTCCCATCGACCTTGGGAAATATCAGGATAAGTTAGTCTACTCCCCTCACGATTACGGTCCCACCGTATACGAACAGCCGTGGTTCAAGGGAAATTACGACTATGACTCCCTGATGAGGGATTGTTGGCACGACAACTGGTTCTATATCTATGAGGACAATACCGCGCCGCTTCTCATTGGCGAGTGGGGAGGCTTCATGCGGGAGCCAAATCTCAAATGGATGACCTGCCTGCGAAAGCTCATTTCCACCTATCATTTGAATCACACCTTCTGGTGCCTGAATGCCAATTCCGGCGACACGGGAGGCCTGCTCCTGGATGACTTCACGACCTGGGACAGCGAGAAATACAACTTTGTCAAGGAAGTCCTGTGGCAGGAAAACGGCAAATTCGTTGGCCTCGACCATGAGATCCCCCTGGGCGAAAATGGAATTTCTCTAAATAACGCAAAGGGAAGATAACGCCATTAAAATAATCACGCGTTTCATTCCACGTTCCTCACAATACCTTCAAACAGGACGGAACCGTCACCAGAGTACACGATAAACAGAAACGGGCGATCTAGGACAAAATCGATCACTTTCTTTTCTCTGGATGGCCCAGTGCCAAAAAGAAGCCCCATTTCCACGTATGCCGCACCTTTGATGCCCTGCTCGTCAATTTCCACCGCTACTGCATGATCCGCTTTATTGAGAAAAATTTCCTTTGTTTCCTTCGTCAGGGGCGAAAAATCGGAAACGTTCGGATTAAGTACGTCCGTAATCCCCTGCTTTTCCAGGAAACCGATCAGGTCCGTCTTCTGATCGATCCTGAATTTCGGAACGGATGCGTTTATGATCGAAGGAATCCACCCATTCTTAATAAAGCATTCCGTCTGACGGGTCCACAGCTCCTGTATGGCCTCATAATCCGTATCATCAACGGAGTTGAACAGTTCATCCGCTTCCTTGCCGGCTTCCACGTACTTTTGCTCAATGCCAAGGGTCTCCGGATCTGCCGCGAGGTCTTCTACGGTAACGCCTTCTTCGGGCAGATAGAAACATACCGCTCCGCCATCCTCCAAATAAAGTCTTATGGCGGTCATCTGATCCGAACAATACGCCATTTCACTGAACGTCTTGTGCATCATGTTTACCTCTTGATCGCCATGCGTTCCGTGGAAGGTTTCCTTTCTTGTGAGCGCTTCCTGAAAAGCATCATTCCAACGCGCCTCGAAATAAAGGGTGGAAACCATCTCCAAAATCGTACGGGGAGACATGCTCATTTGCTTTACGTACTGTTCAAGGAGTCCTCCCGTCGCCCGGTTTGTCCAGGCGCGGAGCCCCTGATTCATCTCCTCCGATCCCATCTCACCGATAAAGGAAAAGGCGTGATACGTATCCGCCAGCCGCTGCAACGTCTCCTCATCGTAGTTCACGTCATTTCGCAGCCAAAGCGAATTTGCCAAAATGCTCTTCATCGTCGGCGTGTCTGCATAATTGCTGCTCCAAAGTACGTCAACGTTTCCACGCAGCGTCTCCACGTCCGATACGCCAAGGAAATCCATGATCTGCTTTCTGGAATTCCCGTCCGTCGTCTCCGCAAGGAGGGAAAGTGCCAAATACACGTTCAGTGGCGAGCAGACGCTGTTTTCATCCCCCTGCGACAGGAGCGCGCTGCTAATCTCATGATAAAATCCCTGCATGGAATCCCTTAATTCATAAGCCGCCTTTCGGTTCTCCGAAAAAGATCCCTCACTGCGCCATTCGAAGCGCAAACGGCTCGAAAGGAACTCTTCCGTGGTCATGTCCTTGCCCACGGGCTCCGGGAGTAAGGCACCCACGACGGTCACCTTGGAAAGCCAAGCCTTATCCTCCTCCGCCCATTCTCCCAAGCGGTTCCTTTCGGGGATTTTACTCTCAGTTCCAATGCCAAAACCAGCTTTACCGTCATCAATGTTTTCACCAGTCTTCGACGAAGCACCGGCCACCTGCTCCTGGTCCGCATCATCGGCATCCCGCCCCAGAAATCCGCTTCCAACCTTGGACCACAATAACGCGCCGCCTGCCAAAAGTGCCAGCAGCGCCGCCATGGTTCCAAACATGCCGAACCTGCGCCGCAGTTTTTTGGGGCGGTCGTCCCTTTTTCCTGGGCATTCTTCGCCGTCCCTTGCATCCTCGCGCCCGTCGCATTCCCCCTGACCGCTAACTTCTTTGCCGTACTCTCCGGCTTTTTCCCCCTGACCGCCAACTTCTTTTCCGTACTCTCCGGCTTTTTGCACCTGTGTTTCATCGACGTCTGCCAATAGTTCAAACAGGGTTTCTTTCTTCATACGCGATAGCCTTTCTCTTCCAAATGAGACCTAAGCTGCTTGCGAATGCGGCTTAAATTCACGGAAATCTGATTCTCCGTCTTCTGAAACCTTTCTGCCATTTCCGAAACAGACTCCGCATACCAATAGCGAAGGATAAACTGATATCGGTTTTCTTCAGAAAGGGACTGCAAGAATCGGTTGATCTCGTCCTTCAACTCCTTTTCCGTCCATGCTCCCTCTGGGTCATCCCCTCCCGAAACGCATTCTGCAAGCTCGTCCAGCACCAGTTCCACGGCATGTCCGCCACGTTTTGCCCGATGAAGCCGTTTATAACGGTCAAAGGAAAGATTCCGCGTGATCTTTCCCAGAAACGTCGAAAGGATTTGAGGTCTGTGGGGCGGCATGGCATTCCAGGCGTGAAGCCACGTGTCGTTCACGCATTCTTCCACGTCTTCCCGCGACGATAATATGTTTCTGGCGATCGCACTGCAATAACTTCCGTACTTCTTTGAAGACTCCTCAATGGCAAGCTCATTTCTGTCCCAATAGAGCTGAACGATTTTTTGATCTTCCACGTGAAAGGCACCTCCTTTCACCCCTATACACGACAAAACGGAATGCATCTTACGCAAAATTTCTTACGTCGTCACCATTCCGTCAAGGTTCCTTCCAAAATCCGCCTTTATGGAAATTCTCGTTGCCAAGGGGAGTTGCCGTCAATTTAAAAATAATGCATCCGTCCGGACATACGATGGTTTTTTCATACTTGCCCTCGCCACCGAGATTCACAAGATCGCCTCCGCTGCGAACCGCCTCCATGAGGGGATGGAGCATCATCATGGTCTTCGAGCAAATGCCGCACCCGTCCTGATTTACGGGACAACCATAGGTGCAAACATACTTATCTCCAATTTCCTCTCCGTTACGACAATAATGCTCCGTATGATCTCCGCTCAAATCATAACGTTCCCGACAATGCCACCACCAGCTTTACGCGGTCGTGAATCCCGGTCTTGTCATAGATGGAGGAGATGTAATTCTTCACGGTACCTTCGGAAATATAAAGCTTATCGGCGATCTGGCGGTTGGTAAGCCCCTCCGCCAGTAGCGTTGCGATTTCCCGTTCCCGCTCCGTCATCTCCTCGCAAAGATCCACCGTTTTATTCTTATTCATCAAAGCCGTAAGTCGCATCATGACCTTGGGGTCGAGTACGCTCACGCCATGCATGATCTGCGCCACGGCCCCCAGGATCGCGTCCTTGCCGCTGTCCTTTAGGAGATACCCGTCCGCGCCATTACTGATGGCATCCGTGATGTTCTTGTCATCATAAAAGGTTGTGAGCACAAGAATCTTGATCTTCGGATAGCTCCGCTTTAAGTGTCCAATCAATTCAATGCCGCCCATTCCCTTCATGTTCAGGTCCACCAGCGCCACGTCGCACGCCTGCCCGCCGCGCAGCACGTCCAATGCCTCCCTGCCGTCATGCGCCTTCCCGACAATCTCCATGTCATTCAGGGAAAGTATGATCTCCAGGCTTTCCAGCAACATATTCTCATCATCCACCAACAATACCTTATACATGTTTCTCTCCCTAACTTCGTAATCCAAAACACCTGGAAATCAGCATCCGTCTCGCCCGCTGATTTGGTGGCCTCCGATCCGTCAAGAAAAACCTTCCGCCGTCCCGGTTTCCGTTACGTGATCGGCAGTTCGATCGAAGCGTGGAAACCGCCGTCATTGTAAAATGAGGTGCTTCCGCCGCAGCGCTCCGCATAGGCACTAAGCTTCTTAAGGCCAAAACCGCTGACAATCCTCTCGTCGCTGTTTTCCTCGCCGAAATCGCTTTTGCCATTATCAGTAACGTCAAGCCGCACGTGAGCGACGTCTCCGGAAAGCCTAACGACAAAATGTGTCGCGTTGCCATGCTTTACGCCGTTCGTCAAGCACTCTTCCAACGCTCCCGTCAGGAATTCCGCATGCTCCCGCGGCAGTTGTGCTTCCCGGTCATAAAACTCATACAGCCTGTCGCACGTCCGCTCCGTATCCATCATAAACTCATCCAAAATGTTATCAAAATAACAAATCAAATCCTTCACTGCCACGTCGCCGGTCTCCTCATCCAAAGCCCGCACGGCACTTCGGATGGCACCAAGGCTCCCCCGGATGCGCTCCGTGGCATCATTCATCTTCTGATGCGCCTCCTCCGGTTTTTTGTCAAATAAAGCGTCCGCCGCATCCAGCGTCATGATGGCTGCCGTAATGGAATGTCCAACGCTGTTATGAATGTTGCGGCTGATGTTCTCCCGCTCGATCAGCCGGGCATTCTTATCCGCATAAAAGTTCTGCCGCGCCAGTTCCTTATTCCTTTGAATCTCTTGCATCTCGCGAAGACTGTAGCCTTGCATTCTCAGCTTGTCATTTTCTCTCTTTTCTGACCATTTCCTGACCAGAAACCGCACAAGCAGGATGACACCGCAGATTGCATTGGCGATCAGTATTCTGACAAGCCACTCTGCCAAAATTTTTTTCGGGTTTGCTTCGTGATGCGGCCTCGTCCCTTTAATGTACCAAACCCCCCCATAGTAGATTTCATACCATATCTCCTTACACAGATCCGCGATCACGCTAATGACCGTCCACCCTACGTAAATCACGTTCACGGTCAAAAAAATCCGCCACTCACTCAACCAGACTAGGCATGCGAATACAAGAACACTCCACCAATTTCCTGAAAAAAGCGCAAAGAAGGCCGCAAGGGAAAACTGCATAAGATGAAACTGTTTTCCCCCGCCGCCTTTAACATGTTCTGCCGTGATGCCTATGAGCAGCATACCGCCAAAAAAGAGCGGTAATGGCGGACAACCAGACGTTTTCACGGCCAATAGCGTTAGCAATATCAAAATGAAGTCCGACGTCATTACATTGATCATAGGTTTTCCAACAACACCTCCAGTGCTTTTGCCTCCGGACATTCCAGATCAGGAGTCAGCGGTTCCTGATTCTTTGACGTATCCACCCTGTACCACTTTGTCGTTGACGTTTGGAAATAAAATCCCGTCTTCGGAAGAACGTAGCTCGTCACCTGGCCGCAGCTTCCCGGCAGATTTCCGCAGGGCTGTCCCACAAGCTTGCCGATGCCATTATCCTTGATGAGCATCGCAAAATCCATGGCGGAGCTGTACGTCCGTACTCCCGTCAGCACATAGACGTTCCCCGTAAACACCTGGCTCTTCTTGGGATTCTTTACCGTTCTTCCGCCCATGGGAACCAGCAGCGGACCTATGCGAAGCTCACAGCCCCACTCCTTATAGACGTCGACGTCCAGATACTTGATAAACTCATTTGCCACCATGGAGCTTCCGCCGCCATTACTTCTAAGGTCCACGCAGACGTTTTGGATGCCCTTTTCACGTATCTCTTCAAACATCTTCGCCACCGTATCTTTATAGACTTGATTATAACGGCAGCTGTTCAGCGTCAGAATGGCCAGGTCATGCTCTGCGTCAACGTCATAATAAACAAATCCCCGATCCTCTTCGGCCGCCAGGTCATCTCCCGTAACGCTCATTACATAGGCATTATACTCCTCCGGTGCAAGGAAATCCTCAGCCGTTACGGTCTCCGTGACTGACTCTCCGTCCTCCGTAAGATAATTATACTTGATTTCTCCGGAAATATCTATCCCCAGATATTTTAATCCTTCCAGGTTACTGACGCGGTTCTTGATCATTCTCACGCCATAGCTGACCGTCTCATAACTGTCAACGTCCGGATGCAGGGCGAGGAACTCTTCAAACGGAACGTCATTGATCCCGATCAGCACGTGCCCGGCCTTATTATGCTCATAGACATACTTCATGACGTGGTAGACGTCATAATCTTCCTCTACCGCAGTGTGGCCATCGCCAAGCAAAGAGAGAATGCTCTCGAGCTTCCTCGCAAGCACGTATCCCTCGATCTGCTCCTGCCCCTCGATCCATTCCCGCACTTCCTTCGCGCGGGTTTCCACTTCCCCGGGAAGTCCGCCGTGGGTGAGCGGATGGATTTTCTTCAAATACTTCATCATGAACTCATAGTCCGTCAGGGCATCCTTTTTTAAAAAAACTTTGGAACCATTCTCCTCCCAAGTCAGGTTCTTTCGAAAGACAGAGCTGTTCCAATACGGGCTAAACTGCGTCGCCACGATCATAAACAGAACGATCACCACGTCCAACACTGCGAAGAAGCATGTGCTTCCGCGCTTTTTCGCAGACCTGACGTTCTCACGTTTTTCATCCACGGCGCCGTCCGCATCTTTCTTGCCTTTACCAAACACGACGCATTCCACCACCCGCACGCCTGCGATCCAGGCGATGGTCAGAGCGATCGCCGCCCACTCATTGATCATCACGTAACTGAGATCCAGCCAGATGATGCCCAGCACGATCCCATGCAACGTCATTCTTCCCACAAATCCAAGAATCTTCTTCATTTCCAAAACTCCCGTCACGTAAGCGATCACTTGATCTCAAACTTAAACTTCCCGCTCTCACATTTTCCGTCCGTCTCAAGGATCAAATACAACTTTCCCTTTTTCTCGATGACAACGCTTCCCTCTTTGTTCTCGCCGCCCTTTAAAGTAAAGAGCTCCTTCTTCGTGCCATCCTCATCATAATATACGGTGATGCTTCCTTCAACGAGCTTGCCACTATATTCCAGCGTCGCCCCATCCTCCTTCGTCTTCATCTGCAAAGTCTTCGTCCCTTTTAGGGTTGAGAATTCAACAGAGGAAGAGTTTGCCGTATTCGAAGAGATCAGCACCGTTGCCTGGAAGCTCGACGCATACCCGCTGCATCCGGCAAGCCCCATGCACAACACCATACATAACACAATGACCCACGTCATTCTTTTTTGCTTCATTTCTTATTTCCTCCTAACAATCTCTTTTCGTCATAAACCCGTTTCTTACCCTTAAAACTCCGTCACGTCTGAGCGGCTCATGCTGCGGCCCTTGAGCAGGATCGTCGGCACCACGACCAGCAGATTCGACGCGATAAACGCATAAAGACCCATCCATGAAAAATATGGCAGAAATTTGCCCGCCGGCAGGTAATACAATTCATTCATCAGAAATACGTACAGAAAGATGATCATTGCCCCAAGGACAATCGCGATCGCGTCCATCGTCAGGATCTCCGCAGCGCACTTCCGATAGATTTCGCGCCTCGTAAGTCCAATGGCGCGGTAAACGCCAAACTCATAGGTTCTTGCGAGGTATTGGCCCGTGAGGACGGAATTAACGATCACGGCAAGTACCAGGGAAAGAAGCACTATGCCCACGCCAAAGATTAACTTAAAAGGTGCAAATTGTTCTTCAATGCCATCCCTGACAGGCTCATCCAAGTGGGCCTTGTAATCTCCCTGCCGCCGGAGCAGTTCGTCCCTCAGCGCCTGACCCGTAAGTTCCTTGCTCATCACTTGCATCCGAAGGGGCTCATCGGTATGATCCACATAGAACAATATGTAGCTGTCATCCTCGAGAATTGCGTCAACGGAATGACTTCCGTTAATATTCTTGTAGACGGAGGCGTTCACCACGTCCCCCTTCTTTAGCCCGTATTGCCTTGCCAGCGCGGAGGAGAGGCATACGCTGCCATTCTTCACGTCCGAAAGATCTGCCTCGATCCCGAGCCTTTCAAAGCAATCCTTCATATCCTCCGGGGTATTAAACACCATGGAAATGCTTCCCATTTCAAATCCCAGCGTACAGATCCAGGGCAGTCCGGAATATCCATAGGCCGATACGTCATAGACGATCAAACTGTCATCATTTTTTAGCTCCTCGCGGAATTTCGCATAGTCCTGAAAGTCCTCATCCGAGGAAATGGCACCGATCGTGCACAGCCTGTCGGAATACTCCATGGCTCTGTCCCAGTAATAATAAACACTGTCAATATAATTTCCCGCAAGGAATAGAAGCGTCGTGAAAAATAGCAAAAAGATCACGATTCCGGCCCTTCCTTTATTCTCCTTGACATAAGTTGTTGCAGACAATGGTTTCATCGGCTAATCTCCCCATCCCACATCTCTATGATCCGGTCCGCATCCTTTAGGATGCTCCGGTCATGCGTCACCACGAGCACCAGCCTGTCATCCGAATACTTTTTCAGGATTTTCATGACATTAAATGCATTTTCATGATCCAGGCTCGCCGTGGGTTCATCTGCAAAGATAACCTTGGGATCGTTGATCATGGCCCTGGCAATGGCAACTCTCTGGCACTGTCCGCCGGAAAGCTTCGCAGGCTTCTTGTTCCACTCCTTCTCCGCAAGACCCAGATCCCGGAAGAAAGCCTCTGCCTTCTTCTGCGCCTCAGGGCCCTTTTGCACTGCTGCCACGAGGCAGTTTTCCATGGCGGTCATGTAGGGCACCAGATAGTGCTTTTGAAAGATAAACCCAAACTCTTTTCTTCTGAGCCTTTCCTTCTGGACATTATCTATGTTCGTCAGCTCCGTTCCATTATAGACAATGCTTCCGTCCGTCGGTGCCTTTAGCGTCGAGAGACAATACATGAGCGTGCTCTTCCCGCTTCCCGACGGGCCGATGATCCCAACCAGTCCCTTATCCGGCAGGGAGAGGTCAAATCCTTTCAACGCATGGGTCTTTACGTCCGTATTCATGTCATAGATCATGCAAATATTCTTTACTTCAAACAATGCTTCGTCCTCCTAAATCTATTAATCCTCAATGGCATCAATGGTTTTGATCCTGTTTAGTCCGATCAGCACGGGAATTTGCAGCACTCCCATCAGGAAGACGTAGGTTCCAAGAATCCTTTGTATATGTCCTCCGTAAATCACGTGTCCGATCAGGCCTTTGGGTTCGATGACCATTACGTTCAGCAGATACGCCGTGCCGAGGGAAAGCAAAAGTCCTATGACCGCACCAAGTCCAAAAAGAATCGACATCTCCCTCAGCATCATGCCGTAAATTTCCCCGCGACCGTATCCGATGGATGAATAGAGGCAGTACTCCTTTATGCGGTTTCGCATAAAGGAAACGTACGCCACCAGTACCAGAATTGCCAGGAACGTCATGACGATCACAAAGAGCGTCGTCACAACCATGTCTATGGTATCTCCCACGTCCGCGCGATAGGCCGCGTAATACGTCTTTGCATCCCAGACCTTGTCACCGTCCCCCAGCACAATTCCGTTCTCCTGTAAGATTCCCGTCAGATCCGTTGCCGTCTCGTCATTACAGACAACAATATAAAAACCATTGTTGGTGTAGCCGTTGGGCACTCCCAAGGAAACCATGCACTTGGATTGAATGACACCCACAATGCGAAAGGTTTCCCCATACCAGCTTTTTTGAAACCAGTCGCCCACTTCATAGCCACCATTTTTCATGATGACCTCATCCACCAGAACGTCTCCGGCATCCTTTGGCATGCTGCCCCGGATGAGCTTTGCTCCCACGTGATCCAGAAATGGCTGAACCTGCTCCGGCTCCATGAGCGGCATTTCAAAAGAATAGGCTCCCATGACAGCCTGATACGTGCTGTCAATGATCTGGGTATAAAAGGCATCCTCGATCCCCGGATGTTTTTTCAGGTTTTCGATCAGCTCCGCCTGCTTTTTGTTATAGGCTGCCTTCAGCTCTTCGTACGTCGCATAATCGTCGCCCTTCAAACCATAAGCCCTGCCGCCCAGGGAAGCGTAAGAGACCTTTTTCGGCATCTCGACCATCACCGTTTCAAAGCTTTCCGTCGTGGTGATCAGAAGCACGTAGACCGCATACATCGCCATGAAGGAGAGTGCCAGCGCCGTGACAAGCACCGCAACCGTCCGTTTATTATTCTTTACGTAAGTCCAAGCCGATAATTTTGATTTCATTTCCGTTCCTTTCTTAACCTTACTTCTCGTACTGCATTACTTCTTCCTTTTTGCGGGCGTAACGATGCAGACCTTTTGAACTTGAACTCATCTTAGCGCTTTTCCGTACATAAGAAAAGTGACCACGGTCATGATTTTCTTTCAAAACCATGACCGTGGTCACGTAACTTGAGTTCACCCTGGCTTATGACATTAATTACCTATCGGTTTCACTTATATATAGTCTAACTCTGTTTTGAATAACATTGCACACCTCTTCTGCTGCTTTTTCACCATCATAAAAGGCTTTAGCTTCTTCACTCACAATATTCAAAATTATTTGATCCGTCATACCCTCTCCGTCGTCAGTCTCTTCCATTATTTTCATTAATAGAAGTAAATCTTCTTTGGCAAACTCCTTTGTCTTCCCATTTTTGGGAACCTTATCTGCTGCATCCATCACTTGTTTCATCTGTTCATCAAAAATGCTCCTTTTGGCTGAAAACCCATTTTCAAACTCCTTTTCCCAATCTGATACATAGTATTGCATAAAAGAAAAGGCCAATTCCTTTTCTTTACAGTTATGTAGCATTGCTATTCCGCTTTTTGCATGCATGACGTGTCCTTTTTCTCCTGCTTTTGTCGGATAGCCGATCGCACAAACGGCATCCTTTCCAAATACCCTTTGCTTCCACCTCGTAAGATCCGTAAAATCTGTAATACTGATCAAAGCAGCCATTATCTTACCCGTATCATACGCTTCCAACACTTGATTTCCTACCAGATTATCCGGATTCAAATACTCCTTTTTCGTTAATTCTAATAACCCCAAAAGCAGGTCCTTATTCGTCTGATCATCGTCGTTCGCTTCAAAAATCCAGTTATTTAGTAAAATTGCTATTTGCAAACTGCCATCCTGATAATAATCCCTCATATCCCGTGATGAAGGCTGAAGCATGTACGCATTTATATTTTTCTTTGCCATTTCCAGCATATCATCTATTGTCCATCCTGCCCTTTTGCCCCACACGGATTCCTTTCCCAATAATGTATAAATCTCAAATCTTTCAGGCAAATATGCCAAACATTTTCCATAAGTAGCCTGTCTTAAAAGCGGTTCAAAAAAATCTGAAGAATTTATATTTGCACTTTTTTCCAAATAATCCGTTAAATCCTCTATCAAACCACCCTCTGCAATTTTCTGAATGTCAATGTCAGATGTTACAATCAACATATCCGTTCCCTTATCGTTTATATAATCAAGCATCATATGGTCAATTGCGTCATCATGCTCTTCAACTGTTGATCTTCCACTTATTTTCTCACCATATTCAACTATCCTGACATGACATTCTTTATTCTGTCTGTTAAAATTTATTACTTTGCGCGTTAGTGCATCTGAAGACTTCCAAACGCCAATTGTCAATTCCCGTCTTTTACTTTCTTCTCCCAACGCAGGTCCTAAAACAATCATACGTTCGTTTCTGTTTTCTACACAATAAATCGTAATCATTCCGCTTGCGGACATCCCACAATAACGGATGCAATCGGAAAAAATATCCTCATCAATCCAAGAGCACAATTCAGCCCAACTGTTTTCCATTTCTGAAAACATAAATAATTTAGTATCATTCCATACTAATACTTTGCCTTCTCCAGCGATTGCGAGGTTGTAAAAATCATCCCGGACTGCCATGATTTGTATCAATTTATTTCCAACAAGCTTTTTTAGATTTGTTCCCGCCTCTCCTAATTCGATGAAATAGAATCCCTCTCCCCGATCACCACATAAAGCAAGCAACATATTTCCCAATTCTTGCTTACCACAAAACTTACCATGAGAGTTAAAAAAATAGAGTGTACCAGAAGAATGAAGTGCTATATTTTCTTTCCCGTCTACGGCAAGCGTTCCTGGAACTATTTGTTGATCCAATAACGTTTGAATTAAAAGCTTGCCGTTCGCATTGATTTTAAAAAGCGAGTACCGGTTTTCCAACCCAAACAGTGTTTCCGAACTCATCACAGTGCACCAAACATCACCTGCCACAGTTACCACTGCTTCCAGGATATATCCGTCAGTTTCAAAAAGACACTCTTCAGATGATATTGCACTATCTGAAATCTTTTGCTTCCAGATTTTTGTTTTAACTCTTAACAGACTATAATCCTCAAACTCTTCATCATAATCTTCCCAGGTCATTTTGTGACCATCATAAATATATTCTCTCTCAAACGTATACAGGCAATCCCTGTCATATATCCAGTCTGCATCTAAAATCCAATCCCGGGTGTTCTCTTCATACCACCTTCCAGTATATTTTATCTGGCTTTCCCAGACTTTCTCTTCCTTCTTAACTACTGTAACGCCTTCCCCCTTACTACATGCTGCTAATATGAAACATGTCATGAACGCGATCAGCAACCTAGTGAAGTATACGCCAGACTTCATAAATAGTGTTTCTTCCCCTCCTGCATTCATACCTCTTGTTAAGCTGCCTCAATGTTTGCCTGCGTAGGCTCTGTTTTCATCAATTTTATGAGCCGTAAACCAAATAAAGCTGTTTGTAAAAATATCGCCAACAATATGGCAAACACAATGATTAGTAAAATTTGATACAAAAAATAGTTGCCCACTGGCATATACCCAATTACGGTCATTTCTATGAAGGTCGCCAAAGTAGCCGCTATCAAAATAATCGTTCCGGACTCTTTCATTACGGACCAAAGAATACTGAAAAAACCACAGCCAAGCATTCTTCTGATCAATAATTCACGCTTTCGCCTTGCAAACCAAACCTCTGAAATGAAATACAGACTATAAATACCCAAAATCAGCATCGCGAAGTAAAAATGCTTCATTCTCGAGGACATATAACGTTGAACCAAGGTAAAGCTCTCTTCATAATTCCATGATTTATCAAGATTTCCAATTCTTTCTATAAATATATTTTCAAAGCTCACAATTTCATTTTGAAATGGTTTTTTGCTTTCTATAATAAAACCATATGCACACTCTTCGTCATTTTCATAAATAGGCTGGCATACGGACAGGATACTGTTTTTGTGTTCTTCATCCAAATTCTTCCAATTTACGTGAACTTCCTGCGCCACGTATTCGCGTTCATTGATTACTTGATACGCAATGTATTCCATTCCATTTATTTCAATGTAATCTGCTCCATTCCCGTGATATATCTCTTTTTTTAGCTGTCCTTCCACAAGAACGGCATTCGGAGTCCCATTCCACTCATTAAGATTAATCCCCTTTTCCTTTGCCATCGCCTCCGCAGAAAAATAAAGGATTGCTCCTTTAACGTCCAAAACATCCCCCACCATAACCGTTAGGTCTCTAGCCATGCAATTATCTCCGGCACCTTCAAATATGTCACAAATCTCATCAAATTGTTCTTTCGTCCACGCACCAAGCGGCAAATACTCTTTATGATAAGCATAAATAAGCTTTATGGCATTTTTATATGCAAAATCAGCCCTAATTAGGCTCATGCACAAAAAGAACAAAAGTGTAAGTCCAACCATCAATAAAATTGAATCATAATATTTTTGAGTCAACTCCGACAGGGAACTACAAAACCGTTGCTTATTCTGTTTCACGTTAATTCTCCATTATTTGGGATTATTGTTGCAAAACTCCGTCCTCCATTCGGACAATACGCTTGCAACACTTAGCGACCTCATCATCATGCGTAGCTATGATAATTGTTTTTCCTTCCATATTTAGCTTACAAAATAAATCCATAATCTCCTTGGTAGTCTTACTGTCAAGTGCGCCTGTTGGCTCATCACATAAAAGCAAACTGCAACCCGTCATCAGCGCCCTGCCAATCGCACAACGCTGTTGCTGTCCGCCAGACAAATTCAACGGCAAACTTTTCGCCCGTTCCGCAAGTCCCAATTGTTCCAAACAATCCATGATTCTTTTCTTATAATGCCTTTGATTTCTTGCGAGCAATGGAATTTCCAAATTTTCATATACCGTTTGTCTGTTTAACAATGCAAAATTTTGAAAAACAAAACCAATATGGTTTTTACGAAACAGATGTAACTTATGCGGACCAAAAGATGCTATGTCTTCATCTTCAAAATAGTAATGCCCTGACGTTAGCCGATCCATCCCTCCGAGAATATTCAAAAGCGTACTTTTGCCACAACCGCTCGTTCCCATCACGGCCACCATCTCGCCTGCCTGAATTGTCATAGACGTATGGTTTAATGCTAAAATCTCATTACTTTGACTATTATACTTTTTTGTAGCATCGACCAATTTTATCATGTCATCATCCTCTGTTATCCAACAATAATTCTGACGGCTTGCTGTTTTGTATAATAAGAATCGGTATCACGGCAGATAGAAAAAAAAGAATCGTCGATAATGCCAGCATTTCTGGAAGCGCGTAGCCGTTAAGCCATCGAAAAATACTTTGATTATAAGCTCCCGCGTTGGAATATTGTCTATTGCAATACCATTTCAATACCAACCATGCGCAACCCGTTCCCGCTACAAATTCAGCCATGATTTGAAACAGCCATACCCTTATCACGTCTGTTTTTGTCATACCAAACGCAATGTAAATGCCCATGATTTGCTTATTCGAAATGATTCGCATAATGATAATGCATAGATTCACGATTAAGCAGACAATTAAAAGAGTCCGATACAACTCCCTGTCAACCATTTCAACGTCGCGATTGTAAATCTTTTGCAATACAAATCCATCCTGCAAGGATGCAAAATCGACGGAAAGGTTCAATTCCTTTGCTCTCTTTTCTAGGAAAGATCTCGCCTCATCTAATCCTACCCCTTCCGATACATTAAAAATCCACGCCGTATCTTTATTCCCATCCGTCACGCCTGGTTCCATTACAATCATCACCAATCCATCTAAACACACAATTGATTGCGAACCATTTCCCTCTCCTAATGTTTTTACCTCATCTGCCAGGATGTGTTGTCCTTTTTCCAAGAACCCTATAACTTCATATTCCTTTTGATGCCCACCTTTCGACGTCTCTACGTATACGGTACCAAGAGGAATGTTTTTGAACTCAGCTCCTAAATAAATACCTTGCCAATCCGGATTTTTCCATTTTTCTTCGGGTATGTCCACTTGCCTCGAAAACTGCAAATTGCAAATTTCTAATGCCGTCCTATCGATAAAACAACTCATCACAATATCATCTCGATAGATCCCTCCCCCATCTGGAAAAACATCTGGAAAGGTATGTTGTATTTTTGCAAGATCAACCTCCCAAATCTTGCCCCCGAAAACCCAAGTCCCAATACCCTTGATCTTTCCGGAGGCCATGGCTTCCTTCTTTAACTGGAGTGCTTCCTTCTTGTCATAATCAAGCATGCGCATTAATCCGGTTCCTGCCATTCCGCTTGTCAGCACGGCATTACACTCCCGCTTCACTATTTCGTAATCATTTAGGAAGAGACGATAATACCCCACGCAAAAGATACTAATTCCAATCATCAAGACCGAAAAGAGAAATCTGTTTTGGGGACGAATGATATGCCTAAGCGCAATTCGCAACACATATTTTGAATTCATGACATTCTCCGTAATTTATCTGGTTTTCGCAGTTATGTCAATATCACATTTGCCAGCCGCATATATATTAACATGAGAAGATATGGTAGTTAAAAAAAATTTAAACTCTTTCTTAAATTCATCATCATGTGCGTAATCACCCCGGTTTTTAACCAAACGGCATGTAATATCTCCATTCGATGACCCACCTTTAATAGTCGTACTGCCTTTTTTGAATTCGTAGTAAGGACTGCTGGTTGGATTATAATCCATAAATTCCTGAATTCCGTATACGTCAAATGACCATGCCATTTCCGTTCCATCTACGGTTACACAAACGCCAGCCGTCACCTTTTTATTCGAAATATAGTTGATAGATCCACTGCCTGAAGCGTAATCTGTGCCAGCCATAACACTGGTGCCAATCATTAATACCATAACGGAAACAATCGTCAGAAAACATAATGCTTTTTCATACTAATACCCCTCCTGTTTTTTGTTATATACATCACGATATCTATATTATCGCATCCAACCAGAAACTGTCAATGCGACAATTGGCTTTTCCGGCTAATTTTGGGCTTCATTTCGGAAACTGTGTATGAAAGGATACTATACATAAACCATTGCCGTTGATTTACAAAGGCTGTCGTGATAAAATAAACACAGTGTCTAAAGCAATCAGAAAAGAGGATTTGTCATGAGAAGATTAGAACAGCTCCTTCGCGAGAATGATCATAAGCCGTATCCGGCATACAAAAGCTTAAAGGGCCGTTATACGTTTCAGGGGTATGTGCTCTCCATCGATCACGTGCAGGGAGATCCCTTCGCGGCGCCCTCGTCCTTAAGCATCCACGTGGCGGCAAACCAGCACGGTCTTCCCAAGGAATTCTACGCCAAGCCCCATCGCCGCGTCATGCTGCAGGACTATCTTCTGCGGGGCTTTTATAAGGAGTTGGGGCGCTTTAGCCATAAGGCCGGCGGTTCGGGCAAGTCCGGAACCCTCTCCGTCAGCTCCTGCGGGCAGGAAGTTTTGGAACGCTCCGCGCTGACAATTAACCCGGCAGACGGAAGCCTAGTGCTCCGCTTCTCCGCAGGTTTTCCGGCAGCGGGACGCACAACGCTGGCAATGGAACTTCGGAAAATGCTCTTTGAGTACGTGCCTGCCTGCGCTGCAAAAACCCTTCGCTACGCCGTCCTAGATAAGGCTGAGATCGAGAAATGGCTCTCCCTGGCTGACGACCAGAAGGCCATTCGGGAGCAGCTTGCCGTTAAAGGCCTTGTAGCCTTTGTGGCAAACGGTGCCATCCTCCCCAGAAAGAGCGGCGTGGACGACAAACCCATGCAGGGGGCGGTGGCATTCGTGAGTCCTTCCGAGGATGCCGTGACCCTCTCTCTTCCCGGCGGACGCAGTATCACCGGTCTTGGCATAAAGAAGGGGATTACCCTCATCGTCGGCGGCGGTTATCACGGTAAATCCACGCTCCTAAAGGCCCTAGAGCGCGGCGTCTATAACCACGTGCCCGGGGACGGACGCGAGTACGTCATCACGGAAGATACTGCCATGAAGCTTCGAAGCGAGGACGGAAGGAGCGTGAAACAACTCGACATCAGTGCCTTCATCCGCGATCTTCCCAGCAAACGCGACACCAAGTGCTTTTCCACTGAGGACGCCAGCGGCAGCACCTCGCAGGCAGCCTGCACCGTGGAGGCCATTCTCTCCGGAAGTAAGACCCTTCTCATCGACGAGGATACCAGCGCCACGAATTTTATGGTGCGGGACGCATTGATGCAAAAGGTCATTCATTCCGGTGAGGAACCCATCATTCCATTCCTTTCGAGAATGCGCCAGCTCTATGAAGAATTGGGAATTTCCACGATCCTGGTTGCCGGAAGCTCCGGTGCCTTCTTCGAGGTTTCCGACCTGATCCTGCAAATGAAGGAATATAAGCCCATCGACGTTACCATAAAAGCAAAAGAAGCCGCCGAAGCGACTTCCGAAAAAATAGAAATTCCTGACAAATTAGCGATTTCCGCGGATCAGCGCATCCCCTTCCCTAACCGTGAAGTTACGGAGAGCCGGAAGGTCAAGGTGCGCGGAAACGGCACCGACGCCGTCTCCATTAATCACGAGTCCGTGGAACTGCGCTTTGTGGAGCAGGTCGTTGACAATGAGCAGACCAATCTCCTCGGCGCCATGCTCCGCACGCTGGAGGAACAATATTTTAACGGCAGGGATCCACTGCCAAAATGCGTGAACGCATTGCACGACAGGCTTTCAAAACAAGGCATCGCGGCCTGCACCCAAGGCAGTCGCGGCGACGACGGCCGCGGCAATGCATCCGGTTCCATCCCCGGAAATCTGGCCATGGTGCGCCCGCAAGAGCTCTGGGCCATGGTAAACCGCTACAGAGGATTAAACCTACAAAAACCAAACTCCCGCCAGTAATCCAAGGTGAATTACAAGACGGACCGCGTGATGCGAATAATTGGGCTTTTTCTTCAGCACAAATCCATTATGGTACGCGCACGCCGAGATGGTCAGCAAATCCAGTGCCAGCAGCAGGATTCCTAAGACTTCCTTGTCAAAAAGGAATGCCGGAAGGGAAAGAATCCCAAAAAGAAGCGCCGAGTAGTACAGAGCCTTCTTCCACGCGGTGATCCCTTCCGCCTTGCTCTTTTGAACGGAAAAACAATTTAATGCGTTATACAGTATAATAATAACTACGATGATAATCTTCCCAACGCTCAATTTTTGATCCTCCTTTATATTCGTATTCTTATGTTATTCTTTATCGCATAAACAATAAAGATGAAGGTTAGCACAAACATGGTTCCCCATAAAACGTAATACTTCATCTTCCCTTTGTCAACATAATTAATTCTCTCCTTACAGACCAAGGAATAGAAGAATCTGAACCAATAACTTCTTAATCGCTTTGTCCCAGTTAAAAAACAAAAAATGTTATATCCGTCATTTTTAAAGAAAAACGGATACAGGTTAAGCAATACGTAAGAATAGCCTATGATGGAACAGCAACAGAAAAAGTAAGCCACTTCCACTGCTCCAAACTGCATCGCGACCAATCCCGGGACCGAAAGCAAACCACAAAATCCCGCCGTGATCAGATCAACCTTAAGGAAAATCCCTATCCGCTTTTTCACGTCGTATTGCAGCAAATACTGCCAATTCACCACAACGCTGATAAATACTCCCAGCAGGAACCTAAGCTTAAAAGACAGGCTTTTTTCACCACCGCCCCTTGCCACATACGTAGCCATCCACAGTTCATGATACAGAGCTACGATCATGCCAACGATAATAAAAACCGTCAGTCTCGGAACGCCTCTCCAGGTAAACTGCGTATATCGCACCAGGCTAACGTCCGCCATTATGCCAGCCAGGCTCATCAGTGCAGAACAAATCAACACCAATTTCATGTTTAGTTTGACAAGAAATTTCATCACGATCGCAACAAATGGTTTCGAAGGCAGATTGAATCGCGTCAGTTTTCTAAAATAGTATCCGACGGTCTTTTTTTGATAAAATGCCGCCCCTTCCCGATTAATGATTTTCTCAAAAATGAATTTATCAATCAATGCCATGACCTTATTCTCATCAAGATCATGATACGCGTGCAAAACGTTTTCGACGCTCTCTCCCTCCATAAAGTGACAAAGTATGTCATATTGCTTCTCATTTAAGATCATGACGCCCCTTGCCGTTCTGAGGTGATAGTGTTCATTCAGTTTTAATATTTTGACGTCCTTGTCAACAATATATCGTGTTTCACTTACGTTAGATAACGCATCTATAGAATCTACCATTCTCTTTTAACCTCAGCAATGCGCTCTGAATCGGTTCCTTTTCCGTTACGTCATGCCTCATGATGGTGTTCTCGTAACCAAGATGAAGCATCGTACTTTTAACGTTATCATTTTTGATGATGCTTTTTACGTATTCCTTTTGTTCAAGCGCCTGGAATGTCGCTAAATCCATCTCGCCGTTTAATGCTTTCCCGACGGCGCGATCTACACGTTCTAATTGAACGCGCGGGCACTTAAACATCCAAAACAGAACCGTGCCGTAGGATATGTTGATGCTGGCAGTATCGATTCTGTAAATCATCTGTTCCTTCTCCCGGAGTTCCTTTTGCAGCGCTTCCCTGACGTATGTATGAAAAATCTGCGAAAAATTTCTGTCCCTGTTATCAAAGAAATGGCCAATCCCGTAAAAACAGTACTCTCCTTCCCCTTCGCCAATGACATGGAATCCGTCTCCTAATCTAGGAACTTCACAGGTTCTTTTTTCAAGAGGATCTTCCAAAACCGTTTGCCCGCATGACGGAACTGCCCCTACAACGGTCAAGAAGCTTCGTGATCTTGAAAACAGCTCATACGCCTTTATGATGTCGCATTCTTTGATCTGGTCTACGGACAACTCTGAGCCCATGATCGCAAACCGGCGACAATCATCCGGGAACATTTGACTTAGCAGTCTTTCTTTAAGGATTTCCGCGTAATTATAATGGTACCGGATCTCTTTTCGAACGATTTCTTTCTCATTTTCGAAACCTTCCAAGCCTTCCGCGAAAACATTCTCGAGCATCAGATACTGCATCAAATCTTTTGTTTCCTCATACGTATCCTTAAGACACATGGCATAAAAGCACGCGACCTCTTGGGAAGTAAATGCATTGATAATGATTCCCTTCTCCTTTAGGCGTTCAACTCTTTGGGCCACGCCCCTTGCATTAAAAAAAAGATGTTCGATCAAATGATGCAAGCCTTCCAAGCCTTCCGGATCATAAAATGATCCTCTTTCAAACCATGCGCCAATACCTATTGTTTGAAATTCATTACGTGGACTTGACACAATGTTCATCCTGCACCTCACCTTTTAAATATGGCATTTCATAAACGTAAGCATCCTTTTTTACCAAACCCGTCATGACTTGATCAATGGCCAGAAGATTTGCATCGGAAAACAAAAACCATTCGTTGGGATACGTACAAATCTGCTTAAAAATCAGGTTAAGCTTTGCGTTTTCTTCCTCGATCCGGATCATGCGCCTTTCACCAATGTGGATCCGTGGAAAGATAATGTTGTGAACGTCGCGTGCGGAATAATCTATGTTTAGTTTTTGTATCCGTCTGGTGCACGCATAATCTCCGTCCTTCAAGATCTCCGCATATGCTCCGTCAACTTCATCAGACATTTCCTTTACGTAGCACCCAAAGGGTAAGATCTTCCCCGCACCATTTAGAAATGCCACGTCATCACTAAGCACGTTGCCCTTCCCGCCTTCCGTTAGCTGCTTTGCCGTCGTGGTTTTTCCGCATTGGCTGTCCGCCAGGATCAAGCTTACTCCCTCCGTTGTTTCAATAACGGAGGCATGCACGGGAATCCAGCCAATTTCCAGGTGCGTGGAAATGATCATTGCCTCGATCACTTTGATCAGGATCGGAAGGGAATCCTTCCAGTTTTCCGCACGGTCAATGAATGCTTCCCCATACTGCCATCCCTTGTTGATCCGGATACGCGCCCCCGTTGTCTTAAAAACGTAAGAATCCCCGGAGACGCATTTGTATACGTCATTTCTCTTGTCAACAATGAATAAATTGTCTTTTCCGGACTCCGCCCGTTCCGTTTCGAAAACTCTCAGGAATATCATTGGACCATTGAAATCTGCAATGCTTCCACCGTCAAAATACTGTCGGAACGTCTCCATGATCTCATCCGAATCACTCGTGAGAAATAATACGCAATTTGCAACCCGTACACATAAATTCCTTTGGAGAAGCTTGCTTTTAACGGAAAAAGCACAATTTGTCTTCAAATCGAATGCATTCACTTTTCCATTTCTGTGGATAATTTTTATTATGCTCACTTATTTCACCCATCAATCAACGCAATCAAAGCTTTTACGTCATCCATCATGCCCGCATATTCCTTTTGCCCCATGCGGATCCTTAAGTACTTTTCATATGCTTCCTGATCCATCACTTCCTGCAGGAACCTGTGCTGCCACTTTAGATTAAGCCAATAGTAACCCTTACTGATCAGCAACGCCGTTCCGATGCAATATGCGATTGCCTGACGCGCATATGATTTTAACGTTTCATCTCCGGCAACGTAATCCGTATGGTAGTTCATGGCAGTATACAGGAAACGCTTAATCAATTCTTTCTTGTGAACAAATTGTTTTCTGGCCCGAATACATTCCGAAACGTGATCCCTGTCAACCAAAATCCTGCCCTGAAGAATTCTTCCCGCCATTTGATTCAGATCAAAAATCGACTTGAACAAAGCGGCTTCATAACCATCCAAAATCTTTTCGAGTGCTTCTCTCGTGAGAAACTCAACTTGCATCTTTTTTTTGTCTGCCGTTATGAAAGTATCCATGGTCAGCGAAGTGTCTTCTGAAATGATAAGGAAGTCATAATCTGACTCTTCATTCGAAAAACCTACGGCCCTTGATCCATGCAAAATAATGGCAGAGTATTCTATATTCTTTTTTTCGCAATATTCGAGTATTTCCGTCATGGATTCCATTACGTCACCTCTCCTTGACATATGCTTCAAATTCCCTGATACACTTTACAGATACATTCCGGCTGATCCGTTCAAACATTTCCGGAATGAAATCCCTTCCGGCTTCCCCCTTAATAAAATTGTCCCTAAGAATGCCTTCCCCAAAATCTTTGTCGGCCCAGGTATTTTCTGAATGAACCAAAACAACAATCTCTTTTAAACGGAGTTGGTCCGGTTGCCGGACGTCCATCGTAACATTTAACAGGTTTTTATACTCTTTGGACAGTACGCTCTTGATCTTTCCGCACGTGAATTCCTTCCACTCCTGGAAATAAAGCTCTAGTGAAGCATCGCTCAAAGTCGGCCATCTTTTCAAGAACCGGAAGCCTTCCTCCGAACAAAAAGTCAACTCGTCCGTCAATACGTTCCATCCGTGCCGTTTTGCGTAGAATACGGCGGATGATTTACCCGATCCCTTATTCCCAGTAATCAAAATCACTTCATTGTTCTTTTCTATTGCCGCGGCGTGAATCGCAAAAATACTGCGCCGTAATTCGTAATTCCGGATGATTTCACAGAGCTTCGTTCTCAAATATCCATACACGTCAGCTCCATCCCTAAAATAGTACGTGGTTTCATTCCCCGTACTGACAATGGTTACGTCATTGTGAATCTCAATAAGGGAATCTTTCCCATCATTCTTCCAGATCTCTTCATGATAAAACGGAGAAAAGAAAACCCGGTAGTATCCCGGCAATTGGTCTGGGTTCATTTCTCCCCTCCGCAATAAAATATTATGTTTTTCACATAATTTAAGCGCTTCGTTTCCCCCAAGCTCCCGGCTCAGGGTCTCCATCACGCCATCAATTTCAAAGTCTGATTGTATTTTTATGTTAAACAACTCTTGATTCATGGGCTTTCATCACATGATGCTCTTGATAAATCGCATCATGCTCCTTTCTGCCTAGATTACACCATTCCGTGCAGTATCTCCGCAACCGCCTTATATAGATTTGTCACTTGGCGTCATGTGACGTCAAGTGACAAATATCAGTGGCACTAATAGTATTACTTTGTGTAACTCCATGATGTCATAATTTTTGCCGGAACCGGCATGCGTGCATAAGAGCACGTATATGAAAAACTTTCAAGTCTAAAACGATTAGGAAAGGATCCACTCCACGATCTTGCCGATCAGATACTCATTCTTAGCCAAAAATCCACTCTCGCAGTCATCAAACATGGTAACCATGTCGATTTCGTTCTCTTCGATCTTTGCAACTTCTAATTCGATGTTTTCTCTCATTTTTTTGTCCTCCCAACACTATTTATGTGATATTAATGCCACCTGTTGTGGAATAACACATCCACAACTTCAATATAAAATATAAACTTTTCGTCTTCAACTTCTTTTGGATGAACGACAGTTTTTTTTGATGAACGACATGTTGAAACTAAAAAAACACAAAACACTGCAAATTCCTTACGGAATTTTACGGAATTTTGTGTTTTTTTGATTTCCATATCCGCAGGAAGCCCTGCGTTTAGCGGTATTTCTTCTCTGGGTATTTTTTATAGTACCTCTCCTTGTCCTCATACATGCGCTTGTCGGCCAGGCTCATGTCCTTCAGGACGTCGATCTGCCCATTGTCAAAGCTGTATCCCACGGAGAAGCTGACCTCTCCGTCTTGCTCACAAAGCTTATGAAGGCGTGCAATCCGGATCTCAAGCTCCTCCAACGTGTCATCCAGGCAAAGAATCATGAATTCATCGCCGCCGGCGCGGTAGATCTCATCCTCCGGAAATACTGATCGCAGAATGGTAACTGCCTTTTTCAAAAGGCGGTCTCCGGAGGCATGTCCCTTGTGATCGTTTATCATTTTCAGGCCGTTTAAGTCGGCAAAAATGACGCCCAGGCTCTTTGGCTTTATAAAATCCGGACTCTCAAACTCTGCCACTCTGTTATTCATGGCATTTCTATTCTTGCTGCCCGTCAAAAGGTCGATCGTGCTCAGCGTCTCCAAGCGCTTTACCAGCTGATAATTCTCGATCTCAGAGGCAATAAAGAAGGTGGTCAGCTCCAGAACGCCCTTGATCTTCAGCACGTTCTTCACGTCGAAATTGGATGCCCAGATATATCCCTGCAATTTCTCATTATACTTTAGCGGGAAGAGCACCAGCGTCTCCACTGCCACTTTCTGCAAGGACTGATACCAATCTGGGTTCCGCTTCTTTAGCATCTGTCTGTCCTGCTCGTTTTTGATGATCAGGCAGGAATCGCTGCCAAGCGTATCCTTCCAGGTACTCACGACGTGATAAAACTCCGTGTTCATGCTTTCACGCGTGCGGGTCGCCACGTAGCCTTCGCGCACGGAATCTCCAAGGACCGTGCAGGCTCCAGCATCCTCATCCACCAGGAGGATGCAGCAGCGCCTTGCGCCGCAGATCAGTCGGACGTCCGTGATGACCTCACTAATGCATTGTTCAAAATCCTTAGTTCCATGTAGCTTAATACAGGCATCCAACACGGCGGAAGCCACTTCCGGTGCCACGTCCGTTCTGGTCGTGGCGTTCGTCTTCGGCCTCAGATTATAGGAATACATGCAGTATCCGACGTTCTCCTGATCGGATTCCAGCGGAAGCATGTAGACCTCCAGCCAAAAGCCAAGCTCGGAAAGATCCACGTAGGAATGTCGATGTTCGTGCAAAATGGCGCTCCTGTAGCAATCATCCTCGAAGATCAGGTTCTTCTGAAAGCATTCCTCGTAGGGAACGTCCTTTTGGAATGCATAACCTCGCACGTTCTGAATTCTTTCGGCATGACCGCGGTTTCCCGCAACCACGCGGATATTCCCGTACCGCCCGTCAGGATAGGTCTCCACGGACATCACGCACGCCATGCATTCATAACTGTCCACTAAGCTTTGAAAATCCATGATTATCTGAAGCACTCCTTTCAGATTCATTCAAATTGCAAAACTTCATCATACAATTCCAGTCCGAAGCTCGTCATTTCGGGCGCATGTGGAAGAATCTTGTAGGTTCTCGTCCCATCCTGCAGACGCTGTGCGCTTAGGAAGGAGACGCCGGACCACGCTGCGCCGCCCGCCGCAGTCACGTCTTCTTCCGGCACGTAGCCGTCATTACGCGTCTGCGACTCTTCGTATACGCGCTGTGCAAAGGATAACAGATGCGTTACCGTAAGGATCCGGACGCCCTCCTCCTTCAGCGCGCGGATGATGCCGTAAGCGATCCCGGAGCCCTCCTTTTCCGTCGTTGTGGCAAAGGATTCATTCAAGAGAAGCAGGGAATCCTTTCCAAGATTGCTGACGATCTGATCCATCCGGCGAAGCTCCTCGTCGAGCCTTCCGCTGTTCATGGCACTGTCCTCGCGCCTTGTAAAGTGCGTAAAGAAATTCGGATACAGACCGCTGCAATACTGCTTCGCAGGAACCATGAGACCGCACTGCATCATCACCTGCGCAATCCCGATGCTTCGAAGGAAGGTAGACTTTCCGCCCTGATTGGCTCCGGTGACGATCACCAGCGTCTTACCGTCCAGCTTCTCGTCATTACCAATGGTTTCGCCCTTTTGCTTCATGCTCATGACCATTTCCTTTAGGTCTTCGAAGTGAAGACTCTCCTGCCCGCCCACCTCCGGGAAGCAGTAATCCAATTTATGGCGCTGCATCTGGTATTTGATATTAATGGCTCCCAAATAAAAGGCAATCTGAAAGCGAAGCTGATCAAAAAACTGTCCTAAGGAATTTGCCACGCCACTGCAGCACGCATACACGTAATTCACGGCCTCAAATTCCAGCTGCGCCGCGTCCTCCCGCATCGCCTGATCCTTATACAGTGCGATCACGCCGGGCGTCAGGCTGTTCACCTGTCCCTGAATCTTCGCCTTGATGCCATAGGGGTTGCTATATGGCTTTTCGATGGTCTCAACGTCGTTTAGCTTTAGTCCGCCGATTTTTAGTCCATCCTCCAGGCCGCACTCCATCCGGATGCGCGGACTGTAGGAATAAAAGACGTTGCGCTTTGGCTGGCGGACGGTCACGTCCGTATAGAACGACAGATCCTGCAGGATCTTTTCCAGATTCTGGCGCTTCTCATCCGAAAACTCATTTTCCAAACGGTCATACAGGTCGCGGAATCCCTTGGAGCGTAAGTTTCCACAATACTCTTTAAGAATTCCCTTCACCTTCTGCATGCCGGACGTAAGGAGCCGGAGCACTTGGAGATCCGTAATCAGCTCTGCCTTGGTATCGCGGATTCCCGTGCCGCCGCGCTTTCTGCCCAGTTTATCCCATTTATCCAGAATCTGCGTGGCATGCAGATACAGCTTCCCGACAAAATCCTCATTCGCCAGGCAATCTTGCAAAATCTCCTGACGGTACCTCACTTCTTCCCTGGTTTTTAAGGGAACGCACGCAACCCTTTTCACGGCAAAGCCAACGTAAGCATCCTCATGCTCCGCGTAGACTACCCTGCTTGACTGTATGATACTGTCCTGTCTTGCCGCCCAAAACAGCGTGTCCAGCCCCAGGTCCGTCACCATGCTTCCCCAGTCAAAATAGGGATTGACCGGCGTCCACTCCTTATAATCATATAATAAGCCTACGTTCATGAGAATCTCTCCTTCAGCTGCTCATAGGTCAACCTGTACTTCTCCACCTGCTGGTTTGCCCCGGCGAGTTCCTCCGCTTCGCTTCTCTTGATCCGATATGTCAGCTTCTGATTCTCATCCACGCACGCGCGCAGGCTCACGACGCCTTCGCACGCCTTTGAAAGCTCGCCAAGGTGCGTCACGTAGATTCCTTTGCAATGCTCCCCGATAAAGTACTCGAGCACTCTTTTTCCCATGACGTTTGCATCAAAATTGGCTGCCGTCGTGAAAAGCTCGTTGATCACGACAAATGCATTTTCTTGGCCCTTTTCCATCATGGGTTTTAGGCGGACGAGCTCATCCATGAGCTTGCCCCGTCCCGTCTCCGTACTCTCTTCCACGGAAAAATGCGTCCAGAGATTCCCGTAATAGGGAACCTCCGCATATTCGGCCGGCACGTCGAGACCCATCTTTGTGAAATAAATGAGTTGTCCAAGGCTCCTTGCATACGTCGTTTTCCCGCCCTGATTCGGACCTGTCAGCACGAAGAAGCTCTCATCCTGCGAAAGATATGCGTCATTGGCAACAACGGTTTTTCCTGACTCGGAATTGACAAAAGCAAGCGCCAAGTCATACAATCCCTTAACCGACAATATATTTGAGGGCTTCGGCATGCAAAAGACGAACCCTCGTCCCTGCATTTTCCTCTGAAACTGCGCAAACGCAAGGTAGTATCCCATCTCTGTCCCAATGCGCATCATTTCATCGTGAACGTACTTAAATTGCTTTTTATAAAATTCCCCCAGCTTCTCAAAAAAGCCTTTGTGCTTCTTTCGAAACAGCCGGACAATCTCTTCTTCTAATCTCGAAAAATCCTCATCTGCCTGAAAGGGACTTTTGAATATCTTGCCGTGCTTCGGAAAGCTCTCTTCCAAAAACGCTTCGTAGTCTTCCTTTTCCTTCCCTTCCGCAAGCGTAAAACGCTCCTTTTCATAGGTGAGGGTCACGCGAAAACCTGACAATTCCTGCCAAATCTCAGATACTTCAGCGCTAAACTCCTGAAACGCTTTTTCGGAAAGGAACTTTGCAAGCAAATCCTTTAAGCCTTTTAACCCTTCTGACTGAAGCATTGCCTTCTCAAGCGCGGCATGCAGGGCCTCTAAGGAAGATACGTACAGCTGCGCCTCGCGAAGGTACCAAGTCTGTTTTTGCGCCTCATCCTCCGCCTTCTCTCTGCGTGCCGCATAGATGGCACGCTCCCGGATGCTTCTCTCAAAGTCCATCATGGCCGCAAAGACGTCTTCCTGCTTTACGTCACCGTAGATGGTTCTTCGATATTCCTCTGACGCCTGATCTGCAGGGAATGCTTCATAGAGCTTTCTTACGTCCTCGTTCCAATCCTCCGTCACCTTCGAAATGATCTGATCCAGATTCAGATCCGTAAAAAAGGTGGGAGCTGCGGAATTGCTTTCTTGGGTGGGGCTTAAATTCAGTAAACTAAACATCTCATTTTCCTCACACACGTCGCCGGACGTGCCAATGCTTCTCCAAATATCGCCTGAATCCGTTTAGGCCGGCGATTCCGATTAGGTCAGCGTCTCCATCATGGCCCTCAATACTGCTTCCGTCTTTTCCAAAAGGAGTGCTTCGTCCGTTTCCACAAGCCCCGTGCGCTGATATTTTAACGTCAGATATGGATTTCCGTAAGCCGTGAAGGTAAGTTCTTTCTTAAACTGTGCAAGAAGCATCGGAATGCCGGCGGGATTGATGCCCGCGTCGGGTCGGAAGGTGAAGGTCACCTGTCCCGGATGCCCCTTTACGTCCGTGAGGAACAGCTTGTGCGCCGTCTCCCGGATCAGTGCAATACGCAGAAGGTTGTTTGCGCTGGTGGGGATGTCTCCAAAGCGATCAAGGAGCTCATCCTTCATCTCATCCCGCTCCTTCTCGCTCTCAATGCTGGCAATGCGCTTGTATATGTCGAGCTTTTGCTCTTCGTTGACAATGTATTCCGGCGGGATAAAAGCATCGACGTCGAGATCCACCTGGGTCGTGAAATCACCCTCGGACTCACGCGTAGGTTCACCCTTTAACCTTCGCACGGCATCATTGAGCATCTTGCAGTAGAGCTCGTAACCCACGGCCTCCATGTGTCCGTGCTGGGTTGTTCCAAGAAGGTTGCCCGCGCCGCGGATCTCCAGGTCGCGCATGGCAATCTTGAATCCGCTGCCCAGGTCCGTAAACTCACGGATGGCAGCCAGACGCTTTTCCGCAACCTCACTGAGCATGCGGTCCCTCCGATACATGAGAAACGCATATGCCGTGCGGTTGGAACGTCCCACTCGCCCGCGAAGCTGATACATCTGGGAAAGGCCAAGCCGCTCCGGCTCATGAATGATCATGGTATTGACGTTGGGAATGTCAAGGCCCGTCTCGATGATGGTGGTGCTCACAAGGACGTCGATCTCACCGGAGACGAAATCATACATGATGCGCTCTAGTTCGGCTTCCTTCATCTGGCCGTGGGCAAAGGCCACGTTCGCCTCTGGGAGCATCTCCTGCAGGCGTCTCGTGATCTCCGCGATGTTATTGACTTTATTGTACACGTAATAGACCTGTCCGCCCCGGGCAAGTTCCCTAGAAACTGCCTCGCGGACAAGCTCTTCATTGTATTCACACACAAAGGTCTGGATGGGCAGGCGATCCTCCGGCGCCTCCTCAAGAACGCTCATGTCACGAATGCCCACAAGGCTCATGTGAAGGGTTCTCGGGATGGGCGTCGCCGTCAGCGTCAGAACATCCACGTTCTCACGGAGTTTTTTGATCTTCTCCTTGTGGGCAACGCCAAAACGTTGCTCCTCGTCGATGACAAGGAGTCCCAGATCCTTATATTGCACGTCCGCGGAAAGGAGCCTGTGGGTTCCGATCACAATGTCCACAAGGCCTTTCTTAAGGTCCGTAATGGTCTTCTTCTGTTCTCCCGCCGTGCGGAAACGGGACAGGAGCTCCACGCGCACGGGGAAATCCTTCATGCGCTGGGAAAAGGTATTATAATGTTGCTGGGCAAGGATGGTGGTGGGAACAAGGTACGCCACCTGCTTGCCCTCCTGCACGGCCTTAAACGCCGCGCGGATGGCGATTTCCGTCTTTCCATAGCCCACGTCGCCGCAGATCAGGCGATCCATGATCTTGCGGCTCTCCATGTCAGCCTTGGTATCTGCAATGGCTGCAAGCTGGTCCTCCGTCTCCTCGAAGGGGAACATCTCCTCAAATTCCTTCTGCCAAACGGTATCCTTGCCATAGACAAAACCCTGCGCCTCCTGGCGGGCGGCATAGAGCTCCACGAGGTCCTTTGCAACCTCCGCCACGGCGCCGCGCACCTTTTCCTTGGTCTTTGTCCATTCCTTACCGCCAAGCTTATTGAGCTTCGGCACTTTCGCACCCTCGGAGGAGGCGTATTTCTGAATGACGTGAAGGCCCGTCGCGGGAATGTAAAGATGCCCGCCGTCACGGTATTCAATCTTAACGTAATCCTTTGAGATCCCTTCGGAAGAAATCTTCTCTATGCCCTGATAAATGCCAAGGCCATAGCTCTCATGCACCACGTAATCGCCGACCTTCAGATCGTCAAAGCCCCCGATCTTCTGGCCTTGATAGAGCTTTTTGCGCTTCTTCTTTTTCTTCTCCGCGCCGAAAATGTCGGTCTCCGCCAGAACGACAAATTTCTGGAGGGGATACTCAAAGCCGCGCTCCACGTGACCATACGCGGTCAAAACCTCCCCTGGCTGAATCTCGCGCATGGAATTTTCGCTGTAAACAGCCGTAAGCTCCTGATCCCAAAGATCCTGAGCCAGGCGCTGCGCCCTGGTTCTGGAACCTGAGAGAAGAAGCACCCGATACCCTTTTTTCTTATAGTTTTTCAGATCCTTTACCAGCGTCTCAAAGCTTCCGTTATAAGGTGCCACGTTTCTGACATTCACGTCACATTTGAATGACGGCTGGAAATATCCACCCTTGTTATCCATGGCCGACAAGGTCACGATGCGTCCCTGTGGAAGTCGCGCCGCTGCTTCTTCCCCGGAATACAAAAGCTTCATCTGACTGGGAAGCACGTAGCCCTTCTCCGCCCTCTGCGTCATGCTTTCACGGAATTCAAGCTCTACTGCTTCAGCCTGCTCCCTGATGCGCATGGGCTCATCAAGGAAGTACGCAACCAGAGCAGACTTTTGTCCTGCATCCGCTGCCCCAGGCGTCCCGCCATTCACTCGCACGTCCGTTACCCCAGACGCCCCGCCATTTGCCCGTACGCCCGTTGCCCCAGACGTCCCGCCGCTAGATGCACGTGAGCTTACGGTTCCAGGTTTCTCGCCGGCAGCGTAACGCTCGATCATCTCGGGAAGCGTCACGGTGTCCTCATAAAAGTAATTCAAATAGCTTTCCAAATTGACGGCGCCGCGCAGCTCCAGCTTGTCGGCAAATTCCTTCGCCAGTGACTTCACCCTGTGGGCTTCCTCCGTCAGAAACTGCTCACGGAATTTCTTTTCCTGCTTCTCGGCTTCCTTTTCCAGTCTGGCAAGGCCTTCCTGGATCCTATCGTCCGAGAGAACGAATTCCGTTGCGGGAAAAATACTGATGCTCTCCAATTTTTCCACGGAGCGCTGGCTCAGCACGTCAAAGCTCCGTATGGAATCAACCTCATCCCCCCAAAGCTCAATCCGATAAGGATTCTCCTCCGTCAGGTCGAAGACGTCAAGAATGCCTCCGCGAACGGAGAATTGTCCCGGTGCCTCGACTTGATAGGAGCGCTCATAGCCCATGTCCACAAGGCGCCTTGTCAGGGTTTTCTCTTCCAGGACGCCGCCCTTGAAAATTTTTATGACGTCTGCGTCAGGATTTATCATGGCCTGAGGTGCCATCAATGCCGCGAACGTCGTCACAATGGTCGTACTCTTCCGCTCCATCAACCTGCGAAGGGTTTTGATCCGTTCCCGAATGAGCTGGTTGCCGTGAATGTCCGCCTGAAAAAAAATCAGATCCTTCGCGGGATATAAAGTGACGTTCTTGTCATAAAATTTGTATTCTTCGTACAGTTCCTTCGCTTTTAAGTCACTGTAAGTAACGATGACCTTTACGCGCCAGCCATCGCTAAGTCCATAGATCATATGCAGTTTTTGGGATTGCACGCATCCGGTGAGCGCCACGGGGCCAAGGCCCTTCCGTAGCTTTTCCCGGATCTGCTCATACTCCGCCAGTTCCCTTAGCGGTGCCAACATCGCCTGCATTTACTTCCTCCACCATTTCCGTCACGAGCCTGCTCCCGCACAGTATCGCTTGCCATGACTAGGTTTCATTATGCCGCTTATCGCGGTGCTTTCCCCCAGGGTATCTCTGGTCATGACCAATTCCCCTGTTCCTTAGAAAGCCTCCGGTTTACTTCGCCAATGGTTTACTTTGCTTCCGGTTTTCTTCGCTTCGGTTTACTTTGCCTCCGGCGCCTTCACGGATGCATTAAAGGAGTTCATGGCGGCGTCAGGACCTTGCTCCATGATCATGCGAATGCAATCCGCGCCTCGCTTGGTCGCCTCATCGATCAGCTTCCTGTCATCGCCGGTAAAATGCCCTAACACGTAATCCTTCATGTCATAGGCCGCAGGCTTTTCACCCACGCCCATCCGGAGCCTCACAAACTGGTCATGACCCAAATGCTGAATAATGTTTTTCAGACCGTTGTGTCCGCCCGCGCTTCCTTTTTTGCGGACGCGAAGCTGTCCGGGCGGAAGGCTTACGTCATCGGAAATGATGATGAGCTCCGCCGTCTCATCGATCTTATAAAAATCGACAAGCTCGCGAACGCTCTCCCCGCTCAGGTTCATGTAGGTCATGGGCTTCGCCAGAACCACCTTTTTCCCGTCGATCATGCCCTTGCCGATCAACGCCTTATACTTTTTCTCCAAGATGTCTATCCCGCCGGCCTTCGCCAGCTGATCCAGCGTCATAAACCCAACGTTGTGTCTTGTGTTTTCATATTCCCTGCCCGGATTCCCCAGGCCTACGATAATATACATATGCCCTGTTTCAACTTCCTTTTCCTTTGGTTGGTTATTATTCTCACGGCCATCAGTCCCATGACCATTACCACCTTGAGCTTTACCGTCTTGGGCTTTGTTGCCTTGGGCTTTGTTGCCTTGGGCTTTGTTGCCTTGGGATTTGTTGCCTTGGGCTTTGTTGCCTTGATCTTTATTTTCTTGGCTTTTATTCCGCCCCCGGCCTAAAATGCTCTTTATCCACTGCTTCATAAAGATCCATTCCCATCTTTTTCTCAAAATAATCCTTCAGTGCCAGATTTGCATCCCATTTTTCCGGATCATAATCGCCATAGCGCCGCTTTACGTCGCTCATTCTGTCAATAATGTCCATCACGCCTTCCGCGCCTGAAATGGAGTCACAGAGCTGGATCAGCTTGTCATAATCATCCATCTGGACTTCCTGTAACTTGGTTTTGATGAGGAGAGTCTCTTCTTCCGTCGTATCGAAATTGCCGACGTACGCCTCTAGCTTGCTCTGATTGAAGGAGTGCGTCAGACAGATTCTTGCCGCATCATCATATCCAAGGGAAGTCATGTAGGAATAGCCGTCGGAGACATGCCCGAGATGCCTTTTTCCAAAGCGCCTGCCAATGTCATGCATCAGCCCAAGCACATAGGCCTTCTCCGCATCCATGCCGGCACGGGCGGCAATACATTCCGCACAGTGCGCGGCCGTGCGGCTGTGATTCCCCCACGGACCAGGATTCCTAAGCTCCGCCTCCCTTAATAATTCTATGGCTTCTTCTCTCGTTGGATACATTTAAACCTCCTGCGTCATGAATCTAGTTTCGACGTGAACAAACCATTCGCGCCAGCGCGACATGAGCAATGCGGCGAAGCCGCATGCGAATGAGCACCACGTAAACAAACCTGAAGCTTTCAACCTCCCTTTCCCTGACAAACTGAAAGTTGTAGGGCTCTTTATCTCGACAAACTGGAAGTTGCGCGTTTCTACAAGCGGTGTAAGGATGCACCGAATTGACTGCCGGGAGCTTTCTCACGGGCAGACACATTCGCGTGCAGACGTATAGCGCGACACAGTTACGGAATTGCGTAGCAATTCTGCAATCCTGAGCACAGCGAAGGACAAGCCGAACGGCTTGCCAGCGCGACATCAGCCAGATGCGCAGCATTTGGCTGATGGACACCGCCACATGCGGATGGACACCGCCGTAAGTGGTGAACACGCATATTTTCCCGTTTTCACTTTTCGCGTGCATGCAAATTTTTCCTTCGACACGCGTAACTTCATTTTACTCCCTTTCGCGTGTCGATTTTCAACCATTTTAAGCATTTTGCCATTCATAAACACGCGTTTTCTTTCAAAACGGTTCCTTGCGTGTATGCCTTTTGACACAATTTACACGCACTTTTGTTGTTATTTTTATTTCGCGTGTATCCCCTGAAAAATGCTTACACGCAATTTAATTCATTATCTCATTTCGCGTGTCAGCATCCAAAATTGCTGACATGCAATTTTTCTTTTTAGCCCTTTCCGCATGTAATTCTTGTAATCCATACATGCGTATTTCACTTTCTTTCATCTCGCGTGTCTGTATTCAAAGGCTGATCAAACCATTTTAACCAATTTCGACTTGCAGAACAAACCAGCCCTCCAAACCCCAATTTGACGAACTAACCATCCCCACAAACCCCAATTTACCGAACTAACCATCCCCACAAACCCCAATTTAGCGAGCAAACACATCCCACAAATCCTAGATTCACGGATTTGCGTCAATGGCTTCAAATATCGGAAAGGCTTTAATCATTATACCAATTTTCTCACAAAAAAAGCAAGAGGAGAAAGGTTGTCATCTCCTCTTGTCTCATAATTCAATCACTTTCAGCACAAGCCCCGCGGGTCACAAACTGACCTCTTGAAAAGTTTGTCAGAAAACATGTGCCATGGCTCGCCAAACGTGTCAGCAGACACGTCCCCGTGACACAATGGTTTATTCGGCGTCAGCGGTGTCGGGCTCTAAGAGTGCCTGCTCGTACTTTTCCATGATGATCTTTTGGATGCTGTCTCTGGTGGCAGAATTGATGGGATGGGCAATGTCGCGATATTCGCCGTCCGTCGCCTTCTTGCTGGGCATGGCGATAAACAAGCCCTTCTCTCCTTCGATCACCTTGATGTCGTGAACAACGAAAACATTGTCAATGGTTATGGAAACGATGGCTTTCATCTTTCCTTCCTTTGATAATTTGCGAACCCGTACGTCTGTTATCTGCATGTTATTGCCCTCCTTGTCTATATTCTGTCCCCTTTTGGCAAGCGTCTCCTCCGAACCGCGCCTCACCTGATGCTTAAATCACGTATCTCTCATTCTTTTCCAACACGATCTCAATTCCATTCTCGCCAACGTATCTGGAATCTGCCTTGATGGTGCCGTGGCTTTCCACAATGCAGTTTTCAATGTAGGAATTGTCCCCTATGTACACGTCATTCAGGATAATGGAATTCTTGATCACGCAATTGTTGCCAATATAGCTCTTCTTGAAGATCACGGAATTCTCAACCACGCCATTGATGATGCAGCCGCTGGTAATCAGGCTGTTCTTCACGTTGGCGCCCATGTTGTACTTCGCGGGCGGCAGGTCGTCCACCTTGGAGTAAATGTCGGGATACTGCTTGAAGAAGTAATCCCGTACTTCAGGCTTTAAGAATTCCATGTTGGTGTTGAAATAATCATCAACGGAGGCAATGTTGCGCCAGTAATCCGTCATCATGTAACCAACGATCCTCTTCACGCCCTTGTAACGCACCAGGATGTCACGAACGAAATCATAGTTGCCTTCCTCGGCACATTTCTCAATGAGCTCGATGAGGAGGCGTCTGCGGATCACGTAGATGCCGCAGGAAATCACGTGGCTCTTTGCCTGAATGGGTTTCTCCTCGAATTCTTCGATCACGCTGTCCTCGTTCAGGCGAACGGTTCCGTAGCGCTCCACGCAAACGTCATTGGGCATTTCCCTGCAAACGACAGTGATGTCAGCCTTTTTATCGATATGGAATTCAAGTACTTTGCCAAAGTCCATCTTGTAAATGCAGTCGCCGGAGGCGATCACTACGTATGGTTCATGGCTGTTCTTTAAGAAATTCAGGTTCTGATAAATGGCATCCGCGGTGCCGCGATACCAGTTGCTGTTGGAGGCCGTTACCACGGGAGTCCTGACTTCCAGACCGCCCTGTTTACGGCCGAAATCCCACCATTTGGAGGAATTCAGATGTTCGTTCAAACTTCTTGCATTGTATTGCGTGAGCACTGCCACCTTCTGGATGTGGGAGTTGGACATGTTGCTCAAGGTAAAGTCAATGCTTCGATAGCTTCCCGCCACGGGCATCGCACAGATGGCGCGCTTCTGGGATAATTCTCTCATTCTGCGATTGTTACCGCCTGCCAAAATAATACCTATTGCTCTCACTATTCTTCACCTGCCTTAATCAAAGTTTTGCCGCTTGCAAGATAGGAATTTTCATAATCAGCAGCCGTTGTAGTACCAAAAATCACGGAGTTCTTACCCACGGTGATGCCATCAGGGATCACGCTCTTCTCGCCTACGGTGACGATGCCCTGGTTATAAATGTGAGGCGCCGTCTCATTAGGTGCTTCATCGCCAATGCCAAGCCTTACGCCATTTCCAATCTCAGCATTCTCCGCTATGATGGCCTTATGCATCTCGCAATTCTCACCGATCTTGGTGTGGTTCATAATGATGGAATCACGGACAACCGTGCCCGCGCCAATGGTAACGCCGCAGCCAATGACGGAATTGTATACCTCTCCGTAAACCTCGGTTCCCTCGCCAATGATGCTTCTCTCAACCTTACTGTTTGCTGCCAGGTACTGAGGCGGCTGGATCTCGCTCTTGGTATAAATCTTCCAGTACTCTTCATACAGGTTGAACTCAGGAACGATGTCGATGAGCTCCATGTTTGCTTCCCAATAGGAGCTTAAGGTTCCAACGTCCTTCCAATAGCCGGTAAACTCGTACGCATACAGCGGCGCTCCGTTTTCGTGGCAATACGGAATCACGTGCTTGCCAAAGTCCAAAGCGGGTTGATCGGCATTTTTGATCAGGGCTTCCTTTAAGGTCTTCCAGTTGAAGATGTAGATACCCATGCTGGCCAGATTGCTTCTGGGATTCGCGGGCTTCTCCTCAAAGTCGGTGATGCGCTTTTGATCATCCGTGATCATAATGCCAAACCGGCTTGCCTCCTCCCAGGGAACGGGCATAACGGCGATCGTCACCTCGGCATTGTTCGCCTTGTGGAACTCCAGCATCACTTCGTAGTCCATCTTATATATGTGGTCACCGGAAAGGATCAATACATACTCCGGATTGAAGCTTTCCATGTATTCCAGGTTTTGATAAATGGCATTTGCGGTACCCGTGTACCATTCGCTGTTCGTGCTTTTCTCATACGGAGGAAGCACGGTCACGCCACCGATGTTCCTGTCCAGGTCCCAAGGAATGCCGATGCCGATGTGCGTATTCAGTCTGAGCGGCTGATACTGCGTCAGCACACCCACCGTGTCCACGCCCGAATTGATACAGTTTGATAAAGGAAAATCGATGATGCGATATTTCCCCCCAAATGCTACGGCGGGTTTCGCAACCTTTGACGTCAGCACCCCAAGTCTGCTTCCCTGCCCTCCAGCCAACAGCATGGCTATCATTTCTTTCTTGATCATGTCATCACCTCTTCCAGCCTATTGAGCAGATATCCCCAAAAGGGGATAAAAAGTTTATTCTACTCTTTGTCCATTATAGCACAGTGTTTTGTGAAAGTGAATAAGAAATTGCAATTTTTTTCCACTTTTTTCAACTTTTTTAACGAAATTATTTTATTTTTCCCTCAATTTTGTCGGAAGTTTTGTAAATATCCGTCACTTTTTTGAAATATCACACATTTTTTATCGACAGTTTTACCAAAGGCGTTTACTGCTTTTTGAAATTGTATTTGTTTTTTTATCACACATTGATTATAATAGGATAGAGTTCTAACTTTGAAAGGAATCATGCCATGTATCAGATTGATTTTCATCATCCCGTCTCCATTTATTTTGTCGGCATTGGCGGCGTCAGCATGAGCGGTCTGGCGGAAATTCTGGCAAACGCGGGATTTCCCGTGTCCGGCTCCGACCGTGCGCCCAGTGACCTTTGCACGCATTTGGAACAGCTCGGGATCAATGTTTTTTACGGACAGAAAAAAGAAAATATCACAAATGACATAGACGTGGCCGTCCTGACGGCGGCCATCCGCCCAGATAATCCGGAGTACGTGGCACTTCAAGAGGCGGGAATCCCCATGCTGACCAGAGGACAGCTCCTCGGACAGCTCATGAAAAACTATCAGATGCCCGTGGCCGTCAGCGGCACGCACGGCAAGACCACCACGACTTCCATGATCAGCGAGATCCTGCTGGAGGCAGGCACGGATCCCACGCTCAGCATCGGAGGCATTTATCCCAGAATCCACGGCAATACGCGCGTCGGCGGAAAGGATTACTTTGTCCTGGAAGCATGCGAATACACCAATTCCTTCCTTAGTTTCTTTCCGAAGATCAGCGTCATCCTGAACGTGGAAGCGGATCATCTGGATTTCTTTAAGGATCTGGCAGACATCCGCCATTCCTTCCGTATGTTTGCGGAGCTTTTGCCTGCAGACGGCGCGCTTGTCATTAATTCTGAGATCAATAACGTTAATGAAATTGCGGGCGGCCTTGCTTGTCCCGTCATCACCTACCGCGGTTATCATGAGCCTGTTGCAGGCAATGACGTTTCGGAGGTTCCCTCTGACTATTATGCAAAGGACGTAAGCTTTAACGCCGCCGGATGTGCAAGCTTTACCGCCTGCTGTTCAAAGAAGCCGGACCGCCGCATCTCACTGAGCGCACCCGGCGCGCACAACGTCGGGAATGCCCTTGCCGCCATTGCCGTGGCAGATCTTTTGGACGTGGAAGACTCCAAGATCGCCGATGCGCTGCATTCCTATCATGGCACGGACAGACGTTTCGAGCATAAGGGCAGCTTTCACGGCGTGACCGTCATTGATGACTACGCGCATCATCCGACGGAAATCCGCGCTACGCTCTCCACTGCCCAAAAAGTGAAAACGGGAACGCTCTGGTGCGTATTCCAGCCCCACACGTATTCCCGCACGAAATCCTTTATGAAGGACTTCGCAGCGGCACTTTCCCTGGCCGACAAGGTGGTACTTGCCGACATTTATGCAGCCCGTGAGACCGATCATCTGGGAATCTCCTCGGAAACGCTGCAGAAGGAAATCCAAGCTCTCGGAAAGGAATGTCATTATTTCCCTTCCTTCGAGAAAATTGAGAAATTTCTCTTAGAAAATTGCACAAAGGATGACACGTTGATAACTATGGGTGCGGGAGACATCTATAAAATCGGGGAATCCTTGGTCAAAATAGAATAATCCACGTTATCCACAAATCTCGACAAAGAATTTGCCCGTCGGGTTTGTGGATATTTCTTTATTCGACGTGGAAAACTCATTTAAGCTCAATGTCCCTGCCTTGCTTGTTTTTCCGCGATTTTTATATAACCTTTCCGATGTTATCCACATACTCCGTTTTATCCACGTTTTACTAGGGATTTTGGCGTTTTAACCGTTTCGACGTTTTTACCATTTCCTTTTCCAAAAGGCCATGCTATACTTTGACTTACTCAAAGGTACCTCCCGGGGTAAGGGATGATCACGGGACGGGATTCGGCAGAAAAGAACGGACAGAGGGTTGTGGGGATATGGCTAAACTTACGTTGTACAAGGACAGTTGCGTGGATTTCACGGTAGTTTCTAATCTTTTTATCGACAAATACATGAAGGACGCAAATGACGCCCAGTTAAAGGTATATCTCTATTTAATCCGCATGCTGAACGCCAATCTGGTGACCAGCGTGTCTGACATTGCGGACAAATTTAACCACACGGAGAAGGACGTCATGAAATCCCTGCGCTACTGGGAAAAGCAGGGCGTGCTTACCTTGGAATATGATTCCGGCAAGAATCTGTCCGGAATCAGGCTGAACGATCTGTCCCCGGAGAACGACGATGAGATCCAGCCCCAGTTTTCAAGGCCCATCCAGCTCTCCGTAGAGAGCGTTGCCCCCTTCCGTCCAGAAGCGGACGTGCGACTCCCCGAGAGAAAGCTTTCCCGCTCGTCCCTGCAGGAAGAATCCGAGGACGTGCCCGTATTGGCGAAGTCTTCCCACACCAAGGAGCAGCTCCGCGAATTTAAGAAGCGCGACGACGTTCAGGAAGTATTGTTCTTCACGCAGCAATACTTCGGAAGAACGTTAAATTCTTCCGAAATAGAGACCATTCTCTTTATCATCGACGGGCTTCACTTCTCCACCGAACTGATCGACTACTTAATTCAGTACTGCGTGGAGCGCACAAAAAGTTTTAAATATATCGAAAAGGTTGCGATCAACTGGGCCGAGCAGGGCATTTCGACTCCCGAGCAGGCACAGGAATGCAGCGGGAAATATGACCGCAACGTTTACGTTATCATGGATGAACTCGGCAAGAAGAATTCCCCCACGCGGACGGAAATGGAATATATCAACCGCTGGGTGAAGGATTACTGTTTTCCCATGGACGTGATCGTGGAAGCTTGCACGCGGACCGTACGTGCCACGGATTCGCACCGTTTCGAATATGCTGATGGGATTTTGAAGAGCTGGAAGGAACAAAACGTAAGTCAGCTATCCGACGTTACGCGATTGGACGAATTGCATCAGCGGACAAGGAAATCCACGGGCAAATCCGTATCCAACAAGTTTAACCAGTTCACCCAGAACGATTATGACTTCGATGATTTGGAAAAGAAATTGATCAGCAACTAATTTGCATCATAATATCGCGAAGCGATTTAATTACAGAAAGGAAACGACATGTCCCTTTCCCCTTCTCAGCATCAGGCGATCATGCGTGGTTATGAAATTACCCGCGATCAAAACAGAATTCTATCAGAAGAGCGTCGGGAACGGATCTATCATGAAATTCCCGAATTCAAAGATTTGGATGCGGCCCTAGGCACCTATGCCACACGCCGCGTCCGTCTTCTTTTGGAGGACTCTCCCTCTTCATCCGAAGAGCCAGAGAATCCCATTCCCCGCATCATCCAACGCAAGAAAACCCTTCTTCAGGAGGCCGGATATCCAGCGGATTACTTAGAACCCATCTATACCTGTCCCGCCTGCAAGGACACCGGTTACGTTCTTTTGGAAAGTGGGCTTCGTGAGAAGTGTCAGTGCTTTAAGAAGCAGGAACTCTCCTATCTTTATGAGCAATCCAATTTGCAGGGCATCCTGCATTCGGATCGTTTTGAGAACGTTTCCTATGGATACTGTCAGGGCGAAGATCAGGAACGTCTTCGCGGCGCAGTGCGGATTTCCAAGGAGTTTGCGGAAACTTTCCCCTGTGGCAAAAATCTTCTTTTTTACGGAACCGTAGGGACTGGCAAGAGTTTTCTGTCTGGTTGCATTGCCAATTGCCTTTTGGAAAAAGGCTTTTCCGTCGTCTATTTCAGTGCCGTGAGCCTGTTTGAGACCTTGGCACGCTATTCCTTCGACGGAAACGCAAAAGAAACACTTTACAATTTCTGCAAAGACCTATACAATTATGATTTGGTAATCGTGGATGATTTAGGCACGGAGGTGCTCAGCAGCTTTGTCACCTCACAGCTTTTCTCTCTCCTAAACGAGCGTGAAATGCGTCGCCATTCCACCATTATCTCGACCAACCTGAACCTGAGTGAACTGCGGGATCGTTATTCTGACCGCGTCTTTTCCAGAGTGTCCAAGAGTTTTGTGCTCTGTAAGCTGACCGGCCCCGACGTTCGCATGTGTCAGAAACTAAACGCAATACCGTAAAGAAAAGAAAGTGAGGTTTTCTCATGGCAAGCCGTGAAGAGAAAAGAAACTTGGAGACCATACCCGTAGGCTCCCTGGGGATCATCTCCCTGGAGGGATGCCGCAGTCTCGGGGAAAAAGTAGACAAGTATTTGGTAAAATGGAGAGAGGAACGTGAAAGTGAGCACAAGGATTCCCTTGCGTTTTCCGGTTATCAGAGGGCTTCCTATCTGATCGACACAAAGATTCCCCGTTTTGGTTCCGGCGAGGCCAAGGGCATGATCATGGAATCCGTTCGCGGATACGACCTCTACCTCTTGGTTGACGTCTGCAACTACTCCATGACCTATTCCCTCTGCGGACATGAGAACCACATGTCTCCTGACGATCATTATCAGGACTTAAAGAGAATCATCGCTGCCGTAGGCGGTAAGGCAAGACGCATCACCGTGATCATGCCGTTCCTCTACGAGAGCCGCCAGCACAAGCGCACCTCCCGCGAGTCCTTAGACTGCGCACTGGCCCTTCAGGAGCTCGTGCACATGGGTGTTGACAACATCATCACCTTTGACGCGCATGACCCCAGAGTACAAAATGCCATTCCCCTGCACGGATTTGAGACCGTACAGCCCGCATATCAGTTCATCAAAGGCCTCCTAAAGAACGTAAAAGGCCTGCAGATTGATTCCGATCACATGATGGTGATCAGCCCGGACGAGGGCGGCATGAAGCGTGCCATCTACATCGCCAACGTGCTCGGTCTGGACATGGGCATGTTCTATAAGAGAAGGGATTACACTCAGATCATAGATGGCAGAAACCCCATCGTCGCTCATGAATTCCTTGGTTCCAGCGTGGAAGGCAAGGACATGATCATTATTGACGACATGATCTCCTCCGGTGAATCCGTTCTGGAGGTTGCCTCCGCCTTAAAGGAGCGCAAGGCGAGAAACATCTTTGTCTTCTCCACCTTCGGCCTCTTCACGAGCGGCCTTGACAAGTTCGACAAAGCTTATGAGAGCGGCATTATCAGCAGGATTCTCACCACGAACCTGATCTATCAGACTCCTGAGCTTTTGCAGAGAGAATGGTATATCAGCTGCGATCTGAGCAAATACATCGCTTACATCATTGACACGTTAAACCACGACAGTTCCATCAGCGATCTCCTCAACCCCAGCGAGAGAATCCAGAACATCGTGGCACGCTACGTAAGCGGCGAACTCAACTAAACTTGTCACGGGGACGTGTCTACTGACACATTAATGAACCTTGCAAAACTCGGAGCCGAGGCTTGATAGTATCCCCTCGAGTATTTTTCCAGTCAAGTAGCCTAATCTGTCAGTAGACACGCCTCGTGGCTAACATTTTAAATGGAATGTTAACCTTTCGCAAAAACAGGTTGACAATTCATCTTATGCGCGTTATACTATCTCCTGGCATGAACATAAAGGCAGGAGGCAGTTATATGAAATTCTCACCAAAGGAAATGGCCATAACGGCCGTAATGACAGCTCTTATTTGCATTCTTGGCCCTTGGGCCATTCAGATTCCCATAAGTCCGGTTCCCATCACGCTCTGCACCATGGGCATTTATTTCGCGCTCTACGTGCTGGGCATGAAGCTTGGCATCTTAAGCGTCGTACTCTACGTTCTGCTGGGATCTGCCGGCGTGCCGGTTTTCACAAACTTCAGCGGTGGCATTGGGAAGCTTTTGGGACCAACGGGAGGCTATATCTTTGGCTATTTCTTCCTCGCCGTGATCTGCGGCTTCTTTCTGTTAAAATTCCCGGAAAAACTCTTAATGCACGTAGCCGGCTTTGTCCTTGGGACCCTCGTGCTCTATTTGTTTGGCACCCTGTGGCTTCAATATCAGTTGAAGTTAACCTTTCCGGCAGCGCTCATGGCGGGCGTGATCCCATATATTCCCGGTGACGTTGCGAAACTCGTCATCGCGATTGCCGTCGGCCTGCCCCTAAAAAAACGCCTAAAAAAAGCGAGACTCCTGTAATTACGGAAGTCTCGCTTTTCCATATGGTTAACGACTCTCTTTAGAAGTCAAATATGCCAAAGTAAATACGGCAGGGCTGTTCCAGTAAATGGTGATCTCATTTAGTGAATATGCCTCGTATTCGTCGGCAAAGCTCTTCATGCCCGGTGTTCCTTCAGGAATCACTTCCCTCGCCTTTGCATCCTGCCTGTGCCGGTTCGGGCCACCGCTGACCATGCCCGGCATACACTCTTCGATTCCGTCCGCATGCGCCGGACGAAGATGCGGGTAACGATAGGCATTCTCGCCATTTCCGGTAACATAACTGATTCCCAGCGCATTGCATCCCATCAGATAATCCAGTTCCGCCGCTGCATGATCGCGCATGCTCCAGCCGCGCCTCTCCCTCGGCCCCTGTACATAGGGCTCCACGGGATGCCCAGGCCAGACAAATCTCTCCGGCATGCCAATCGTCTTGGCTGCCTCCTTCACCTTCTCTTCCAATCCGAAATAATCCGCGATCGCAAAGCTCATGCCGTGTCTCATGACACCCATATTGCTGCCCCAGCCATACTCCCATTCCGCCAAGGCAACGCCATAACCGCATTCTTCCGACGTGCGCACGCGCTGCGCTGCGTCCTTTACGATCTCCCGGAAGAACCTCGCCATGAGATCCGCAGATTTCCCCTGTTTGGAAAGCAGGTATGCCAATATGCCAAAACCGCCCACTTCCACGTAACCCAGCGCCATTCCCGGGAATTTCTTTTCATGCAGGAGCATCTTCAAATCATCGTGGTAGCTCTTTTCTCCCGTCAGGGAATACATCTCTGTTGCCGCCCAGAAACGGTTGGATCCGTCATCCCACTCACCATATTCTCCCGTGCCGCACCCCGGAGGATTGCGGAAGCCCAAAAATTCCGGATGTGCCTTCAGCCATCCGTAGGATCTCTTTGCCGCCTTTTCCAGTCTTGTGGAAAACTCTGCATCATATGGCCGGTACGTCATTGCAGCCATGGCACAGATGGCCGCATGGTCTGCCGTGGCCGATGAAGATACCGGCAGTGCATAAAGCTGTTCCAGATCCTTCTCCGGCATCACGAACGCCGCATGCCTCGCCGTCGTCAGTTTGTGGTAAACGCCGCCGTCTGCGCGCTGCATCTTCAAAAACCACTCCAGCTCATAGCGGCACTCGTTTAATATGTCGGGAACCCCATTGCCGCTCTCCGGAATATGATAACTCTTCCCCTCAAACGCCTCGGGATACATGCGCCATGCGTAGAGCAGATGCGCCAGCGCACAGGCTCCTGCCGTAATATATCTTCCATAATCTCCTGCGTCATGCCAGCCACCGGTTGCCTCAATGACGGCATCATGATCCTCCCAGAGCACCGTCTTCCCAACGTGACATGCCTTATGTACGTAAGGCCCCGCATATTCTTCCGTCAGATCGCACCCGCAGCGCAGGTAGTAATATGCCTTCATCAAATCATGTCCTAGCTTGTCATATACGTGCGGTCCAATCTCAAACCAGGGAGAATACTCTACCGAGACACTCTTTTGGTCAGACTCTGCAACGGCCCTGGCCGCCTTCACGCGATACTTTCCGGGAGTGGTGAACGCCGAGAAATCCGCCACCGTCACCTGATCGCCGGAAGCCTTGTCATAACCAAATTCCTGCGTCTCTCCCTCATGGCATACGTCACCCGCCTCATTGATCAGCCAAAACTGCCTGCACTCAAAGGGAAGGATTGCCCTCTTCTCTCCCCGTTCATAAAATCCCAATTGATTTACAAAAACAGACATGACAACCTCCAAAATCACGCGAATCCTTTTATTATATGACTCATTATACTCCCTTTCCCGAAAATAGAAATGGAGTATCAAGGGAAAGAAATGTGTTATTTTGTTCCTTCGTGCCGGCTCATGTTTACGTTTTGTTCACAATTCTTTTAAGAATCGTTTAATTTACGCACATTGTTTCTTCATGAACGGCCTATATACTAAAATCATAGAGAAGCACAAAACGCATAAATGCCACAGTTGCTTTAATTATAACTTTTTCATAATACATGCCAAGGAACCAAGTTCCTTGGCATCCTCCCTTTTAAACGGCAAATTTGTCAAAAACTTCTTCCCGGCAGAAAAGAATAATAACCCCGGGAAATAATAAACCCCAGCGTGCCTTTGTGACGTATCACCACGTGCGCGCCGGGGTTCTTTATTAAATTACTTATCAGTAAATTCTCTTATAGGTCTCAAGCCTTGCCTACGCTTCCGAAGAGCTCCATCTTCTCCTTAACGGTAGCCTTGATTGCCTCAAAGCCGGGAGCCAGAAGCTTACGGGGATCGAAGCCCTTGCCCTCAAGATCCTTGCCAGCCTCAACGTACTTACGGGTAGCAGCTGCAAATGCCAACTGGCACTCGGTGTTAACGTTGATTTTTGCAACGCCAAGGGAGATTGCCTTCTTGATCATGTCAGCAGGAATTCCGGTGCCGCCGTGAAGAACCAGGGGAAGATCTCCGGTAAGCTGCTGAACTGCGTCCAGAGTCTCAAAGGAAAGACCCTTCCAGTTTGCAGGATACTTGCCGTGGATGTTGTCGATGCCTGCTGCCAGGAAGTCAACGCCAAGATCAGCGATTGCCTTGCACTCCTTGGGATCTGCACACTCGCCCATGCCGATTACGCCGTCCTCTTCGCCGCCGATGGAACCAACCTCAGCCTCGATGGACATTCCCTTGCCGTGAGCCTTTGCAACCAGCTCGGTGGTCTTCTGAACGTTTTCGTCCAGAGCGTAATGAGAACCGTCAAACATAATGGAGGAGAAACCTGCCTCGATACACTTGTTACAGCCTTCAACGGTACCATGATCCAGATGCAGTGCTACGGGAACGTCGATGTCAAGATCCTTTAACAGACCGTTTACCATGCCAACGACTACGTCATAGCCGCCCATGTACTTGCCGGCTCCCTCGGATACGCCGAGAATAACGGGGCTCTTTAATTCCTTAGCGGTCAGAAGGATTGCCTTCGTCCACTCCAAGTTGTTGATGTTGAACTGGCCTACTGCATAATGACCAGCTTTTGCTTTCTTCAGCATTTCAGTTGCAGAAACTAACATGTACTTACCCTCCATATAAATATTTTTATCTTTATTCAGGCTCTGCCATCCTCACAAATCGGAATGCGCGCCAGCCCGAACCTCATTCTTTACAAATATAGCATACTTCTTTTCAAAAGAAAAGATAAATCGTAAAATTCAGCCATTATCAACGTCTTTTCTCAAAAACTGACGGGATCACCGCAAAATCCACTCTTATTCTGCGCCCTCATCCACGCGGATCACCACGGTCTTGTGCAGATTCTTGATCTCCGCCACCTTGTGTAGCCCGCCGTTCTCCCCGTCGAGCGTCCAGGCGATTGGCTCCTTGGCCTCCACAGTGAGTTCCGACGCGCGGAAGCAATACATCATCTCTGAATCGATGTCACGGTTCAAAAGAGAACCCATGATGCTACTCAGCTCCGCTGGATTGGTCGGCATCTTGATCAGCGTCACCTCAAACAGACCGTCATCCATCTGAACGTTTTTGCCCGTAATGTTCTTAAATCCGCCCACGGACCGGGAATTCGTGATCATGCCAAAGACGAACTCGTCCTCGATCACCTGGTCGCCGTACGTCACCTTCATCGGGAAGGATCGTACGTTGGAGAGACGCTTCATTCCCTCAAGAATATACGCCACGTGGCCCAAAATGTTTTTCATGGCCTGGTCCGTCTCGTAGGAAACGTCCGTAAACAGTCCAAACGCCGCAATGTATACGAACACATCGTCGTTAAAGCTTCCCATGTCGCAGGCAAAATCCTTACCTTCCATCGCCGTTTCCGCAGCCTGCACCATGTTTTTCGAAAGTCCAAGGCTCTCGCCGTAATCATTTGTACTTCCCGCAGGAATGTAGCCCACGGTCGTCCGGAAACCACTTTGGATCATTCCCGTCACGGTCTCGTCCAGCGTACCGTCACCGCCGCTACAAATCACCAAGTCATAATCCTTGCTTCTGTCCCTCACGACCTCGCGCGCCTCGTCCTTCCTTCGCGTCGGCACCACCGTAAGATCATAATCATGCGCCGCAAACACGTCCAGCACGTCCGCCAGATTTTCCCGGATCTTCTCCTTTCCAGCCTTGGGATTATACACAAACAACAATTTTTTCTTCATGTCTCACTCCTGCTAAATAGAAAAGGCAGAACCAACGCCCCCATTGGCTCTGCCGTACCCTCCAATTTCTCTGCCACGGACATCTTATTTGCCGCTCAGAAAATGCTCAATCCCCTTTACGGCTACCTGCTCGTCATCACCGTCAGCCGATACCTCCAACGTTTCTCCGTTGTCCAGTGCAAGCGTCATCATTCCCATGATGCTCTTTGCATTTACGCGGCGATCCTTGGACTGGATATAGATCTTGCTGTCGTACTTGCTGGCTTCCTGTACCAGAAGTGCGATCGGTCTAGCTTCCAACCCATGTTCAAGATTTACCAGGATGTCCTTTACTACCATGTTACTGCTCCTTTCAAAACACAAACCAAAAAGTTCTAATTTCTGACTGACTCTGCAAGCTCACTGAGTTTGCGTAGCCTGTGGTTCACGCCGGATTTTCCAACGGGCGGATCCAAAAGCTGCCCAAGATCCTTCAGCGGTGCATCCGGATTCTCCAATCTCACCTGAGCCATCTCTTGCAATTGCGCCGGCAATCTTGACAATCCGTAATGATCTCTCAGGAATTCGATGTCACTGATCTGTCTCGAGGATGCGCTCACGGTCTTGTTAATGTTTGCCGTCTCACAGTTCACCCTTCTGTTGATGGAATTTCTCATCTCCTTCAAAATCCGCAGATTCTCCAGATTCATCAGGGAGACGTGCGCCTCCATCACGTTGAGCAGATCTACAATTCCCGCTCCTTCTTTCAAATAGACAACGTGATACTTCTTTCGAAGCACGATCTTCGCCGGTACGTCAAATCCCAACATCACGGCCTGCAATTGCTCCGCCTTGGCCTCTGTAGGACACACAAATTCCAAATGATATGCCTTACTCGGGTCGCTGATGGAACCTACGCTCAGGAATGCCCCGCGCAAGAATGCCCTTTGACAACAGGCATTTTTCAAGAGCAGCGCGCTCACGGTTTCCTCCGGATCACCAATCTTTTGAAAGAGAGAAAGCATTTGTTCTTCACCGATCCAGTTGTCCGTTTCTATATTAAATGTTTTTTTCAGTAATGTAAAGCATTTTCTTACAATCATTTCATTTTCCGTCTGAAGCCCTATGGCATAACGCCCATCTGCGTCCCTGCCAAACTCTCCGCAAAAATGAAGGATTGCCGCCAGCTCAGCCAGCTGACAATGTCTTGCGGGGCTGATGCGCCCGCATAATTCCTGCTTTACTTCGCTTGAAAACGACATTTCGTTACCTCGCGTCATTATCCACGTTTATTATATATATCCCTGTGATCAAGCTTGATCCCATACTCGCCTTTGTCTTTCAGCCGGTCATACAGGGCATTCGCCAGGGTCACGCTCCTGTGCCTGCCTCCCGTACATCCGATGGCTATGACAAGACGGTACTTTCCTTCCTTGACATAATTGGGGATTAGGAACTGTACCATGTCCGTCAGCTTGTCCAGAAACTCTCCGGATTCCGGATGACTCATCACGAAATCCTGTATTTCCTTGTCATTTCCCGTCTTATTCCTAAGTCCGTCTATGTAATACGGATTGGGCAGGAATCTTACGTCAAACACGAGGTCGGCGTCATTGGGGATGCCATACTTAAAACCAAAGGAGGTCACGGTCACCATCAGACTGTTGTAAGTCTCATTCTGAACAAAAATGCGGTCAAGCTCTGCCTTCAATTCCCTGGTCAGCAGGTTTGTGGTATCCAGCACGTAATCCGCATCCTTCCGGAGGTCCTCCAGGATCTCCCTCTCCTTGGCAACGCCATCCTCCACGCGGCCGTACGGCGCCAGGGGATGCAGTCTCCTCGTCTCCTTGTAGCGATTGATCAGGCTATTGTCATCACTGTCGAGGAAGAGGATTTCCAGCGGAACCCCCTTTTCCTTCAAGGATTTCAGGATCTCATGGGCTTCCTCGAAGTGAAGGTCGGCGCGCACGTCCAGCCCCAGAACCATCTTGTCAATTTCATTTTCCGGCATTGCGATAAGTTCCACGAACTTTTCCACCAAAGTCAGCGGAATGTTGTCCACGCAATAAAATCCTGCATCCTCAAGCATTTTTAGGGCAGTCGTTTTTCCGCTGCCGCTCATGCCAGTCACAATAATGAGTCTCACGCGATCACCTCCTCAAACCTCAGGACGGCTCAAGATGCGCCCCAAGCTTCCAAGAATGTCTTAAATCTCCTATCAATATGCGCTAAAATCTCCCAGAAAAATCACTTCCGGTTCCAACTCCACGTCAAAAGCTTCCATGACGGTCTCCTGAACGTGGCGGATCAGCTTCATCACGTCAGTCGCGGTGGTAACGCCAGGCTGCACGTTGACTATAAAACCGCAATGCTTCTCCGAAACCATGGCGCCTCCAACGGCATACCCCCGAAGGCCCGCATCCTGAATAAGCTTACCGGCGAAATGTCCCTCCGGGCGCTTGAACGTGCTGCCGGCGCTGGGATATTCCAGTGGTTGCTTTTCCCGGCGCTGCGCCGCAAGGGAATCCATCGTCGCCTTGATCTGTGCGGGATCTCCCTCTGAAAGCTCCATCTCCACCTCCGTCACCACGTAATCCTTTCCCTTGATGCTACTGGTGCGGTATCCAAATTCCATGGTCTCATTGTCCAGATTCCAAAACTCACCGTCACTGCTGAGGACCTCGACGTTCCTCACCACCTGCCGCATTTCTCCGCCGTAAGCACCGGCATTCATGATCACGCCGCCGCCAATGGTTCCCGGAATGCCGGAGGCAAACTCCAAGCCCGTCAGCCCGTTCTCCATGGCAGCCCTGGCAACCTGCGCCATGGTGGCGCCTGCCTGTGCGATCACGCGCTTTCCTTCCACCCGGACCTGGTTCATGCCGGACTGCACCTTCAGGATCACGCCGCGAAAACCCTTGTCGCTTACCAGCAAATTACTTCCATTTCCCATGACAAAAACGGGAATCCCCGTCATGCCTAGATATTTACAAATTCTCTTTAATTCTTCTTTATCGTGAATCTCTATAAGGCAATCCGCCGGCCCCCCCACCCGGAAGGTCGTATGGCCGCTCATAGGCTCCCCAAGATGAATGTTTTCCTCATTTGTATAACCCTTTAGTACTTGGATTACCGTCTCACTAACCATATATCCAGCCTTTCTGCCATGTCCTGTCTCTAACCCTACTTTAGGATCAGCGCCGCCGCGCCAAAGATGCCCGCGTCATTCCCCAGCGTCGCAAGCTTAAACTCTGCCTTACCGCAGGGATAAAATACATACCTTGCAAACGCCGGTTTCACGTACGAAAGCAGGATCTCGCCCGCCTTGGATACGCCGCCGCCGATTACAAACACCTCAGGATTAACGACTGCCGCAACTGCCGCAAGGCCCTTGCCGAGATAATCCCCGAACTGCTCTGCAATCTCGATCGCCACTGCGTCCCCAGCCTTCACCGCGTCAAACACGGTCTTTGCGGAAACCTCGCCGCCGCGAAGCACGCTCGGCGCATCATCCTTTGCAAGCCTTCTTTTGGCAAGCCGCACAATGCCGGTTGCAGAAGCATATTGCTCAAGGCAGCCCTTCTTCTTGCAGCCGCAGCTCTCCGTCTCGTTGTCCTCCAAGTGAATGTGGCCGATCTCTCCTCCTGCACCGGTTGCACCGGTCAGGATCTTCCCATTCACGATAATACCTCCGCCGACGCCGGTTCCGAGCGTCACGGCAACCATGTTGGAATAGCCCTTGCCGCCGCCCTGCCACATCTCTCCAAGCGCCGCCACGTTCGCGTCATTATTTGCCTTCACGGGCACATCGATAAACTTGTGCAGAATCTCCGGAATGTTGAGCACGCCCCATCCCAGATTCACTGCTCCGCCTACCATGGTGCCTTCCTCATCCACGGCTCCGGGCGCACCAACGCCAATGCCCTTCACCTGATCAGCGGTGATGCCCTTTTCCTCCATCTTGGAAAGGATGGCCTTTGCCACGTCAGGCAAAATCGCCTCGCCGCCGTTTTCCTTTCTTGTGGGAATCTCCCACTTATCCAGCGCGTTGGCATTCTGGTCAAACAATCCCATTTTTACGGTCGTACCGCCAATATCCACTCCAAAAGCGTACATCTTTTCTCTCCTTCATCCTTTCACTTCACAATGATTTATTTTGCCTGCCTGCGGATTATTCCCCGTTCTCAAAAAAATCCTCGTCCTCTTCATCGCGGCGCTTCGCCAGAGACTGCTGCACTCTTGCATAAAGCTCCTGTGCCGCATTGTAACCCATCTTCTTCTGACGATGATTTACGGCAGCTGACTCACAGATGACCGCAAGATTCCGTCCGGGACGGATCGGGATGTTGTGGCAGACCACCTTATTTCCAAGATATTCCGTATAATTCTCTTCCAATCCAAGACGATCGTAATCCTTATCCTTGTCCCAGTCCTCCAGCCGGATCACGAGGTCAATGCTCTGCGTATCCTTTACGGAGGAAGCACCGAAGAGTGCCTTCACGTCGACAATGCCAATGCCGCGAAGCTCGATAAAATGCTTCGTGATGTCTGGTGCGGAACCGATCAGCGTATCGTCGCTGACCTTCCGAAGCTCCACCACGTCATCCGTCACGAGACGGTGACCGCGCTTAATCAGCTCCAGCGCCGCCTCAGACTTACCGATGCCGCTCTCACCCGTGATCAGCACGCCCTCACCGTAAACGTCCACCAGAACGCCGTGCACGGAAATGCAGGGTGCCAGCTTCACGTTCAGCCAACGAATAATCTCCGCCATAAATGCGGAAGTCGATTTCTTCGTAACAAACACGGGAATCTTATGCTTATTTGCCATTTCCAGAAAGATCGCGTCAGGCTGCAGTTCCCTGCAGAACACGACGGCGGGAATGGTCTCATAGCTCAGGAGCTGGTCATAAACCTCTCGTTTGCGCTCGTCAGACAATCCTCCCATGTATGAATACTCTACAAATCCAATGACCTGCAGGCGCGCTGCGTCAAAGTGCTCAAAATATCCCGCCATCTGCAGTGCCGGCCTGTTAATGTCCGGCTGCGTCACCTTAATTCTTCGTACGTCGATCTCCGGCGTAACGTTTTCCAGTTTCATTTTCTCGATCACGCGAGTTAAACTTACGCTTGCCATAGTCATTTCTCCCATCTTTTTGTGATGCGGACCGCTCCGGTGCCGGGCCTCTCTCTTAATCCCGCCTGCCTTCGAAATCCGCTGACAAAAGCCTTATATTTAATCGTATCACGTTCTCTGAAAATAGGCTAGTATTTCCTTTGCCACTTTTTCATTTAATTCAGGAATCTCCAGCATCTGCTCCAACGTGGCATTCTTAATCTCCTCAAGGCTCCCGAACTTGCGCATCAGCGCCTTTCTTCTCGAGGGCCCGACGCCCGGGATCTCCTCCAGCACCGACTTTACCTGCGTCTTTCCGCGGAGCGACCGATGATATTCAATTGCAAAACGGTGCGCCTCGTCCTGCACCCTGGTGATCAGCTTAAACCCTTCCGAGCGCACGTCGATGGGCATCTCCACGTTATTAAAATACAACCCTCTCGTATGATGATTGTCATCTTTCACCATGCCGCAGACCGGAACGTTGACCCCCAGCTCCTTTAGCACCTCCAACGCAACGTTGACCTGCCCGCGTCCGCCGTCCATCATGAGAAGATCCGGAAACTTCGTAAAGCTTCCCAGCTTTTCATCCATACCCTTTTTCCTTAGCTCCTCCGCCTCCTCAAGGCCATGCGTAAAGCGCCTGGTCAGCGCCTCCCTCATGCAGGCGTAATCATCCGGCCCTGCCACGGTCTTTATCCGGAATTTCCTGTAATCACTCGGCTTCGGTTTTCCCTTTTCAAACACCACCATGGATGCCACGTTCTCAAATCCGTTGGTATTTGATATATCAAAGGCCTCCATGCGCTCAATGCCCGTGAGCCCAAGGATTCCCGCGATCTCCTTCACGGCGCCGATCGTTCGTCCTTCCTCACGCTTTAAGTGCTCGCGGTCCTGATCCAAGATCAACTTTGCATTCTGCGCCGCAAGCTCCACAAGCTTTTCCTTGCTGCCGATCTTCGGAACGCGCAGGTACACCCTTGCGCCCTTTCGTCCCGTCAGCCACTGCTCGATCAGCTCCAGATCCTCCACCTCATATTGTATCATGATCTCCCGCGGGATAAACGGCGTCCCGGCATAGAACTGCTGCAGGAACTGACGCAGCGTCTCAGCCTTGATCTTCCGCCTCGCCTCTTGAAACCTGGCGTATTCCGCTTCTTCCCCCCCGTCAAACAGCTCCTCGCCGGGCAATTCCGACACATGTGTCATGTAATAATGTTCCCGGCCAATCAGCTTGCCGTCGCGCACAAAGAACACCTGCACCACGGCCTCATTTCCCTCTTGATGCAGGGCGATGACGTCCTTGTCCTCCCCGCCGGAATCCGTGATTTTTTGCTTTTGCGCAACGGACTTCACGCTATTGTAAAGATCCCGGTATCTCGCCGCCTCTTCAAACTCCAATTCCTCGGCGGCCTTTTTCATCTTCTGCTCCAGGTCCCTCAAGATCAGCGCATAATTGCCATTCAAAAATTCCAGCGCACCATTCACCTGGGCGCGATACGTCTTCTCATCCACATACCCCTGACAGGGTGCAAGACATTGCTTGATATGGTGATTGAGGCACGGTCTCTCCGCTCCAATGTCCCTTGGCAGATTCTTATTACAGGTCCGGAGCTGATAGAGCTTATTCAACAGATCGATCGTATCCTTCACTGCCGCCGCGCTGGTATAGGGTCCAAAATACTTGGACTTATCCTTCTTCATGCTGCGCGAGAACAGGATCCTCGGGAATGGTTCTCCCAGCGTCACCTTTACGTACGGATAGGTCTTATCATCCTTCAGGAGCGTATTGTATTTCGGGGAATGCTCCTTGATCAGGTTGTTCTCCAGTACCAGCGCTTCCAATTCCGAGTCCGTCACAATATATTCAAACCTTGCGATCAGCGACACCATCTTGTCGATGGCCGGTCCCCGCCCAATATTCTCACGAAAATAAGACCGCACCCTGTTGTGGAGATTTTTTGCCTTCCCCACGTACAGGATCCCGTCTGCCTTATCCCGCATCACGTACACTCCCGGTTTTTTCGGGAGCTTTTTTAACTCTTCTTCAATCTGAAACATATCCGTATTGTTCTTGCCTGTCCATTCAAGTCTTCCCCCTTATTGTATATCAAATGCCCATCGCTCCGCAATAGACAAAATTCACCTTAGCGTCCGCCTCGCTTCCGTAATGCGGCGCAAAGCCATGCCAACTTAAGCAAAAGAGATCTGCCTGATGAAGGCAGACCTCTCTTTGCCAAATTATTTGTCCCGTAACGACTTTAACGGTTGGCTGCGAAATCAGCGGCAGAGTCGCCGTAGCGCATCATCGCGTCAAGCAGATTGTCAAACGCTTCGCCATAGCCCTTGCCCCTCATGGATTGTACGTAGGACTCGATGCTGTAGCGATAAGTGTTGCTGACCTTTTTGTTGCCCTTCATCACCGTCGCGTAAACCGTCTTTCTCATCTGACCGGCGTTCAGC
>JAILLF010000029.1 GCA_024693365.1 Acetatifactor sp. | reverse complement strand
GGACGGGTTCGGGCAGAGCCCGATTAACGGGTCAAGGGACTCGTCCCTTGCAGGTTCTTAGGGCAGCGCCCTAAGCCCTCGGAGAGCCTTACGGCTTTTTTTCTTCGCCATTAGTTTTTCATACATCACTTGACACTATCCTTGTGGTATCTTTTACTATTTGTATAATAGTACATTGTACCATCATTGTCAAGAGGAAAATAAAAAAATCTCGTAAGCGCTTAGAAAAGCAATCTTACGAGATTTCCGCAGCTGATAGGGGAATCGAACCCCTGTTTCCGCCGTGAGAGGGCGGCGTCTTAACCGCTTGACCAATCAGCCACACCGTTATTTTTGTTCCGCATCTGCGGTACTTTTGTATATTACACTATCTCGAAAAAAATTGCAAGTATTTTTTTAATAATTTCTACAATTTTTCTCCGAAATAGCTTTTATATCCTTCTCCATAAATCTCCGTGGCGTTCGTAACGATCAAAAAGGCTTTGGGATCCTCTTCCTTTACAATGGCTTCCGCCCTGGGGGAAAGCGGTTTTCGCAGGACGCAAAAGATCACCTGCTTTTCCTTACCGCTATACGCTCCCGCGCCTTCAAAATACGTAACGCCCACGTCCAACTCTTCCAAAAGCCTTTTTGCAATCTCTTCCGGATGATCGCTGATAATGTAGATCAGCTTCGCTCCGTCCCTTCCGTACAGCACGAGATCCAGCACAAAGGAAGTCACGCCCACGCTGATTCCTGCGTATAGCGCCCTTTCCACGTCTCCAAAGACAAACGCTGAGGCCGTCACCACAATCACGTCCAGACCCAGCATCAGCATTCCCGTCTTCAGGTAAGGCATCTTCTGGCGAAGATATTTCACGATAATGTCCGTACCGCCGGTGGTGGAACCGGCATGAAACGTAAGCCCCAGTCCAACTGCGGTAAGGCTTCCGCCAACAAGTGCCGCCAGCAATGGCTCCTGCGTCACCGCCGGATATTGCCGGAACAAATTGACAAAGGTGGATGCAAGCGTCGTTGAAAAGATGGTGGAGATCATAAACTTAAGGCCAAACTGCCAAAGTCCGAACAAAAAGATCGGCACGTTCATGATCAGCATCAGCGTACCGGTCTCCAACGGCAACACGCGATTCAAAATCACGGCAGTTCCTGCCACGCCGCCGGGTGCCAGCATGTTTGGATCCAGGAAAAGTCCAATGGCAATGCCGTAAATTGCCGCCGCCAGCGTCATCACCACGTAATCCAAAACCCTGCGGACACCGCGATGCTTCGCTCCATTTGTTGGCATCGTCTTCCAGGGCACGTTCCGCTTCGCTTTATCAACGTACCCTGCATCCGTCCCACTTGCTTCTCTTTTCGTTGTTTTCTCTAATGCCTTCTCTTCCTTCACAATGACTCCTTGGGAAAGCCACTGCATGCGTCAGAAGCTTTCCATCAAATATTTGTGCGGACAAGTCTTGGCTTGTAGCCTTCCTTCTCCAACGTTTCCATAATGCGGTTCTTGTGCTCCGTTCCAAATGCCTCCATGGTAATGCGAAGCTCTACTGCGGCATTCCTGTTGATGGATACAAACTGATTATGCTCCAGCTTAATCACGTTACCGTTCTCCCCCGCGATGATGCCGGACACGCGATGCAATTCACCCGGCTTGTCCGGAAGCAGAACGGATACGGTAAAGATCCTGTCACGGAAAATCAGTCCCTGCTGCACCACGCTGCTCATGGTGATCACGTCCATGTTACCGCCGCTTAAGATCGAAACAATCTTCTTATCCTTTACGTCCAAATGCTTCAGAGCGGCAACCGTGAGCAGTCCGGAATTCTCCACGATCATCTTATGATTCTCCACCATGTCGAGGAAGGCTACTACAAGCTCCTCATCCTCCACGGTGATCACGTCATCCAGATTCTTTTGGATATAAGGGAAAAGCTTACTGCCAGGCGTCTTAACCGCCGTGCCGTCAGCGATCGTGTTGACCACGGGAAGCGTCGTCACCTTCGCATTCTTCAAGCTCTCCTGCATGCAATTTGCACCAGCAGGTTCTACGCCGATCACCTTGATCTTTGGATTCAGGAGCTTCGCCAACGTGGAGACGCCCGTCGCCAATCCACCGCCTCCAATGGGTACCAGAATATAATCTACCAGCGGAAGTTCCTTGACAATCTCCATGGCAATGGTTCCCTGCCCGGTTGCCACCGTCAGGTCATCAAAAGGATGAATGAAGGTATAGCCGTGCTCGTCCGCCAACTCATATGCCTTTGCGCATGCCTCGTCATACACGTCGCCAAAAAGCACCACCTCGGCGCCGTAACTCTTCGTGCGATTCACCTTCATCAGCGGCGTGGTCGTTGGCATTACGATGGTCGCTTTCGCGCCATAGCATTTTGCAGCATACGCAACGCCCTGTGCGTGATTACCGGCGGAGGCCGTGATCAAACCGCGGCTTCTCTCTTCCGGCGTAAGCGTACTCATCTTATAGTATGCCCCGCGAACCTTATATGCACCCGTAAATTGCATATTTTCCGGCTTTAAGTATACTTTATTTCCAGTTTGCGCACTGAAATAATCACTGTAGACCAATTTCGTCTCCAGCGTCACCTTGCCAACGACTTCCGTGGCTTCCTCAAATTTCTCAAGCGTCAACATCTGCTCCGTCTCACTCATGCTGCTCTCCTTTTTTCGTCCTTTCGGTTTATGCTTCCGTCTCATTCTCGTAATCTTTTGTGATAACGTTCACGGCATCCTCAGACAAGTCAACGTCAAAAAGGGCACGCACAAACTCATCCGGATCAAATTTCTGCAAATCCTGCGTAGTTTCACCAACGCCAATGTATTTCACGGGAATACCAAGTTCCGACTGGATTGCCACCGCGATTCCGCCCTTTGCAGTGCCGTCCATCTTCGTCAACACAATGCCGGTGAGATCCGTAACGTCGCCAAACTCTCTCGCCTGTGCCAGAGCATTCTGACCCGTGGTTCCATCCAGTACGATCAGATTCTCGCGATGAGCGTCCGGATACTCCTTGTCGATAATGCGATTCATCTTTCGCAGCTCTTCCATCAGATTCTTCTTGTTGTGCAATCTTCCCGCCGTATCGATCAAAAGCACGTCAACGCCCCTTGCCTTTGCAGCATTCACGGCATCATACACAACGCTTGCGGGATCAGCGCCCTCCTTGCCGCCGATCATGGGAACGCCTGCCCTTCTGGCCCACTCTGCCAGCTGGTCGCCCGCTGCCGCGCGGAACGTATCAGCCGCAGCAATCAACACCTTCTTCCCGTCATCCTTCAGCTTCCAGGCGAGCTTACCCACCGTCGTGGTCTTACCAACGCCATTGACCCCGATCACCATAATGATGGACTGCTGCGTCTCGAAATCATAGGCCGTCTCGCCAACCTCCATCTGCTCGCGAATGCTCTGAATGAGAAGATCCTTACACTCCACCGGCTTCTTTAAGTGCCGCTCCTTCACCTGCTCCCTCAGACGCTCAATGATCTCCGTCGTGGAATTGACGCCGATGTCTCCCATGATCAGAATCTCTTCCAATTCCTCATAAAAGTCCTCATCAATCTCATTTGCCGTAAACAGCCTGTCAAAGCCCCGCGCAATATTAGCCCTCGTCTTCGCAAGCCCTTCACGCAGTCTGGCAAAGAATCCCTTTTTTTTCTCCTTTACGGTCCCGTCCTCTTCAGCCTCAGCATCTTCCTCTTCAGCCTCAGCATCTTCCTCTTCAGCCTCTTCGCCTTCGGCCGTTACCTCTTCACCATCCTCAGGAGCTACGCCTTCGGCCGTTACCTCTTCACCATCCTCAGGAGCTACGCCTTCGCCTGATTCTTCCGAAATTGCGCCCTTTTCTTCCTTGCCTTCAAAAGAAACGTCACCGCTTTCAGATGCTGCACTTTCCTCCCCTGCAGCCTCCAAATGCCCGGCTTCTTCCGAATCCGCCTCTACCCCCTCTCCGGCCTCAGCATCTGCCTCCAAGCCTTCCAACACTTCCTCTTCCGCTTGTTCTTCCTCTGCCTTTTTCTTCTTCCAAAACTTCCACATACCTCAAATCTCCTAAACTAAACACTCTATCCCTAACCTAAAACGCTAAAACCCACAATCGCCCAGGCAACACCTACTTGCAACAACTAACCTTCAACTCATTATCCACATCCGCACCGCCATGGCAATTCGAATCCGCGCCGTCCACACAATACCCGCTTGCAACAACTAACCGCCAACACGTTATCCACATCCGCGCCGCCATGGCAATTCGAATCCGCGCCGTCCAGGCCTTGTTCGCTTGGAACAATTAGCCGGCAGCACTTAGCGAATCGATGACCTCAAAAGCCAACTCCTGAGGTTTATAACCGAAGGATTGGCTTTGCCTGAGGTCAGAAGATGAGCTTAGTGCAGTCCGAGCCGTTCCAAGCAAACAAGGCCTGGACGGCGCGGAGCCAATTCCTTGGGGCGGCGCGGAGCATGAATCCCGGGGCGGCGCGTTAATCCGTCAGATCCTTATCGATCAGGCTAACCGAGACTAGCGTCGACACACCCTTCTCCTGCATCGTAATTCCATACAGCCTGTCAACCTGCTCCATGGTACCGCGCCTGTGCGTGATCACGATAAACTGCGTATTCTTCGTCAGCTTATGCAAATACTTTGCAAACCTTCCCACGTTAGAATCATCCAACGCCGCCTCAATCTCATCCAATAGACAGAACGGTGAAGGCTTTAAATTCTGAATGGCAAACAAAAGCGCGATTGCCGAAAGCGCCTTCTCACCGCCGGAGAGCTGCATCATGTTCTGAAGCTTCTTTCCAGGCGGCTGCGCGATGATGCGTATGCCTGCCTCAAGGATGTCCTCGTCCTCCTGCAATTCCAGCGTACCCTTACCGCCGCCAAACAATTCCTTGAATACCTTGTCATATTCCCGGTTAATCTCCGCGAACTTCTCAAGGAACTGCTTTCTCATGGCTGCATCCAACTCTGCGATCAGCGCCTCCAATGCCTTCTCCGACTCCACAAGATCATCATGCTGCGTCTTCATGAAGGTATAACGCTCCATCAAATTCTTATAATCCTCGATGGCATTCACGTTGACGTTGCCAAGCTTGCGGATCTTATCCTTCAGGGATTCAATCTCCCTCTTCATGGCACCGAGATCCGTCATCTCTTCATTTCGGAGCGATGCCGCATCCGTAAGCGTGATCTCATATTCATCCCACATGTAATTGATCTGATTCTCGATCATCTCATCCAAGCGTTCCTTGGACGAATTCAGGCGGAAGACCTCCTTGTCAAGACTGGCATTCTTCTCCGCCAGTTCCTCCCGGCGCTGGAAGAAATTCTTTTGCTTCGCGGAAAGCCCTTCCTTCTTCGCTGCAGACTCTTTCAAGGTCGTTTCCGACTTTGACTCTGCGTCATAGGAAGCCTCAATGGTCTTTCGGATCTCCTGAATGTTATTCTTTTTCTCTTCCACAAGAGATTCATTTTGAGACAAGGCATCCAGGATTTCCTGCAGTTCCTTGCCGGCACGCGTGATCTCTCCGTCAATACGGTCAACGTTGGCCTGCTTAAATCCCTGGGCCTGACGCATCTTTTCAACCTTCAAATCCCATTCAGAGCACTTATTTACGGCATCGGATTCCTGGCCTCTCTTTTCTTCCAATTCTTTTTGGAATACGAGGATCTTCTCCTGCGTCTCTTTTTCGAGAGCTTCACTCTTTTGCAGTTCTTCCAGAACGCTCTCCTTGCCGCCCGTCATCTCGAGAACCTGCTTTTCCAGATCCTGTGCCTCACGGCGAAGATCCTGCACGCCCTCTTCTTCCTCTTCCATACGCTCCCGGGATTGCGCGATGCTGATCCTGGCAGTGTTCTGCTCAATGGATTTGCGCTGGATTTCAGCGCGAATGTTCTCTAACTCCAGACGAAGTCCATTTCTTCTCGTCTTGGTATCTTCAATGTCCTTGCCGATACGTTCCACATCCGCAAGGAGTTCCTTTGCCTTCCTCTCAAGTTCATCCAACTCACGACGACGTCCAAGCAGATTACTGTTATTCTTAAACGCACCGCCGCTGATTGCGCCCCCGGGCACCAGAAGTTCTCCCTCCAGCGTAACCATGCGGATGCCATACTGGAATTTCCTCGCGATCTTTACGGCATTGTCAACGTTGTCGACCACGACGATCCTGCCAAGCATGGACTTTGCCACGTCCTTGTACTTCTCCTCAATGTGCACCAGTTCATCCGCCATGCCGATGGCACCCTTTTCATTCAAGGCCTCGGGATTCTTGAATTCCTGCGGATCCTTGATGCTGGTAAGCGGAAGGAAGGTTGCCCTGCCGAGTCTCCCCTCCTTGAGGAAGCGGATCATCTTTTTCGCGGTCTCCTCGTTATCGGTAACGATGTTTTGGATATTACCGCCAAGAGCCGTCTCAATGGCCACTTCGTACTTCTGATCCACCTTGATGATGTCAGCGACTACGCCAATGATGCCCTTTTCCTTCTCCTTTTGCTCCATCACCTTCTTGACGGAGCCGCCATAGCCTTCATAGCGCTCCGTCAGATTGGCAAGCGCCTCCAGCTTTGATTTTTCCTGATGATAATTGCTCTGCGTCTCACGCAGCTTTGCATCCTTTGCGCCAAGGCTTTGACGGATCTCCGCCAGTTCCGCTTCTTTTGCCGTGACCTGACCATTCATTTCGCGGATCTCATCCGTCAGTCTCTGGAAGGTTTCTTCCTGCTTTTTCAGGGCCTCGCCTCTTGACTGCTCATCCGATTTTGCGCGAAGCAGCTTCGACTGAAGCTCTGCCTTGCGGATGCTCACCTGCTCCATCATGGTATCAAAACGGCCCAGGCGGGACTTGATGGAAGCCCTCTGGTTCAATTCATTCATGATGGTATTTTTGCCATCCTCAATGGATGCGTTTAACTCTTCGATCCTTGCCTGAATCGTCTCCAGTTCCTTGCGCAGGCCAAGCGCGGTGGCGGAAAGCTCCTCGACCTTCGCATCCGTATCCACCTTATCATTCAAGATGTCCTGCTTTTCCTTCTCGTGCTCACGGATCTCGCCTTCCAGCGTCTCTTTACGGTTATTCAGGTGAGCCTTGCTTGATTCGGCGGAATTGATCTGCTCATTCAGGACACCGATTTCGCCCTCAAGTCTCTCCCTGTATAATCCTGCTTCGCCCAGAATCTTTCTGGCTTCTTCGATGGAAGCATCCAGGCCTTCAATCTCTTCCTGAACCTTCTCGTACTCTTCCTTAATGCCTTGATATTCCTTAGTGCTTTCCGCATAATCATGACTTGCGATCCGCCACTTTTCCGTCACGTCATCCAACTGTTTTTTCAGGCGGTTGTGCTCCAGCAGAAAGACGTTAATGTCGAGCGTTTTCAAGGCTTCCTTATGCTTCAAATAAATCTTCGCGGTCTCGGACTGTTTCTCCAAAGGAGCGATCTGCTTTTCAAGTTCTGCCAAAATATCGCTGACGCGAACGAGATTCTGCTTCTCGCTCTCCATCTTCTGGATGGCCGCGGTCTTTCTTCTCTTAAATTTTACAATGCCGGCAGCTTCGTCAAAAAGCTCTCTTCTCTCCTCCGGCTTACCGCTCAGGATCTTGTCGATCTGACCCTGGCCAATAATGGAATAACCTTCCTTACCAATACCGGTATCATAAAACAGCTCGTTTACGTCCTTGAGTCTGCAGGAGGTGCCATTTAACAGATACTCACTTTCACCGGAACGGTAAAGTCTTCTCGCCACCGTCACTTCATCATAATCAATGGCAAGCTGATGGTCGGAATTGTCCAGCGTAATTGCCACGTAAGCATAGCTTAACGGTTTCCTAAGCTCCGTTCCGGAAAAGATGACGTCCTGCATGCTCGCGCCTCTAAGCTGCTTGATGCGCTGTTCGCCAAGCACCCAGCGGACGGCGTCCGCCACGTTACTCTTTCCGCTTCCGTTCGGTCCCACAATGCCCGTGATGCCATTGTGGAATTGAAACGTGATCTTATTTGCAAAGGACTTAAAGCCCTGTACCTCAATGCTTTTTAAATACATATCCCTTTTCCCTCAACTTCAGAAGCGCCTGATAAGCAGCCTGCTGCTCCGCCGCCTTTTTTGTTCTGCCCGTACCCTCTCCGAGGATTTCATTTCCCAGTTTCACCCGGAAGGTAAAGGACTTATTATGCTCGGGGCCGATTTCACCCGCGGGCTCATAGGAAAGATCTGCCTTGAAGTTCGCCTGCACGACCTCCTGAAGGTTACTCTTACTGTCATAAAAAAGCTGTTTGTTTTCCAGATCGTTCAAGATAAAGCGGTAAATAAACTTCCTGGCTTCTTCCATGCCGCTGTCAAGATAAATGGCTCCAATGAGCGCCTCCATGCCATCGGCTATGATGCTCTCGCGGGTTCTTCCGCCCGTGCTCTCCTCGCCCTTTCCCATGCGCATGAATTTTCCAAGCTCCAGGTCTTTCGCGCAGAAGGCAAGCGACGGCTCACACACCATGGAAGCCCTGCGTTTCGTCAGTTCCCCCTCTGGCAGATTCCCAAAATTCTGGAACAGAAATTCGCTTGATACCAGTTCCAACACTGCGTCCCCAAGGAATTCCACGCGTTCATAATCCTGCGTCTTTTCTTTCTTTTGCTCATTCACAAAAGAACTGTGCGTGAGTGCCTGCAAAAGCAGTGCCCGATCCTGAAAATGATAGGATATCCGCTCTTCTAATTTGTCCGTCGTATACTCCTTCACGTCGATACCTCCAAGCCCTGCGGCTATTGGCGAACCTGCATCTGAACCAGTCTCCAGACGTCATCCACCGTGCGAAGCTTCTCCGCCATTACCGGATCCACCTCTGTCCGTAACTCTTCCTCAATCTTGATCATGATCTGAAACACGTCAAGGGAATCCGCTCCAAGATCCTCTTTCAGTCTAGATTCCCGCTTGATCTTCTCCGGTTTCAGGTTCAGTTCGTTCGCGATCAGGCTAACCAGCTTTTCATATTCCATATTGCCACTTTAACCCTCCGGCAAAATCTTTTCTTTTCCGTTATTACTCATATTTTCTTTGATTTTCTCATTAATCTTCTGCTCTTTGAAGGCAATGCATTGTAAAACGGAGTTCTTGATCTCAATCGTCTTACTGCTTCCATGGGTCTTAACAACCAGGCCGTTTAATCCCAGAAGCGGCGCACCGCCGTATTCTTCCACGTTAAATCCCTTGAGCGTTTTCTTAAGCGTCGGCTTGATCATTAAGGCGCCAATCTTGCTCTTTAAATTGCTCATCAAACCCTTCTTGATCAATTTCAGCATGGTCATGCCGACACCTTCATAGGTTTTCAAAAGCACGTTACCCGCGAATGCCTCACAGACGATCACGTCTGCCACTCCAGCCGGCACGTCACGCGCCTCCACGCTTCCAATAAAGTTGATTTCCTTTAATTCCTTGAGGAGAGGGAACGTCTCCTTTACCAACGCATTTCCCTTTTCTTCCTCCGCGCCAATGTTCAGAATGCCAACGGTGGGATTCTGAACGCCCATAACGCTTTCCATGTAGATGCTTCCAATCAGTGCAAACTGAACTAAGTTTGACGGCTTTGCGTCCACGCTTGCCCCACAGTCGATCAAAAGGCTCACGCCTTTCTCCGTCGGAATCAGCGGTGCAAGCGGCGCGCGGTCCACACCCTTGATGCGTCCAACGAGAAGTTGTCCTCCAACCAGGGTTGCACCCGTGCTGCCGGCAGTCACCATGCCGTCACAGGTGCCTTCCCGCACCATTTTCATGCACTTTACCAGAGAAGAATCCTTCTTGGTGCGAATGGCCACCACGGGAGGTTCTGCCGTCTCGATCACCTCAGATGCATGAACCACTTCAACGCGAGCGGGATCATAAGTATACTTGGCAAGCTCCTCATTCACTTCCTCCTGGCGTCCAACCAAAAAAACCTTGATGCGATTGTCTTCATTTACTGCCTCTACGGCGCCTTTCACCAATTCTGCGGGCGCATTGTCTCCGCCCATTGCGTCTACTGCCACGTTGACCATCTCTGCCATGTTCTGCCTCCCCAACTTCCCCTAAACTAAATACAAAATTGCATCTTATTATACTAAAAAAAGCGCAAAAAATCAATAAGAGCTTTCTCCTTTCGGAAAAAGCTCTTGTCAATTCATACTCTTCTTCAGATTAATCCTCTACGGAAACAACCTGCTTCTTGTTGTAAGAACCGCAGTTCTTGCATACTCTGTGGGGAACCATCAGGGAACCACACTTGCTGCACTTTACGAGAGTAGGAGCAGTCATTTTCCAATTTGCTCTTCTCTTGTCTCTTCTAGATTTAGAAGACTTATTCTTGGGACAGATCGACATGATTTACACCTCCTTACACGCTTTGAAAAGATCTTGTATTCCTGCCAAGCGCGGGTCCGGTACGAATCGATCGCATCCGCATTCCCCCTCGTTGAGATTCCTGCCGCATACGAGGCATAAGCCCTTGCAGTCTTCCCTGCAGAGAATCTTTGCTGGCCAGTTTTCCATGATTTCATTGTACAAAAGAGTTTCCGTATTCAGGTTGTAACCCTCCATAAAGCTCAGGTCGTCAACCTCCTCATCTTCCGGATCCAAGGTTTCCGGCGGTACCACGTAACGCTCTGGCGTAAGCGTAAGCTCAACCTTCACGTCCTTTAAGCACCTGTCACAGGGAGCGGTAAATACCAGCTTCGCGTTGCCCTCAACCTTCACCCTTCCGGGTTCTATATTGGTGAACGTCCAGCGTACATCGCTCTTTTCGCAAAGCGGATACTTTGTACCCATGCTCTGGAAATTTTCAAGTTCCACTGCCACGGTCTCATTCAAGACCTTTTCCCGTTCCTTAAATACATCGGAGAGATTTATTAACATGGCAACTCCTTTTTACGCACTTGCTTAGTATACATAAAATTTTCTTTTTTGTCAACTAATTTTTTACTTAACCAGTCTCACCGTCTCTCTGGCGATGGCAAGCTCTTCATTAGTCGGGATCATCATGACCTTCACCTTGCTGTCAGGCGTGCTGATCACAAGCTCCTCGCCTCTCTTCGCGTTTGCATCGGGATCCAGCTTCACGCCGAGGAATCCAAAGTACTCGCACACCAGTCTTCTTACCAGGGGACCGTTCTCGCCAACGCCCGCCGTAAATGCGATCACGTCAACGCCGTTCATTGCAGCCGCATAGGATCCCACGTACTTTGCAACGTGATAGCAATAGGTCTTCATCGCGCGGATGCAATTTTCATCTCCCTTGTCATATCCCGCTTCAATGTCACGGAAGTCGGAGGAGATTCCTCCGGAAAGGCCAAGAACGCCGGATTTCTTGTTCAGCACGTTCATCAACGCCTTCAGGTCCAGGTTCTCCTTCTTTGCCACGTACTCCATGATTGCGGGATCAATGTCACCGCTTCTGGTACCCATGATCAAGCCCTCCAGCGGGGTAAGGCCCATGGACGTGTCAACGCACTTGCCGTTCTTTACCGCGGAAATGCTGGCGCCGTTGCCAAGGTGACATACAATGATCTTTAAGCTGTCGTAAGGAACGCCAAGAATCTCAGCAGCACGCTTGGAAACGTAAGAATGGCTGGTGCCGTGGAAGCCATAGCGGCGAACCTTATACTTCTTGTAATACTCATAGGGAAGGCCATACATGAAAGCCTCCTCCGGCATGGTCTGGTGGAAGGACGTGTCAAACACGGCAACCATGGGCGTGTTCGGCATCAGCTTCTTGCAGGCATTGATTCCAATGAGGTTCGCGGGATTATGCAGTGGAGCAAGCTCATTGCACTCCTCAATGGCCTTCATCACCTCGTCATCAATGATGGTGGATTCCGCGAACTTTTCGCCGCCGTGTACGATTCTGTGACCAACCGCGTCAATCTCGTCAAGACTCTTTACGACGCCGGTCTTGGGATTGGTCAGTGCCTCCAGCACAAGCCTGATCGCCTCGGTGTGATCAGGCATCGGCGTCTCCTTCTTTTCCTTCTCCCCGCCGGCAGGCGTATAAGTAATCTGACTTCCGTCAATTCCGATCCTCTCACACAAACCCTTGGCGATACACTGCTCGCTGTCAGAATTGATCAACTGAAACTTAAGCGACGAACTGCCGCAGTTAATTACTAAAACGTTCATTTCTCTTCTCCCATGTATGTTTTTGTCATTTCAAATCTCTTTTTTGTAAGTACGGGTACTGAAAGCATAACCTTTAGTAACCTCGACCCAAGAGTAAAAACTAATCTACAGCACCTGCGCCTGCACGGCCGTCAGCGCCACAACGCCCACGATGTCCTGCCACGAGCATCCTCTGGAAAGATCGTTGACGGGCTTTGCAATGCCCTGCAGCATCGGTCCGTAAGCTTCCGCGCCGCCGAGCCTCTGTACCAGCTTATATCCAATGTTTCCTGCATCCAAATTCGGGAAGATCAGCACGTTTGCCTTTCCGCCGATGGAAGAACCAGGTGCCTTAGACTTTGCAACGCTGGGAACCAGCGCGGCATCGAGCTGAAGTTCGCCGTCGAGCAACAGCTGCGGATACTGTTCATGGGCAATCTGCGTAGCCTCAACCACCTTGTCTACCAGCGCATGCTTTGCACTTCCCTTCGTGGAATGGCTCAGCATTGCGATCACGGGTCTCGGTCCAACGAGAAGTCGGAAGCTCCTTGCCGAACTGTCAGCAATGGCAGCGAGTTCCTCTGCACTGGGATCCTGATTCAGGCCGCAATCCGCAAAGATAAAGGTGCCATTTTCACCCTGCTCCTTAAACTGTGTGTCCATCACAAAAAATGCGCTGACAAGCTTCACGCCCGGAGCCGTCTTTAAGATCTGCAGTGCGGGACGAAGCGTGTCCGCCGTGGAATGACAGGCGCCGGCAACCATGCCATCCGCGTCATTCGCCTTCACCATGACAATGCCAAAGGTCAGATAATCCTTCGAAAGGATTTCCCTGGCCTTCTCGGGCGTCATTCCCTTAGCTTTTCTCGTTTCATAGAGAAGATTCACGTAATAATCAAACTTCGCGCACTTTGTGGGATCCACTACCTTCACGCCGGAGAGATCCACTTCCAGCCAGCCTGCGCCGTCCATGATCTTTTCTTCACTGCCGATCATGATGATGTCGGCGATGCCTTCTTCCATGATCTTTGCTGCCGCGATCAGCGTTCTCTTGTCGTTTGATTCCGGCAAAACAATCGTCTTCTTGTCTAATTTCGCGCGTTCCTTGATCTTATCAATGTATGACATGTCTTGCTCCTTTCAAAAAATACTTAACAAAAAACCTAATGTATATTATACTAAAGATACTTTTGCAAAACAAGCCAAAACAGGCGGTTTTCTTGTACCTTTTTTTGAACGTGCCGTTATTTTTTTCACGTTCTTTTACGCTTTTTTAATACCATCAGGATCTTTTTTTGAACTCATGAGGAGGGTTTCATGGTCGTTAACGGTATCATCGCAGAATACAATCCCTTTCACAATGGACACAAATATCAGCTTGATCAGTGCCGCGAAGCCACGAACGCTGATTACGTCATTGTCGTTTTAAGCAGCAATTTCACCCAGCGCGGAGAACCCGCCATCCTGGACAAATTTACGCGCGCAAAAATGGCGCTGCAAAACGGTGCGGACCTGGTGATCGAACTGCCGATCTCCCACAGCGCCGCGAGTGCGGAATACTTTGCAAGCGGCGGCGTGTCCATCCTGCATCAGCTTGGCGTCGTGGACTACCTATGCTTTGGAAGTGAATGCGGGGATGCCGCCATCCTGGACAGCTTTGCCCAGATCCTTCTTGAAGAACCAGTTGACTTCGTGCGCGACCTAAAGAGCGCCCTCGCCGCCGGTCACTCCTATCCCATTGCAAGGAACCGCGCCCTGATGGATTACGCGCCACAGCTTGCCCGTCACGAGGCCGTTCTGGCCTCTCCCAACAACATCCTGGGGATTGAGTATTGCAAAGCCCTGTTAAAGCTCAAAAGCCCCATAAAGGTACATACGATTAAGCGGGCTGGCGCAAACTATCACGACAGGATGTTTGGCGTCGACTTTTGTTCTGCCTTGGCCATTCGGGAAGCACTTCTCGCCGGCACGGATCTGTCGGCAATCTCGTCACAGATGCCGAAAAAATCCTATCAGACACTCCGGGAAAGCCTGCAGGAGGTTCCCATCGTCACCTTAGGGGACTTCTCTCACATGTTGCTTTACAAGCTCCTCATGGAGCAGGCGGAAGGCTTTGACAGCTACGCGGACGTAACGACTGAACTCTCCGACAGAATCCGCAATTGCCTGAAAGACTATGAAAACTATGCTTCCTTCTGCAACCTGCTAAAGACCAAGAACATGACCTATGCCCGCATCAGCAGATGCCTTTTACACATTTTGCTAAATGAGAAAAAGAGCGAGCTTTTGGAATTTGGCGAAGACGGCCTGATTCCATATGCCCGCGTGCTGGGATTCCGGAGAAATGCCTCGCCTCTTCTTGCGGAAATCAAGAAAAAGAGCTCCATCCCCCTTCTCACGAAATTGGCAGACGCCGGGGAAGATCTCTCCACCGGCGCCTATGAACTGTTATGCCGCGACCTTCGCCGCGGAAGCATTTATGAATGTATCGCCGCCGAAAAGGCCGGCCGAAAAGTACGTGACGAGCGTCAAATTCCTCTCGTTATTCTGGATTAATTAAAACACGGGGATGTGTCAACTGACGCGTCCCCGTAATTATTTCTTAGTTTTTGAAGCTGTGGATCGGGGCTAACACGTCCCCTGTCACGTTCGCAATCCCAACACGTTAGTTCTTGAAGCTGTGGATCGGTGCGGGAATTCTTCCGCCGCGGTTTACAAATGCATCACAGGAGAATTGGTTGACCGGCATGATCGGCGCATAGCCGAGAAGTCCGCCAAATTCCACCTGCTCTCCCACGCCCTTGCCAATCACGGGGATGACGCGGACTGCCGTCGTCTTCTGGTTTACCATGCCGATGGCCATCTCGTCCGCAATAATGCCGGAGATTGTCGTTGCCTTCGTGTCGCCGGGAATGGCGATCATGTCAAGGCCCACGGAACATACGCAGGTCATGGCCTCGAGCTTTTCCAGCGTCAGTGCACCGGCCGTTACTGCATCGATCATTCCTTGATCCTCGCTGACCGGAATGAATGCGCCGGACAGGCCGCCCACATAGGAGGATGCCATCACGCCGCCCTTCTTCACCTGATCATTTAACAATGCCAGCGCGGCCGTCGTTCCGGGCGCGCCTGCATATTCCAAACCTATCTCGCACAGAATGTCAGCCACGCTGTCGCCAACCGCAGGCGTGGGTGCCAGGGACAGATCCACGATGCCAAAGGGAACGCCTAGCATCTTCGATGCCTCCTGCGCCACCAGCTGACCAACGCGCGTCACCTTAAACGCCGTCTTCTTGATCGTCTCACAAAGCACTTCAAAATTCTCTCCGCGAACCTTTTCCAAAGCCGTCTTTACAACGCCGGGACCGGAAACGCCAACGTTGATAATCTTGTCCGCTTCCGTCACGCCGTGGAATGCGCCAGCCATGAAAGGATTGTCATCCGGCGCGTTGCAGAACACCACAAGCTTTGCACATCCAAGGGAATCCTGTTCTTTCGTAAATTCCGCAGTCTTCTTCACCATCTCGCCCATCAGCTTTACCGCATCCATATTGATGCCGGTGCGAGTGCTTCCAAGATTCACGGAACTGCAGACCCGCTCCGTCGTGGACAGTGCCAACGGAATGGAACGGATGAGAAGCTCATCGGCAGCAGTCATGCCCTTGCTCACAAGCGCCGAATAACCGCCGATAAAATTTACGCCAACCTCCTTTGCCACCTTGTCAAGCGTCTGCGCGATGCTTGCAAAATCCTCGATCGTCTTACATGCGGCGCCGCCGATCAATGCGATGGGCGTCACGGAAATACGCTTATTTACGATGGGAATCCCAAACTCCTTGGAAATCTCCTCTCCCGTCTTCACCAGATCCTTGGCCGCGTCATAAATCTTTTGATAGATCTTTTCATTTAGAATCTTTAAGTCACTGTCAATGCAATCCAAAAGGGAAATGCCCAGCGTGATGGTTCTCACGTCAAGATTTTCCTTCTCGATCATGTTATTGGTCTCCACGACCTCATACATATTTATCATCTTACCATTTATCCTCGTCTTTTCCTGCTTTATGAATGCTCATTTAAGGTTTAAAAGCGCCAGTCCTTCGCCCGCCACTCCGTGCCTTCTTCCTTAGATTCTGTGCATCTGGTCAAAAATCTCTTCCTTCTGACACTTGATCACAAGACCCATGCCCTTGCCGAGCACCTCCAATTCGTCCGCCACGTCGCCAAAGCTCTTGACGCAGCCGTTCATGTCCACGATCATCATCATGGTAAAATAATCCTGCACGATCGTCTGGGAGATGTCCTGAATGTTGATCCCATTCTCCGCCAAATAAGTGCAAACCTTTGCAATGATACCCACGGTATCCTTTCCAACTACGGTAATGATTGTCTTTTTCATATGAATTATCCTTTCAAAATGACTTGGTATTCTTTATTTAACTACATTCCGATTCATATTGCAAGTAATTATTGAAATCAGTTTAAAACACCCATATACGTAGCCAATCAAGTAAAACGACAAGAAATACAAAAAATAACCTTCTGGTTCCATCAAAAAAATTACCGGCAGCTTAATCATCAATGCACTTAAGACTAAAAACAAAAGGAATTTCTTCTTTTGCAATGTTTTCATCCACGCATAACACAGCAAAAGTATTGGAATTACTGCATTCCAAACGATTCTCATATATCGAGGCAAAATTACGCCTTTGAAATTCTTACCACGCCAGATATTTATCAGTGCTTTTCTCTCTTTTTCAAATATGGGCGTAAACGAAATCCAATTTTTTGTCTTAGCCTGTTTTATCATTTCGTTTTGCAAAAATTCATCAAATGCGTCATACAGATTTGTATTTGTTTTTTCTGAAATCTCAACGCTTCTTAAAAACGTATTCCATCGCTCCACCCAAAACACCTTAGGATATTTTAAGCTTAACATTGCAATTGCTTTTAGGAAATCTCTATATTCTTGTTTTGAATAGCCGCTTTTTACAAAGCCTTCGATCCAAAACATTTTTTCACCTGTTTTACTAGGATTTTGATGTATTATTTCCAAATCAAAAATAACACCTATTTTTTTTAATTCCTCATGATCAGCTATGGGATCTGACATTCTTACTAATTCCGTACAAGGATTGGCAAAGGAAACCAGTACGTAATCATCATTTTTCAACGCTTGCTTTTGCCACAGGAACAATGACGAAAACCCGAACAAAATCAATAAAACAAACCCTATTTTCTTCTTTGTGGAAATCAAAGCCTTATCCAACAACAAAATAACCAGGCATGTTATCGGAACATAAAAAACCGATTCCGTTCTCCATGCGGCAGTCAAGATACAAATGATACTGATAAAAAGCCCGTACTTCAGGCTCCAAATCTTCTTTCTCCTGACTACCGTCACAAATTCGGTAATAAATAACAATTCAAGATAACTATAAATTCCCAGTCTAAACCCCGAGTACTGATATGCCAAAACAGGCGGAAGCAAAAAAGGCAAAAACTTCAAAATCCAGACAATGGGATTCTTCGATTTACAGATCCAAAAACATTTTTCCAAGTTTATGAGCACGCGGGCCACACATATGGAAATAATAAAATTCTGCAGAATAATCATTCCCGCGGGAAACGGTAACAATTGTAATAGTATTGCTTGATATACTCCGGTCAAAACATGATGCCATGCATCCAATTGATACGTGCTGATTGTCTGCAATGTAATGACGTCATCCCAAAACCAGGTTCCCGGCCAAATAAACACCATGATCGCCATTGTGGCGGGAAAATATATTCCAAAGTATATGGCCCCTCGCCTGTAATCATCATTTCCTTTTCTAATCTGACGCACCACGTGAAACAAGAAAAGCCAAAGCATAATAAGGAAAACAAAATAGAGCGCTTTGATCATGATTTGAATGCCATTGACTTTATCATAAGAAAAAAACAATCTGTCAAGGCGAAACATGATGCAAAGACTCCATTGAATAATTGCAATCAACAAAGGCCATTTTTCATTCTTAAAAAAATCTTTCATGCTCTATGCTTCCTAAGGTTAGCGGGATATAATGATTTTGCCATTCACGTATTGATAATTCACCGAATCTAACAAACAATGATTCTCGTTATCCATTACAACTATGTTTAATCCTGAAGACTGCTTTGAGCAAAGAGAGTCATCAATATATATTTTCCCGCTGCCAAAAGCTTGAGGTTCCACGCAAACATAATGCTGGTTTACGTAACTGCCAAATGGGTAAGGTGCTTGATCGTAAACCCCTCCGTCAACAAATTTTCCATTGATCCAAAGTGCTTCTAGTAAGTTTTTGCTTTCATCGATTAATGCGGTCTGATCACATTTAAGTGCCATGCTCTTAAGTATTTCCAAAGCTTTTTCATCTAACAACTCCTTGTTTAGCTCAGAGCCCGTCATTATGATGGTGCACTTAGGAATTTTCCATATTTTTTCAAGATATGCGGAAAGGCTCTCGTCTTCCCATGTTATTGCCGCCTGCTTTAATCCTTGATATTCTATCGGTATTTCTTTATGTAAAAATCCGATGGCACAAAAAAACATATCTAAGATCAAGAAACCAAAAACTAGCTCCAACCAATATTTCTTTATTTTATTTAATAGTCCGTTTTTCATAAATCTTTTTCTCTATATGATTCATGTTATTTTTTCTCTGTATTAAGCAGATATCAAACAGTACCCCGATAAAATACAACCCGATCACAACGACAATAAACTTCCACCAACAATCCTGAATGTGTAATTTCGTCACCGTGTAAAAACTATCCAGCACCCTGTAAGGTTGTCCAACAAGCATATAGAAAAGCCATATGCCGATCTGGCATATACTATTTACAAGTTTTGACAGTGATTTTTTCTTTAGGTTCCAAAACAGGAGGAGCGCTTCCGCCAGCAAAATAAGGATCGACGAAATCAAATTCTGAACGTTAAAATCCTTAAAACTAATTAATCCATATACGGCTGATCCAACCAAAATCATGGTCATAATGAAGATAAAGCCAACGGGTAAGTCAAGAAACGTTTTGCTAAAATACCCTTTTTCTTCTGATTGATTTTCATCAAAATACGTTATTCCCGCTTCCACCCGTTTTTCATTCTCTTTCACGTTTAACAGTCGCACCTTAAACTTGACCATAGAGTATCCCAATGCCAACAGGAAGAAAATAAAGAGTCTTGTATGAAAAATCACGACAACCCAAAAGAGGAACATTCCCGCGCCCCAAAAAGCAAACTTTCTGTTTTTCTTAAAAAATGCAAGCATCATGAACAGAAAAGGTAAAAAGTAAAATGCAAATAAGACAATTCCGCCCTCAGCCAAAACTACGGCTGCCGAATTGCTCAGTCCCAAATTATTAGATCTAAAGTCGCTCATAAATTCCTGGATTGGCATTTCACGATCATAGCCACATCCCCAAATTGGATAATGCAGCCAACACTGAAGAGCCGCCTTAAAATCATCTATGTGCGTAGCGAGGCTTCCCCATCCGGTTTTCATCTTATAGATAAACAATCCGGCAACTGCAATGCATCCTAAAACTGCCATTACGGGAATCAATATCTTCGCAAACTTTTTATGCCAAATAAGTTCGGCAAACAAAAACACTACTGCCAAAAGCGCCAGCATAATTGCCAAAATCGCTCTGCAGGATATCAATGCGATCAGAAAAGAGACAACAATGGCAACGTTACTCTTTTTCTTTAAGAATAACTCCGTATACAACCCAAATCCCAAAAACAACCCAAACATGGGGGGCTCGACAAATATTCCCAGATTCTTGGTTAAGTCCCCGTCAAAAACCCATCTCCTGATACATATATTTAAGTAATTTGCATCAAAATAAATGCCTCCCCAAAAAACCTTTAGGTCAGAGTTTCGGCCCCATAATTCCAATATGCTGGAACCGATCCAAAGAATAACGGAAACGATCGCAATAAACAGAATGACGTATTCCATTAAAAACAAAAGATGAAACGGTTTCCCGTTTTTCCGGTAAACCTGATACAGAAGAACCATCGCCGTGACAAAGAAAAAGAAATAACCTACAAATCCTGAATCTAGCTTCTGTACAAAAAATGCATTATATTCCGTAATCATCAAAAAAGAAATTAAGATTAGCGCCTTCATGTCCCTGACGCATTCAAAATTGGTTTTATCTTTGATAATCCATAGAACCAGCAACAGATATGCTGATACGTTTGCTACCCATAACGCCAAGAGATGCGGTTCAAAATTCCAGCCCCAACGAAGTCTATATACGGAATTACAATCAAGAATTACAGTAAGTATAAGAACAAATTCTATCGTCTTTATCAGAATATCCAAAGCATTTTGCGATATTTTCTTCATCCCGTCAGTATCCCCTCCAAAATTAGTTTCCCAGAATATTTTGCAATCCATATTGGACTAATAAGTCCTTTCTGGCATAAATATATCGTGTCTTAAAGGAATCTCCAAAAGTTCTGAAAACCTTCCAGATACTGATATATCTGGGTGATATTTTATATACCGGGACATAGTCTTTCATGGTTATTTCATCCCCGTAGATCCTGTCAAGATCAATCAGTCCAACGACAAAATCAGGTGCACCCTGCTCCTTTAGTTGCTGAAATACCTCTTTACTCTCTTCCGCAGTTGCAAAACGATGCGTGGCATATGCAACGTCATCCCGCCCGCCGTTTAAATTTATACAAAAATTATGATCAAAATATGGCATCACCGCCACGGGATCAACCGAAACGTCCAAGCCATATGCATTCACCTTCTCAAAATACTCGTCATCAGACCAGTTCTCATCAGTCACCTCGCCCCATTCCACAAGAAACGTTGCGTTTTCCATATGATGTTCCTTGATAAACTTTGTTATTCCTCTTGCGTTAAAATAATCATACCTAATGTCATTCACGGATGCCACAACGGTCCAAGTAACAGGCACAATAAGTGGTATCAGGCAAATAAAAACTGCAAATTTCCTTAGAGTCTCCGCATCCTGCTCCGAAAGCTTAAGTTTTCCAAATACCCGAGCCAACAACTCTCCTCTTTCATTATCCTCAAATGCGATCCAAAACCAGAAAATAACAAATGCGACCATAATTCCCATGTGATGAGCCGAGAAATATACTACGCCGGTAAAAACTGCAAAGAGGAAATAGGGAATGAAGAAAAAACTGCGATTCTTTTTGGTTGCAAAAAGCCATACAATTATTAAAAAGAGCATGCCCAAGATGAGTGCAATATAAAACTGCGAAGAATTCAGAGGCGAAAATCTTGGCATGTCTTCACAAGACAAAATATTCAAGCAAAAAGCATCCGGTACCATTGCCAAGAAGGAATAAAGCATGCTGAGCCAAACCGGATTTACTTGGTCTATGGAAAAAGCAAAGGTATTCTCCCGTGGCATGATCTGAATCATCAACAAAACCGCTACCGCCAAAAGTACTGTCAGGGAATAAATGCGTTTATCCTTCCAAAATGACACTTTGCCAAGCTTCCACTGCTTTTCCATACAGATTTCCATTGTCCAGGCAAGTGCCACTCCTCCTGCCAGTACAATTCCATAACCACTTAGCATGCAAAGAAAAGCCATAGAGAACATCAGTCTCCATGGATGTTCCTTTCTGTTTTTAAAAAAATGTGCCATAAGCATAAATGCGAGTGTCATGTAACCATATGGCCTAGATACTACGCCATTTTGGTAAAAAATAAAATAGTGAAAAGGCAACAGACAACGGACCACCAGCGGGAAAGGCGAACGAAACAAAATTAGCCACCCAGTGACAAAAATGGCGACGTAAATGATAGCTCCAAGACTTAATTCATAAGGGAGCCCTAATTTTGCAGGAATGAGCAAAATCAAATGCCAAAGAGCCGGATGACCTTCATAATGCGGAATTTCAAACAGAATTTGCTTTAAACTGGCACATCTGGCGATCTGCCATGCCTCGGCTTCATCAAACCAAGGCTCATGAAAAAAACTTACCACGGCAAGCGAAATCGCGAAAAAAGAAAAAACAATACATTCTATTTTCTTTTCCTTAAAGCCGATTATTTTATTCATACTCATATCCTTCTTGCATGGTTAATCTAGTTCTTTTTCTCTTCATGATAAGATTTCTCGGTGTTCACCGCCCAGAGGTCTTCCTTCTTTCCCTTGTCGCGGATTATGTCTGCCGCAACAAATGCGGTCACCATGGAATGATCCATGTTGTTATAGCGGTGCTGACCGTTCCGGCCTACGCAGCAAAGGTTCTGAATGCCATTCAGCCAACCCGTCAGCTGGTCGATCTCGGAATAAGTGTCAAAGTAAGCAGGATATGCCTTCTGTACTCTCTCACGGCATGTCTCAAGAATCTTTACGTTTTCGTCAATGACGCCAATCTTCCGAAGCTCTGCCGTCGCCATCTTGACGCACTCTTCCTCCGTCATGTTCCAGAAATCATCGCCCTCGTCGCAGAAGTATTCCAGACCGATCCAAACGGAATGCTCCGGATCCGCCAACATATATGGTGACCAGTTGTTAAAGATCTGAATGCGTCCAAGCTTTACGCCCGTATCCTGTACGTAAATCCAGCAGTCGGGAACAATGTTTCCAAGGGTTTTGATCTTCGTTCCGTTCTTCAGCGCAAGACGGTCAACCAAAAGTCCGACCGTGACAAAATCACGATAAGGAAGACCATTTGCGATCCTTGCAATCTCAGCCGGAACGTTTACCGAGTCATCTGTAGCACCATTTTCCGTCGAATCGATTGTCTGACCTGCCAAAGAATCCTTCTGCATGGCAGCAATGAGTTCCTTGACAGGCATGCTGGAGATGACTTCATCCGCCTCATAAACGGTTCCGTCTTCACACTTAACGGCTGAAATGCGTCCGTCAGCCGTCAGGGTAAGTCCGCTAACCTTGGCTCCAAAGACAACCTTCGCACCCTTCTCCTGCGCCATGGAAAGCGCTTTTTCCCAGAGCTGTCCCGGACCATGCTTGGGATAATAGAACTCCTCGATCAAAGACGTTTCTACTTCCTTTTTCCCCGGCAGCAGTTTTCCAAACACGTTTTTCACCAGTGCCCAGATGGAAAGTCCCTTTACGCGTTGTGCGCCCCAGTCAGCGGAGATCACGCGCGGATGACGGCCCCAAAGCTTTTCCGTATAGCCCTCAAAGAACATGGAATACAGCTTTTTGCCAAATCGGTTAATATAGAAATTCTCAAGCGAAGTCTCCGGAAGCTTATGCATGCAGCTTCCAAGGTAGGAAAAACCAGCCTTCATGCTGGTAAAGAATCCCATATTGATGAAGGTCTGAGGCTTCATGCTGATGGGATAATCAAAGAACTTTCCTTTGTAATAAATGCGGCTTACGCGGTGACGGATCAAAAATACGTCATCCGTCTGCTCCGGATCCGGTCCTCCTTCTACAAGCCTGGACTCCCTGCCGAGAATCTTGTCATCCTTGGAAGGCGCACCTTGGTATTTCAGGATTTCCTGCCACCACTCCATCACGCGGTCATCCTTGGAAAAGAATCTGTGACCGCCAATGTCAATACGGTTTTGACCATGACGAACCGTTCTTGAAATACCGCCAACCTTGTCGGAAGCTTCCAAGATCACAATTTCATATTGATCAGGGTCTCTCAATAATTCGTATGCTGCAGTTATTCCGGCCGGACCGGCACCGATGATCACTATCTTCTTCATATTTCCGTTTCCTTTCTTCAAACACTCAATTAAATTATTACTTTACGCCTATTTGGAGCGGAATCAATCCATACTTCTCCAGCAAATCTCTTCTTACATAAATAAATCCCTGATTTCCAATGTTTCTCTTTGACGGAAATGCTTTCCAAATATTTGCATAGGGAGCATATTGATATACGGCCACATAGTCAGATGGATTCACACGGTCTCCAAAAATCAATTTTAAATTCGTATCGTGAATAATGACCTCAGGTAATCCAATTTTACGCCAAGAAGCCAAAGCCTTTAAATTTTCTTCCCTTGTCGGTATAATATGTAATACATAGCCTTCATTATCATTTCCATTATTCAGGTTTCTACAGAAATTGTGTTCAAAATATGGAAGTACCGCAACTGGTCTGGCCACTATTTCCGTATTAACATAATCCAGAATATCATAATCTTTATCCAAAACCTCTAGTGGAACGGAAATATCATACTCAGCTATTACTTTTAATTGATAAAGTCCCGTATCCTTTAAGAACTTCGCCATGTCACGCCCATAATAATACTGCGTCGTGATCTCCAAAAAGGAAGCTCCAACCGTCCAGTAAACCGGCATCAGCATAACGATTCCAAGCGCAAACTTTCCTGCAAGCTGAAGGGTCTTGCGATCATGCTCCTGCACGGTAATCTTTGCCGTCATCTTCTTCCATGCCGCAAAGCGATCCTCATCTTCAAATGCGATCCACAACCAGAAAATCACAAACGCCAAAAGCATTCCCATGTGATGCGCGCAAAAGTACACGCATGCAGCAAATACGGTAAACAATGCATATGGGATCACAAGATAATGCAAAGTCTTTTTGGAAGAAGCGGCATACAGGAAAATAAGGTAACCAGCGCCGACGACAATCCCGACCAACATAATGGAAATGGCTATGTTAGCCCTGTTTAGAAAAGCTGCACCCTCAAGCACCGTGATCACGGTACTGTCCGGAAGCATCATAAAGATGGTGTAGATCAGCCTCTTCAGAATGGAGTTGGAAGCCGCCTGCGACGTTGCATAGGTATCAGGCTTTGGCAGAATCTGTAGAATAATCAAAACCGCAACGACCAGTAAAAGGAATAATCCGGCGATCCGCTTGTCCAGCCAAAACTTTGAACTAAAAAGCTTCCACTCCTTTTCCCTGCAAATATCCCATACCCAGGCGATGCAGATGCCGCCGGCAAGAACAATGCCATAGCCGCTCAAGGCACACAAAAACGCCATTGGGATCAGAAACCGAAAAGGCTTTTCGTTCCGGTTTTTGAAAGCCATTGCCATCAGGAAAAAACAAAGAACGCTCAGGCCGTAAGGTCTGGAGATTACGCCGTATTGATAAAACAGGAAATACTGAAAGGGCAGAACGTAACGGATCCATTTCGGAAAGGGTGAACAAAACAAGATGAGCCAACCATAGATAAGCGCAGCCGTTACGGCTACGGATTTTAGACCGATCTCATAAGGCACGCCCAGTTTTGCAGGGATTGCCAAAATCAGATACCACAGGGAGGGATGCCCCTCATAGTGGGGTATGTAAAACAAAAGGTCATGAATACTTGCTCCGCGCGCCATCTGCCACGCTTCTGCCTCGTCATACCAGGGCTCGTGAAAACAACTGATCACGATTAAGGAGACGGCATAAAAGGCAAAAATCAGCCATTCGACAGCTTGCTTTTTTTGATCCTTCGAAATTGTTTGCTCCATAACCAGTTTTCCTTTCTCAGCCTTATTTAATCGTCTTTTTACTAATCTTTTCAAAAATAGTTTATATTATTATATCGACGTATCACCATATTTTTTTCAGCCTTGCCCTCAGTGGAAAGCAACCGGGACATGATACCGCAGCAGCTGACGTGATCTTGTCACGCAATTTCGATCACCCTGGAAACGTCGTCCCTCTTCGCCACGGAAAGCTTAAAATCTGATGCCTTATATGGCGTGTCACCCATGTTGATCTCCATGCGGACTGCTTCGTATGCAAGCTCCGGAAGGTTATTTTCCTTGCTAAGGTGACCCAGCTCGATCTCCTTCAAACCGTCATGTAAGATTTTACTCAGGAGTCTCCCGGAATTCTCATTTGAGAGATGTCCCCGGTCACCCAAGATTCTTTGTTTTAAGTAATAGGGATAAGGCCCTACCTGCAACATGTTCACGTCGTGATTTGCTTCGATCAAAACGGCATCCATGCCCTTGAGGCAATCCACGGTATACTCGTTAAAAACACCCAGGTCCGTGCATACGCCAACCTTTTTGCTCCCGTAGGAAATGCGGTATGCAACGGGCTGCGCTGCGTCATGGGAGATCTTCATCGGGTTCACGGTGAGATCCTTGATGGTAAACTTTTGATCCTCCCTGATTTCATAAAACAGATCCGGAGCGATCTCCCCCACCTGTTTCATCTTAGTGATGGCTGAAATGGTACCCTTTGTCGCGTAAATCGGGATCTCATACTTCCGGGCCAGAACGCCAAGCCCCGCAATGTGATCCGCATGCTCATGCGTGATCAGGATCCCATCCACGTCCCTTCCGCTAAGTCCCAGCGTATTCAGGCCACTCTCCGCACGCTTTCCGCTGATCCCCACGTCGATCAAAAGGTGCGTGCAATCTGATCCCACGTAAGTACAATTTCCGCTGCTTCCGCTTGCAATGCTACATAATCTCATGTCTTCGTCCTTCCGTACTCGTTCTCTTTTTCCAAACCTTACGTACCACCACAAAACAGATAAGGCATCCCACGGCGGTTACGCCCATCCATATGATTCCGTACTTTTTTCCTTCGCTGTTTCCGTAGGTCTCAAAAATATAATTCGATACCACGTATCCTTCTCCGGACATGCCCGATTTCTCTACCGCCTTCCCGTAAGGATCGGCGTATGCACTAAAATCAAATACCCTGCCGACATATTTATGCACGATTTCCGGGTTTGCCCGATAGGCTTCGTTTAAGCTTACGTTTTTCTTGCTGCTTAAGTGCAGACAACATATGACGCGAGATCCTTCCTCACCGTTTTCGTCACATACCATGACGGGGCAAAACTTTCCGTCAGCTCCATCGAGCCGGAATGTTTCACCAACAGTCTTTACGTAAATGACTGCATCTTTGTTGGTATCAGGCGTTTCCCCACTTTTTAAGATCTCAAGGAAATTATATTTTTCCTCAAAGAAAACTGAAATGCTTCCGTCAAAAAAAGATTTCACAAACATAAATCCGGCAAAAAGGCCACAAAGAGCAAAAGCGATAAGTCCTCCCCTTACCATGCCGGGATTGTATGTCGTCCTAGCCAATAATCTTCCGCCGTTTTTCTTATTCTTGTCGGGAATGGTCATAATAATCATCTCAGCCAGCATGATCATCGCAATGATTATAATGACAATACCGGAACCGTCTTCCATTTGCATACCTCTTAACTCTTTTGGGGGATTTCCGGATCTTCGTTATCTATTGTGACATTCTCCTTCGGACCCTTCTCCGTTTCCTTCCAGATTTTGAAATACATGTTAAAGCAACCGATCAAAGAAGTGGTTATGCCAAATATGGTATTTCCGATCATTCGCGGAAGTAGCCCCTTCGTTTGCACGTAAACTGGAACGTTTCCCAGGATTTCAGATAAATCCCGCACCCCCCAATCATAATAAATATGCATCATGACGCATCCGAACTCTGATACGGAAATCCAAAGTATGCCGACAATGATGCAAATGATCATACCCGCCCTGCTCATGCTTCCCGCAAACATCACGTATCCCTTGAGGATCAGCAGGGCGCAAACAAAACCAACAATTCCAGGGACCAGGAAATAATAACCGCAAAAGATCCACAAGGCGTAACCGACAAAGCCACCCAGTATCGCTCCCATTGTTCCCGTGATTCTATTTTCATCACAAGTATATAAAGACTTCATTAGATTATCTTCTCGCGTTCTTCAGGATGCTTCCCTATTTTCCAGCGTCATGCATCCATGTTATTTAAATGTTCGTCAATGGCGCTGCATGCGTCCGCAAGCTCCCCGCCGTTATCGATCACAAAATCACTTCCCTTGCGGAATGCTTCCTCGGAAAGTTGGGCCTTCATGATCTGATCAATCTTCTCGTCACTATATCCCCGGCTTTCCTTTAGGCGCTTTCTTCGAACGCTCTTCCTTGCATGGACGTACCACATCTCGTCCACAAGTTCACCATAGCCGCACTCAATGAGAAGCGCAGCCTCCACAAAAAAGAGCTTTACCTTGCCGCTGCGTTTTGCCGCTTCCAGCTTTTCCAGCAGATAATCCTTCACGGCGGGGTGTACGATCCCATTGATGCGTTCCAGCAACTGTTCGTCCGCAAAGATCTTTTCTGCCATGCGCTTCTTATCGATGTCTCCCGTCTCGTCAAGCACATCCTCTCCAAGGATACGAATCAGCTCCTGAAAGCATGCCGTTCCGGGCTTTTTCACCTCATGCGCCACCTCATCCGCGAGGTATATCTCGCAAGGATAATGATCTCGGATATATGAAAGGATTGATGATTTTCCGGCACCGACTCCGCCGGTGATTCCTATAAATTTCATGACGTACCTCGCGTATATCAGTTTCCTAACGTTTCTGCGTCGTGATTTCGATTTTTTTACTTTGCATCGTACCAGTTCTCGCCCTCATGGACGTCCACCACCAGCTCAACGGCCAGATCTGCCGCGGATTTCATGCAATCCTCAAGGATCTGACGGGCCTTTTCCGCCTCGTCCTTCCTTGCTTCAATAATGAGTTCGTCGTGCACCTGAAGGATCAATTTGGACTGAAGGTTAGCCTCTTTCAATGCCTTCCATACGTTTACCATGGCAATCTTGATCACGTCTGCCGCCGTTCCCTGGATCGGAGAATTCATGGCAATGCGCTCACCAAAGGAACGCTGCATGAAATTCGAAGAAGCCAGTTCCGGTATGGGGCGTCTCCTGCCAAACATGGTAACGCTGTAGCCCTTTTCCTTTGCGTCTTGTACGCATCCGTCCAGGAAAAGCTTGATCCCGGGATAGGTTTCAAAGTATTGCTGGATGTAGGCTGCAGCTTCCTTGGGCGTAATGCTGAGGTCCTGGCTCAGTCCAAAGGAGCTGATGCCGTAGACTATGCCAAAATTAACGGCCTTTGCATTACGCCGTTGCAAAGGCGTCACCTCTTCAAAAGGAACGTGGAACACCTTGGAAGCCGTGATGCGATGGATGTCCTGATCCATGTGATAAGCCTCGATGAGCTGTGCGTCGCCGGACATGTGCGCCAAGATGCGAAGCTCGATCTGCGAATAGTCCGCGTCAAGGAAAACGTGATCCTTCGCTGGCACAAACACCTTGCGGATCCTGCGCCCAAGCTCCATTCGCATCGGGATGTTCTGCAGGTTCGGATTTGTAGAACTGATGCGCCCCGTTGCCGTAATGGTCTGGTTAAAGCTTGTGTGGATCCTGCCGTCCTCAGCAATGCAGGCCGCCAGACCGTCCGCATAGGTTGATTTTAATTTTGTGAGTCCCCTGTACTCCAGGATTTCGCTGACGATCGGATAATCCGGAGCAAGCTTCTCCAGCACGTCCGCCGCCGTAGAATATCCAGTCTTTGTCTTTTTCCCGCCGGGAAGCTTCATTTCATCAAATAAGATTTCCCCCAGCTGCTTTGGAGACAATATGTTAAAGGGCTTTCCGGCCTTTTCGTGAATGGACGCCTCAAGCTCCTTAATTTTGCCATCCAAAGCGTCTCCGTAAAGCTTTAATTCGTCCCGCCTTGCGATAACGCCCTCGCGCTCCATGTCATAAAGTACAAGCGAAAGTGGCATTTCCACTTCCCGGAAGAGCTTTTCCATGCCCGTTTCCTGAAGCTTTTTCTGAAGGACGGGGACCAGTTTCCGTGCCGCACATGCGCAGCTGCAAAGATATTCCTTCACCTTCTCCGCGTCTTCCTTTAATGCCACGGATGCTGATTTCTTTCCAAAGGTCTCCGTGATACCGGGAATCATTATGCCAAGGTGCTCTGAGCAAATCGTATCCATCTCATAATCGCTCTTTAAGGGATTGAGAAGATATGCCGCAATGAGCACGTCAAAATAGCGTTCCGTGAATTTCTGATTCAAAAAAGCATACTGATGCTTGACGTCAAAGGTGGAGATTTTATATTTCGTTGATTCTTCCCGAAGCAGAGTTTCCAAACCGCTCCCGTCATCACCGCTTCCGACGCCGAAATTGGCCTTATTTGAGGCATTTTCGGCATCGCACGCATTTCCGCCCATAAAGTCAAATAAACTCATCTGTACGGGCTCTGCCTGTTTCAACTGAGGTACGTAATAAGCGACGTGACCTTCTTCCGCCGACAATGCGATGGCAAGAATCTTCCCCTCCTCCATCAAGGGATGAAAACCGATCATCTCGTCACTCTTTGCCTTCTTAAAATACGCTTCCAGCTGCGCCTGCGTCTCCAGGACTTCCATGGTTTCCCATAGCTTTTCCGTCCCGCCCTGGCTGCCTTCCTCAAAGCGCGACAGCATGTTCTTAAACTCCAGTTTTTTGAATAATACGTAGGCTTCCGGCGTATAGTATCCTTCCGCCTTGGCCTTGTCATAGTCGAGCGTCAGGTCACAGTCCGTCTTGATCGTCGCCAACGCCTTAGATAGATCGGCCAACTCTCTATTTGCGGCCAGCGTCTCACGAATGCTTTTCTTCGAAATCTCGTCCAAGTGGGCATAGATTTCATCGATGGAACCATAGGTGAGCATCAGCTCCGTCGCCGTCTTCTCGCCCACCTTGGGAACGCCGGGAATATTGTCCGCCGTATCTCCCATGAGGGCCTTTAATTCAATGAATTGCGTCGGCGTGACCTGAAGCTTCTCTTTCACGTCCGCCGCATAATAATCTTCGATCTCGGTACGCCCCATCTTCGTCTTCGGAATGCGGATCTTTACGTGATCCGTCGCAATCTGAAGAAGGTCGCGGTCTCCGGAGACCAATGCTACGTCAATGCCGGCGCCTTCCGCTTTTCTTGCAAGGGTTCCCAGGACGTCGTCCGCTTCAAACCCTTCCTTCTCAAGGATTTCCACGTGCATGGCACGCAGAACCTCTTTAATCAGCGGCACCTGCTCGCGAAGCTCATCGGGCATGGGCTTTCGCGTGCCCTTATATTGCTCATACATCTGATGGCGGAAGGTTTTTGCGTGCACGTCAAAGGCAACTGCCAGATAATCCGGCCTTTCCTCCTCCAAAATCCTGAACATGATATTAAGAAATCCATAAACCGCATTCGTATGAAGACCTTCCGAATTTGTGAGATCCGGGAGGCCGTAAAATGCTCGATTTAAGATGCTGTGTCCGTCGATCAATACTAGTTTTTGACTCATGTTTCCCCCTTTTAAGGCAACGCTAACAACAGAAATATGCCGGCGATTATGCCAACGGCAAGAATCTCCAGCCAAAATCCCAATCGGATCACTCTGTCACTGCGTTGGATTCTCCTTCTCGTTTCCTCAACCTTATTACCCCATTCCTTGTGAAGATCGTAGGCATCGCCGGCTTCCAGCTTCTTGATGCCATCCGTCACGAGGAAATTAATGGTGAGCTCCTCCTTGCAGTCCGCGCAGGATTCCATGTGGGCATAAAATTCTTTGAGCGTAAGGTAATCCAGCTTCTTGGCGACGTAATCCGGGATTAATTTTTCAAATTCCTTACAGGTCACGCATTCACCCCGCAATCTTAGTTCCACGGTTTACGCCGTTAGGCTTCCGCGTTTTTGGTTTCTACGGTTTATGCCGTTAGGCTTCCGCGTTTTTGGTTTCTGTGCTCTTCGGCGTAGCATTTTTCTTCTTATTGCTCCGGCCGGAGGTTGTTTTGGACTTTTTTCTCGTTTTTGAGGTTTTGGCCTTTGATCCGCCACGTTTCGTCCCCTGCATACCGCCTTGGGCTTTTCCTTCCGCTTTCACGGATGCTTCTTCAGCAGACTCGGCGCTGTCCTTACGCTTTACGTAGGCAACCGTGTTATGCATGGTCACTTCAAATTCCGGCAACGCCTTCACAAAATTGCTGAATTTCCCGTATTTTCCATAGTTTCTGGCATCAAAGTCTGAATAAAGCCTTGTTAACAGGCTCGCAAGCTTTGACATGTGCATCTGACCATTTTCGTCAGAATTATTATCAATAATGTCAAGCATGCTCTTCTTGATCACGGAAAGCTTCGTGATGGGCGTAGGTTCATTCCCGGCGTCCTCAGCCACGTGACCATCCGCAAGCTTATGAAGTTTCTTCTCCTCTTCCTCAGACAGAGAGTTTTTTAAGATGATGTCAAGCACCTTGAATTCATCACAGGATTTCACAAAGGGAGACGGCGTTTTCGATTCCCCCATGCCGATTACGAACTTGCCCGCCTCGCGAAGTCGCATGGCAAGTCGAGTAAAATCACTGTCAGAGGATGCCAAAATAAAGCCATCGACGTGTCCCGCATACAAAATGTCCATGGCATCAATGATCATTGCGCTGTCTGATGCGTTCTTTCCATACGTATAGCTGTACTGCTGTATGGGCGTCAAGGAATTATCCAGCATGACGCTCTTCCAGCTGTTCTTTCCCGAGCTCGTCCAATCCCCATAGATTCTGCGCACGCTCACCGTACCATAGTTTTTCGCCTCGCTAAGCATGATATTCACGTAAATGTGGGAAATATTGTCAGCATCGATCAAAAGTGCCAGTTTTCTGTCCTCTACGTCCATCTTCGCTCCCTTCAAAAGCACGTCCTATTGTGGGCATAATACCACTAATACACTAATACTAGTATATACGTTCACGGGGAATTATTCAATACGTTTTGCCATTATAATTGATTTTTCAATCATAAAAAAAGCAGGTGTCGAACTGACACCTGCCTTATTGATTATGTTTATTTAATTACAGAGCACCCATCAGCTTAGTCTTATGAGTATTGAATTCCTGCTCGGTAAGCATTCCGGCCTTCTGGAGATCCATCAGGTTGGTAACTCTCTTCTTGAACTCATCCATGCCGCTGTAAGGAGCGAAGATCGCATCGATGCACTTCTTTTTCTGTGCTTCGTACTCCTGTTGCGTCTCAAGACCCATCTTAGGAAGCGCAACGTATACGGAAATTCTGGTAATGAAATCGGAAATGCCGTCTACCTTGGACAGGAGAGCTTTCTTCTTCTCATCAAATTCAGCATCGGTAAGCCACTTGCCGTCCTTCAGGGCTACCAAATCCTCGCCGATCGCCTGTACGTCTGCAGGTCCGGTAATGCTCTTGTTCATGCAGGCATCGATAACGGGCGTCTGCTTCTTGCGAAGATCTGCCTCGGAAATGATGTGCTCTTCAGCGAGCAGAGGCCACTTATTCATTCTGTCAACCATGCCGGTCAAAGGCTGTCCGGCCTTCACCTCAATCATGGAATACAGATTCTTCATGATCTGATCCTGCTCAGCCTTGGAAATCATTTGGCACTCAACCAGTACGGGCAACTTCTTCAACTTTCCGATAAATACCTTGGGCTGATCATCCAACGTCATAACAACGTCATTTACCATGATCTGCTTATACTTGTTATACTCCTCGGAAGTCAGGATGCCACCGGCCTCCATACAAACAAGCTTCTGGATGTTCTTGCGATATTCATTAGGATTCGTAACGTTAACGTCACAGCATTCCTTGATGATGTCATTACAGTTGTTCTCAAATTCCTTCTCGGAAAGGAGTCCGCAATCCACAAGAACAATGAGCTTCTGGATTTTCTCGTTGAAGTCAACCAAGTCATTATACTCACAAACAATTTCAAACTTCTTGGTGTAATATTCCTTCTCACCGAGAACTCCACAATCCTTCAAAACGTTCAGCTTGTCAACTCTCTCATTGAACTCCGCTTCCGTCATCTTCGTCTTTGGGCTGGGAGTTGCAGGTGCTGCAGGCGTTTCAACAGGTGTTGCAGGCTTAGGCTGTTCAACGGGAGCTGCAGGCGTAGCGGGCGCCGCGGAAACAACGGGCTGTACAGGCTTAGATTGTTCAACCGGCTTAGGCTGCTCCTTCGGAGCAGTGGCATTTCTCAATTCCGCAACGGATTTTGCAGGCTCTTCCGGCTTAGGAGCGGGCTGTTCTTCTGGCTTAGGCGTCTGCGCCAAATCACCAACTCTTGCATTATAAGCTGCAACCTTCGGTGCCTCATCCACAAAACCGCCATCTGCGCGAAGCTTCTTCAAAAGCTTTGCAGCGAGATCCATGTCCTTCAGCTGGGGAAATACCAACTGAACCTTCTTTGATCCGTACAAGTTGTCAAGGCTCGTATTGATTGCAAGCGCAGGCTCGCCGGAATACTCCGTCTCGAAAATACTGCTGATCTTGCCAATGCTAACTTCGAACTCATCACTGTAGCCGTTCTTACCTTCGGTGTTACAGATATAACCCTTTCCGGAAATCTTATTGTTTTCCACTTTAAGGAACATAGCGGCGTCATTGTTCCTGCTCAAGATGCTTCTTAAATTACCGCCCGATTTACAAGTAAATACTTGTGCCCCTTCCATAAAAGTGACCTCCTTCCAAGTAACTTCATAAGCCCCCATTTCGTCGCATAATTCGTCACAAAATGACAAAAATACCCGCAATCCAAGATGGATGACGGCTATATGAAATCCTATGTCGATGTATTGTTAATACTATAATAACAAGGTACTACAGATTTTTCAAGGGCTTTTTTACATTTCCCGAAACAAATTGTATGTAAAATTATCAAATTCTTGCAAAATTTACAATATATGCTCAAAATCTGTGAAGTGCTTTCAAATGCCGCTTAAAAAAATCTGCTTTGGGGAAGCTTTCACTATCCCCAAAGCAGATTCAATTATTTATGACTAAATATTTGTATCTGATAACTAGTCAAGGTTGAAGAGCGGCTGAGCCCTGAATTCCAGATACGTCTTATCCATTTCGCCGCTTGTCACGCGGTTATTGTAGGACTCAAACAGTATTCTGTATCTATTGGCATTGCCCAGATCCGACTTCAAAAATCTTACGTAATACTCATTGCCTACCGTCAGATCGTAGAACTTCTTTGTCATGTCCGTACCGTCAACGTTCTCAACGCGAGTCTTTGTAGGCGTCATGGCATTGCCACTCTTTGCATTTGTCAGAGAAGAATAAATTGCAACTTCCGTAGCGGAAGACTTTCCATTAGCTTTTGCATAATGAGCAGTCGTGTAAATCGTGCTACAACCATTGTTATCCATTGCCTTAAACTTCACGTAAATGTAATTGCCTTCGATGAAATCCGTAGATGCACCGCTGGTAATAATCTCAGACTTCGTCCAGTTAATGGTTCCGTCAGAATTATATACGTAATCTACGGGAAGCGTTACGCCATAGGTTCGGGGCGACGTCTTGGTCAGGCTTGCTTCCGCACTGGTAACCTGAACGAAGGGAAGTCCAAATTTCGGTCTGTATGCTGCAACCAGCGTATTAACAAACAGCTTCTTCTCCTCTTCCGAACCAACGTTACTGTGTCCCACGCCGGAATAGAAAATGTTACCTTTACTGAAGATGTAGAAGTTATTTGCCGCGTCATAAGGTACTGCACTATACATCAGGCAGTTTTCCTGAGATCCACTGTTACGTGCCTTATAATCATTTGCATTTACGCCCGATACGTTACATACGTAAGGATCATCCAACGTGTACCATACCGTCAGGTCTTCATCCTCCATATTCAACTGCCACCACTGGCCATGCGTCTTACCAATCTTAAACTGAGTAGATTTACTTGCTCCGCTTCCCGTAACTATAGTAAACGGATACTGCGTAATCTGGCCTTCGTTAATCCTGGAAACAACTTCCGTCAGCGTGTTACCGCCGATAGTAAAGGCTCCGCCATTATCAAACTTGGTATTATCGCTCGGACGAATGGCCATGTACTTGTTCTGCGTACGACCATCCGAGCCATTATTGCTTCTCGCACCGCCGCAAGCATAGCGAAGCAAATTGTATAAACTAAAGCCATGCAAACCGTCCTTAGACATGGAATCGTAAGTGGTATCATATTTTATGTTGCTAAGAGAAACATATTGCCTGATATCATCTGCCAATCCGCTTCGGAAATTAACGTAAGCATTCGTATCGCCAGTAAGATTGGTGCTTTGTTTCATATAGCGGTTCATACCCATGATTTCACGCATCATGGTATTACCGGTATAACCGAATCTTCTCACTTCATGCCAAGTACTCTCATTATTCTTTAAGTTCTTGCCACTCCACAAAGTATTCCAAGCACTCTTATTCTTATCACTCCACTGTGACGTGGTATCATGCGTAAACAAGATACTGCAACCCTTCAGAGCAAAGTAATACAGATACTCCACGTTGCCATATTCATTCGACATGTCGGAGAAACCATACGCATCATCGAACCCGAGAACGATCATGTTGAAATCTTCAAGCTTATAATATTTGTCCGTATTGGCCGCAGAAACTGGCTGATACTTATCTTTATTTCCTCCACTGGTATAGAAGTTAATGGGCTTCTTTTCAATTCTTTCCAGCACGTCCTTGCGAGGATTGGAAGTCGCAACGTCATCCGAAATATCGATGGGCGCACCCATGTTAAACTTGAACTTCGCTTCAGCGCCTTCCGGCTTAAATAACTGCATGAACTGACGCCACGTAATCTCAATCACTTCGATGTCAAAATCTTGTACTTGATTATAAAGGTCTTGCCAACTGGTATCTGCGGTAGGTAACGCAGTCCGCTTATCCCAAGTTCTGTTTCCAAGGTGTACCCAGGATTTCGAAGGAAGATCTTCTGTGGAACTGCCGTCCTGAGAGTTATGCGTCGGCATGATCTGCAACGCCACAATCTTTTTCTTTGCTCTGTCACTGTTTGCAGGAGCTGATGGATCTGCTGCTACGGCCGAACACCCTTCGAGCGAATATCTCTTGGCAGGATTACTCCTGTTTACAACCTCAATACGCCACTGAACAAATCCTACCCACTTATCAGGCATGGGAATGTTGAGCGTGTTATGCAATCTCGTGATGGGAATGTAACCGGAAGTAATTACTTCATTCTTCTCATCATCCGTAGAATCTGCAGTAAAGTTACTGTCTCTGTTACGGTCTACAAAAACGCGATACATATAATCCGTAGTATTCGGAACGTCTACCACGAAGTTCAATACCGCATAACCGTCAGGTGCCGACAAATAAGAATGCGCTAAATCTGCGCTGTCATAAATTGTAGGTCCTGAAACAATTGTCACCTTACCTTTCATGCGATTACTGATGCTTTTGTCAATATGCTGCAACATCTTCTTGGTATAATAACAATTCTCAAAATACCCTGTCTCGTAATTCAAACCATTGTACGGATCATTGTCACGATCTGTCAGGAATTTGTTCATTACGGAAGTAGGATCTACGTAAGTCTTTACTCCATCACCAAGATTTCTGGGATATAAATTGTCCGCAACAACAATGGGATATCCTGCCTTCAAGTAGTCAACCAACTTAGCCATCTTTTTGTTAGTCAAATCATTTCCGGATTGACGGGTTTTTGTTTTTGCCGTCACGTCACCACTTAAAAATCCAGACGAATTCTTGTAATCATCTGCGATGTACAGAATGTCACCAATATGGAAATATACCCAACCATCCATTTCGTTATCGACAAAATCCGTTCTGGACAGATCACTGAGGCAATTCTGTCCTCTACGACCATAAATGTCCCTTACGTCCTTGCCGGTCCATAGGCCGCCAACATCATCGCCAATGTAAATCAGGTCATAAGTACTGTTAAGATCTTCGTTTTTAGCAACAAATGCCTGCATCACTTCATGCTCGATCTTTGCAACTCTGGTGTCCGTACCCATGCGCTTTGGAATCAGCTTGAAGACGTCCTTGTATCCGAATTGCCATTCGTAAGCACGCTCTCCAACAAGATGACTGTTGCTGGCCGTCATCTTAACGCTTGGTTCAATATCCAAAACCGTAAGATCATTCAGATAATAATTTACGACATGATCCGCGTCCACAATATACTTGGTTGCAAGGCTTGAAGACGCCTTATCAGCCGTAGGAGATGCCGTGCCGCCGTAAGTGCCCAGAAATTCCTTAAAGTCCAAATATCTTCCGCTCGAAAACGTAAGATTGCTGTTGGAATAAACCTTGGTATATCCGTCAACCAGGTTAGTTCCGTAAGGGGTAACAAACACGTGGCCCTGAACGTAATAACAATCCTCATCGTGCTCAGCTTCGCCTGCATAGCCTTCCCAATACTCCCATTGCTGCTCAGAATGCGTGAGATCGCCGGTGATTTTATCCTCGGCACAATAGAAGGTGTAACCGGACCAGTATTCTCTGGCATTGTCTGTATTCGTAGCCTCACCTCTTCCCGTGGGATATTTACGGGAATCAGCCTTGTACTTAATTACTCCGGTTGCAGCAACCACCTCCAACTGGCCCTTAGGATCCGTTCCATTACCGGCTGCGTCAATGCTTCCGTCAATCATAAATCTCTGAACCAAACCGGGGTTAGCAGAGGTACAAGCCAGCCATAGCTTTGCTACGTTATTTTTGTATCCAGTCGCATCATATCTGTCATCAATTCTGGTTCTTTCATCTCTATTGTAGCCAAGGCGGTATCTGTAATACTTAATACCAGTCTTCGTGTCATTGTAAGCAGGATCCGTACAATTCTGATCAAAAATCACTGCCAGATGATTATTTGTCTTGGTTACTCTTGTTAGGATTTTGTAAAATACGTCCAACGTTAACTCTCTGCTCTTATTGAGGTAGTTCGCCTCATCCTTCAAAGCGCTGGTCGTGGACGGTCCCATCTTCGGAATGTGATCATAATCATACGTTCCTCTAAATCCCTTGACGGGATCTGGTTTTCCATCAGCATCCAGACTGTTGCCATAATGGAAACGGTTCATGAAATCCCGGCCAACGGCACTGGTCGACTGCCAAAGATCAACCAGACCAGCCTCGTCGTCATCCTTTTCTCCGTCGCCATCCTTGTCATTAAACACGGTAAGATCAGCATTGAAATAAACCAGATCAGCGATATCAATCCATCCACGGTTCTGATCAAGTTCATAGGGCGTAATGGTCTTTACGGTGATGGAATAATTCTTTGCCTGTGCATCCGAAAGTCCAAGTGTTTTCTTAGCAAAAAGATCATAGCTCTGATATACGTAGAAATCACCGGTTACGTCATAAAAAGGATCTTCGGTGCTTGGGATTCTCTCGGTATAAAAACGGTTTCCAACATAATTGGAATCCTCATCTACGTCAATCTTTAAGGTTGGATAAGCCGCATTATTCAAGTTCGCCAGGCTATAAAACATACGGGAGGTATTAACACCCTCACTGGCAGCCTGGTTAATTTCATAAGTATTCATGGTATGCCAGATGAGCGATGCTTCACTTCTATTGGAGTCGTCCGCCTTGATAATGCTTCTCGTAGTAACGTCATGCCCTTCTGCATCCGAAGTAGTTTCCTTCTTCAGGATAAATTTTGCCTTTGTATCACCCTTGGGAACAACCTCATAATATCCCAAAATCTTGGCGTTTGGATCTGCAAGAGCCGTTTTCTTCTTCGCTTCCCACTGATCATCCGTAAACTGGAGTGCACTCTGGTGAGATGCAATGGTAACACTGTCGATCGTAACTTCTTCTCCGGTTAAATTCGTATTCTGATAAAAGCTAACGTCTCCTTCTTTCTCATCTGGGAAGAAGTACACGTTGCCAGCCGGCAACATGAATTTTCCAAAACCAAAGAAATCCCCATCCGGACCGGTGAGGGTATCAATCACTAATTTATTTCCGCCAAGCTCATACATATTGGCCGGCTCGCATTCTTCAGCCAAATAACCAATGGAAGAATAGTCCTTATACGGAACCACTTCCAAAATGACAAACGGATTTTCCTTAGAGCCCTTCGTTTGCGAGGAATCCACAATAATCCCCGTTGCTAAATTGTCCTTCCACGCCTTTCTCTCACGGGCCACAGTTTTCGCATTCGTATAATTACTATACGTATACGTCACGTCACCCCTTGCCGCATCCGAAACAACCTTCTTGGCTGCTGCTTCTATGCCGTCAGAGGGCAACATCGACAAAACCATGCCCAAAGCCAAGGCTGCGGAAAAAATCCTTTTCTTCATGTGTCTGTTCTGTGTTTTTCTCATTTTCAGTTCCTCCCTGAGAGACTTATGGTCAAGGTGCAGAAGTGGGTGACGGGCTTGGCGTAGGAGTTACAAGGTGTACGGCATTTCTGAAACTGAATACGTCATAAACAATGTAGCTTTGCCCCTGCGACGTAGCGCCGCCTTCTTTCAAGCTAAGTTTTACTTCAACGGAATTTGCTTTTGCAGGATCAACTCCGTTCGGATAAGTGACGTCGAAGAATTCCACGTGCTCACCGATGCAATCATCAGGATCAGGACTCGCTGAAAAGCAAGGGAAGGAGGATGGAACCGTTTTGATCTCTCCTCTTAACTCTTCTCTCGTCTTTGTGTCATCAACGTCAATGTATAATTTTCCATCGCGTTCGTAAATGATTGTCCTTTGACATGGCACCGCAGTGGTTACTGGCTCTGCCGCACCGGTTGAATATGCATATTTCTCCTGCGGAACCTTGTACAAAACAAGTGCTTTTCCGCCATTTACAATCTCCATGTGATTGCTTTCCAAAACCCAGTTGCTCATCTGTTCCATCAGCACCTGGGCCTCCATCTGCAGATCCACGCTATACTGCGAAATGCGATAGCTTCGTTCTGCGTTGTAGAGGAAAACCGTTGCCGCAGCAATTACCATCGTCGCCATAGATATGGCAATTATTAATTCGACCAGGGATAAACCCTTATTATTGAGCTTTTTCACTGCGCTCTCCTCCATTCCAAAAGTTTACTGTTTCTCTACAACACATTTTCCGGTTTTGGGATTGATCCTGATCTCCGCGTCAAAGGAACCTTTGATCACAATCTTCCGGATATCTTCCAAAGCAGCTCCGCTGGCATCCGTTTTGCGAGGGCACCCATCCTTTTTGTACGAAAGAGCAATCCGAGTGCCTCCCGTAATCTCCGTCTCACTCCCCGTTGCTCCGACCACCTTATAAATCTTGATGTTACCGCCCAGGGACGTTCCCTGGGTTCCCATGGTCGATGAGCTGTACGTTGATGAAGAGGATTGGATAAAATAATACGTATCTCCCTCTTTGTAAATATGGAGATAACTGGGCTCCGACTTGCTCATGGCCTTAATCTGAAGCTTTTTCAGAGCATCGTAGACATAATTGACCATTTTTTCCGTATTGGCATATTTAATCCTTCCCAACATCGTCAGCGACAGGGACGACATAATCGTCACAATGGCAGCCACTATCACCAACTCTATGAGGGTAAAACCCTTTTGATCGTCTCGAAATCTCATAAAAGCCTCCTAGGTTTCATAATCTTATTCCACCGTCTTTGTCCAGTTATCCAAATACATGTATTTTTCTACGGAAGATCCACTCATAACGTTTGAAGCGGAACTAGAATAATCCTTAAATAGTTTTGAGAACAATGCATTGCTCTTTAACATGGCGTCCCGGGAAATCATCTTGGAAATCAGCACTTCATCAGCTTCCACCGTTACGCCGGCATGATTCAACTTGATTAAGTCGCCGCTAATGATTGTTCCTCTAAAGTCTCTGTTTACCTGCACTTCGCCGCTTGCAATGATAAGCCCCTGGTTATATCCTTCAGGAATCTGATAAGGATCACCGCTAGCATTATCGACGATCGCCAAAATGATATCCGTTGTGGGATCAGCCTCATTTTCTTTCCAAGGCTTAACAAACTTTCCATCGGTAACTTCAGCGGCATGATCCACAAAGAATCCGGCCCATTGCGTGTCATCAATCAGATTATGGAACATGGTAGGATCGGTCGATTGAATTCTTACGTTGCCTGCCATGCTGGCATCATTTTTGTCTTCAAGCGTCAAGGCCAAGGACTTGTAACGAATGGCGTGATCCTTTGCAAATTCAAAATACGTCTGTCCCATGCCCCAATAGCCTCCGGGAATCGACCATTTTGCCGTAGCAAGCTGCCCCGCCGCGTCTCTGTAGATATAATCGCCTCGCAACACGGTTCTTGCGGAATTGATCTGCAGGGAATAGTGCTGCACGGTCTCCGTCGTACCGTCTGCCTTGGTTACAACCACGGATCTGCTGGTAGGGCTTATGTACTTATCCGCCTTCTGCATCATCGAAACCTGCTTGCTGGTGAAATAAGCATAATAAAAATCATTTGCTGCCTGTTCACTCTTGAACTTCAGATAATACACGGTTTTCTCCGTGGCGCCTTCCAGGTAATGATACTCCGTGACGCCGGTACCGGTAACGTAATTATCAATGTCCGGAACGCCGGAGTAATTCTCATATAGATCTCTTATCAAGGTACCGCCCGTCACGCAATCACTTGGAACGTAATATGCGATCTGATTGGACTTCACGGAAATCGCTTCACCCATCATGATGTCATTTGATCCAGTGGAAACGTTCTTATTTCTTCCGATAAAGGATCTGCCGTAAACCATGAAGCTGGTAATGTCATTAACGTCAACCATGGCATTCTTACCATTGATCATAATGGCACTGGAGTACTTCGAATCTTCCGGTGGCGTGGCAGCGGCCACGTCATAATTCTGTTGGAAATTATATCCATAGTAAGCTCCGGAAATAACTACTTCGGAATCATTGCCGTCTACCGACAAGTCATCCGCGATATAGCTGTCGCCGGAAACATATAATTTAGCTCCTGCGGTTCCGTCATTTAAGGTCTTATAGTTGCTTGCCCAAATCTGAGTGTACGTGCTGTTATCCGGATTGCCAATGTAAGCCGTACTTCCGGCAGAAGTAACAATGTCACCTCTGGTAACTATCTTCTTTCCAACAAATCTGGCGCTGTTGTTTAAGTCAAACTGAATGCCGTCTTTTCCCGCATATACGTTACCGTCAACCTTAACGTTGTTGGAGTTTACTTCAATTTCCCGATCGGCGATCAGACTGTATCTCATGAATTCCTTCACGACGTTGCTACCGTCCAGATTTACGTCAGGAGTAATAAACACGTAATCCGTTTTTACCTTGGTTATGTTTCCAAAATCATCCTTTGCAAACACGCATATGCCGCCCAAAGTGAAGGTACCCTTTTCATAATCTGCGTAATAAAATCCATCCGTGCTCAGATTTGATAATGCATCTGAATACTGTGTATAAGAAAAACCATATTTGTCCGTGTCCTGTAAATCTGACGGAACCACGTCATTCACGTCACCGTCAAGACCAGAAGAGTATATCAGGCTTTTCAGAAGGTCCATGTCATAATACCCGATCTGATACAGCACTTCTTCGCCGTTCTTCTTCTGATTAGGCACCGGGGTATCCACGCCAAAGGTCTCAATCAGCCTGTCGAGATAAGCTTTGGAAAATGCCGTTTTTAAGCCGCCACCAGACTGGGAAACCGTTTTATACATGGCAAGCATGTCATTGAAGGCACCCTGCAGCTGCTTTCCCGTCTTTACGTTGATCTGATTGGTAAAGTAACCGACAAAATCCTCGGCACTGTAGAAATTTTTCTTCCCCTGGCGTTCCACTTCCTTCATCTGAAGATTGGTAATGGTAAGCTGCATGACAACAGAGCCCATTACGCCGACAACGACGATCGCAATCAGCACGGCAATCAGCGAAGCGCCCTTATTATTCATTTTCCTCCATCGGTTCTCTCTCATGGAAACCTCCTTGCAAGCGTTTAACCCTGTCTTATTCTACTTTTGTTGACTTTAACGAAATCAGCGGATCCTCTCCCGCCACGTACGCATCCTTATCTTTGTAAACCTTCACTTCCACGTCAAAGATTCTAACTGGCATTCCTTCCCCGCTCAGCGGAAGAACAGTAAGATCGGTTCTGGGGGTGCCTTTTGTCAAAAGATCCTCTGGTCTTTCCAAACTGCCATCTACAAGATTCAAATTATAAAAATTAATGTGATCCAAATTACTGTGTATCGTCATGGTGCCAGAAGTCATGTCCATAAAACTAACTCTTAGATTATACTCCGTACCGGGATCCGTAGTCGGTGCAGTGGTCGGAGTTGTAGTCGGAGTTGCGGCCGGGTCAGTGGTCGGTGCAGTGGTCGGTGCAGTGGTCGGATCAGCGGTCGGGCCAGGTGCAACGTCGTCCTGAACAATAAATCGAAGGTCCGGATAATCAACTGCTCCCTCAACGTCCCAGGTGATCTGGATGTCATCTCCGTCAGGCGTTAATTTATTGAACATCAGATAAATGCCTTCCAGTCTTTCCACGCTTGTCTCTACAAGATCAGGGGAAACACGCATAAGCTGTCCGTCCGGATCTCCGTTACCAAACGTGTCATCACAAAAATATACGTAATTTGCTCTCACGTTGAAATTGGTATCTCCGGTATGCTTAGTGACCGTAACGTAGATAATACGTTTCATTTGCTGCTTGATCTCTTCCTCGGTAAGCAACCTTGCTTCCGGTCCGGGAGTCGTCGTAGGTCCGGGTTCCGGCGTTATAAAGATAGGATCATAAGGGCCAGGCGTGTCCGTTGTGACAGGGTTAGTGATGACGGCGCCGGTAGCTGCCAGATAATTATTTAAATTGGCTGTTTTAAAGAAAGTTAAGGCATCCGCCTCCTCTTCTCTCTCTGCCACAACAACATTTCTTCTGTCGTCAATGCTTAAAATGGCGGGGCTGCTGACGGAAGCAGCATCCGTAGTGCAGAAAAAGCTCGTTTCCATATAATACTTGCCAGATCTTTGGTCAATGTAACGATAGATCAATTTTTCGGGTGCTGCATCCGTTCCGGTTGCTCCCGTGGAAACAAAATTAGACGGAACAATCACGTTGGGAGTCTCAACCGCTCCAGTGTAATTGCCAAACATTGTGACAAGCTCCGATGCCAGCTTATACGTCGTGGGGCCCAAGGTAGCGCCCGGCGAAGGGGATGCCACAACGTTCTCTTGCACGATCTTTTTCTGAGCCCTGATCGTCTCCATGGTTTCCTGAGCAATCAGTGTCGCCTTCTGTTTCTCCGCAGTTTGTACGGAATACCTAAGAGAATCCGAGAAATATTTCATCAGGGGTACCGAAATCAAAGCCAAGATCGCTATCGAAAGCATAATCTCAACCAAGGTAAAGCCCTTATCATTTATTCTTCGTATTCTGCTCATATCCGTTTCCTCCAAAGAACCAATAACTCATTCTAGTCTACGATAATTATATCGGATGGTTTTCCCCAAACATTTATAGGGCCGCCATAATTTTTTGGCGGCCCAAAATGATTTTTTACTGTTCCTGCAATTCTGCAGCCTCTTCTAATGCATCTTCTAAGTCCTTAAGAGGATACCAATCCCCTGGATAGAAAATACCTGCCTTTCCGGAAGGGATCTCGGTCGGAGGGAACTCCTCATATGCCTTGCCGGAATTTTCAAGATAAAACATCTTATAATTGATATTTCCTTTTAAATTCCCAGACATCTCATCATAAGCGACATTTATTGCGGGCAACGTAGATCTGTCAGGGAAAGCAGCAATATATTTCAATAATTCCTTGAACTGATCGTAATTGGAGTTAAAGGTTACAACCAAAAGATCATACTTACCTGCAGGTGCATTTTCACCGCTAAAGCTCTGCGCATGGTTTCTGAGCTTAAAATTGATCGCCGATACGTCAAAATTCACGATGTCCTGCGCCTGTTGAACCAGGTAAATGCCCTTTTCCTGAGGAATCAAGCTAGGGTATTTTGCGATAACGTCCTTAATTCCCTGCTTGAAGCCTTCCGTCTCCCTCTCTGTTTCCGCCTGTCTGGCAACCATGCCTTCCAATTGTGTCTTCGTTGCTTCATCCTGTACGTTGCTGGCTTCAATGACCGCAGCTTGTTCATTCAGCTTTGTAAATCCAAAGAAATAGGCAGCCGCAAGAATACCGATTGCAAGAACGATAAATAATAACTTTTTTTCAGAATCTGTTATGCTTATTTTTTTCATGTCGTTATCTCCTTATCCTTCTTTATTGTGCAATGGTTTCCACAACAGGATCAATCAGGTCAAATGAAAGAGTGTAGTTCCACTTACCATAAGGATCTTCGCCGTAGCCGTATACCTTCTCCTCTTCCGTTTCACCTTCTTCTCCCTCGCTGCCTTCAGCAACTGTTGTTTCCGTTTCTATCGGATTGCCAAATTCATCCAGAAGCTCCGTGCCAGGCAGGACATAAATGCCCGCTTCAATGTCAAGTCGCTTTTGTTCCTCATCGATCTCCCTGGAAATATTAGGAATGCTCAAATTTGTAACATAATCAAGTTCTCTCATGTTTAAGAGCATCTGAGCAATCGTCATCTTCATGTCGCTTTCCATCGTCAAAGCAATGTGACCATCCTGAGCAGACATGTTCCTGATTCTTACGTAAGTCGGGAAAATCCTTTCCAAATCATCAATCAGCTGAGACAATTTTTCATTTTGCGTGTTTGACATCCTGTCAAAAGAAGCATATTCATTATATCTGTTTCTGTAAAACACATTCTCGTCATAAATCTTCTGAACCGGCGACAGTTCTTCAATGCGGGCTTTCAATTCCTTTTGAGTCTGCTCTGCCTTAGATTTTCTTAAGTACGCCGTTCCCACCAGAGCAAGACTGGCCAATACGGAAACTACAAATATACCGGAAGCAATCTTTGTGGTATTTCTCTTGTTTGCCTTATCTGCCAACTCCTTCGGAGTGATGTTCATGGGCTCAATTACGGCACCCATGATGGAAAGAAGGCCAAGACTCTCTCCCGCAACCAGTCCACTTGCGGCGGTTCTCTTATCCATCTTAACGAGGGACAGATAATCGCCCTTTTCCACTTCAATGTTGATCTTGGAGTCAAAGCTCTTGATCATGCCCTGAATGCGCATGCCGTCGCCGATCAGGTGAAGCGTACCGCGAAGAGGCGTCTTGTACTGATTCTGATAGAACTCCAATGCAGATACCACGATCCTTACGTGATAATCCATGGATTCCTTAATGGCCTCATATGCCTGCTGAAGGGCATACAATCTCTCTTCCGGATCTGCGATCACGCTGTCAGGGAATGCTTCTGCCTTGGGCTTGTCTCTGGTAACGTTATTTGCGCACAGGAATTCAAACGCCTGTTGATCCTCTTTCAGTCCCAATACGGGATGATCCATGGCTGCCACGATCGTGGAGTCATAGCCGTGAGGTGCCACGCGCTGGAATACAAGCTTATTATCCTTTACGATGGACACGATCGTGGAACGCTCCTCAAGCTGCACGATCACGGAGTCCTCAATAAAGTTCTTTGCAATGAACTGCATTGCACAGTTGCCCATGTACTCAAAGGTCTCAATTTCAAGGCCGCAGAGCTCCGCAAACTGTACGTAGTTGGAAAGCAGGTTGTCAGGAACTGCAAGAAGCAGAAGCTTCATCTGTTGCTTCGGATCACCGTCAAGCATGCCCATCTTTGCGTAGCTGATGGTATAGCTTGCAATATCCATGGGGAAGTTCTCTCTTGCCTGCTCCATGGCGAGGGTCTTCAGCTGCCTGCCGCTTACCTTCGGAATCATAACCTCTCTGGAGACTACCTTTGCAGAGTTGATGGAGAAGATTACCTTTCTCTCAGAGATCTTACGCTTGGAAAGCTCAGCGCGAAGCTGGTTGGCAAGGCTCTCTCTCTCTCGGATGTAACCATCCTCCACGGAATTGTCCGGAGAACGGAAGGTAAATACGTCGAGTACTCTGGGATGCTTTGTCCCGTACTCCATCAGTGCCACCTTTGTCCACCAGATACCAGTCTGGATACTTAATACTTTTTTCGCCATAGATGTATTCTCCTTTATGTTTTGTGCCTTCCTTTTCTCATTTCCTAAATGAGTAAGATCCCCACCCTCTTTAGGAAATCAGAAAAGGAAAATACAAATTTCCTTTATAATCCCATCAGCCCCAAATACCACTTGATCATTTGATCTCCCCAAAGGGCACATAGGAAAGATCCAATACAAAGGTACGGTCCCATTGCCAAAACGCGTTCTGCCTTGGATATCTTCATTCTGGTCACGTGGCACACGGAACCAATAATACATCCAAGCAAGAAGGCCAAGATCACCTTCTTCCACCCAAGGATCAGGCCAACGGCCGCCATCAGCTTTACGTCTCCGCCGCCAATGGCCGCACCCTTTGACAATGCATAGAGCAAAAATAAAACAACGCCAATAATTGCAAATCCAAGAACCCGGTTTAAAATATTTGAAAAATCCAAAACGCACATAAGGATTCCAATCCCTCCAACAAATACGTTGCAAGGAAGCGGAATCTCTAACGTGTTCTCATCTACCGTGCTTATTACCAAAAAGGCAGACGTCATAAGGCAATAGAGAAGGCTTTCAACGTTTACACCGTTCGCCATGATAACGATCACGTATAATATGCCATTCATCAGTTCCACAAAGGGAAACCTTTTATTTGCCTTCGCTCCGCAGGAGCGGCATCTGCCTTTTAGTAATAAGAATGATACTGCGGAGATTTTATCATACCACTTTGGCTCTGTTTTGCACGCCTTACAGAAATACTGATTTCCACACTGCAATTTCTTCAAAAAGTAACTAATGAAGAAGTTTACAGATATTCCAACCATCATTCCAGTGAAACACGCAAGAATTAACTCCAGAGCCAAAGTAGTCATGTTTTATCTCCAAGAAGCAATTAGCTCAACAAATTACTTGTTCTCGATGGGATCGAAGCTGTACTTAGCATCGCTACAAGTGGTAACGGTAACAACCTGTCCGCTCGCGCCATTAACAGTAATTACAACCTGGCTAATGCTCTTACCAGCCTTGGAAGCCATATCATCAAAGTCATAACCAGCAGTAGGGATTTCAGTAAGTGCATTAAAGGTAGCCTCTAACTTAGCGGTACCAGCATCAGGAGTAACGGAAGAACTAGCTGCAACAGCCGTGCCATCGGCAATCGTGATGGTATAGGTAGCACCTGCATTCAAATTAGCCGCTTCAGTGGAGTATGCAGATACAGCTGCGGTATTCCATGCGCTCAGGATCTGCTGATCCTTAGCCTTTCTGGAGTTCTCAAGGTAAGGGATAACCTGAGTACCAACTACGCCAACCAGGATTGCCATAATAGCGATAACGATGATCAGCTCAACCAGCGAGAAACCTTTGTTGTTTAACTTTTTCATTTGAATCATCCTCCTTGGAAATTAAATTGTTTATTATCATCAAACCCGTTCATGGCCCGGGCAAGATAACCGAAATTGATTTGCTCATTAACCAAGAGCACTGTACAAACTAAACATGGGCATAAGCACTGCCAAAATGATGGGAACGACGGTTCCTGCCATTACGATGATGATCAAAGGTTCCATTGCAGCAACCAATGCCTCGGTTGCGATTTCCACTTCTTCATCATAGTAATCTGCAATCTTAGAAAGCATTTCCTCCAAGCTACCTGTTTCCTCACCGATCTTAACCATCTGAGGAACCATAATGGGAAATACTTCCGCTTCCATCAGAGGAACGGAAAGCGGGAAGCCCTGCGTTACGTCCTCTTCTGCCTTAAACATTGCCCTTTTTACTACTTCATTTGTCATAATCTTTCCGGAGATGTGAATGGCTTCCACCAGTGCCATACCGGAAGAAATCAAAGTACTCAAAGTACGGGTAAGTCTTGCCGATGCCGACTTTACGGTAAGGTTGCCGAACAGCGGCGCATGTAACATAATCTTTCCGAAGAGCAACGCTCCTCTTTCCGTTTTCTTAAACGCCTTTAAGAAAACGAAAATCGATGCAATGATAATAAGTCCAATCCACCAGTAATTTCTTATAAAATCACTAACGGCCATAACTGCCTTTGTGATTCCGGGGAGCTCTGCTCCGATGTCATCAAAGGTCGAGGTGAACTGAGGCACAATGACTGTCATCATCAGAATGACTACGCCTACGATAACGCAAATCAAGATAATCGGGTAAACCATGGACTTTGCAATCAACGCCTTTAAGTGAGCGTCTTTTTCAAAGTGAGTGGAAAGTCTTGCGAAGGAAGTTTCCAGGGAACCGGAAGCTTCGCCCGCGTTAGCCATCTGAACCATCATTTCAGGGAAGTACTTCGGGTGCTTGCCAAATGCACTCGAAAGTGTTTCACCCTTTTGCACGTCGTCGTGCACTTCTTCGATCACGGCCTTAAATCTCTTGTTCTCCGTCTGCTCCGCCAACATTCCGAGTGCTTCGATGATGGTAACGCCGGCTGCCAAGATGGATTTGAACATGTTGCAGAAAACGGCAAGCTCTTTGGGCTTTACGGGAGCGCCAATCTGTATGTCGATTTCCTTGTCGAGGGCACCCGCCATGCCGATGGATACCAAAGTGCTTCCGTCGGTCTTTAGGGTTTGTCTCGCGGTCATCTCATCATTGGCGTCGATCGTACCTCTTTTATGTTTGCCATTGGGGTCGATGATCTCATACTTGTAAGTAGCCATTCCAGTTCATCCTTTCAAGCTGTTACCCCTTCAAAATGTATATCGGTTCATCCGGGGAAGTATTTTAGGGATTATTTACAATTTCTTAACAAAAATTCCAAATTTTTGTAACCATTTGTCCAAACAAATGAATAAATCGATTTAGTAAACCTTTTCCTGCATTACAAGAGGATCCTGGGCGAATTCGATACAGGTTGCGCCGTCAATCTTGTGCTTCAGATAGAGTTCGAACAACGCATCATCCATGGTCTGCATTCCCATCTTCTTACTGGTCTGGATCATGCCGTCGATCTGGTGGGACTTAGCTTCACGAATCAGGTTTCTGATAGCTGCGGTTGCATGCATGACTTCGAATGCTGCCACGCGGCCCTTGCCGTCCGCGGTAGGACACAGCTGCTGGGAGATAACGCACTCAAGCACGGATGCAAGCTGCACTCTGATCTGGTCCTGCTGGTGAGGAGGGAATACGTCGATGACACGGTCGATGGTGGGCGCCGCACCGATGGTATGCAACGTGGAGAATACCAAGTGTCCGGTCTCGGCTGCGGTAATTGCAGTTGAGATGGTATCCAGGTCTCTCATTTCTCCTACGAGGATAACGTCGGGATCTTCACGGAGCGCTGCTCTCAGACCATTTGCATAGCTCTGGGTGTCAAGGCCGATCTCTCTCTGGTTAACGATCGCCTTATTGTGGTTGTGGAGGTACTCGATGGGATCCTCCAGCGTAATAATGTGTGAGTTGTAATTCTTGTTAATAACGTCGATCAGGGAAGCCAGCGTCGTGGACTTACCGGAACCGGTGGGTCCGGTCACGAGAACCAGTCCTCTCTTTCTCTTGGTCAGCTCTACTACGGAAATCGGAATACCCAAAGTCTGGGGCGCGGGAATCTCCGTACCAACCAAACGGAGAACGGCGCCGTAGGAACCTCTCTGCTTAAACGCGTTTACGCGGAAACGGCCGATGTCGGGAACGGCGTAAGCGAAGTCAACCTCACCATACTTATCGAAAATTTCTTTCTGGCGAGGCTTGAACATGGATTCCACCAGTTCCTTCACGTCAGCAGGCATCAGGCGGTCAGCCACTGCGATCTCCTGCAGGATGCCGCGGATACGAACCTTAGGTCTAACGCCTACGGTCAAATGCAGGTCAGATGCTCCGAATTGTTTTGCCACCATTAAGAAACTGGAAATTGATGCATTCATAAGTTTCTTCCCCTCATAATTTATTTTATAATGCGTTACTCCTCATAAGTCACGCGCTTCACTTCTTCTACGGAAGTGATGCCCTGCAGCGCATAGCTGATGGCTTGCATTCTCAGGGTCTTCATGCCCTCTTCCAATGCGGTCTTCTCAATTTCTTCCGGGAGCCCACCGCGGCTGATAACGCTCTTGAGCTTTGCTGACAGAGGCATGATCTCGTAAATACCGATTCGTCCGTGATAGCCGGATCCGCCACACTCCAGGCAGTTATGATTGTCGCCGGGGCGCTTAATCATTACCGGGCCCTGTGTCGGAGGGATTTGCAAGAGCTGTCTCTCATACTCATCCGCTTCCGCGTCCACGCAACAGGACTTACAAATCCTTCTTACCAGACGCTGTGCGATAACGCCGATTACGGAATCGGCAATCAGGTAATTCTCAACTCCCATGTCCGCAAGACGGGTGATCGTACTTGCAGCGGAGTTCGTATGCAACGTACTTACAACCAAGTGACCGGTAATAGCGGCCTTTACTGCAATTCCAGCGGTCTCCTGGTCACGGATCTCACCGATCATGATGATGTCAGGGTCCTGACGCAAGATGGAACGCAGGGCGCTTGCAAAGGTAAGTCCCGCCTTCTCATTCGTCTGAACCTGATTGATGCCGAAGATGTTTGCCTCGACAGGATCCTCAACGGTGATGATGTTAACGCCGATGGTATTCAGCTCGCTCAGCGCCGTGTACAGCGTTGTTGACTTACCGGAACCGGTAGGTCCCGTAACCAACATGATGCCGTTCGGGCGGCTGATGATCTTTTCAAACTTCGTAAGCTCCTCAGGTGGGAAGCCGAGGTCCTTCTTGTCTCTCGACAATGCTTTCTTCTGAGTCAAACGCATAACCACTTTCTCGCCGTATACGGTGGGAAGCATGGATACACGGATATCGTACTCGTTTCTGTCAACGATCGCGGTAGCACGACCGTCCTGAGGTTTTCTCTTCTCTGCGATGTCCATTCCGGAGATGATCTTGATACGGGCAATCATGGCCGAGTGAATGTCCATCTTATGTTCCATCTCCTGCTGAAGCACGCCGTCGACGCGGTACCTGATTCGAAGGACGTCTTCAAAAGGTTCGATGTGAATATCGGAGGTTCTCTTACGAACCGCCTGCTCAATGATCTGCGTTACCAGCTTAACGATAGGTGCCTGCTGCAACGCTTCGTTTTCTTCTTCGTTTGTCGACTGTCCCCTTCCGGACTCCGCACGTTCCTTAGAGAACTGTTCCGCCATTCTCTTTGCCTCGGCGCTGCCGTAGTACCGGCCGATGGCATTTGAGATGTCAGCTGCGGTGGCGATGTAGATCTCTGCCTGATGACCGGTTACCAGGAAAAAGTCATCCAAAGCTCTCAGGTCCAGGGGATCGCACATTGCAAGCTTCAAAAGGTTCGGGTTGTTCGAGCTAAAGCCGAAAGGCATAATGTTGTTCTTTCGGAGGAAGCTCTCGTCCGTCATTGCAATGATCTGATCTTCCACCTTAAACTCTCGAAGGTTAACCCTCGGATATCCCAACTGGTTCTGCAATGCATCCAGCATCTGATCCTCAGTGATGGCGCCCATGTCGATCAGTACCGCACCGAGCTTCTGGCCAGTTTTCTTTTTCTGCTCTGCCAGACCATTTTCCAGTTGTTCCTGCGTGATGGCACCGGCATCTACCAGCAACTCACCAAGTCTTTTTTTTCGGGAATATGTGACCCAACGCTCCATCATGGTGGCGGTTCCTCCAATACTTCCAGTCCGGTTTTTCACGTCATGGCAACCGCAACTAGAGTATTATACTACATACTTTAGTTTGATTGTAGACCTATCGCGTGCGGCTGTCAATAATTGTTAGCAAAATATCACAGAATTGTTACTTTTTTGTAAATATTCCTTGATGAAAGAAATCATCCATCTTCATTTTCTTAGCATTTATAAAATCTTAAGGTTATTTTACATCATTTTTCGTTTTTTGAAAAGCCTTTTTTGCACTTTTAACCATTTTTTTGTGGATTAAACTGAATTTTTATCAGAATTGCACAATCAGCAAAAGAAAAAAGCTCCCCCAGCACTGCTGAGACAGCTTTTTAAGTTTTTTCCTTCATTTCTTCGGAAATCCATATAGTATCCTCATGCCGGCGGCGGGACTTGAACCCGCACTATGTCACCATAAACAGATTTTGAGTCTGCCGCGTCTGCCATTCCGCCACGCCGGCCCTTCGCTGCAAATCTACCGCAACAAAAGGTATCTTACCATAGTCTTCTCAAAAAAGCAAGGGCTACGTAAAATTTTTAGTCCACAAATTTATTTGTGGAAATAAGCAACTGCCTCCTGTAGGATCCGTGCCTTATCATTCATTTCGTCACAGTCCGTCTTGACGACGCGCACCTCCGTAACGATCTCCGTCACGTTCGCGTTCACTTCCTGATGGCTAGCCGCATTCTGCTCGCTGATTGCGCTCAGGTCATGCACGTTTTCAACGATCTTTGCCTTATACTCGCTGAGCTGATCTGCCTTCTCCACCAATGCCCTGATCTCTCCGGCGGAATGCTGGATCTTCTGACTGAGCTCTTCATATTGCCCCTGAGCAAGTCCAACCTTGTCACTGCCTTCCTTGATCAGATCGAGCACCTGATTCGCCAGCGTCACGGTCTTTGCCGATTCCTTTGTGATCTTTTGCGCAAGGCGGCGGATCATCTCAGCGCCTTCCGCACTCTGTTCAGACAAGGAACGGATCTCTTCCGCAACGACCGCGAAGCCCTTGCCGTAATCTCCCGCCCTTGCAGCCTCAATGCTGGCATTCAGGGAAAGAAGATTTGTCTGATCCGATATGTTCAGGATCAGCTCCACGGCGGTATCGATCTCCCGGATCGACTCATTTGCTTCCTTGATCTGATTCGTGATGTTCTTCACTGCATCCAGGGAACGGTCACTGTTCTCCCTGATCACGGCCATGTCCTGATTGGTCTTTTCATTCACTTCCAGCATGTTCTCGGAATTGCCGTGCAGAATGTCCACCTTGCCATAAATGTCATTGACGCAATTTCCAATTTCTATCACTTGCTGATTGATGTTCTGTACGTTCTCCGACATGCTGTTCGTCGCATCCGTAAGATTCGTAATTACTTCCTCGATCTGATTCGCACGTTCAAAGGTACTTCCGGTCAGATCCGCGACGTCCTCAATCTTTTCGGTCAGGCTTTCCGTAGCCGTTTTCACCTTTCCGATCGTTTTTTCCAGACTCACCTGCAATTTTTTCGTAGATTCCGCAAGATCTGCGACCTCCTTCACGGAGCTGTCCGCAATGCTTCTTTTCGCGAGATCTCCCTCTGCAAGCGCATCCATCGTCTTTCCGATCTGAAGAATGGATTGGATCAAGCCGCGGCTAAAATACCAGGCACCGATTACAAACAGGATCGGAAGCACGATTGCGGAGGCAATTTGAATCATCATGACCATATTGTCCGCCATGCCGCTCCTTGTCAGAACCAGGCCAAGCCCGCCGACCGTCAAAAGCGTCACGATCAGCGGCGCCACGGAAAGCGTCATCAATAAGACTACCAGTTTCGTTTTCGTCTTCTCAATCAAAATTTCCGAATCTGATCCGTTCTGACTCATCTTCTGCCCTTCCTTTCCTTTTATGCCAGATGGTGTGCCCTCATCGCAATTCATACTGGATCGTCACGTCATTGCCCCGTAGCTTCACGTGTCCCATGCTTCCGCAAATGATCGGCATCGCCGGCGGCAAATGCCCCAGATCCACGTCCATCAGAACAGGAACCTGATGCTTCCTGGCAATTCCCAGCACGGCTTCATATTGATCCAAGCCCATCATTTCCTGTCCAAAGCACAGCGGCCGCCCGATCACAAACCCCTTTACGTGCCGGAACCACCCCGCCTCCTCCATCTGCCACATGGCCCTTCGGATGGAGAAAACATTTAAGTCACAGGATTCCAGAAACCAGACAAATCCGTCTTCCTTATATTTCTCTGAAAACTCCTTTACGTGGTCAAACCGCGTTCCCAGAAGATTTACAAGACAATCCATGCAACCGCCGATCATGCGGCCGGAAATTTCCAAAACGCCGTTCCACTTGCGCAGGTCAGAAATCCACGTCCCTGCATGCGTCTTGTTTCCCCCGTCCGCAGAATCAGGTACGTTTCCATGCCGCTCCCACTCCTCCGGAATCCACAGCTTTGAAACCCTCTCCTCCGTCAGCAAGTATCCCGCCAATGGATCCGTCTCCTCCGCGGGATTGCGGTTCAGCTGCCATTTGTCATACCCGTGAACCTCATTGACGCGCCCCGTCAGGATCCCGAAAGCGTCATCGATCGCAGGGTGCCTTGGCTCCAGGCCAAAGCTGCGCGCTCCCGGTCCATAGATCGAAGCCACGTCAAACATCGTCGTCAAAAGGAACGTAAAATTCGTATTGTCCGAATATCCCATATACCACTTGGGCTTCGCCTTCCCGATTCTCCCGAGGTCCACGCAGGACATGGTCTCACACATCAACTCTCCGCCTGCGCAGGAAATGATCGCGTCCACCTCCGGATCACAGTAAAAATCCGTCAGTTCCCTGCCGCAGTTCTCCGGCGTCGAGCTGATGCCGATCCCGTCGCACGCAAAGCAGTTTGGTCCCAGCTTCTCGCCGTAACCCGCCTGACGGAATTTCTCCCGCCCACGTGCAAATCCGGCCTTCCGGAAATCATCCGCCAGTCCAAAGGACGGCGCCACGTATCCAATTGTTCCGCCCTCAGGCAAAAATTCCGGATATCTCATGCTTAAAATCCTAATTTCTTATAAATGTCAAACTGATCAAAGGTAGCAAAATAATCCTTTGGCGTCTCCGCGCGGCGGATCAGCTGAACGCTGCCGTCCTCTTTCAGCAAAAGCTCTGCGGACTTCAGCTTTCCGTTATAATTATATCCCATGGAATAACCATGCGCGCCAGCCTCATGGATCGCAATATAATCCCCGATCTCCACCTTTGGCAGCATTCTGTCAATGGCAAACTTATCGTTATTCTCACAAAGGGAACCCGTCACGTCATACTTGTGATCGCAGGGCAGATTCTCCTTGCCAAGCACGGTAATGTGATGATATGCGCCATACATTGCAGGTCTCATAAGATTCACGGCACATGCGTCCACGCCAAGGTATTCCTTATGCGTGTGCTTCTCATGGATCACCTTTGTCACAAGATGGCCGTAAGGCGCCAGCATAAATCTTCCAAGCTCGGTATAAATCTTTACGTCACCCATGCCGGCAGGCACGAGTACTTCCTCATATACCTTGCGAACGCCCTCGCCGATCACCATGATGTCATTGGGCTCCTGATCAGGACGATAAGGAACGCCAACGCCGCCGGAAAGATTGATGAACGTGATATGAGCGCCCGTCTCCTCCTTCAGCTTCACTGCAAGCTCAAAGAGCTGCTTTGCCAGCGTCGGATAATAATCATTCGTCACGGTGTTGCTGGCAAGGAACGCATGGATTCCAAAGTTCTCCACGCCCTTAGCCTTCATGATCTTATAACCTTCAAACATTTGCTCCGTCGTAAAGCCATACTTCGCATCTCCCGGATTGTCCATAATGCTGTTGGCAATGGAGAAATATCCGCCGGGATTATAACGGCAGCTCAAGGTCTTCGGCAAATAACCAATCGTGTCCTCAAGGAACTGGATGTGCGTAAAGTCATCCAGATTGATCGTTGCGCCAATTTTTGCCGCATAAGCAAACTCTTCAGCCGGCGTGTCATTCGAAGAGAACATGATGTCCTCTCCGGGAATGTCCATTGCGTGACTGAGCATCAGCTCCGTCATGGAGGAGCAGTCCGTACCGCATCCGTAATCCCTTAAAATATTGATCAGGAAGGGATTCGGCGTAGCCTTAACGGCAAAAAACTCCTTGTATCCCTTGTTCCATGCGAATGCTTCCTTCAGCTTCTTCGCATTCTCGCGGATCCCCTTCTCATCATAAATGTGAAAAGGCGTGGGATACGTCTTCACGATCTCCTCGATCATTTCCTTAGTTACAAAAGCTTTCTTCTCCATGTCTCTTCTCTCCTAGCGTAAATATTCCGTCCCCGTTATCTTCCCCATAATTTACGTCTTACAAAAAACAATTCTCCCCTGGCGGCGTGAAGCGCCGGATGAGGAAATTAAATATCCTCGATCTGCCAGTCGATTGGTGCCATCCCGTTTTCTTCCAGAAACAGATTTGCCCTGCTAAACGGCCTGCTTCCAAAGAATCCCCTGCTCGCTGACAGCGGGCTTGGATGCGGCGACTCAATGATCAGATGCTTCGGGTTATTTAGAAATGCCTTCTTCTCCTGTGCGGGTCTTCCCCACAGAATAAACACCATTGGCCGGTCCTGCTCGTTCAATACCTTGATGGCGGCATCCGTAAATTCCTCCCATCCCTTCCCCTTGTGCGAAAAGGCTTGGTGCGCCTGTACCGTCAGCAACGTATTTAACATCAGCACGCCCTGCTTTGCCCATTTTTCCAAATATCCGTTATTCGGGATCTTACACCCCAGATCATCGTGCAACTCCTTATAAATGTTGACCAGTGACTTCGGCGTTGCAATCCCCGGTCTCACGGAAAAGCAAAGTCCGTGTGCCTGCCCGACGTCATGATAGGGATCCTGCCCCAGGATTACGACCTTCACCTTCGAGAGCGGCGTTAAGTGAAATGCGTTAAAGATGTCCTCCGCCGGCGGAAAGATCTGCTTGGTGTTGTATTCTTCCCTGATAAACTCATAAAGCTTTTTATAATATGGCTTTCGGAATTCCGGCGCAAGTGCCGGCAGCCAATCATTATCAATCATCCCCATAATTACAGCCTCACGCTCACGCCCTTTGACCTTAAGTATTCCTTCACTTCCTTGATTTCCAGCTCCTTATAGTGGAACAGCGACGCAGCCAAAGCCGCCTCCGCGCCGCCCTCGGTCAGGGCTTCGTAAAAATGCTCCAGCGTCCCGGCACCACCTGACGCGATCACCGGTATACCCACCGTCTGCGAAATGGCCTTTGTGAGTTCAATGTCATAGCCTGCCTTTGTCCCGTCACAGTCCATGCTGGTGAGCAGGATCTCACCTGCTCCCATCTTTTCCGCCGTTCTGGCCCATTCCACGGCATCAATCCCCATGTCAACGCGTCCGCCATTCTTGTAGATAGTCCAGCCTTCACCGTTTGCGCGGCGCTTTGCGTCGATCGCTACGACAACGCACTGACTGCCAAATTTCTCTGCCGCGTCACTGATGAGCTTTGGATTCATGATAGCTGCGGAATTGATTGAGATCTTGTCTGCACCTTCACGAAGGATCGCCTTAAAATCATCCACCGTGCGGATGCCGCCGCCAACGGTAAACGGAATAAACACCTTGCTGGCAACCTGTCGAACCCACTCAAGCTGCGTTGCCCTGCTGTCCGCAGATGCGGTAATGTCAAGAAACACCACCTCGTCCGCTCCGGCCTTGTCATATGCCGAAGAAACCTCGGCGGGATCTCCCGCGTCCCTTAAATTCACAAAATTGATTCCCTTTACGACCCTGCCGTCCTTTACGTCCAGGCAAGGAATGATTCTCTTAGTGTGCATCTCTTTTACCTCATGTTATTCTGAATCCCCAAACTCTTCTTGGGGATTTAGACAGCTTTCGTCAGCGTGATAAAATTCTCCAGCATCTTCAGTCCCACCTTGGAACTCTTCTCCGGGTGATACTGACACGCAAATACGTTTCCCTTCTCCACAGATGCGTGAATGATTGCGCCATATTCCGTCGTCGCCGTTACAATTCCGGGATCCTTTGCCTTCAGATAATATGAATGCACGAAGTAAACGTAGGAATCCTCCGGCACTCCCTCAAACAGTCTTCCCTTTCTGGGGAACTTCAGATTATTCCATCCAATGTGCGGGATTTTGAGTCCACTTTCCGCAGGAAGCCTTACAATCTCACCCTCCAGCACTCCCAGTCCCTTCACTTCCGGGCTTTCATCGCTGCGTTCAAACAAAAGCTGCAATCCCAGACAGATCCCCAAAAATGGAATCTCACGCTTTACGCATTCATGAATCACGTCCACCAGACCATACGCATGAAGCTTTTCCATGGCATCTCCAAATGCTCCGACGCCCGGCAGGATCACGCCGTCAGCGGAAAGGATCGTCTCCCTGTCCCTCGTGACAATGGCCTCCTCCCCCAAATACTGAATGGCTTTCTCCACGCTCTTTATGTTTCCTGCATCGTAATCTATGATGGCGATCATGTATTTCTCCTTCTGCAAAACGTCCTATGCGTCGTTTTACGCCAATATTCCGTCCATTATCCTATATAGTTTATCATAGCTTTGCCAGCCAATCAATGACATTCTCAAAGTTTTCATCTCCCGGCGAAAAATGCGATGCCCTCGGATTTAACGACGTGATCTTTTCAAATGCGTTCTGAAATAAGCTAGGATAGCTTTCAGCCGTTCCAAGCTCTATGACGACAAGATTTCTGCTCATGCTGCCGTACAGCCATTTCGCATAATGATCCCAGTCCTTTAGATATCCCTTTTCATCATATTTCTCTGCCTGAAGAACGTTAAAAACCTTATTTCCGCCGCACCGTTCACACTTGCCAAGTATCTTCCGCAGGTCAATTCCCAGCGCATTTATCGCTCCGCCGACCGCTTCCTTCTTTTGGATCATTTTCATGGCCACGCGGACTTCAGGCGGCATGTTTTCTGCGTCCCCGCGCAGGAAATCCTTTACTTCTTTTGAAGCCACTTCAAATCGTTCAAACGAGCGCGAGATTTCAGCCTTCTCCTCTTCCGTCAACGCAGTAACTTCCTCCTCCGCGCAGCCATGCTCGCATTGCTTTTTGCAGACGGTGCCGCACGGCATGACAAGCCTGCCCTCCCGCCATTTCGTTTCGCTGACCATTTTACTTTGACTGACGGAAAGAATATAATAATTCTTTTTCCCAAGAAGCTCTGCCAGGTTCCTGAGCGCCTTTTGCTTCTTTTCCCGTTTCTCAAATGCATCTTGTGACGTATCATATGACCTGAAAGCAGGTATTAACCATTTCAGGTTCTGCGCCATCATTTCACTTTCAGCAAACGCAGCATTCTCAGATGGATTCATTTGGTCAAATTCTTCTCCAAGTCCGACCAGCACCATGTCTGCTTCCCTAATTTTTTTAGTAAAAATTTCTTCAAAACTATCCACGTATTTACTCCTTACGAAAAAACAGCCGGGAAGATTCCCGGCTGTCTTTAATCCTCCAGATGGTACTTTTCTACCAAAGCATCTATGACTGTCACTAAATCTCCTACTTCCGGCTTCGACAGTTGCGCGTCCGCGCCGAGCGCAGCGCCTTTTCTCTTCATGTCATCATTGACCAGTGATGAAAAGATTACCACCGGAATGTTCGCCGTCGCCTCATCACTCTTTACAAGCTTTGTCAGCCTGTGCCCATCCATCATCGGCATCTCTATGTCCGTGATAATGCATCTTACGTTTTCTCTTAGAGAACCTTCTTCTTTACATTTACAGATCACGTCATATGCCTGTTGTCCGTTTTCCGTATGAATTAAATTGACGTATCCGGCCTTCTTTAAGGATTCCACGATCAACTTATTCAAAAGAGGAGAATCCTCCGCGATCAAAATTGGAACGTTTCTTTTCCTTCTATTACCAAGCGCGTCAATCTCTGAAAGCTTGAGACCCGTCTCAGGATTAATGTCACTTATGATCTTTTCGAAATCCAAGATGATAATCAAACGATCATCACGCTTTATAACGCCATTAATTATACTGTCCTCTAAGGATCCGAAGGATTTGTCCGGCCTTTTAATTTCCGTCCAGGATACTCTGTGGATTCCAAGTACGTTCTCAACGTGAAAAGCCATATTCAGCTTGTTAAAATTCGTTATGATAAACATTCCTCCTACGGGACCTTCCATAAAGCCAAGACAATTCGAAAGATCAATTGCCGTAATCATTACCTCTCTTGGCATAAATATGCCTTCAATGCTCGGATGGCTGTTTGGAATGGGCGTAACGCGCTCGTACGGCACAATTTCACGTACCTTTGCCACGTTGATTCCATAAGAATAACCATTTAAAACAAATTCAAGAATCTCTAATTCATTTGTTCCATTTTCCAATAAAATGTTATGTTCCATGAGCCTTCCTTTCACAAAAAGCAAAGACAACAGACATATTTCAATAGCAAAAACAGAACGTATACACAATGCTTCTATCTAAATTAAGTATAGCATACCAATGAGAAAAAGCAAAATAAAACTATTGGAAATTTTCCATAAAAACAAAAGGAAAAAAACAAGAATAAAAAAAGGAATGGATGAACCATTCCTTAAAAAGGGATTGTACCCTCAAAACCGAAATCGAAGGAAACATTTAAGACTAAACTAAATTGTTGGGCCAACGCGTGATTCGCGGGTCTTGCGACTCCGTTTGTTTCTCACGCGCCGAGAAATATTTCCTGATTTAATGCATCAGGAAATATTTCCCGGCTATGGTTAAGCCCTCGGCCTATTAGTGACCGTCAGCTGAGCGCGTTGCCGCGCTTACACCCCGGACCTATCCACCTCGTACTCTCCAAGGGGCCTTTCTTCTTTCGAACGGGACGTCTCATCTTGGGGGGGGCTTCACGCT
>JAILLF010000050.1 GCA_024693365.1 Acetatifactor sp. | reverse complement strand
GCACCCACGGCAACCTTGCCTTCATAGGGCTCGCCGCCGGCCTCACAGTAGATGATGTTGGCGAGAAGCTTTCTGTCGCCCTCATCGAAGACCACTTCGTCAATGGTTCTCCACTTGCCTTCCGCCGCTTCCCTGGAAATACGAAGTTCTTCTTCGAGTTTCTTTTGCAGCACCTTGAGGTCCGCTTCGCTTTGCTTGAGCTGCGCCTCGTAGAGCAATGCCTGCTTTTCTGCGCTGCTGATCTCGGCGGAATATTCATCGATCTTTGATGAAATCTCCGCGATGAGTGCGGACATTCTGTCCTTCTCTTCCTCCGCCTGTTCGAAGAGGCCGTCCAGCTCCGCCTTTTGTGCCTCAAGCTCCTCTTCGATGCGCACGATGTTTGCGTGTGCGTCTTGATAATCCTGAAGGCGCTCCTTGTCATAGGTCTCCACGCGTTCAAACCAGGTCGCAAGGTTTAATAGCTCACCAAAGCTTCCCGCCTGCAAAAGGCTTGTCACATAGTCCGCGGAGTTGCGCTCGTACATCTTGCGGGCACGGATCTCCATGTCCTCCTGTTGTTGTTGCTCCCTCACGATGGCATCCGCAAGCGCCGCCTGGTTGTCTGCGATCTCCTGCGTCTTATCCTCGATCTGGCCTTGCAGGTCCACGTAGCGCGCGCAGGCTTCCAGCATGCTGTCGTTCAGGTCAGCCATCTCGTCCTGCAGGGAAGTCTTCTCGTTCTTGAGGCCCTTCACCTCGCCCTTTTGCTCATCGAGCTGGTTTTTCAGAAGGTCCTTTTCCTTTTGCTTGTCCCGGATCTGTTCGCGAAGGGACTTTGCCTGGATCTTCTGTACGCCAAGCGGCGAGGGTACAACCCCCGCTAACAGCAGAACGATGCAGATGACTAAAAATATGTTTCGTTTTTTCATAATCCCTTTGTTTCCGTCAAAGGCAATCCTATGAGCTGATTGCCGGTTCGTGGCATTCCAATGCCATGTCATTAAACCTCTATATGTACCTGTCTACCCGTGCGGCTGTAGGGCACGTATGCCACGCCTGCTGCCGCGAACATGCGCTTTGCGGCCTTGTTCGAAGGGGTTCCTTCGTACTTGTCGCTGTCATATACCACCGTCTTAATCCCCGACTGAATGATGGCTTTCGCGCATTCATTGCAGGGGAAGAGGCTCACGTAAAGCTTCGTTCCTTCGAGCGAGCCGCCACGATAATTCAAAATGGCGTTGAGCTCCGCATGGGTCACGTAAGGGTACTTGGTGTCAAGCTGTTCGCCTTCGCGGGCCCAGGGGAAGTCCTCGTCCGCGCAGCCACAGGGGAATCCGTTGTAGCCCATGGACAGGATCTTATTGGCGCTGCTGACGATGCAGGCGCCGACCTGGGTGTTGGGGTCTTTGGAGCGCATGCCGGAAAGGTGCGCCACGCCCATAAAATACTCGTCCCAGCTGATATAATCTTCTCGTTTGTTTGACATATTCTACCTCTGCAAGTAATTTTGTTTCATTTGCTAAGGGGCGTGCCTGCGGGAGTAACCCCTCTTGGAACGGCTCGGACTGCACTAAGCTCCCCTGCGGCCCTCATTCAAAGCCTTGTCTGCAATTTCAAATTGCGTGCCCTTCGGCACGTCCCTCACGTTGTTCGGGATCAGGGGCGCAGCCCCTGACATACCTGCGGCTTTTCGGTCCTGGGCTCGCTAAGTGCTGCCGGCTAATTGTTCCCAGAGGGGTTCTCCTGCAGTCACTTACATTGTTTACGAAACAAGCCAATCATCAAGCGATTCATCTTATTCAGCTTTATTTAGTACCGAAGATACGGTCGCCTGCGTCACCGAGGCCGGGTACTATGTAGCCGTGATCGTTGAGCTTCTCGTCGAGGGCGCCAACGTACAGGTCTACGTCGGGATGGGCCTCCTGCATCTTTTTGATGCCTTCAGGTGCTGCGATGATGCACATAAAATGGATGCTCTTGCAACCCTTGTCCTTCAGCATCTGGATGGCTGCCACGGAAGATCCGCCGGTTGCCAGCATCGGGTCAACCACGAACACCTCTCTCTCTGCACAGTCTGCAGGGAGCTTGCAATAATATTCTACAGGAGCCAGAGTTGCGGGGTCACGATAAAGTCCAATGTGACCAACCTTTGCGGCAGGGATCAGGCTGAGCATGCCGTCCACCATGCCAAGTCCTGCGCGGAGGATGGGAATGATGGCCATCTTCTTGCCCTTTAACTCCTTTACGGTCGTCTTGCAGATGGGCGTTTCGATCTCCACCTCATCAAGCTTTAAGTCTCTGGTGGCTTCATAGCAGATCAGCATTGCAATCTCGCCGATGGTCTGTCTGAAATCCTTGGTACCGGTCTCCATTCTCCTGATAAATCCAATCTTATGCTGGATCAGCGGATGATCCATGATCACAACCTTTGACATGACTGCTTCCTCCTTATATCCTTGCGTTATTTAGTTTTCTTCTTCGACTTGCGCGATCTTGCGGATTCTTCTTGCGTGCTTTTCCTCACCCGAGAAAGGTGTTTCAAGGAACGTGTCCACAATGTCGATCGCCAGGTTCGGACCAAGCATGCCGCCGCCGAGCGCGAGCATGTTCGCATCATTGTGAAGTCTTGTCATCTTTGCGGAAAGGGTGTCCGAGCAGAGCGCGCAGCGGATTCCCTTCACCTTGTTTGCCACCATGCTGATTCCGATGCCCGTGGTGCAGACCACGATGCCGCGTTCACACTCCCCTGACGAAACGGCCCTCGCAGCCGCCGCGCCGAAATCCGGATAATCCACGCTGGACTTGTCAAAACATCCAAAGTCCTTCACTTCATACCCCTTTTCCCGAAGGTGCTTCTGGATCAGTTCCTTCAGGTCAAAACCGCCGTGATCACTTCCGATCGCTATCATAGTTTTATGCCTCCCATTTTGCTCCATATTTTTTCGCTTCGCCAAAGGCGTCGCGCATTTTGCATTTTTCCGATGCATCCTAAACTTCGATGACCTGATGTCCCGCTGCCTTAAGAAGCCTGTTCATGATGGCCTGTCCGAGGCCGCCTTTTTCATCGCTCTCTTCTCCAAAGCTTTCCGAGAAGATCTTCCCGACGTTCTCATCGTCAAATTCCCGCAGGATCCCGTAAAGCCTTTTTGCGATCACTTCCTCGTCCCTGCGCTTTCCGATGGTCTTTACCACGTCTGCATCATATAAGCTCGACGTCTCCTGCGCCGCGATGACGCCAGTCTTTTCTCCCGCGCGCCTCGCTTCACGGAGCTTTTCATTTACAAAAGCTGCAACGCGCTCGCTCTCGCCTCGCACGATCACAAGATCACCCTTGGGCGCATAGTGACGATATTTCATTCCCGGGGCCCTGGGCGCCGTCTTTCCCGACACGGAAAAGAGCGTTGCGTCGTTTTCCACGCGGCCAAGTACCTCGGTGAGCATTTCTTTTGTAATATATCCGGGCCGGAGCACCTGCGGCGGATCCACCGTCAGATCAACGATCGTGGATTCAAGGCCGATGCCCACTTCTCCGTCGTCCAAGATCATGTCGACACGCCCCTGCATGTCTTCGATCACATATTTTGCCAAGGTAGGACTGGGCTTTCCTGAAAGGTTTGCGCTGGGCGCAGCGACAAAGCCGCCCGCATATTCGATCATCTTTCGCGCACCGACGTGCGATGGCAGGCGGACTGCAACCGTGTCAAGTCCTCCCGTGGTTTCCTTTGGCACAAGGTCGCTCTTTGGAAGGATCATGGTAAGAGGCCCCGGCCAGAAAGCCTCCGCCAGCTTCAGTGCCTCCTCCGGCACTTCCTTCGCCACGCGGTAAAGATCCTCCGTCCGATAAAGGTGCACGATCAAAGGATTGTCCGAGGGCCTTCCCTTTGCGGCATAGATCTTTTTGGAGGAGTCGGGGTTTAGGGCATCACCGCCGAGCCCATAGACCGTCTCCGTCGGAAATGCCACGAGACCGCCTTTTTTCAGGATTTCTCCGGCCTCAAAAAGCGCCTTGTCATCATTATTCCCTTCACTTAATCTGACGATTTTTGTCTCCATCTGGTTCCGATCTGCCTTCAAGTTTTCCCCATTTTTTCGCATATTCCAAGATATTATAACACAACTGTTAGAATTATGCTACGTCTTTTCCAATGCGAAACTTTCTTAAGTTTTCTGAAAGATGATTGCTTTTCTTAGAAATTTAGCTTATAATTTATCTGAATGTTATAAATTTATAGGATTACGTTGTGATTTTCATTGTAAAATGCTTACGAGAAGGAGGAAAACAAAAAATGAAACTGTTCAAACGTATTCTTGCAACCACGCTCGCCATTGCCCTGGTGGCTCTTCTGCCTCAGGCTTCCATGAAGGTAAAGGCCGCCGGAACGACCTATTCGATCAAATATGTTGCCTCATATGGTGAGTGGCGCGCACAGCCACTATCTTCCTGGGATCTTTCCAAGGGTACCGGCGATATGCCTTATCTTTATGCCAACATCAAAGACGGCGATACCCTCGTTGTTCTTGGCGAAACCGGAGCTCCCAACCTGACCGACTTAAAGATCAGCGTGAAGCTCGAGAACCTCACGATCTATGGCGTGACCACCGGCGTAAACTTTACGACCAACGCAGAAGTGAAGGACGTATATGTTCTGAAGGGCAGCGTTGCTTCCCTGAACGGCACCTGCAAAAATGTTTATATCTACGACGACAGCGTCTGCAACGTAATGAATGACGCTGAACTCATTTCCATGAACAAGGAAGCAAGCATGAAGATGAACGTGGCTGCAGTCGGCAAGGTTGCTCACGTGCAGTTCGTTGACAACGGCACCGTTCTGAGCGACACCTACAACTACGCGGCAAATTCGCTCCGCGTAGAAGGCGGCGAGAACAAGACCCCCACCGCAAGCTATTCCACCACCCCTTCGGGTTCTGCAGGAGCAGCTACCGGCACCGCAACTTCATCTAGTTCTTCCACCACGACGAGCAGCGGTTCTCCCGCATCTCCTAAGACCGGTGAGAACGCTACCATGATCATTCTCTTCGCAGGCGCAGTGCTCTGCTTCGCAGGCGCAGCTTACAGCAAGAAGAAGATCGCAAGATAATACGTAAGGTAAAACAAAGCAGCCCCGCAAGCAATGCTTGCAGGGCTGTTTTTATGTCGGCCAACAAACTTTTCTTGTATGGACGAGGCAGAAGCTGCGTCATCGTTACATCTGCTTGAACGCACTAAGTAGCGTCCACACGTCCTGCGTGCCATAGCCAAGTCTCCAGGCGGCCACGCCTGCCAGGTCATTCGCGCTCATCACGTTCAGCTTCATGCCGATGGAATCCAGATCCTCGAGCCAACACTTGTATGTCTTGGAGCCTTGCGTCCACTCCATGTAATTCTGTCCGGCTTCCTCGTCCCAAACCGTCTCAACACCCATTCTGCGAACGAATCCAGGCTCGTTGTTCAAGGTCAGATACTCATCCGTAACGGTAGATCCTTCGATCTTCCAAAGGATGGTGTAGAACGGAACTGCATTGACAAGTTTCTCAGCAGGAACGCTTTCCAGCGTCTTCGCGATGCCGTCCGTGATAAAGCCAATGCTTGCAACGCTTCCGGGCTTCCCGCTGCCATGCCAGTGCTCATCATAGCCCATCAGGATCACATAGTCCACGACCTGTCCCTGTATGTCAAGGCGATACTGCTTGTTGCCTTCGTTCGGCATGTAATTGTCCACGGAAAGCTTGATCTTGTTCTTTCGGCATTCCACCGAGAGTTCCTTCAGGAACTGTCCGAAGTATTCCCAGGCATCCGCAGGCAGTTTCTCGAAGTCCAGGTTGATGCCGTCGATGCCATATCCCACGGTGGTGTCCACCATATTTTTCACGATTCTTCTGCGGGCCGTCGTGGTCGCAAAGACTGCCGTCTCATCCACCTTTTCTCCGGTCTCGGCGCGATAGTTGAAATCATCCCAAGTGCCCCAGACCTCAAGTCCGTATTTATGCGCCCGCTTCACATAATCACTTTCCGCAAAGCTTCTAAAGTTCCCTTCGCTGTCCTTTAAGCTAAACCAGGTCGGCGCGATCACGTTCATGCCGATGGCGCTTCCCACCACTTCCTCCAGAGTTGCGTTACCGCCAACGCCTCCAATGGCGTGCCAGCCAAGACAAACCTTTTCACTCAAGTGTTCCATGGTATATTCCGGCGCCACGTATCCGGCGCTTCCCGTCTTCTTTTCCGGCGTCACCGTCGTGGTCGCGCCCAGGAATTTGTTCTCCACGTATCCGATCACGCCGTCTTTGTTGCGAACGCGGCACCACTTCTCGAGGTTTTCGAGAACCTCCACCGTTTCGCCCTGGGATACGTCACACAGGATCTCGCTCTTGATGCCTCCGCGGTAACGGATCTTAGTGTCCTTGGTCACCTGTGCGGCTTCATATGGCTCCCACGAGGTGACAAGCTGCAAACGATAATCACTGACTTGATATTCCAAGTCGGAAAGCATCGCCGCGTAAGGCAATGCCACGTAGATCAGGTCATCTAAAACAATGCAGGGCGGATATTCCGAAACGTTCTTTACGTCGTAGAAGGAATACTCCTTCTCGCCTGGGGTCGCCTCAAAGGTGCCCGCGGCGTCCGTATAAAGCAATTTCTTTTCGCTTCTGTCATAGTAGAAGCCGTCATTGATGCGGCTCTTTACGAAGTTCAGGTTGAGGTAACACACCCCGTCCTGGACCGGCGCCTTTTCCGCGATCCGCTCGTTCCCAACGAAAATGACGAGCTTGCCTTCCTCCACTTCAAAATAGGTCCGAAGGTCCATCTCATCTGTCCCGTAGGAATATTTATCCTTCAACCACACGCCGACCGCGCCGCCTCCGATCAAGATCATCAAAAGCAGGGCGATCAGTATCGGGAATATTTTTCTTCTCATGATACAGCCTTTCCATGTGCAGTTTCTTTTATGTTTTCTCATTCGAAGTGCGCAAGAAAGGCTTTGGCCAAACGGACTTTGCCTTCCTTGCGCCGCTTATTTACTAACAGTTTACCACGGAAACGCTTTCGCGTCACTAGGTAATTCAAAACATTTGATGATTTTTACGTAAAAAAGGCATGGACGCTCTCCTTTTTGTGATTTCGGCAAGATCAACGCCCATCCGATCATTCTTTAGCCCAATGCGCAGGCCGCTTATCCAGCCCGCCGCGCGGACCACTTCTCGTATCTCCCTCCCTTCCCACGTACAGACCATATTAAAAGCAATCCAAGCCAAAAGGACACCGTGATATACCAATTCCCTAAAAAATTGCCTTTTGATCTGTCCTAAAGACTCGCAAACGCTCCCAGCGGTGCTTCTGTTTCGATTTTGAATTATACGCGTGAAAACAAAAGAAGGATTCATGAAACTTGATCACAGACTTGTAAGACTGAAAATACAATTACCCCATAAAATAACCATACCTAGTCCAAATAAATCAAAAAAGTGAAAATTTTGGGCGAAATGCCCGAGAATCTTAATAGGTCTCGTGAATGCCTTTGTCGCTTGCCTCCCTTCCGCACCAAGAGTGCCGGAGGCGCTTGCTAAGAAAGATTATAACCTACGGGCACCCGGAATGCAAGATGCGCTTTTCTTAAATTTTACTAAACTTAAGGGGGCCAATATTGACGAACTTGGGGCGAAAGTATATGATAAAGGAAAGGAAGGCGATGCATATGAAAATTGAAAAGATCAATGATAATCAGATTCGCTGCACCTTGACAAAAGAAGATCTGGCCAGCCGCCAGCTCAAGCTGAGCGAACTTGCATATGGCACCGAAAAGGCCAAACGCCTCTTTCGGGAGATGATGCAGCAGGCCAATTTTGAATTCGGTTTCGAGGCGGAAGACATTCCCCTGATGATAGAAGCCATTCCCATGAACGCGGAGTGCGTAGTGCTCCTGATCACGAAGGTGGAGGATCCGGAGGAGCTGGACACGCGGTTTGCGCGGTTCTCGCCAAGCAATGACTCCTACGAGGAAGGGGATGACTTTGAAGGCTATGACGAAGAATTGCAGGATCGCCTGCGTCCCTTCGCCGAGCAATTAAAGGAGGACATCGCGGCAGACGAAAAAGAACGCGTCACCCGCATCTTCCTCTTCCGTTCCATTTCCGAAGTCATGGACGCGGCATCCCAGATCGGGAGCGCCTGCCCCTGCCCCACCGCCCTTTACAAGGACACCAAAAAGGATCAGTACCTGCTCACTGCGAGCAAGGGAAATGCGACGCCGGAGGATTTCGGCCGGCTCTGCAACGTGCTTTCCGAGTATGGCAAGGTGGTCCGCGGCAGCATCAGCGAGATCTTCCTCAAGGAGCATTGTGAAACCATCATGGCTTCCAACTGCATACAGAATCTGGCAAACTAAAAAACTCAATAACAAAAGACAAGCCCTGAATGCTCCGGCATCCAGGGCTTGTTTCTTTTGTGTTTGTTTTTCAGGATGAGCCTCTAAATCAGCTTATCACTTCCATCTCCCCTAACATCTCCAGATTTGCTTCTTTTCGACGTGTTGCTTCCTCTAACGCAGCAGAATAAAGCTCCTTGTCAGCATACACCTTGTCTCTCTCGCCTGCAATTGCATCAATAATGCAAAACCTAAGTCGTTCATATGCTTCACTTTGAAGATACCTCTCTTTATCAGCATCCAGTTTGTTTTGAAACACCTTCTTAAAATCGTCATGATTCTTTGCGACGACAAGCGATAATGCGTCATTTTGAAATACGCTAGCATATCTAAGTGCTTCTATCTTAAAGACTTTGCAATACTCAATGTAGGCATCAAGATTAGTAATCTTATCCACCAAAGGAAAGAAAAAGGCTTCAGCCTCCCCCAAGGCAATTCTCATTTGCTGCAACACATCGTCATCATCGATTGGATTATACTCGAAACGAAAATGATCCTTGGCATTCTGATCTTGATTGAATACATTTGTTCTTTTTGCATTTCGAATGAGTTCATCCTTGTCTAAACTTTTGATGTACAGAGACACAATCCCCATTTGGACATAAAACGCCTTTTTGCCCTTCATGTCTGCCTGGTCATTTACCAGTCTAAAAAACTGAAGGATGTCTTCCCCAACCACCTTCATAAACCAACCGTATTTCTTATCTATGACAAACCCTTTTTGAAACAACGGCTCGCCAAAAACACTTCTATAGATTTTTTTGATTGAAACATTACCTTTTTCCATATTTTCCCCTTATTGTAAGAATTCAAGCAACGCTGCCCCTTTTCTCAGGACATTTAAATACCAGCCAGAAGCGAGGACGGAATCTCCGAGCACCGTCAGCGACAGCACAACGGAAAGTGCGATCGCAAGAATCACCCTTAGCATTCTTTACATAATAGTTTCCTCCCCCAATTGCAATTTTTGTATAAATGATTGTAAAAGATGAGCCGCTAAAAGTCAATCCTATATACATAAGTTTCCAGAAAGCCACGGCTTATCAGTCAATTTGCTCGTTCATGATATGAATAATGCCGAAAATCTGGCAAACTAAAAAACTCAATAACAAAAGACAAGCCCTGAATGCTCCGGCATCCAGGGCTTGTTTCTTTTTGTACTTGTTTTGTGCAGGTCGCCGGAGCAGATTAAAGCTGCTCGATGGCTGCCATCAGCTCGTCAATGTCAATGCCATGCACCATGGCTGCCTCCTCAAGGGATTCTCCCTGTGCGGAAGGACATCCAAGGCAATGCATGCCTGCCTCTAACAAAAGGGGAGCCACTTCAGGGCTCTTGCGAAGGATCTCGCCGATCGTCATCTCTTTCGTGATACCTGTCATGATTCTTTACTCCTTTCAAACACGGCCTCGGGCCGGAATCTTGCTTTTTTTAAGTCGTGAAATATCGTATCATGATTTTTACGTGATTGCAAGTGGGAACGTTCGTGAACATTGTATTTTGTATTTAAAAAAGGACACCCAACCACCTTGACTGTAACCCTTGTTTTCAATATAATGACAGTAGAATTAGAAGCGCAAAATTGTCGATAAAATCTGACAATTTTAACCATTCATTCCAAAAATATTATAAGAGGAGGCATTTCGCAATGAAACCAATTGAAACAGATTTTGTACGTGGCAAGTGGGACAAAGAAGTTAACGTTCGTGACTTCATCCAGAGAAATTATCATCCCTATGACGGTGATGAGTCCTTCCTGGCTGGCCCCACCCAGAACACCAAGGACCTTTGGAACATGGTTCTTGATCTTCAGAAGAAGGAAAGAGAAGCCGGCGGCGTTCTTGACATGGACACCAAGGTAGTTTCCACCATCACCTCTCACGGCCCTGGATATCTTGACAAGAGCAAGGAGACCATCGTAGGCTTCCAGACCGACAAGCCCTTCAAGCGTTCCCTTCAGCCTTACGGCGGTATCCGTATGGCAGAGAAGGCTTGCTCCGACAACGGCTACGAAGTAGATCCTGAGATCTCTGAGTTCTTCTCCGTTCACAGAAAGACTCACAACGCTGGATGCTTTGACGCTTACAATCAGGAGATGAGAGCTTGCCGTTCTTCCCACATCATTACCGGTCTTCCCGATGCGTATGGCCGTGGCCGTATCATTGGCGACTACAGAAGAGTTGCTCTGTATGGTATCGACCGACTGATCGAGGACAAGCAGGCACAGAAGGATTCCACCGGCCGCGTAATGACCGATGACGTAATCCGTCTTCGTGAGGAAATTTCCGAGCAGATGTTAGCTCTGAAGATGATGAAGGAAATGGCTGCATCCTATGGCTGCGACATCTCCAATCCCGCTACCAACGTTCAGGAAGCTATCCAGGCAGTATACTTCGGATATCTGTGTGCAGTTAAGGAGCAGAACGGCGCTGCAATGTCCCTTGGACGTACCTCCACCTTCCTTGATATCTACGCTGAGCGCGACCTGGCTAACGGCACCTTCACCGAGGAGCAGATCCAGGAGTTCGTTGATCACTTCATCATGAAGCTGCGTTGCATCAAGTTCGCTCGTACTCCTGAGTACAACCAGATCTTCGCAGGCGATCCCGTATGGGTAACCGAGTCCCTCGGCGGTGTTGGCGTTGACGGACGTCACATGGTAACCAAGATGAGCTTCCGTTACCTGAACACCCTGAACAACCTGGGCGCTTCACCCGAGCCCAACCTGACCGTTCTCTGGTCCACCAGACTTCCTGAAGGCTGGAAGAGATTCTGTGCAAAGATGTCCATCCAGACTTCTTCCATCCAGTATGAGAACGATGACCTGATGAGAGTAACCCACGGTGATGACTACGGCATCGCTTGCTGCGTATCCTCCATGAGAATTGGTAAGGAAATGCAGTTCTTCGGCGCTCGTGCTAACCTGGCTAAGTGCTTACTGTACGCTCTGAACGGCGGTATCGATGAAGTTACCAAGAAGCAGGTTGGTCCTAAGTATCGTCCCGTTACCGGCGACGTTCTTGAGTATCAGGACGTTTATGACAAGTTCATGGATATGATCGAGTGGCAGGCTGACGTTTACGTTAACACCCTGAACATCATCCATTACATGCATGACAAGTACTGCTACGAGAGAGCAGAGATGGCTCTTCATGACAGAGACGTTCGCAGATACTTCGCTACTGGTATCGCAGGTCTGTCCATCGTTGCAGACTCCCTGTCCGCAATCAAGTATGCTAAGGTTGAAGTTATCCGTGACGAGGATGGCATCATCGTTGATTTCAAGACCACCGGTGAGTTCCCTAAGTACGGTAATGATGATGACCGCGTAGACGAGATCGCTCAGGACATCGTTCACAAGTTCATGACCGCTATCAGAAGACATCACACCTACAGAGATGGCTTCCCTACCACTTCCATCCTGACCATTACCTCCAACGTTACCTATGGTAAGGCTACCGGTAATACTCCTGACGGACGTCGTAAGGGCCAGCCTTTTGCTCCCGGTGCTAACCCCATGCACGGCCGTGACAGCCACGGTGCAGTTGCATCCCTGTCTTCCGTATCCAAGCTGCCCTTCAATGATGCACAGGATGGTATCTCCAATACCTTCACCATCATCCCTGGCGCTCTTGGTAAAGAGGATAAGGTATTCGCCGGCGACATCGAGTTAGACCTCAACAAATAAGATTCTTTTTCAAATGGGGCGGTAACCGCCGCCCCACCTTCAAAATCCATGAGGAGGTGAAACCAATGGACGACAAACAGCAACAGATTGATGATCTTGTTAAGATGTTGGACGAAGGCTTCGCGAATGGCGTTGGTCACGTAAACGTGGATACTGACGAGACGCAGTCTGATGAATCCAAAACCGTTCAGACCATGGGATGTACGGATTGTTCCAGAACTCCCCTGGCATGCAGTGTTCCGACTCTTCACCAAGGACTTGATGACTATAAATAACAGGGAGCGGAGTGTAAACGAAGATGCCCCGAACAACTTTATGACGAGGCTTCGGCAGAAAGTTGTTCGTCGAGAACGGGCATCGAGTTAGCGAAGCGACCACTATATTAAAGGAGGATTATAACAATGGCAGCATCTAAGGCACAGGTTGACAACCTGGTTAACTTACTGGATGGCTACGCAACCAAAGGCGGCCATCACCTTAACGTAAACGTTCTGAACAGAGAGACTCTTCTTGACGCTCAGAAGAATCCTGAGAAGTATCCTCAGCTTACCATCCGCGTTTCCGGATACGCTGTAAACTTCATCAAGCTGACTCCCGAGCAGCAGGCAGACGTTATCTCCCGTACCTTCCACGAGTCCATCTAATGGCTCACGGCGTGCCCTGCGGCACGTGTCACGGGGACGTGTCTACTGACATGTTACGGAAGCGTTAACAACGCAAAAAACAAATCACGACATGGTCAGTTCATCGGCCATGTCGTTTTTTGTTGGATCCAAATGATTTGCATCCCTTCACTTTTTACTGGTTTTTTCCCGTCAATCTGTGATATAATGAAGTAGAAATGCTTGCTTGCAAAAGCATTTCTACGAATTGGATCATAAGCTGAAAGCTTATGATATAATGTTATTAAAATATACACGGAAATGAGGTCTTATCATGTTAGGAAGAATTCATTCACTGGAAAGCTTTGGAACCGTTGACGGCCCTGGCACCCGCTTTGTTGTGTTTTTTCAAGGTTGTCCCATGCGCTGTGCCTATTGCCACAATCCCGACACCTGGGAGATGAATGCAGGCACGCCCATGGAAGCTTCCTATATCATTGAACAATATGAGCGCAATGCACCGTTTTATCAAAACGGCGGCGGCATTACTTGTACGGGCGGCGAGCCACTGATGCAGATTGATTTTTTGATCGAGCTCTTCACGCTTGCAAGGCAAAAGGGCATTCATACCTGTCTCGATACCTCCGGCATCGCCTTCAATCCCGATAATGCGCCTCTAATGGAGAAATTTGACAAGCTGATGCCCCTGACCAACCTCGTCATGCTGGACATCAAGCACATCGATCCTGAAAAGCACAAGGAGCTTTGCCTCCAGCCCAACGCCAACATTTTGAAGTTTGCTGCTTATCTGGATGAAAAGGGCGTAGACATGTGGATTCGTCACGTGGTGGTTCCCGGTCTTACGGACGATGAAGTCTATCTCGAAAAGCTTGGATACTTTATCGGTCAGTTCCGCAACCTAAAGGCCCTGGACGTGCTTCCCTATCACACCATGGGTGAGACAAAGTACGAAAAGCTTGGCATCGATTATCGCTTAAAAGGTGTTCCTGCAATGGACAAGGACAAGCTTCTCGACAAGAAAGCCGCCATTTTGCGTGGCATCAAACAGCGCCGCGAGGAACTGGGGATCAAATAGGCATCTGATAAATTTTTCTCAATTGCCTATTGAAATTACTGAAAACTTATAATATTATAATTTATGAACGAGCATTAGCTTGTGGCATGAGTATAAAGGAGGTAAGAAACAATGGCATTCAAAATTGGTGACAGCTGCGTAGCTTGTGGTGCTTGCGAAGCTCAGTGTCCTGTTGGTGCAATCAGCATGGGCGACGGCAAGTTTGAAATCGATCCTGATAAGTGCATTAGCTGTGGTGCTTGTGCAGGTCAGTGCCCCGTAGGTACGATCGAAGAGGAATAAAACATAGGCGTATCGCAATCAAAGGCATTTCAGAAAATGAAATGCCTTTGATTTTTTTGTGAAAAACTTTTATCCCTAAGAAGCTGATCAATTTTCTTAAAATAAGTCTCATCTCTCCTCGGCAACTTCCCCTCTGGAACCTTTTCTGCAATTCCCCCTTTCGGAACCTCCCCTATTTCAACCGCTTCTTTTTCAACTGCCCCCTCTGCAGACGCTTCGCATTCCATTTCCTCTTCCGACATTCCCTCCACAGTCACTCCGCGTTCCATTTTCTCTTCCGCCGTCCCTTCCACAGTCACTTCTGCATCTGACTTGCGCTCGTTCTTGTCTTGTTTCATCGCCTCCTCACAAGCCGCATCCCGCACCTCCAGGATTTCGATCGCCATGCCCCTCTCTTCCTCAAGCGCGTAACCGCCCCGCTCAAAAGCCTCCAGCCTTCCGGCCATCATCAGCATTTTGATTGCTTTCAGTTGCAGCCCTCGCTCCTTTAAGTCCTTAATCCGCTTTAATCTATCTATGTCCTCCCTTGTATAAAACCTATGCCCCCATTCATTTCTTTGAATCGAAAGTCCCAATTCTTCTTCCCAATAATGTAGCACGTGGCTTTCCACCCGCACTTCCTTCGCAGCGTCCGAGATCAATAATTCCTCACTCACCTTAAACTCCCTCCCGATTTTAAAATAAGAAAGAGAACAGGTTTCGTCCTGTTCTCTTATCCTTCGTAAAGTATATCCGTTTAGTCTTGATTTCCGGATTTTCTTCTGTCCATGTTGGCAAATTTCGTGTATTCCGGCAACCATACCAGCTCTACGGTTCCGATCGGGCCGTTTCTCTGTTTCGCCACGATAATCTCTGAAATGCCCTTCTTTTCCGTGTCAGGATGATAATAATCATCGCGGTAAATAAACATTACCACGTCAGCATCCTGCTCAATGGCTCCGGAGTCACGCAGGTCCGAAAGCATGGGTCTGTGATCGGGGCGGCCTTCCACGCCTCGTGACAACTGGGACAGCGCCAATACGGGCACGTTCAGTTCCCTTGCCACGGCCTTCAACGATCTTGAAATCTCCGCGATCTCCAACTGATGCGACTCATTCTTTCCACTTCCCGACATCAGCTGCAGATAGTCGATGATGATCATTGAAAGATCATGTTCCATCTTGAATTTCCGGCATTTCGACCGAAGCTCGGATACCGAAATGCTGGGCGTGTCATCTATGATCAGATTTGATTTTCCAATCTCTGCCGCGCTCTCAATCAGACGCTCCCACTCATTGTCCGCAAGCTGGCCGGTACGGAGCTTTTGCGCGTCCACGTTGGATTCCAGGGAAAACATACGATTGACGAGCTGCTCCTTGCTCATTTCCAGACTGAATATGGCAACGCATTTCTTCTGCTTGAACGCCACGTGCTGCGCTATGTTCAATGCAAATGCGGTCTTACCCATGGAAGGACGCGCCGCGATCAGCACCAAGTCAGACGGCTGCATGCCGGCCGTCCGGTAGTCCAGATCAAGAAATCCCGTGGCCACACCCGTCACGTATCCGTTCATCTTAGATGCCTTATCAATCTTATCCATGGCATTGCTCACCACCTGCCGGATGGGAACAAATTCACCGGTATTTCTCTGCTGTGCCAGTTGGAAAACCCTCTTTTCCGCATCCTCCAAAATCGACTCCATGGTTTCCTTCCCCGCATAGCAGGTACTGGCAATCTCTTCATTGATTCGGATCATCTTGCGGAGGATCGACTTTTCATACACGATCGTTGCATACTGCTTCACGTGCACGGGCGTGATCGCGTCATCACGCATGTCGATCAGGAACTCCAGATTGCTCACCTCAGGCGGCACGTCCTTCTCCTTCAGCTTCGCCTGAAGCGTAACGGGATCCACCGGCGCTCCGGCATTGCGGAGTTCCAGCATGGTTTCAAACAGCACGCCATACTGCTTATTATAAAAATCATCCCCCGTGAGAATGTCAGCCGCCGTCATAATGGCATTGGCATCAAGCAACATCGCGCCTATCACGCTCTGCTCAGCCGCCAGGTCATTGGGCATGACTCTTTTGATCACGTTCTCGTCCATTTAGACTATTACTCCTCCGTAACCTTGACGCTCAGCTTTGCGGCAACTGCCGGATGAAGTTTAAGCGCCACCTCATACGTTCCAAAATTCTTCAGATTCTCAGCAAGCTGGATTTTTTTCTTGTCGATCTCAATGCCATACTGCTCTTTCACCGCAGCCGCGATTTCCTTCGTTGAAACGGAACCAAAGACCTTTCCGCCCTCTCCGGCCTTGATCTTAACAACAATCTGCTTCGTCTCCAGATCCTTGGCCATTGTCTGTGCCTGCTCCAACAGCTCCTTCGCCTTCTTCTCTTCATTTGCCTTCTGGAGCTTCAAGTCATTCATATTCTTAGGAGTTGCTTCCACGCCAATCTTCTTCGGAAGAATGTAATTCCGCGCATAGCCCTCGCTCGCCTCAATGACGTCCCCTTTTTTTCCAAGTTTCTTCTCATCCTGCAGTAAAATAATCTTCACGTCAAATCATCCTTTCCTCATAAAATCTCAATACCATCTAAAATTCTCAATGCATTCTAACGTTAAATCTCTCCGCCGTCCAGCATCTCATCCAGCGTTCCCTTCAAAATGCCAATGGCCTCAACCAGTCCGGTACCCTCCATCTGACAAGCCGCAACCGACATGTGGCCGCCGCCGCCCATGCGCTCCATGATGATCTGTACGTTCACCTCATCTATGGAACGGGCACTGACGTAAATCTTGCCCTGATAATCCGTAAGCACGAAGCTTGCCTTCACGCCCTTGATGTTCAACAGCTCGTTAGCTGCCTGCGCGCCAATTACCGTAGGGCTGGGCAGATCCTCTGCGGTACACACGGAAATGGCAAACGCCTGACGGTAAATCTCCGCCTGACTGACCGCGTCCGCGCGGGCCTTATATTCCAATGCATCCTCTCTGAAGAGCTTGCGCACTCTGGTCACGTCCGCACCGCTCCTTCTCAGGTACGCAGCCGCCTCAAAGGTACGTACGCCCGTCTTCGTGACGAAATTATTGGTATCCACCATAATGCCGGAATACATGCTGTCCGCTTCCTCCGGCCGGATCTTGATGCCGTCGGAAATGTACTGAAGCACTTCGGAAACCATTTCACACGCCGATGACGCATAAGGCTCCACGTAGGAAAGCGTTGCGTTCTCGATCGTCTCTGCACCCGCACGGTGATGATCGAGCACCACCACGGACTTGCAGGACCTAAGGAGCTCCGGACATTCCGTGATGGAAGGCTTGTTGACGTCCACAACGACTAGCACGGTATTACTCTCCGCAAGCTCCTGCGCCTGCGAACCCGTGATGATCATGTCTTCGTCATATTCCGGACTATTCTTAAAGAGATCTACCAAGGGCTGGATCGCACTGGTAGACTCCGTCAAAACAATGTTGGCCTTTCGGTCAAGCGCCCTCGCGATCCGGTAAATGCCGACTGCCGATCCAAAGCTGTCCACGTCCGGCATGCGGTGTCCCATAACAAGCACGCGGTCCTTCGCCGTGATAATTTCCCTGAGGGCGTGTGCCTTCACTCGCGCCTTCACTCGCGTGTTTTTCTCCACCTGCTGGCTCTTACCGCCATAATACGTAATGCTGTCCGGCGTCTTGATCACGGCCTGGTCGCCCCCGCGCCCCAGCGCCAGGTCAATCGCATTACGGCAGAACTCATAATTTTGTGCATAGGACAGACCATTTAATCCGATGCCAATACTGATGGTCACCGCCATCTCATTGCCAATGTTCACGGTCTTGACTTCTTCCAACAGGTCAAATCTGGATTCCTGAAGCTGCGTGATGGCCTTCTTTCTCAAAATGATCAGGTACTTGTCCTTCTCCAGCTTCTTGCTGATGCCGTCCAGGGAAGAAATGTACTTGTTGATTTTTCGGTCGATCAAGGCCGTAAGGAGCGATCTTCTGACCTCTTCAACGCTCTCCAGCGCCTCTTCATAGTTATCCAGATAGATCATGCCGGCTGCGAGGCTTTGGTCATCCAACTCCTGCAGCGCAATGCGGAGCGCCGTCTCGTCAAAGAGATATACGGCGATCAAATAGCCTTCATAACCCTCAATGTCAATAATGTCGCTGTGCTGCGCCATCTCATGAAGGGAAATCTTACGGAACTTGGCAAGATACTCACATTCCTCGAAGTGTAGTTCATACTGTGCCTCGTCCAGTCCCGAATCATCCGGGAGCTTATCCCTGGTAATCGTGGGAAACAGGGAAGTGATGGATTTGTTATAACCCTTGGGCTGATGCACCACGTTCTCGAAAGCGGCGTTCGTCCAGATCACCCTGCCGCCGTCATCCAAAAGGGCATAGGGCACGTCTAAGTCCCTGAGAAGCTTTCTCTGGATCTGCCCGTACTCCGTGGCAAAGCTCACCAGTTCATTCATGATGATGGGTTTATTGTAAAAATATAAGGGAATGATCACGCCAAAATAAAAGATCGTATAGCCCAAAAGAAGCAAGCCGGAACGCACGTCCAACAAAAAAACGGCAAGATCCACCGCTGCGAGCAATGCTCCCAGATATATGCTAAAATGCGTGAAAAACTTGATTCTCCCCTTCAGTTTCATGCGTTTCTTCATAGGATTCCTCCCAGATTCGATCACCGCCTTATTTCTTTGGCTTCATCCACCAAGTGCGGTTCACGCCGATGATGCCTTGCCCCTTGAGATGCGTAAGAAGCGTAAATCTCGCCTCGTCCTTTGCCTCGGGAAGACACATGTAATTCACGTAATCCTCGACAATGGAAAAAACGTTACTTGTACGGCCTTCCAGCTTAAAATTACAAAATCCCATAGGCACGTACTTCTCCCAAACGTCCTTCGCGGGAATGTAATTTAGATTATCCTGCACCGTGAACGGAGAATTATACTCGCCATACTCACAACGCCACTGCGGCAGTGGGATCACGGGTCTGCCCATGTTGTCCATGGCGAATTTCCCCTCCTTTGCCTCCTTCGGCAAACGCTCCTTCACGTAATCCGGAAGCCCTGCGATCACCTTCGCCGGATCCTCTCCCTGTCGAATGGCCCTGTTCGCCAAAGTCACCCTCTGTTGAGAGGAGATCACCCTGTAATGCTCGGCACGCCTCGCGCAATTCGGACCACAGCAGGAATTCACCAAAAGCTCCATACGATCCTTGTCCTCGATCTTTTCAATAAAGTCGAAATCCCTGTTCAGATTCTGATCCAGAACGACAAGATAATAGTCCTTCTTCAGTTCCTCGTTCAGACGGTCAATGTTCTTGATCTCCTTGCACGTAGAACTGTTGTGTTTGTAGCTGGGATAAGTTTCACGAATGTATTTTTCCAAAATGGGCGACAGGATCATGACCTCATTCATGCCATTATCGCCCACCTTCATGCAAAAATTACAGAAGGGATCTGCCAGATCCTCCTCATAAATGATGGGGTTCGTGTAGGTATATCTCACGGGGATTCCAAGGTCATTAATGCTCTTTACCACGTAGCGCACTAAGTCCTCCGGGCACTGCACGCCAAAGGCAAATCTTCCGCCATTCCACAGAGAGGTCGGAAACTCACCAAAAAAGGAACCGATCTCTACTCCCTCCCGGAAAAACTCCGGTTTTTGCTTTAACATGTCAACAAACAACATGTTCAGCGGGAAATTAAAGCTCAGTCCGGGCAAGTGAAATTTGATCTTTTTATCAGCCATGATAACGCTCCTTTGCAAAAACTCTACCACTCTCTACTTTAACACGAAGGCGCGTTTTCGTCAATGAAGAGTATGCCCGGACCGTCAACAAAAAACGACAAGGGAGCCCCTCCCGGGAGCTCCCCTTTTTAAATTCTTTATGCACTTATTTTCTCATATCTCTTTGCCGTCAACACCTCCATCATAAACGCATACGGGTCAAGCGCCCCCCGCGACAACATCTGAAATATTTGCGGGCTGCATCCGGATACCAGCGTCACTCCCTGCTCGTTTTTTGTCACGGGGAGCTGCCTGTTACGGCTTGCCACGTTCCAAAAAACAACCTGGGGAAGGCGATATCCTTTCGCAGCGAATTCTGCCTTTGCCTGCTCAAAATTCGTCAGCCTTCCGCCTCCGTTTACGGCATCAAATTCCATGTCAGAGATCACGTACAGCTTCGAAGGCATTTCCTTCTGACTCACGTGGTTCTCGACCGCCGTATCCAGGATCAACCGGAAGGTCTTCATCAGATCCGTGTTTGTCCATTCGTTAAAGCTCATGCAATAACGCACCTTATCCACGATGTCCCGTCCCCTCACCTCAACGAGGCGTGGATTCTCGGAGAACGTGATGAAGTGGCCGTGGAAAGCAGCCTTCACGTGCTCTGCAAAGTAAATTCCCAGTGACTGTGCCACCGCTGCAGGCAGGTAACCGTTTCCGCCCCAATACATCGAGCCGGAACCATCCACCACGGCCAGCGCGTTCTTATCGCCAACGTAATTATCCAGCGACTTCCAGGTTACGTCCATGGAGCGTCGCTCTGCCTCGCTGATCTCCTCTTTTTTCGTGGTCTTGTTGATCACGGACGCCACGACGTCATTAGGCGTAAGCGTGGATGCGTTCAACAAACCGGGATTCTTTTCTGCCTTATCAAGGAACGCACCGTAACGTACCTCATCATTGCGAAGGAACGCCTTACGGTACTTATACAATGCCTTTGAAGGTTGCTTTTCATATTCAAAGGTGTAATCCTTCTTGCGCAAGTGATTCTCGATAATGCATATGTAGGCGCGGAGCTCCGAAAGCATCTTTCGGTACTGCGCGTCATTCATCCCCAGAAAGCGCGCGATCTTTTTCGCGTTTTTCATCGTCTGGCGATTGCTTGCGTTTACGGAAGGCAGCCACTTTGCGAGGAGCGAAGTCTCGCCGCCCTTCTTCATGCTCGTAACGTCTGCTTCAAGCACCCTCTTTACGCAGGAAAGCATCTCCGCCTCGCAAGGCGTGCCAAGCAAAACCATCAGGTCGTCATATCGTCCATATTCCCCTACGTATTCCATATTCTTACGCACGCTGTCAGGCTCGTTTACTGCAAGCCACGCGAGGATCGTCTTAAAAACGCGGCGCTCGCCAAGTCCTCCGCGAACGTCCCTTGCGAAGAACAACGTTTTCAGAGCCAGGTCAGCATCCTCTGCATATGCAGTGATAAAGCGGGATACAATTTCCTCCTCGCTCGCCGTGCGCAGTGCGCCGATGGTTGCGAACAGGTCCAGGCAAGAAGACGTTGTGCTCCTATACGTACTTGCGCCGTTTTCCGTATAAGTCATATTCTCTTTTTTCTTTAATGCTTCCAAAAACATCCTCTTGCCCTCCTTGTCCGGCATTTCTTTAGCAAGTACAAGACACGTCGCCTTATCCTCGGCATTTTCAGCAGGATTCGAACCTGCAAACCTTGACCTGTGAGCCAAATGATTACCATTCCTCATTCAATTGCTGTCTGTGTCTTTCCCGCTTACAAAGCACCTTCTTCACTGGACAGGTGATTTCAATTGCTGTCGGTGCTTTTATGGTCTTATCATAGCTCATAAATTTGGATATGAAAAGCTGAGATATTGATTAATTTTATATCCCCATATTTCTTGCATTTTCTCATAAATTCTGTTATATTTACATTAAATGGCAACCCCATTTTGGAGGAAATCATGACGGAAAAGTATAAAATCTACGTACCGGAAGACGTAAGATCTCGCCTTGTAAACGACGCCGAATTATTTGATTTTGAGAAAAAAGACGGTTCCGTGAACTTAAACGCGTTCCTCAAGGAACTGATCGTCAATTATTTTGATGAATATCGTGAAAGAAAAGAAAAGCTCCGTGACGAGATCCTCGCCGATCTCGCCGCCTTTCCTTCCGTGTCCGCCCGCGACGCCGGAGCCATCGCCGCAAAAATATTAAGTACCTATGCCAAAAACGCGGAGCAGTCCGCAAAGCGTGACCAAGCCATCACCCTGACCCTCAGCGGCCGCAGTCTGGACGTCATGAATACCATTGAAAACAATTTCCTCGGTGATGCATCACTTTCCCAATACCTAAACGACCTGCTTATTTCCTACCTGTCCATCTCCAGAAGCCAGCGTGAACGCATCATCTTCCGCGAAGCCTTTGAAGCCTTAGACCTCGCCATCCAGAAAAACCATCTTGTCACGTTCACTTCAACGAGCGCACCCAAGCTGGTCTTCACCGTGAAGCCCTACGTGATCGCCCCCTCAAAGGAAGAACAATGCAACTACCTGCTCTGCCAGGACAGAAACTCGCGTTTCACCAGGACGTTCCGCATCTCCCGCCTCCGCGCGCTCTACGTCACGCAGGACATCTTCCGTCCGGATGAAAAGACCCTTCGCGAACTCCGCGAGATTGCCATGCGCAATCCCCAGTCCGCCTCCAAAAACGTGGAAATCTCCGTCAGGCTCACGGATCAGGGCATCCGGAAATTCCGCGTGATCGTGAAAAACCGGCCGGACGTCCTAAGGAAAGACGGCAACGTTTATCATTTTTTCTGGCCCAAGCAACCCCTCGAGGATTACTTTAGCCGCTTTGGTAAGGACGCGGTCATCCTCTCACCCAAGGAGAGCCGCGACAGCATGGCGGCCTTCTATCACAGGGCTTTAAACGCATATGAGGCGGAATAATTCCGCCTCAACTTTTTATTTGCGCATATGTCACGGGGACGTGTCTACTGTCACTCCTTCTCAAACTGCCACTCGGGCTTCTTGAAGAAGTCCACGCGCGGCTCAAGGAACTTAGGTTTATGGGATTTCAAATCCGGAACGTATGCCGTGAGCGGCTCCAGGATCAAATCCCAGTTCCAGATTTTCTCATCGAAATTCAAATACTCACGGAACATTTCACACCCGTCCGGCGCAATGGGATGGAACAAAACCGCCATGACCTTGCAGGAATACCAAGTATCCACGAGGAGCTGTCTCTTCATCTCCAGGTCATTATTCTTATCAGCCTCACGGCTTACGGCCGCCCAGTTCTTATTCACCTCACGGATGTAATCATCCAACGTGTAAGAAATCCTGTGAAAATCGTGGTTATACATGTGTCTCTCATAATCCAGCACGTTCTTCTCCGCGAGGGCCTTCATCCTCTCAGAAACCTCTCCGTCAGGGATCACGCCGTCAAAGGACGCCTGCGTGGAATAGAAGCAGGAACGGATCAGGCGATTATACACGTTCGTCAAAAGATTCCCTTCCTTGACCACCGGATCCAGGCCTTCCCTCTGCTCCTCCGGCAGATATACCTGCGGCTTAAAGCCCGTGCTCTTATTGGAAAGTCCCAGGCTGATAAAATGCATGCGCAGCTGATCCACGGAATAATGCGAAAGCAGTTCCGCAGCCATCGGCGGCTTGATCTCCGAGCTGCTGCTGGCCTTTGTGTCCATAAACAGGATGTGCCTGTTGGGAATAATATGCGGTGCCTTTACGTTGCCAAGCGCGTGGAATATGCCCATCTCCGCAATGGAGTAAAAATAGATGTTGTCCTCGCCGATGAACTGGTAAACCATGGCTTCCTCGTCATTCCACCACATTTGCCACTCCTCCTCGTCAGCACCCTGCGATGCCAGATAAGCTTTCGTAAAGGATATGGGCGCCCAGAGGGATTCCGGCCATACCCAGAAGGTCAGGTCCTTCTCGCCTTCCTTTTCAGGAACGGGTACGCCCCACTCCACGTTGCCGGACAAGCGGAACGGAACAAGCGTCTTTCCTGCGGTATAATGCACGCCTGCCTCCTCAAGGACCTTCCTTGCCAAGTCTCTGTCATCCAGTGACTTGAATACGCAAAGCAGGGATTTCCTCTTCTCCTCGTCAATCAGTTCATGCTCCGGGAACTTTGCAAGAAGGGCCTCCTGATCCATGCCCTCCAGATATTTCTTTGGGATATGCACGGCGGGCTTATTTAAAAATTCATCAATGATCAGCATCTCGAACTTCCGGCGATTGGTGTTCGCGCGAAGCTCATTAATGCAGCCCTTTAAGTAATCAATGTCGTCTTCCAGCTTATAATACCAGTTCGTCACGTTGACAAAGGCCGGCTTTTTTCCGGACAGAACGCTGACGGGATCGATCAGCTCACTGGGCATGTACTGATGGCCAAGGGAACATTCGTCCGCGTAGGCCTTCTCGCTGGTGCATCCCTCGATGGGACAGCGGCCAACAACCTGTCTTCCGTTCAGGAACACTCCCAGCTCTTCGTCAAAGAACTGCGGCGTGGAAAGCTTCTCCAGATAACCCTTTTCATATAACTGATTAAAAATTTGCGCTGACGTCTTTGAATGGATCTTTCCAGCCTCTCCAAGGGCGGAAGCGCCAAAATAGTTCAAGCTGATCCGGTACTTGTCCAGCGTCTCCTTCTGCTTTACGTGATTGGACCTTACGTAATTCTCGATCGTGTCCTCATAGCCCGCTTCCTTCAGTTTCCGATAGCTCTCCAGCGCAGGCGAACCATAACAGTCCGTTCCGGAAACAAAGATCACGTTCTCCTTTCCGATCCTGTCACGCATGAATCTTGCAAACACGTCCGCATGCACAAACATGCCGCCCACGTGTCCAAAATGCAGTTCTTTATTGCCATAGGGCATGCCGCCCGTGATCACGCAACGCTTTGGGAACACCGGTCTCTCATCCGGTCTCAGTCTCTTATCGTACATGTTTTTCTTCCTTTCATTTCTTCAAAGATCATAACCGTCATTGCCAAAATTATACTTGATGCCCACAGCAAATGCAAGGAAAAGAAAACAAGCTGCCTTTATTTCCCCGTTATCATAACTAACACAGTGTACAAACCGACAATTTATATTCATCGTCAAATTCTGAGAGAATCCGTGCAATGTATCGTCCTTCTTCATTCTTCGCAGATATAGCGTAGGTATCCTCAGATATTTCGTACTCTTGAATTTCTTTTAAAGGAATCTGCATTCCTTTACCAACAGCTTTCATATAACTTTCTTTTAACGTCCATGTGGTAAAAAAATAATCCTCGCGTTTATTTTCCGGCAAATCATAAAGAATTTTACGTTCGCTATCATTAAAAAAAGAATCTGCAACGTCTGCATATGGTTCACTTTTTATCTGAATGTCAACGCCAATCCGGGAATCCGAAAACGCACATACGCAATACTTTCCAGAATGCGACATATTAAACGGCACGTCAGGATGATAAATAAAATATGGTTTGCCATATTCATTTACGTCTCGTTCTAAGAGATAAGATTCCTTTGCTAAAAGTGATGCGTAAGATTTATCAAATTTTTCCGACGCATAGGACAACAAAATTAGTTCCCCGCCAATAAGAAGCTTCTTATCTCTCTCCTGTCTGTATTTTACCAATCTTTGAATACGTTTTTTCGGGATCCAATTGGCATTACAATATGTTTCATGGCATATGGAAGATACGTCCATAAAGAATATTTGTATGTCGATGCCTGCCAGAGTAAATTTCATTTTTTTAATTTTTGAAATATCGGATTGTATGTTCCATGAATTCATGTTCCAACCTCATTCTGACAAAAACAATAACGTCAATTTGATTCAAATCTAATTTTACGAAACTTTGCCAAGTTAACACATGCCCGGGAAGTCTCGTCCAGAAGTACGGCTGCAAAAACTCCCGTCATTCCAAGGTCAAAGACAAATACTAGCAGTGCTGCCACGGCAACCACTCCGACCGCTCCCATTGCCTGCGTCATAAGCATCCATAGAGTATTGCCTGATCCCCTGATGGCACTTCCAACAATGATATTGCCTGATTTAGAAAACATGTTGATCCCGACCAGAATAAGGTAAATAACCGATCCCGCAATTACGTCAGGATCCGTGGTAAAAAAGCCAAGCAGTTGGTGCGGGAAAACACAATACAGGATCAATGCCCCTGTTGCAACTGCCACGGACCACGTAGCCGCAGTCTTGGTAATATACCGGAACATTTGAAAATTCTTTGCGCCGCTAGCTTCTCCGGTAAGCGTAACCGTTGCGCTTCCCAATGCGCCAATCGCAACAGTGGAAAGCAGTTCCAGCGAAAAAAGAATGGAATATACTCCTGCCGCCTTATCATCGATAGTATTTAGTATTGCAATAATCATCAAATTGCCCATGTTCCACGTAAGTTCTTCCAATGCCGCGTTAATCCCAAGCTTTATGGATTTTAGGTACAATGTCAATTTAGCATGAAATACTTGGTGAAATGCTGGCTTTGTCGACAATTTTTTATTCAGCAAAAAAACGACAGAAATATATATGGCGCCCAAGAATTCAGAAATCGTGGTGGCTAGGGCAGCACCCGTGATATCCATCTTCGGGAATCCAAAGTTACCAAAAATCAAAGCATAATCCAAAAAGACGTTAAGCCCGGAACGTATAAGCCCATAGAATACCAACGGCCTTGTATTATTTGAGGTTTGCAGGCATACGGCTAGTGCCGATCCCATTCCGCTAAGCAGAAAAACGGGAGACAGATAACGAACATAGATAATGCAATAATTCAACACGTCACCTTCAACGCCTAGCAAACGGAAAATAACGGGGGATCCAAACATCCATAGGAAAAACAAACAAATTGGCAATACGTTTTGATAGAGCAGCAAGGATGCCGCATAATCCTTGGCCTTTACTTCATCCCCCTCGCCAACAGCCTGACTAATCAGGATGGAAGCCCCCGTCCCCAAGGAAAAAACAAGGGTTATCGTTACCGCCACCGCTGAAGACGCATTTCCTACGGCAGACATATACAAAATATCCATCCGTCCCAGAAAGACGCGATCGATTAGCATCTGAATCTGTCCGATCAGATTGCTTATCATAAGCGGAAAAAATAAATTGATTAATCTTTTCTTATATGTTGTTTTAAGTACCATTCTATCGTTCCAAATACTCCCGCGTATATTTTTCTATCAAATCTGCCGTCATCTCATCACAATTCATGTCCAGCATTTCTTTTTGCATTGACTTAACGTTGTTATTGATCATGACATCATCCAAAACGGAATCAATCATTTCCCTTAATTTTGATGAAGTGAAATCCTGTTCATCCAACATATAACCAAGCTGTCTCTTCTCTACCATCTCCGCATTAATGATTTGATCAAATGATCCAGGAATTACAATCATGGGAACGCCATAATAAACAGATTCGTTGATGCTGTTCGCCCCACCGTGCGTCACAAAAACGCTCGCATGTTTCAACACCTCACCCTGAGGTACAAAATTATATAGATATATGTTCTTCGGCACATTTTCAAATTCATTCAGATTGATTAATAGTCCAACAGAAATAATAAGGCTGTATTCCGTGTTAGCATACTCGCGAATAATACTCTTTATGATTTCCCTTCTGCAGTCACCAATCTGAGACACTATGGTGCCAAACGAAATATAAAGAATTTTCCCCTTCATTTTATCAAAGGGTATCGTGCAAACGCTATTAATCGTCACACTCCCGTTGCTCCCCACAAATTGGTAACTGTCATCAAAATCTTCCGTATATGGCTGTAATTCCCTAAGCGTATGAACAATGTTATAGTCTGCTACGTTGTTCATGATTTCCTCATCAATGCACGAGTACTTAAAGTCAATTCCCCTCTTTCCAACTTCGCGGAAAATGTCATCGCTAATTTTGATAAGATGAGCGTTTTGGATCAGCTTTGACTCTTCTCCCCTAAACAATCTGTCGGATAATTTCTGGTTAAATGCGAAATTCGGAAAAAAACGAATGGTGCATATGTTACGGTCTTTTAAGTAGTAAAGGGGGAACGTATAGTAATCATAAATAACGGCGTCATATTTGGGGGCCTCATTGATCGCATTCATTGTTATGGCCGCAATGTTCATGCCATCATCATTTATTCCACATTCTCTCCCGTCAAAATATCCGTCTAAGCTGTCAGAATTCACGTCAATAAACTTAACCCCTGGAATGTCAAACATTGCCTTGATTCTGGAATCACCAATGGAGCTTGAAGTCACGGCGACTTCGTGGCCACGCTGAACCAACTGCTTTACAAATCCAACCGTTGGAATGTTACATCCCATGCACGGCATGTTTACCACTAGAAATTTCATAGCATAAAACCCTCCATCTTATCTAATTTTCGGTATGACACCTTATTGAAGTAATTTATCAGAATACTCGACCAGCAACTCATCCATCCCTGCAATTTCCAACTCATTCAAAACATTATGATAAGCTTTTACCATCAACGGCTGCACCTCGTCTTCCTGAATTGCGCCTCTGCTTAGTGCAGCATTAATGCAATCTCCGATCGCGCTAACGTAAGCATCTGCAAAATCACGATTCATGTTGACTTCTCCATAGCACGTACTAAGCGACCTCCCAGGCATTTTTTGCGGCATTCTGTATTTACTTGGAATCTCATCGGTATAATCATATTTTCCGCCAACGGCTGAATACATCATCCACACGTACAGATCTTCCGATGAACGGATGGAAGGAAATGGAACTGTTTTTGCCAAATCAGTTCTTACGCTCGTCGAAGACGTCAGATTTACGTATACCTTTTCACTTATCAGCTTCTTCCATATGTCATCTCCAACCAACGCATGCTTATCATTTTCAAGAATGAATTGGATGTTATGTGGGAATTTCTCGGCAGGTAATTCTTTTGTGCATTCATCGATTGGAATAAAATAGGAATAAAGGACGTCGATATCTTTGTTTTCAAAACTGTCCTTTGTAAGTTCTACCCTTCTGGGATGAGCCACGTCATCCGAATCCAGGAACATGACAACGTCAACTCCCGCTTCGTCAGCAAGTGCAATTCCAATGTTTCTGGATTCCCCTGCCCCGTAATTCCTTGGATTCTTTTTGTAGATTACTTTTTCGCCATTTTCTCTTATTATTGAATCAACGTATGCATCCAACTCGCTGTTCTGAGAATTATCGTCAACCAAAATCATTAACCAATCATCACAGGTCTGTCCGTAAATGCTGTCTATCGTTTGCTTAAAAAAGGTCAATCTCTCAGGACATTCCGTCTTAATAAATATAGGAATAACAAACGCACATTTTTTCATCCAGGTACTCCTCTTATACCTCTGCTATTAAGATTATTTGCTCCACAAGCTTTAAATAATGGTTCCGTGCTTTTCATAGTCATATGTTTCACTTACTTTATTGTTTTCGTCTACCAAAACCACTTTGGGTCTATGGACTTCCGCCTCAGCAATATCCATCTGGACGTAAGCCATAATGATAACCTTATCGCCAACCTGAACACATCTGGCAGCTGCACCGTTTAAGCAGACGATTCCGGATCCGCTCTCTCCTGCTATGACATATGTTTCAAGTCTGTTTCCATTATCCACGTCAACCACTTGGACCTTCTCATATTCTATAATGCCTGCGGCCTCTAGGATTTCCTTGTCAATGGTGATGCTCCCTACGTAATTCAATTCCGATTGCGTTACTACCGCCCTGTGAATTTTGCTTTTCAACATGGTAACCTGCATTTTTAATTCCTCCCTTTTTTTAATTCCATGAACTAAACGCTCTCTTTGATTTCATTCATAATCACGCCAAGATACTCATTCGTTCGTTTATTTAGGAAATAATGATCATCGTCGTAATCTACGTATTTCACGTATGAACGCGTGAATTCGTTCCATCTCTTTACCTGTTCTCGGGGACTTTTCCAATCCTTAAGACCATTTATTATGATCAAAGGGACGCTTACAATCCCCATATTTTCATGAAATTGATAACTCTCATACGTTTCCGAATCACTCCTGATCAAGGGGAGAACTATTTCTTTCACGTAATCAAGATACTCTTCTTTCAACAGTTCATCGGGTATGCCTCCAACCCTTCTCTGATACTCGATCAACTCGTCATCCGTCATTTTATATAGCCCTTCGGAAACCACTCTGTCCGGTGCGCCATGCCCAGACAAAAACAAAGCTCTTGGAGCCGGCAAACTGCCGTCCACCTCGATCATCCGACAAATCTCATAAGCAATTAATGCTCCTAAACAATGTCCGGCAAAATAATACTTTTCGCTAATATTCTGACGATCCTTTATTTTCTTAAATAAATCGTCGCATAAATCATTCGCGGAATTCAATAACTGTTCATAGCTTCTTTTTCCGTGTCCCGGATAGTCCATGACAACGAAATTAACGTCCTCGCAGTTTTTCATCCACGATTTATACGTAGCAGATGAGGCCCCTGCATAAGGGAAATAATACAAAGTTGCTTTTTCCATTTTTCTACCTTTCGCCGTTTTTCTTATTCTTCCAACAATTCCAGCAAGCCAATTTCCGTCATTATAAAGGCAACTTTTCTGTCTCCGAACAAAGCAGCCGGTTTGGGAGGGCTGATTATCATTCCGCCCTTTTCAGTCAGTGCCCGTAATTCCTTTTCCATGTCGTCAGTTTCCCAGCATGAGTGGTAAAAAAACTGTCCTTTTTTTATCATCTTCGCTGCGAACTCACCCTCGATCAATTCTATTGCCGTTCCATCCCTGACGTTCACCATACACAAATTAGCATTTTGTTCCCTATCAAATACCGTCTCACTGACACTTTCCACGTTTACAACGGATTGAAGGAACGCTAATGCAGAGGGGATACTGTTTACCGCTAATCCCAAATGATGCATTTTCATGCAAAGTCCTCCTTTTTTGAGTTGGTAGTGTCTAATCGACACACCTTTTTTATTCATAAATCCTTGATTTATCGGGAGTTCAAAATAAAACGAGCATTGTCCTCCCTTTTTTGGTATAATGTCAATCGCCAAACCAACATCTCCAAAAAGGAAACAATGCTCA
>JAILLF010000032.1 GCA_024693365.1 Acetatifactor sp. | reverse complement strand
ATTGCGGCATGCATGGAGTATTTTGTTGCATCTTCGGAGAACGCGAGGCCCAAAATGCAACATGGTAAGAGCGAAGATGGATACGTGTTGTCTTTCTCCGATTGAGTAAAACAAAAAAGCAACAAACGTGAAGTTGCGTTAAGCGTAAGGAAAGTAAATGGACTTGTAAGCAGCTTAGGTAGTGTAAACTCCGTGACAGGTTATCCAAAATTGCGAAGAAACCATGGGATAACATAGAAATTACGGGCAAAAATGCAAAAGAAGCAATTTGACCCGTAGGAAGCTGGAAAGGACTACGGGGGAAAATGCAAAAGAAGCAAAATGACCCGTAGGAAGCTGGAAAGGACTACGGGCAAAAAGGCAAAAGAAGCAAAATGACCCGTAGGAAGCCGGAAAGGACTACGGGCAAAAAGGCAAAAGAAGCAAAATGGCCCGTAGGAAGCTGGAAAAGACTACGGGCAAAAAAGCAAAAGAAGCAAAATGACCCGTAGGAAGCTGGAAAAGACTACGGGCAAAAAAGCAAAAGAAGCAAAATGACCCGTAGGAAGCTGGAAAAGACTACGGGCAAAAAAGCAAAAGAAGCAAAATGACCCGTAGGAAAATGAAAATGTCTACGGGTAGAATGACAAAAAGCTAAGTTTAACCCGTAAATTGAAGAAACGAGATTCGTCTGTCGAGACAAAAGAGCTCGATAGCATTAAGTTTGTTAGGGAAAAGGAATTCGGCAACTTTCGGTCTTGTCGAGGTCATGATGAAATTTGAAAGGGTTTAAGAAGGAAAGAATGGATGGATCAATGGCTTGAGAAGAAAGAACTGCCGCATCATTTCATATCTGCATGCGGGCTTGTATGTCGAGAGGGGCTTGTTTTGTTGATGCGAAATCCCCTGAGAGGATGGGAATTGCCTGGTGGAACGGTGGAGCAGGGCGAGACAATCATTGAAGCATTGAAGCGCGAGATTTACGAGGAGTCTGGAATCCTTTGTGAGCCGGAGCGACTGACGGGAATCTATCAGAATCTGACGGTAAAGGATGGATATGGCCCATTAGATGGACTAAAGATACCACCTATCGTAAACTTGGCTTTTGCGTGCAGGTATGTCAGCGGTGAAGCGACCACGTCCGAGGAATCGGAAGAAGTACGCTGGGTTACGCCGGAGGAAGCCGTAAGAATGGTAACGCATCCTTTGTACGCAAAGCGGCTGGCGGACGTGCTTGCAGGTGGGGAAGGAGTTGTATTCTCGTCCTATGAATATGACAACAAAACTGCCATATTCAAAACGGATGAGAGGATATAAATCCTACGTCCAGCCGCCGTCCATGGTGATGATCTGGCCGGTGAGGTAGGCGGGAGCCTGCACAAGCTGAAGGGCGAGCGCAGCCACCTCGGAGGGATTTCCGATACGGTCTGCAGGGATTTCGGCCACGAGAGCTTCCATGTCTTCCTCGGAAAAGCAGGCGTTCATGGAGGTGTCGATGACGCCGCAGGCGATGGCATTCACTTGGATATTGCTGGGCGCGAGTTCCTTTGCAAGCGCCTTGGTGAAGGCATTAATGCCGCCCTTGGAGGCAGAGTAGGCAACTTCCGTGGAAGCGCCGACGTTACCCCAGACGGAAGAAATATTAATGATGCGGCCCGCATGCGCCTTTAACATCAGTGGAATGGCATGCTTGCTGGCATAAAAACAGGAATCCAGATTGGTGGACAAAACGCGACGCCACTCTTCGGGACTCATCTCATGGAGCAGGCCCACGTAAGAAATGCCTGCGTTATTTACAAGGACGTCCAGGCGGGAAAGCTTTTGGAACAAGGCTTCCACCTGCGCAGGATTGCCGGCGTCAACTTGAAAAGCCTTGCAGCGGATTCCATCCGGCGACCGCGAGGGCGCAGCTGATTCTAGCGAGGACATTGCCAGTTCCGGCGAGGACGCAGCTGATTTCAGCGAGGACGCAGCAGATTCCAGTGATGGCGCAGCTGATTCCAGTGATGGCATAGTTGATTTCAGCGTGGATGCGGCAGGTTTCTGAGAGAAAGTCTCCAGTTCCCGCGCGAATGCCTCGAGTTCCGGCAAGGTTTTGGAGCAGGTCAAGACAAGATTGTAACCAGCCTGGGCAAAAGCCTTTGCGATAGCCTTGCCTATGCCGCGGGAAGCTCCCGTGATCAGGCAGACGGGGCGGGAAGAATTGAATTGCATGTCATTTGATTCCATCATACATACCTCCGCAGGTAATTTTGTGGCTGAAAACCGTTCTATAAGTATGTTGCTGGATTTATCTTAACACAGTTTTTACAAGAAAACTAGGGAAATGTGCATTTGCGACGCAATATGGAACATGGGGAGAACGTGGATGGGGCGAATAAAAACAATTTTGGAAACGTTTCTATTGGTTCCAGTCATTGGGCTGTGGGACAAGGGGAAGGGAAAACCAATTTACAAACTTCAATACACGTTGCATTTCCTGTTATGGGCGGGATCCATTGCGATGCTGGTTTTCTCCTTAACGAATCCGGAACTGGGACAATGTAAGCATAATTTGTGGCTTTCCGCATCGGTCATACTGTTAGATCTTCTTTGTTTTCTTTTCATGGGTTTGTTGGATTTGAAAGGTACGGATGGATTCCTTGCCATTCTCATATGTCTTGCCCTGCCGGCGGGGGGCATTAGCCTGACAGCCATTATTATCAACATTGTAAGAATGGTGTTTGGCCTTGGTGACGAAAGTCCGGCGTATCCCGTAACGGTGCCTGTATTTATGATTGTTTTGGCTGCAGCGTTTGGGGGATTGGCGGTGCTGTTGCTTCTGCTTGTGATCTGGGAGATTCGCCTGATACGTGGCAGTGAGATCGTGATCACGAATGGAGCGTTTGCGCGTTATCGGAGCGTCGTCTTGAAGAATGGCAGTGAAAGAAACGTGGAATTGGCGCCGAAAGGATTTTTGCCCAAGAATGTTTTTGAAATACGTGCGTTGCAAGACGGATAAACATAGCTTTTGCGGCGTTTGTCGCAATCTTCTGCAGAATGCCTCGCCAGAAGCGACGAGGCCTTCACAGGAGGTAAATAGAGAAAGAATTCTTCAGGGAATACCGCGTCAAAAGGGGCGGAGCTTATATAGGAGGAAAAAAGCAACAGAAAAAGGCAACAAACATGAAGTAAATGGAGAAGAAAGGCTTCTAAACAAATTAACGCTTGGAGTTGGAAAAAGAAGGAAAAGGAGGAAGAAAAGATGTTTGACGTAATTATCATCGGCTCCGGGGCAGCAGGGCTGTCGGCCGGAGTGTACGCGAAGAGGGCGGGAATGAATCTTGTGGTGATCGAGAAGAGTCCCATGAGCGGAGGCCAGATCCTGAATACCTACGAGGTGGACAATTATCTGGGACTCCCCGGCATTAACGGCTTTGACATGGGCATGAAGTTCCGCGAACATGCAGACAAGCTCGAGGTGCCTTTCAAGGAGGCGGAGGTTCTGGAAATCAAGGATCTTGGGGACAAGAAGATTGTCCGTACCGACAAGGAGGAGCTTGAGACGAAGAGCATTATCCTTGCAACGGGCGCGCATCACGCGCTTCTCGGCGTTCCCGGCGAAGAGGAGCTCTCCGGCATGGGCGTTTCTTACTGCGCAACCTGCGACGGAGCATTCTTCCGCAAGAAGGTGGTGGCAGTAGTCGGCGGCGGCGACGTGGCGCTCGAGGATGCCATTTATCTAGCACGCACGAGCGCTAAGGTGTATCTCATCCACAGAAGGGACGAGCTTCGCGGGACGAAGGTGCTGCAGGAGGAACTTCTCGCAATGGAGAACGTGGAGGTTCTCTACAGCCACGTAGTGAAGGAAATCTGCGGCACAGGCAGCGTTGAGAAGTTGATTCTGGAGGACGTAAAAACCGGCGAGAGGAAGGAGCTTCCCGTGAACGGCGTATTTATAGCCGTGGGAATCCATCCCGACAGCGAGCTTGTAAAAGGGATCGCCGAAATGGATCAGGCGGGTTACGTGATCGCGGATGAAACCTGCGTTTCCAGCTGCCCTGGAATCTTTGCGGCGGGAGACGTCAGGAAGAAACCGATCCGGCAAGTTGTGACGGCCGTGGCAGACGGCGCGAACGCGGCGACCAGCGCGGGAGCATACGTTTCCAGACGATAACGTGAGTAGCAAGAAATGGATGCTTTGCACATTGACGCGCAACCCAAAGTTGAATATCAGTTTCCAAAAGTTTTCTAAATATTTATTTTTAAATTTTATGGGTTGACAAAAGTGAAACTGTGTAAAATTCACAATCTTGAGAACGGGAACGGAATTTTGAACAAAAATGATTGCTTTTTTGACTAAAGTTATCCACGTCGAAAAACATGGAATTTAAGGGAAAAGTGATTTATACACTAAGTTATGCACGTTATCCACAGGTTTTTGCGAAAAAAATGACATGGAAATCAGTTTTTTTGAAAGAACAAAGGTTTTGGCTATATTTAACAAAATTGCTGAAAAACTGAAAAAAGCGTCGATTTCTGTTGACAGATTTAATTTCAAAAATATGTAAAATATTTAGGAAATTGTTGCAAAAATGAGTCGAATCATGATATAATGCTTATACAATTACAAAGAAGCCCGCATGGACAAAGAAAGGAGCCGTGATTCGGTTTCGTAATTAAATTTTATGACGGAAGGGATGATCATATGAAATTTATTATTGTAGGCAGAAACATCGAAGTAACTCCCGGATTGAAGGCAGCCGTAGAAGACAAGATCGGCAAGCTGGACAAGTATTTTAACCCTAACACTGAGGTGCACGTAACGCTGAGCGTTGAGAAGGAGCGCCAGAAGATAGAAGTAACGATTCCCGTGAAGGGCAACATCATTCGCTCTGAGCAGGTAAGCAATGACATGTATGTTTCCATCGACCTCGTGGAAGAGATCATTGAGAGGCAGTTAAAGAAGTACAAGACCAAAATCGTTGACAAGCATCAGTCCGGCGGCGATTTCAGCAAGGCGTACGTTGAGAACGATTATGCGGATGAGGAGGAGATCAAGATCGTCCGCACGAAGAAATTTGACGTGAAGCCCATGTATCCTGAGGATGCCTGCATCCAGATGGAGCTTCTCGGACATAACTTCTACGTATTTATCAATGCGGAGACGGATCAGGTGAACGTGGTATACAAGAGAAAGGGAGATACCTACGGACTGATCGAGCCGGAAGCATAACAGGCATACGGAACGTTTGATAGCATGAACGTAAACGCAACGGGAACCCTGTCATTATGACGGGGTTCCTTTTTGTTGAGTCGAGAAAAAATGAAAAACCTATACTTTCGGATGTGGCGAAAATGAAAAAAAGCTGTATAATGGTAGCCGGAACGTGATAAGGGACGTACCCGTGGTTCCAGATCAGACTAGGCTTATAGAGTTACTTATAACGGAGGAGAAAAATGAAACAACGTGCGAAACAAAAAACAATTTCTTTCTTGTGGACGGGCCGGTTGCTTTGCTTGGCGGCGACACTGCTCCTATGGCTTACGGTGGGGGGTATAAAGGCCCATGCGGCTGACTCCGTGCCCATTGACGAGGAGCATTTTAAGGACGCTACGCTCCGCTCGCTAGTGAGCGAGAACTTCGATGACGGGGATGGAATACTGAGCGTGCAGGAGGTAATGCGGGCCAACGTACTGAATTGTTCCGGAATGGAAATCACGTCCATGGAAGGCATTCAATACCTGACTTCGTTAAAGGAGCTCTATTGCAGTAATTGCTCCCTTACGGAACTGAATCTGGAAAAGAACGTGAGCTTGGAAAAGCTGGACTGCAGCGGGAACGTGCTGACCAAATTGGACGTTGTGCCTTGTACAAAATTAAAGGTTGCTTACGTACAGGGCAATCAGATCTCCGCCTTGGAGGTTTGGAATGCAACGTACCTCAGGGCAACGTTCAACCAAGGAACGGCCACGGATCAGGGGACTTCCATTCTTTATAAGAAATTGAGTATAGAGCTTTGCGTGGACAAGGCGGTTCAGGTCATTTCAAATTCCTGTTACGTGTATGCGAAGCCCATGCTTAGAGATGGGTCCTATACCGAGCCGGGTTCCATTTCAGTCGGAGAGCTCTATCCGGAGGGGATATTGAAAAGAAAGTACTATGGCGAGGGAACGACAGCCGTATTGACGGCAACGGCGAAAGAGGGATATAGATTTGCCTTCTGGGGGGACACGGAGGGATACCCGGTCTCGACTGAGCCAACCTATTCCTTTGTCGTTACGGAGAACGTGGATCTGTGGGCTGTCTTTATGCCATATATAGTCAGCGTCAGATTTTTGCCGAATGGAGGCACTGGGACGATGGCGGACGTAACTTTGCAACAGGGAGAATATTATAAGCTTCCACCCAACAACTTTACCGCGCCGAACGGCTATTATTTCCATCATTGGGAGATTGGAGAAGTAGCCTATCAGCGAGGGGATCAGGTAAAGGTATTGGAAAGTATTTCCGTGAGAGCTATTTGGAAAGAGGAGAATTTGAAGGGAACCTTGAAACTGTTGGACGACGCAAGCGGAAGCGTCGTCACGAAAGTAACGTGCGGTATGACGCTGAAAGCAACTTTTTTGGGGGATGTTGCAGGCACCCTGTCCTATCAGTGGACGCGGAATGGTGAAAACATTGCCGGCGCGACTGCGCAGACCTACGTGTTGACGGAAGAGGATATCGGAAAGACGATCGGCTGCTGGGTGAAAAGCAGCATTGAAACGGGTTCTGTTTTCTGCGAGCGTCTTATGATGGATAATTGTTATTACGTGGGAGATACGTTGGACGCTAATGGATATTATTTTTATGATGATGCTTATGACTCCGTGGATGAGGGAACTTGTACCACTACTTTGATGAAATTTCAGAGGCATAGTGTTAGCGTTGAGGATTGGCGTGTTGCGGACTTAGGTGCTTCTAATCTCTATCTGAAAACGCCTAAGGGACGTGGGCTTTGGGAAATTCCGGTGGGATTTCGGATCGCGTCCGGAAAAGGTACGAGCGAGGACCCATATCATCTGGAGCTCCTGTATGAGAATGAGCCCCTTGCGGAAACGGGCGCAGTAACAATCGGCACAAAATGGTATCGCGGGGAGACGGTGACTTCTTATGCCTATTTTGCAGGGGTTGACTTGACGAAACTGCGTGGAAGTTCATATTATCTCACGTGGCAACTGGGAACAACCTCTGACGTCGTAGGCGTTTTTTATCACCAGTATGTGAATGATGATAACGTAATCGGCGTTGAGGTGATTTCGGGCGAGGGAACGGAAGAGAATCCTTACCGTGTTTCACCTATATATTCTCAGAATTTGCAGATTCCGGATCTTACGGGCAAGACGTGGGCAGTTGGGGATACGATGGAGCTTGGGGATGCTTATTATAACTGTTTTTTAAGAGGCCCTAAAAATGGTCACTTCTCCTATGGTGAGTGGACTCAAACGACGAAAACGGGAGGATTGAACGGAAAAATCATCGGCGAACCAAAGATAGAGGAAGACTCTGAGCAGCATGCCGATACTTTCTATGGCTTTGAAAATATTCCCCTAGTGGCCGAGAAGATCTGGAATTGGTCTTACTTTCCCATTGGCATCACGGTGAGTGATGGAAACGGGTATCCGGATTCACCATATATCCTCAGTATCGTCTGGGGAGTGAAGGATAAGGTCAGCGTCGTACTTTTGCCAAATGGAGGCTCTGGGACCATAGATGCGATGGCATTGAATGAGGGCGAGACGCAGATTATCCTTCCGTCGTGTACCTTTACCGCGCCTGCGGGCAAGGAATTTGCCGGCTGGGAAGTAACAAACCTGGACGGACAGGTGAAGTATGAGAACGTTCAGGCGAATGAAACCATCAACGTTGAATCGAACCTGATCTGTAAGGCAATCTGGAAGGAAGTAGTACTGCATGACGATAACCTGGTGATCGCAAAGAAGAGCCTGACGCTCTATGACACGATTTCCATTGAATTCAAGGTTCCGGAGACCGCGTTTGAGGGCTATCACGATCCATACCTTGAAGCTACGCAAAACGGCAAGACAAGCAGGATTTACGAGTACCGCACGGAGGGCGGCCTGAGGATCTTTACATACCGCGTGGCGCCGCACGTGATGGGCGATGCCGTGACGGCAGTGCCTCACGCGCTGAACGCGGACGGCGCGGACGTGACTGGCGTCGCAATGACCTACTCCGCAACGGAGTATTGCTACAATCAGCTTGGTAAGGAGACCTATCAGACCGAGCAGTGGGCACCGTTTAGAAGGCTTCTCGTGGACATTTTGCTCTACGGCGACGCGGCGCAAAGGTTTGCGGGTTACAAGACGGACGAGCTTCCCAGCCGGAACCTGACAAGCGCGCAGCTCGCGATGGGAACGGACGTAAGCATACACATGAATTACGACAACGTGAGGAATCTTGCCTTCGAGACCGTAGATGACGCTGACAAAAAGGCGGAGATCAAGACTGCAGCTTTGTACCTGGAGGCTGCGGTGAACATCCAGTTTAAGTTTACGGCAGATGATCTGACCGGACTTACGGTGGTGATCAGCGACGACACGGGCGTGCTTGAGGAGCTGACGCCGAATCCTTCGGATAAAGATACAAACGGACGCTATTACGTGACCTTTGGCAACCTGAACGCAGGCGAGATGAGAAAGACGGTTTACGCGACGGTGATGCAAGGCTCAAAGAAGGTAAGCAACACTATGCGCTACAGCGTTGAATCCTACGCGGCCGCGCAGTCAAACAGCGCGGTGACAAATCTGCCGGAGCTTTTGCACGCAATGATGCGCTACGGTGATTCCGCGAAAGCAGTTGCGGAAATGCTTGCACAATAACGAATGAATCATTTGACGTAAATTTCATAAATAATTTCATTGCAAAAGAGAGTTGACTATGTTACAATGGGGAAGACTGGAATGATAAAAAAATAACAATCACCCCAAAAACCGCGAGATTTAGGCAAATCGTAGACCAAAATCTGGCAGAAATCAAAGTCAAAAAGAAAACATGGAGGAAAAACAAATGGCAAGAAAAGTAGTTTTAGCCGGCGCTTGTCGTACCGCAATCGGTACCATGGGCGGATCCCTGAGCACGACTCCCGCAGTTGAGCTCGGCGCAATCGTTATCAAGGAGGCACTGAATCGTGCAGGCGTTGATCCCGCACAGGTTGATCAGGTTTACATGGGTTGCGTAATCCAGGCTGGTCTCGGACAGAACGTTGCCCGCCAGGCTTCCATCAAGGCAGGTCTTCCCATCGAAGTTCCCGCAGTAACCATGAACGTGGTTTGCGGATCCGGTCTGAACTGCGTTAACCAGGCTGCACAGATGATCATGGCAGGAGATGCTGACATCGTTGTGGCAGGCGGCATGGAGAACATGTCCATGGCACCTTATGCAATTCCTCAGGCTCGTTTCGGTTATAGAATGAACAATGGCACCCTCGTTGATACCATGATCAAGGATGCGCTTTGGGATGCATTTAACGATTATCACATGATCACCACCGCAGACAACATCTGCCGCGAGTGGGGTCTGACCAGGGAAGAGATCGATGAGTTCGCACTGAAGTCCCAGCAGAAGTGCGAAGCTGCCCAGAAGTCCGGCGCATTCGACAAGGAAATCGTTCCCGTAATGGTTAAGAAGAAGAAAGAGGTTATTGAGTTTAAGGTTGACGAGGGCCCTCGTCCCGGTTCCACTATGGAAGGCCTTGCAAAGCTTCGTCCCATCAATGCTGACGGTTTCGTTACCGCCGGTAACGCATCCGGCATCAACGACGGCGCAGCAGCCATCGTAGTAATGAGCGAGGAGAAGGCTAAGGAGCTCGGCGTTAAGCCCATGGCTACCTTCGTGGCAGGCGCTCTCGCAGGCGTTCGTCCTGAGGTTATGGGTATCGGTCCCGTTGCTGCAACCAAGAAGGTTATGGCAAAGACCGGCATGAAGATCGAAGACTTTGACATCATCGAGGCAAACGAGGCATTCGCTGCACAGTCCGTAGCAGTTGGTAAGGACCTTGGCATCGACGTTGAGAAGCAGCTCAATCCTAACGGCGGCGCAATCGCACTCGGACATCCCGTTGGAGCATCCGGATGCCGTATCCTGGTTACCCTGCTTCACGAGATGCAGGCAAAGGGTGCAAAGACCGGTCTTGCAACGCTTTGCATCGGCGGCGGCATGGGTTGTGCCACCATCGTTAAAATTGAAGACTAATTGCCAGTGAGATGAATTTCGCGGGAGGAAGTATTTCCGCGAAAGGAAATCGAAAGGGCGGAATACCAAGAGAATGCTTCCTTCGGGGGGTATTCTCTTTGGTGCGTAAATAGACAATCAATAACAGCCGTGAAAAAACGGCAGAAATGAGGACGAAATGGATTTTATTCTTTACGAGCAGAAAGGTGCTTACGCAGTGATCACCATCAATCGCGAGAGAGCACTGAACGCACTGAATTCGCAGGTTCTTGACGAGTTGGATGCAACTCTGGACGCAGTTGACCTGAATACCGTTCGCTGCCTGGTACTGACCGGCGCTGGCGAAAAGTCCTTCGTGGCAGGCGCAGACATCGGAGAGATGAGCACCCTGACCAAGGCTGAGGGTGAGGTTTTCGGCAAGAAGGGCAATGACGTATTCCGTAAGCTTGAGACCTTCCCCATCCCCGTGATCGCAGCCGTAAACGGATTCGCACTGGGCGGCGGATGCGAAATCTCCATGAGCTGTGACATTAGACTTTGTTCCGCAAATGCCGTATTTGGACAGCCTGAGGTTGGCCTTGGCATTACTCCCGGTTTCGGCGGCACCCAGAGACTTGCCCGTCTCGTAAGCCCCGGCATGGCTAAGCAGCTGATCTACACCGCCCGCAATATTAAGGCTCCCGAAGCGTATCGCATTGGCCTCGTAAACGAAGTGTTTGAGGCAGAGGTTGACGCAGAGGGCAACGTAGTAAAGAGCGCTAAGGAAGTACTGATGGCGGCAGCTGAGAAGATGGCAGCTACCATCGCAAAGAACGCTCCCATCGCAGTTCGCAACTGCAAGAAGGCCATTAACGAGGGCCTTGACGCCAAGATGGATGACGCCATCGTGATCGAGGAGAAACTCTTTGGTGACTGCTTCGAGACCGAAGATCAGAAGTATGGCATGGCATTCTTCCTGGACAAGAACAAGGAGAAGGTAAAGGAGCCGTTCAAAAACATGTAGAAGTTCAGAACCAAGCGAATTTTTGTGGACAAGCCGTTGAAAGCTTGCTTTCATAAGGCGAGGACAACAAAAATTCATTTGGCGAGAGCCAAATCATGAGCAAAAGGAAAGCTGCGAAGCAGCGATTTTGCGAATGAGTTCTGAACAACATAAATAATAAAAAATATTTAAGGAGGAACTACAATGAAGGTAGGTATTATTGGTGCTGGTACCATGGGACAGGGCATTGCAAAGGCATTTGCCCAGGTAGACGGCTACGAAGTTGCACTCTGCGACATCAAGCAGGAGTGGGCTCAGGGCGGTAAGGACAAGATCGCCAAGGGTTATGCAAAGCTGGTTGAGAAAGGCAAGTTTACGCAGGAGGCAGTTGACGCCATCCTTGCGAAGATCACTCCCGGCCTGAAGGAAGATCTTTGCGCAGACTGCGATCTGATCGTTGAGGCAGCTTTCGAGGACATGACCGTTAAGAAGACCACCTTTGGTGAGCTTGACAAGATCTGCAAGCCTGAGTGCGTATTCGCGTCCAACACTTCCAGCCTTTCCATTACCGAGATCGGAAACGGTTTGACCAGACCCATGATCGGCATGCATTTCTTCAACCCCGCCGACAGAATGAAGCTGGTTGAGGTAATTGCCGGCGTTAACACTCCTCAGGAGACCGTTGACTGCATCAAGAAGATTTCTGAAGAGATCGGCAAGACTGCCGTTCAGGTGAACGAGGCAGCTGGTTTCGTAGTAAACCGCATCCTGATCCCCATGATCAACGAAGCAGCTTTCATCAAGATGGAAGGCGTTTCCAACATCGAGGGCATCGACGCTGCAATGAAGCTTGGTGCTAATCATCCCATGGGACCCCTTGAGCTTGGCGATTTCGTAGGACTTGACATCTGCCTTGCAATCATGGACGTTCTCTACAAGGAAACCGGCGATTCCAAGTATCGTGCATGTCCCCTGATCCGCAAGATGGTTCGCGGCGGCAACCTCGGCGTAAAGAGCGGCAAGGGCTTCTACGTATACAACGCAGACAGAACCAAGACTCCCGTTGACGCTATGTAATAAAGCAGAATAAATACACCTCATCTGGCGTTTTGCGCCGCCTTCCCTTGAAGGGGAAGGCTTGAATGAGGGTAGATAAATAGATTAATGGAGGAAAGAAATCATGGATTTCACTTTGAGCAAAAAGCATGAGATGGCACGCACTCTGTTCAGAGAGTTTGCCGAGAAAGAGGTTAAGCCTCTTGCAATCGAGGTAGACGAGACCGAGGAATTCCCTCGCGTAACCGTTGAGAAGATGGCAAAGGCTGGTTTTATGGGCATTCCCATTCCCAAGGAGTACGGCGGACAGGGCTGTGACATCCTGACCTACGCTATGTGCGTAGAGGAACTGTCCAAGGTTTGCGGTACTACCGGCGTTATCGTTTCCGCACACACTTCCCTTTGCTGCGATCCCATCCTCACCTTTGGTACCGAGGAGCAGAAGCAGAAGTACCTTCCTGACCTGGCAGCAGGCAGAAAGATCGGCGCATTCGGTCTTACCGAGCCCGGCGCAGGTACCGACGCTCAGGGTCAGCAGACCAAGGCCGTTCTGGATGGCGAAGAGTGGGTTCTGAACGGATCCAAGATCTTCATCACCAACGGTAAGGAAGCAGACGTATACGTAATCTTTGCAATCACCGGCATGGTTGAGAAGCGCGGCCGCATGACCAAGGAGATCTCCGCATTCATCGTTGAGAAGGGCACCCCCGGATTCACCTTCGGTACGAAGGAGAAGAAGATGGGTATCCGCGGATCATCCACCTACGAGCTGATCTTCACCGACTGCCGCATCCCCAAGGCAAACCTTCTTGGCCAGCAGGGCAAGGGCTTCAACATCGCAATGCACACCCTGGACGGCGGCCGTATCGGTATCGCTGCACAGGCTCTGGGTATCGGCGAGGGCGCTCTTGAGAGAACCATCGCTTACGTTAAGGAGAGAAAGCAGTTCGGCAAGGCAATCGGTTCCTTCCAGAACACCCAGTTCCAGCTCGCTGACATGGCTACCAAGGCTCAGGCTGCTCAGTTCATGGTATACAAGGCAGCTACCACCAAGGATCAGTACACCAAGGATCACAAGACCTCTTACAGCGTAGAAGCTGCAATGGCTAAGCTGTATGCTGCAGAGATGGCTATGGAAGTTACCACCAAGGCAGTTCAGCTCCACGGCGGTTACGGTTACACCAGAGAGTATGAAGTAGAGCGCATGATGCGTGACGCAAAGATCACCGAGATCTACGAGGGCACCAGCGAAGTTCAGAGAATGGTCATCAGCGCAAATCTTTTGAAGTAAGTCGGATAAGCTGAGAAACCATAATAAAACAAAATTATAAGGAGTGAAAATACAATGAAGATCGTTGTTTGTATTAAGCAGGTTCCCGATACCAAGGGCGGCGTTAAGTTCAATCCCGATGGTACTCTGGACAGAGCTGCGATGATGACTATTATGAACCCCGATGACAAGGCAGGCCTTGAGGCTGCCCTTAGATTAAAGGATCAGTATGGCGCAGAGGTTACCGTTATCACCATGGGTCTTCCCAAGGCTGAGGACGTGCTTCGCGAGGCTATGGCAATGGGCGCTGACAAGGGCATCCTTGTTACCGACAGAGTACTGGGCGGCGCTGATACCTGGGCTACTTCCCAGACCCTTGCAGGTGCAATCCGTAACCTTGAGTACGACCTGATCATCACCGGCCGTCAGGCAATCGACGGTGATACCGCACAGGTTGGTCCTCAGATTTCCGAGCACCTTGGCATCCCCGTAATTTCTTACGCACAGAAGATCGAGATCGACGGAGATTCCGTGATCGTTGAGCGTCAGTATGATGATCGTTATCACGTACTGAAGGCTAAGATGCCTTGCCTGATCACCGCTCTTGCAGAGCTGAACGCACCTCGTTACATGACTCCCGGCGGAATCTTTGATGCCTTTGATGCTGAAATTACCGTATGGGGCCGCGCAAACCTTGTTGACGTTGAGGATTCCAACCTTGGTCTGAAGGGTTCACCCACCCAGATCGCTAAGGCTTCCGACAAGGTTCGTAAGGGCCAGGGCGAGAAGATCAACAAGGACGTTACCGAGTCCGTTGACTACATTGTTGACAAGCTGAAAGTAAGACATGTGATCTAATGATAATAAATTTTCAAGGCACGAAGCCGTTCGTGCTTGCACGAAAACGGCTGAGATGCTTTGAAAATAAAAACAATATGAGCAAGTAGCAATTTACGAAGTAAATTAGCGGATTGCGAATATTGTTAGAATTGCGAGAGTTGCGTAGCAACGAAGCAATTCGTCATTGGCATTAACCCATTGAAACAATTTTGGAGGATAAAAAAATGAATTTAGAGGAATATAAGGGCGTATATGTCTTCGCGCAGCAGGTAGACAACGTACTGAACAGCATCGCCTTCGAGCTCATTGGCAAGGGTAAAGATCTTGCTGAGGCTCTTGGTGCTGAGGTAACTGCTGTATTGGTTGGTAGTGACGTAAAGAACCTTGCAGACGAGCTGGCAGAGTATGGCGCAGACAAGGTTATCGTTGTTGACGATCCCGAATTGAAGGAGTACAGAACTGAGCCTTACGCTCATGCACTTGCATCCGTGATCAAAGAGTTTAAGCCTGAGATCTTCCTGGTAGGCGCAACCGCAATCGGCCGTGACCTGGGTCCTCGCGTATCCGCAAGAATCCACACTGGTCTGACCGCAGACTGCACACAGCTGGAAATCGGCGACTTCCCCATCAATCCCATTCCCGGCAAGGAGCAGAAGCACAATCAGCTGCTGATGACCCGTCCTGCATTCGGCGGAAATACCATCGCAACGATTGCTTGTCCTGACTTCCGTCCTCAGATGGCTACCGTTCGTCCCGGCGTTATGCAGAAGCGTGCTAAGGTTGCGGGCGTAAAGGCAAACGTAATTGAGTTCAATCCCGGATTCACCCCTGACAACAAGTACGTTGAGATCCTGAAGGTTGTTAAGGCCGTTTCCGATACCGTTGACATCATGGACGCTAAGATTCTTGTATCCGGCGGACGTGGAGTTGGCTCCGCAGAGAACTTCAAGATCCTTGACGATCTTGCTGCAGTTCTGGGCGCAACCGTTAGTTGCTCCCGTGCAGTCGTAGATGCAGGATGGAAGCCCAAGGATCTGCAGGTTGGCCAGACCGGTAAGACCGTTCGTCCCAACGTATACTTTGCAATCGGTATCTCCGGTGCCATCCAGCACTTGGCAGGCATGGAGGAGTCTGACATCATCATCGCCATCAACAAGGATGAGAGCGCTCCCATCTTTGACGTAGCTGATTACGGCATCGTAGGCGACCTGAACAAGATCGTTCCCGCGCTGACCGAGAAGCTGAAGGCTGAACTTGCTGCAAAGTAAGTTGTCGAAAGACACTTGATAACCAAATAAAGAATCTGAAAGCTCCCGTCATGAGGCCGCCGTTGGTCTCATGACGGGAGCTTTTTTGCGAAACGCATGATGACCGCGGGAAGCATTCTTGTAAAAAAGATGTTTTCACGGCTGGCGCATTCGTGTTATACTGATACGGGAACAACATATCCAATCAGCTCATGAATAAAGGGTAACGCAATGAAGCGATACGTGTCACTGGAAGAAATATCGGATGGAAAATTATATACCGCGAATGACATGGTGAAGGCGGACTGCCTGGGATGTCAAGGATGTTCGAGATGCTGCCATGAAATGGGAGATACGATTCTGCTGGATCCCTATGACGTTTGGCGTTTTCAAAAGGGCCTTGGAAAGGATGCGCAAACGCTTTTGGCAGAAGGCAAGATCGCGCTTCGCGTGGTGGACGGTGCTATCGTGCCGCACTTAAAGATGCAGCCCGTGACCAACGTGGCAGGGGAACCCATTCCCATGCAAGGGAGCGCGGCGACGCAGGGCGAAGAGGAGAAATGCCCTTTTCTTGACGCGCAAGGGTGGTGTACCATCCACGCGTATCGGCCGGGCTTTTGCAGGCTGTTCCCGCTGGGAAGATATTATGAGGGAGACGGTTTTAAGTATTTCCTTCAAAAGAGCGAGTGCGATCATCCTAAGGCGAAGGTAAAGGTCAGCAAATGGCTGGACGTGCCGGAATTGCCAAGGTATGAGGCATGGGTGCTTGCGTGGCACGGCATCCAAAAGCAGGTGGAGGCATTGCAGCAGGAGAATGCAGACGATGCGTTCGCAAAGAATCTGAACCTGTTTATGTTAAAGACTTTTTACCTGGTGCCCTATGACGGAGAGCGGGATTTTTACGTGCAATTTGAGAAGCGCCTGGAAGCATGGCGCGAAATAACTTCGCAATCTTAAGAATTGTTTAGAAAGAATTATGATTAATTTAGTTGAATTCTTTACGGAACACTGTTAAGATGCTAAGTGTATTGAAAGATAAAGGGTGTGGGATTATTTGGAATTTGGCAGCATAGAATTTTTGTTGTATTTTCTTCCCGTCTTTTTCCTCTTCTATGCGATCACGCCGAAACGACTAAAGAACGCCATGCTGCTTGCGGGCAGCTACGTATTTTACGCTCAGGGAACGCTGAGTCATGGATTGGTATTGGTGATCTCCATTCTCGTCAATTACGGCGTGGGGAGACTTTTGGATCACGGGGTGAAGCCTGACGCTTTGCCGCAGCAGGATGATTTAGGAGAAAAAAGGGACAAGAAAAGGGAATTGCTTTTTGTGGTGGCCGTCATGGGGAACCTGGCGGTCTTGTGTCATTTTAAAATATGGGCCGCGGCGATCCCGCTGGGACTTAGTTTTTATACCTTCCAAGTGTTGGGATATCTTGCAGACGTACATTACGGCGAGGTGCAGGCAGAGCGCAGCCTTGCCAGGTTTGCACTGTATCTGGGCATGTTCCCGAAGGTATGCTCCGGACCGATCACGTCCTATGCCGAGTTGAAGGATCAGCTGGCAAACCGGGAAATTACGATTGCCAAGGTTCAGGACGGCCTTCGTTTATTTGTGCTTGGATTGGCTTTTAAGACGCTCTTGGCGGACCGGATAGGGATTTTATGGACGGAGGTCGGAAAGACCGGTTATGCGAGCGTATCATGGCGCTACGCGTGGCTTGGCGCATTCGGATATTCGCTGATGCTTTATTTTGACTTCCAGGGTTATTCCATGATGGCGATCGGACTTGGAAAAATGACGGGCTTTGACCTGCCGGAGAATTTCAATAGACCGTATCTGGCAAAGTCCGTGCGTGAGTTTTACCGCCGCTGGCACATTACCATGGGTACGTGGTTCCGAAAGTACGTTTATTTTCACCTTGGCGGTAACCGGAAGGGTGAGGGCAGGACGATCCTGAACCTTTTGGTGGTATGGCTTCTGACGGGATTTTGGCACGGGATCAGTCCGAATTTCTTTATGTGGGGCGTGTTCCTGTGGAGCCTTATCGTGGCGGAGCGTTTGATCGAACGCATCCCCATCGTAAAACAGCTGGTCCTGTGGCCGAGGCTCTATCTGTGGTTTGTCATTCCGATTTCCTGGATGTTCTTTGCGATCACGGATGTGCAGGACCTGCAGGCATATTTGATGAGAATGTTTGGCATGGGACATGGGATCAACGTTTATTTCGGAGACTGGCTGGTTTGTTTGAAGCGCCATGGCGCGTACCTGATTGCAGGCGTGATCTGTGCCACCGGCGTTGTGGAAATGATCTTTGAAAAGCTGCACAATAAGTTCTTGAGCAATTTGATCTTGGCGATCCTGTTCTGGATCTGCGTTTGGAGAATTATGGCGGCGGGAAGTAATCCGTTTGCCTACGTAAGTTTTTAACGATGAGAGCGTTGCCGTGACTGCAAGCGTGGCGACGGCGGAAGGATGAGAAAGATGAGGGTGAAAAAAGGGGAATCCTTTTTGAAACGATATCAGTTTATCCTGTTCCTGCTTCTGTATGGCTGCATTTTTATGACCGCGGGCAACCGTTGGGATTTGTATTCGGAGCCCATAAGTCACCTTGTCCTGCAGGCAAAGATTTTGCTTGGCATGGAGGAGGTACAGGCGGCAGGACCGGAGGAAGAGCAACCGGAAAAATATGTGTTCCGCGCTGCCTTTGGCGACGGAAAGACTGCAGAAATGCTGGGACTGTATCTGGATGAACTGGAATACGATGAGACCGTTGAAGCGGATCTCGATAATGGCCCACTCGAGCCGGGCAACATGGACGCATGGTTTGAAGAGGCCCTTGCGAAAGGGCTGATGGATGACGTGCCGGAGTTGGCCGAGACGGGTTACGTGGAAACGGAAGATGATGATCCGTTCTGGGTAGATGAACCTTGGGAAACCGCGGCTCCGACTTGGGGCGCCGTGGAAGAGACGTATTTTGACGACGCCTTGTTTTTGGGCGACTCTCGCGTGGTGGGCCTGCGCGACTACGGCAAGATGAACGGGCACGGCACGTTCTATGCGGAGGAAGGCCTGAGCATTTACAAGCTTCTTTCGAAGAAGATCGTGTCGGTTCCGGGACAGCGCGCCAAGATCTCCGTGGAGGAGGCCCTGGGGCAGACGCAATATGCCAAGATCTATATTATGGTCGGCATCAACGAATTGGACGTGGGCACGACGGAACGGTTCAAAGAGGCTTATCAGGAGACCATCGAGCGCATCCGCGAGCTACAGCCTAATGCGAAGATCATTATTCAGAGCATTATGATGGTATCCAAGAGGCGCTCGGCGAAGGGTGATTTCGTAAATAATGCAAAGATTCAGGAGCGCAATGAGGCGATCAAGGAACTCGCGGATGACGTGAACGTATTTTATCTCAACGTCAACGAGGCGGTCACGGATGATGATGGCTGCCTGAACGTAAAATATACGGGTGACGGCATACACTTAAAGGCTCAATATGTGCCTGTTTGGACGGAATATTTAAAGACGCATGCACTAATTTGGTAATCTTTTTAGTTGCTCTTGACTAGCCCTTTCGATGCGTGATATTGTGTTATAGGGTGGGCATGAAAGAGAAGGTCGCGCCCCCAAAAAAGAAGGTATCGCAAAATACGGGAGGGTAAAAGATGAGCAAGAAATCTGAGAGTACTGAAAAGAAATCTGCCGTAAAAGAAGGCATCTATGACGCCAAGACGCTAGGGATGCCGAAGGTTACCGTGCTGGGTCTGCAGCACATGTTCGCCATGTTTGGAGCCACGATTCTGGTTCCCATGCTGACGGGTTTGGACGTATCCACGACGCTTTTGTTTGCGGGTCTTGGAACGCTGTTATTTCATCTTTTGACGAAATGGAAGGTTCCCGCGTTCTTAGGATCCTCCTTCGCTTTTCTTCCGGGCTATTTTGCCATCGCACCGCAAGATGCAGTCGATCGATTGGAACGCTTGCCGTATGCCTGCGTTGGCGTAGCCTGCGCGGGAGTTCTGTATCTGATTCTTTCTGCGCTGATCAAGGCTTTTGGAAGCGGAAAGGTCATGAAATTCTTCCCGCCCATTGTGACGGGTCCCCTCATCATTGCCATTGGTCTTACGCTTTCCCAGACGGCAATAGACAGTTGCTCCAAGAACTGGTTCATTGCCATTGTGGCAATTCTTTTGATCTTGGTATGCAATATCTGGGGTAAGGGCATGGTCAAGATTGTGCCGATCATCATTGGCGTCCTTGGTTCGTATCTGGTTGCAGTTATGCTGGGAGCCGTGGACTTTAGTGAGGTGGCTGATGCGGATTGGCTGGGGCTTCCCGTTCATTTTGAAAGCACTGTGTTTTGGGCCTTCAAGGACGGCAACACGGGTCTTCTGATCACTTCGATCATTACTATCGTACCCATCGCGCTTGCGACGATCGTGGAGCACATGGGCGACATTTCTGCAATATCTTCTACCGTAGGCAAAAACTATGTTGAGGATCCTGGCCTGCACAGAACCCTTTTGGGAGATGGCCTTGCAACCATCATGGCTGCACTCTTTGGTGCACCTGCTAACACAACCTATGGTGAGAATACGGGCGTGCTTTCCCTGACGAAGGTTTACGATCCCCTGGTTATCCGTTTGGCAGCAGGTTTCGCAATTCTGTTCTCCTTCTGCCCGAAGTTTGCGGCTGTCATCGGCAGCATGCCGGAAGCCACCGTGGGCGGCGTGTCTTTGGTACTGTACGGCATGATCTCCGCAGTCGGCGTTCGCAACATTGTGGAAGCCAAGTGTGATTTCACGAAAGCCCGCAATGTTATCATTGCCGCTATGATCCTGGTACTCTCCATTGGCATTAAGTACAATACGTTCTACGGTGACGGTGCGATCAAGATCCCGCTCACCATCGCTGGCAAATCGACCACCATCCTGATCACGGGCCTTGCTGCCGGCGCGCTGGTTGGCATCATCCTAAACGCCATCCTCCCCGACCGCGATTAACGTGTCACGGGGACGTGTCTGCTGACACGTTTTCAAATGCGTATCACGGGGATGTGTCTGCTGACATGTTTTCAAATGCGTGTCACGAAGAACGTTTTGCGCGGACGGATAATAGAGTAACTCAAAGAGAACCGAAACTAGTTTTGTTGCGGTTCTCTTTTTTATGGGGAGATTTAATAGCCTGTTTACGTGAGCCGTACCTGGCGTTTGGGCTTCACGCGTGGTTTGTTTTCCGCTGTTTTTTACCGCAATTTTTTCACTTTCGGTTATCTTGCGTCAATGATTTTCAAAGCCTACCGCAGAAATTGCCATATAGGTTTTCTTGCGGTAGTCCATTTCCTTCATTTTCTCGTTTCATACCATAGGTTCGTATATTGTGTGTTGCGGTAGCATTTACTGGGCGGTGGAGGCAGCTGAGGGGGACTGAGAGAGGATAAGGGCGGCTGGAGGGCGGATAGGTGTGAAAGAGAATTTTTCCAATAATTTCACGTAATATCATCGAAAAATATGTTAGTATATTTATATAGGCTTTTTATCTTAAAGAGGAAACGTGGGAATAGCATGGAAGACAGAGAGATTGTGGATCTGTTTTTTCAAAGATCCGAGGATGCCATTGCGCAGTTGACAACAAAATACGGAAGCTTGATGCAGCGCGTGGCGTATCATCTGTTGCAAAATCCTGAGGACGCCAAGGAGTGCGTGAATGACGCCTGCCTTGGCACCTGGAATGCCATTCCGCCGGCGAGGCCGGCCGTTTTATCCGCTTACGTTTGCCGCATCACAAAGAATCTGGCGCTTAACAGGTTAAGGCGTAAAGGTGCAAAGAAGCGCGACGCTGCGTTGGAACAATCGTTGCAGGAGCTGGAAGAAATAGAAGGTGCGCTCCCTTCAGCAAAGACGGTAGAGGAGGCGTGGTCGGAGAGGCAATTGACGGAAACCATAGAGCGTTTCCTTGACGGACTGGATCAGAAAAACAGGGTGATGTTTGTGAAAAGATACTGGTTTGCCCAGTCCGTGGAATCTATCGCGAAGGAGCTTGCCATGCGGGAAAACAGCGTCGCGGTGCGGCTAAGCCGGCTTCGGGAGAAGCTAAGGGAATACTTGGAAAAGGAGGGAGTCTGGCTGTGAAAGAAAATGGAAAACTGGAAAAAAGCATAGAGCAGTTGGATGACCGTTACCTTTTGGAGGCGCTGGAATACAAGAAGGCAAGACCGTCATGGAAGACATGGGCGGCGTTGGCGGCATGCATCTGCCTATTGCTTGGCGGAGGATGGCTTGCATGGAAGATGGTTTCCGCGGATGCCGGAAATGAAGAAATGGCGGATGTCAAGACCCCGAAAGTCCAAAAAGAATCAGTACAGGCGGAGACGACCATGTACGTGGACGCACACGAATTGCTTGCGGGAAATGAGGGTGAGCTTTCGATTGAAGTCAAAAAACAGACCGAGGAGAAAAAGACCGAAGAACCAATCGACGAAACGGACGTTACGGGTCAGGAAGTGACCATTACTTGGGCATATCAAGGCATTGGCGGTGAAGACGTTTCCTATGCCACCGTACGGGAAATAAACAGAAAACTGAAAGAAGACGGATATCATTTCAGCGTCCGTTTTAAACAGATTAGATTGCCTGAGGGGAACTATATGGACGACGAAACCTATCAGGAATATTTGTTTCAGAGCGATGCAGACATAGCGTTTTCCGGATTCCATTCAAAGGGCGATCACAGCGTTCAGGATGCCATCCTGGCCGGAAAATATGAGCCGCTGGATAAGTATTTGGCGGAGACTACGTACTATGCGTGGCTCCCGGAGGATTTATGGAAGAGTACGACTTATCAGGGACAGATTTACTTTTTCCCGAATGAGTTGGCACAGGACGGGGGACCTGCATTATATTTGCGAAAATCTTCCTTTACCCAGGAGGAAGCGGAAAGCTTTGACGGAGACCTGTTTTCCCTCGAAAAGTACTTTGAAGAGGGAAAAATATTTTTAGATGCTTCTGCAGACTACGATTTTGCAGAGACCTTTGGGTATTCGGATTACCAGAGCGTCTTGTTCACAAGTGACGGTAATGCTCTGAATCCCTTGGAGGAGGAACGGTGCGTTCAATGGTTAAGACTTCTGAATGAATATAAGGCGCAGGTTACGAAAAAGGTTGCCCACAATTGGGATTTTTCCCTGTCATTGAGTTTTCCGGGAACGGGAATTGGAGAGGGCAACAGACCTGAGGATTTTTACGTTTATCAATGGAAAGGCTATGTGATTCCGCGACTGAATTGTCAGACGGGAATTCTGGCATCTTCAAAGAACAAAAGGGAAGCGTTTCAGTTTTTGCGACTAATACGCTCGGATGCTTCTTATGCGAAATTGCTGTTATATGGGAAAGAGTATCTTGACGGGACGGGAGAGAGCCGGCTAAGCTTTGCAAACCAGCTGATCTTTGGATTAGATACCGGTCTTACGTCCGGTCAACGGGAAGACGGTCTGAGGCATTTCTCATCTGCAAATGAGAAAAAAGCTTATTACAAAGAATGGATACTTGCTTCACCGGCGCTGTCCCTTCAAAACCCGGAGGTCTGCGATGAAATGAACGTGGTACGTGACTATCGGGAACAATTGATCTATGCGGAAGATTTCGACGAAATGCTGAAAGAAGCAAAAAGCAAAACAAGGGATCCGATGCAAAAAATCTTGAAAGAGCTAAAGTATTGGGATGAGTGAGAGGGGGATAAACGTGAAAAAGAGAGGTTTTGTCAGAATCGCGTGCGTGGCGTTAATCGCAGCAATGAGCTTGGGATGGGCCGGATGCAGTCTGGGAAAGGGAGATTCCGGAAAGCAGACGGAAGAAGGCGTGGCAGGACTTGTGACGGGGAATGGAAAGATCGTCGTTAAGGCAGAGCATGAGGACGGCGCTTACGTGGCGGAGCCGGTAACGTTTTCCGTGCCGTCGGATGCCGGATATCAAAGAAGTGTAGCGGAGGACGGAACGCTTTGGGGCGTAAAGGAGAGCGGAGAGATCTGGGGAAATCCCGGGATTGCCGAAGAGTTTGATTTTGCCAACGCCAGTGATTTTTTGATGGAAAAAGATTACGTATGCATTGTCCGGTATCCCTTTGAAAAGGAGTTTGAACTGCGTAGCCTGCAGGGAGAGCTTCTGGGAAAGATCGACGGAAAAGGCGGAATGATCGAAAGCGTTGGCGGCGGACCGTACGTGCTCCGGCGCATGGGAGAGCAAGGTTCGCACCTAAGCATCTGTCAGGTGGACGTGCAGAAGATGGCTCTTGGAGAGGAACTCACGGAGCTGCCAAGTGACGTACGCGGGATTTTTAAGCAGGGGAGCGATGCAGAGAATTTATTCTTTTACACCGCGGACGCGGCATGGCGCTATTCCTTTGCAGATCAGGTTTTTTACCGGCTTTTTGCCTGGACGGACGTGGGTTTGTTTGGCGGACAGATCGCCGAGGCTTGGAAGAATGACGCGGGACAAATCTTTGTGGGGAGTTTTGAGAGCAGTAAAATAGAGTATTTCAGAGTATCCTGGAAAGAAACGGCAGTGATTCCTGCAGAGAATGAGATTATCATCGCAGTATTGACGACGGGGAGCAATGGCCGGTTGGAACAATACGCAGCTGAGTTTAACAGATCCCAGCAGGAATGGAAGGTGACCGTCAAGCCCTACGTGGAGAAGATGGACAGCGAAGATTGGGAGGATGCAAAGAATCGCATCAGCGCGGATTTCCTTGGGAACAATCCGCCAGATCTGATCGGACTTGGAAACTTGAATGATTTTGAGGAAAGCCTCGCCAGCCAGGGCTATCTGGCTGACTTGCGGCCGTTTTTGCAGGAAAGTGCCGTGATAAGTGAGGAGGATTTTTATCCCGAGATCATGGAATATGGTTCCTATGGCGATCTGTTATATACGATTCCGCTTACGTTTGACATGGAGACTCTGGTCGTTCCAGTCTCCCAGTGGCCGGGGGAAGCAGGATGGACTTATGATGAGATGATCCGGTATTTGCGTGAGAGGGAAGAGTGGCGACCTTTCCGCATGTTCATTTTGATGCGGGCGTACTGCCTGCGAAGCGCTCTCGATTACTTCTGGGATGCGGAGACAAAGCAGTCCAGCTTTGACGGCGAGGAGTTTCGAATGCTGCTGGAGTATATGAAGGAGTGTCAGGAGAAGGAGACGCTTGTCTCCTCTGAGGATCGCCCCTTTACGTTCGGAATGTTTGATTTTTCTTGGCTTGGCGCATGGCCACGTCTGAAGGAAGAGCTTGGAGAATGTAAGGTCATGGGGTATCCGAGTCCTGACGGAAAGCCTAGAACGGTGATCCGTGGAAGCATGGAGCTTTCCATTGTGACTACGTCAAAGAAACAAGAGGGCGCATGGAAATTTCTTGAGTTTTATTTGGCGCGTGAGCCCGGGAGAGATGACTTTGCCAGCTCCAGTCTTTGGTCAAGGAAAGACTGGATGGAGAAAATGATCGAAAAAGAGCTCTCCCTGTGTGGAAAGGATCACGAAGACATTCTGGATGAAAACGGAGAGGTGATCGGGACTTACTATTCGGAGCATAAGGTCGATCAGGGCTGCGTGGATGCTTTCCGGGAAGCGTTGGCGGGCATAAAAAAGGCACCAACCGGAAGTGCGGCGGTGCAGATGATCGTGTTCGAGGAGACCGGCGCGTATTTTGACGGCCAGAAGAGCCTGGACCAGGTGATTGACGCTATCCAAAAGAGAGTGGGACTGCTCCTGGCAGAGTAAGACGCTGCATGCGATCAGGTTGAGAGATTTGCAATCATGAAACTGGCGGAAATTTTTAAAATAAAAAATGGAAGCAAGGAGGCTCGAACTCCTGACCTTTCGCGTGTGAGGCGAACGCTCATCCCGGCTGAGCTATGCTTCCATGGCTTTTATTATAGCACTCGAGCGTAAAAAAGCAAGAAGAAATTTTGGCCATGCCCGTGAGGAGAAGACTTCGTTGAAACTGTGAAATTGGCATGGTTTTGAGAACTATGTCTTGTGTCTTTCAAGAATACATGGTATACTTTCGGAGGAAGCGGTGCTTCCAAGAAAACAACCCAGAAAGGGCCTTACCATGAGCGAGCTATTTCATATTGTGACGGATGGATCCTGTGATCTTCCGGTGGAACTGACGCAGGAAAAGAATTTGACGGTGGTGCCGTTTTACGTATCCTTTGATGACGAGCATTACAAGAAAGAAATCGTGGAGATTGGGATCCGTGATTTCTATCAGGAGATGGTGGACAACCCTAAAGTATACCCAAAGTCTTCCATGCCCTCCGTACAGGATTTCGTGGAGGCGTTTACGCCGTTTGCAAAGGACGGAATGCCCGTGATCTGCATCTGCATCACGACGAAATTCAGTGGCTCCATGCAGTCTGCCATGGGTGCAAAGGAACTGGTTTTGGAGGAATATCCGGACGCAAAGATCCACGTGATCGATTCCCGCATCAACACGGTGCTACAGGGAATCTATACGTTGGAGGCCGTCAGGATCCGGGACGCGGGCTGGGATTATGAAAGGGCCATTGCCAGGCTCGAGGAAATACGCGACACGGGAAGAATTTTCTTCACGGTTGGCGACATGGAGTACTTAAAGCATGGCGGGAGGATCGGAAAGGTGGCAGGAGTTGCGGGAAGCCTTCTTGGCATTCGTCCCGTCATCACGCTAAAGCAGGGTGAAATCTTTCCGTCCGGAATTGGGCGCAGCAGAAAGAACACGACGCAGAAGGCCATTGAGCTTCTGGTGACGTACTTGAAGGAGCAGAGCATCGCTGCAGATAAGTTTACGGTCTGCATTGGCTTTGGATATGACGAGGAGGAGGCGAAAGCCTTTCGGGAACGGGCGTATGAGGCCTTGAAGGCAGCAGGATTGGATCTGAAGGAGGAGATAGCGCTTTATCAGATTGGCGCAACCATCAGCGTGCACACGGGGCCCTATCCTTTGGGATTTGGCGTGGTGGAAAAATCAATCCATGATTAGTAGGCATGAAAAAGCCCGTGACGACCACGGGCTTTTGTTTTACGTGATTATCTGGCGATGCAGGCCAGATAGAGGTCCTTTACGGTATCGAATTCATAGGTGGGCTTGTAGGGCGTATCCTTCAAGTCCTTTTTTTGCGCCTCGCCGGTAAAGAGCACGCAGGTGTCGACGCCGCCGTTGATTCCGCAGGCAATGTCCGTATAGAGTCTGTCGCCGACGACCAAGGTTTCTTCGGGTGTAAAGCCGGAAAGCTTCAGGCACAGGTCCACGACTTTTTTGCTGGGCTTTCCAAGATAGGTCGGATGCTTGTCCGTGGTTGCTTCCAAAAGTCCGCACATGGCGCCGCAGTCCGGAATAAAGCCAAAGTCAATGGGACAGCGAAGATCCGGATTAGTTGCATAGTAAGGCACGTCCATGGTAAGGAGCACCTTGCTGGTCTCGCAGAGCTTTTCATAGCTCAGCTCACTGTCATAGGCAACAACGACGCAGGCAATGTCGGGCTGACATTTTTCCGTGACCGTCAGGCCATGGCGCCTAAGCTCGTCAATGAAGGAGCGCGTGCCCATGCAATAGATGGTCCGGTCGGCATAATTGCGAAGTAGGAAGCGGAGCGTCAAGAAGCCTGCGGTGACAAATTGTTCTTCGGTTGTCTCGAGATGAAAGCTCTCACGGAATTTCCTGACGTAATCCGCACCGCTTTTCGTGGAATTATTTGTGATATAGTAAGCCTTTCCGCCAATGCGTTCAATGTAGTCGAGAAGCTCGGCACTGCCGTCATACAGCGTATCTCCCACGGCAATCGTGCCGTCAATGTCAAACAAGAATAGTTTCTTGCGCGATAGCGCGTTTAACTCTAACATCTGCTCGTCCTTCCTTTTGTGTCGCGGTTGTGTCACGGGGACGTGTCTACTGTCACGTTCCTTGTGTCACGGGGACGGTTCTATTGACACATTCATTATATTCAGTATACACGCTCGTGCGGGATTGTCAAATCCTCCGTGGAACGGAAATTGAGTCACAAGATACGTCCCCGTGGCACGCAAAAACGTGTCAGTAGACACGTCCCCGTGACACAAATGGAAGTACTTGACAGGGAGGGGAAGGCGTGGTAAAGTAACGGTTGTAAAAATATAAGAAAATTCTTCAGGGTTGGGTGTGATTCCCTACTGGCGGTAAAGTCCGCGACCCGAGAGAAGGCGAGGTATGCTTCTCAAGGCTGATTCGGTGAAACTCCGGAACCAACAGTAAAGTCTGGATGAAAGAAGAAAATGTCCGCGTGACTGGCGCAAGGCCGTGTCGCGTTTGAGTGCGGCGAAAAACCCTGAGATGAAAAGCATTCACTCAGGGTTTCTTTTATGCAAAAGAAACGATGGGCAGACTTAGAAGAATTTTCCAAATGGGAGAGGCAAGAGCCTCAAAAGGAGGAAAAGAAACATGTTTGATTTTGCAAAGCTGGGAGAGAGCCTGGCAAAAAACGTCGTATTTGTCTTGGAATTTTTGGGGATCATTGTTGCGCTGTTTGTGATCGCATTTTTGTTGGAATTGGTGCAACGGAAAAAAAGCGGAAGTAAGGAGCGGACGTTTGCCACGAGAAAGGTGACTGCAATCGGTATTCTTTCCGCCATGTCGTCGATTTTGATGTTGTTTGAGATTCCATTGTTTTTCGCACCGAGCTTTTATAAGCTTGATTTCAGTGAGATTCCCATTTTGATCGGTGCTTTTGCATACGGTCCTGCGGCAGGCGTTGTCATGGAGTTTATCAAGATTTTGTTAAAGCTTGTGATGAAAGGTACCAGCACTGCTTTCGTTGGGGAACTTGCTAATTTTGCGGTGGGCTGCAGTTTTATTATCCCGGCGGCTTCCGTTTATATGTTCAAGAAAACGAAAAAGATGGCCATTACGTCTTGTGTGATCGGTACTCTGATTCTTACGGTTTTTGGTACGACCTTTAACGCAGCATACCTGTTGCCAGCCTTCTCTAAGCTTTTCCACATGGATATGGATGCCATCCTTGCCATGGGAGAAAAGGTTAATCCGCTCATGAAATCAGGGAGCATTACGAGCTTTGTGGTTGTCTGCGTTGCACCGTTAAACTTCCTGAAGGGATTGTTTGTCTCACTTGCTACGCTCTTTATTTACAAGCCGCTTAGCCGCTTCCTCAAGGGGACGAAATAATAAGGGCGGGAAAAAGTAAGAGAACCAATGAAAGAGAGACGGAAGCTATGACATATGTCTTGTACAAAATGGCAGAATGCATTGCAAACGTGCTGATTCTGCCGATCGTTATCATGACTGCATCCTGCTTTTTCGGATGGACGGTTTCCTTTACAAAAAAACGGCAATACTGTTATCTGTATTTGCGCTGTATACGTTTTTTTCCGATGAACTGGCATCGCTGATCAAGTTTGTTGCGAATCCGAAATTGTATGAAGAAATCCGAATGAATCATCTGGATGAGTCCGTGTATCAGGCATTCAGTTCGTTAGACGTGTCCGTCACTTTTTTTATGGTGTTTTTATCGCTTCTGTGTATGTTTTTGTGTTATTTAACGGTCTATGAGAGCAAAAAGATTTTACGGGCATTTTTGTCTTCCTGCGGAGCTTACGTCATTTGTCAGTACGTCAATAATACTTTAATCTATTTTTACGTTTATTATACGGGGGAAAATGGGAGACCAATCAGCAGATGATCTTTTCCGCGGGACCAGAGTACGGGAAATCACTTCTGTTTAGCAGATTTGCAGAGCTGTTTCTGACGGTTGCGGCTGCCTTGATCCTTTATTTTGTTTTTTACCGTGAGAAACACGTTTATATAGTGCGGAAACGGAAAATTCTTTGGGTGGCGGTATGGCTGATAGCCATTGCTTATATGTCGCAGTCGCCGTTTACGAGTGGCGGAGAATACGTGGAAAACCGTTACGGGATACTTTGTCATTACTTTAGTTATATGCTTGTTGCGCTGGGAATCTTTGCTCCCGTCTTTATGATATTCGACGAGGCCAGAAACTATCTGAAAAAGCAAAATCACTATCAGCAGCATTATCTTGAAGCGGAGCTGGATTATATTGCCGGATACAAGGAAAAACAACAGGAAACCCGTGCTTTCCGACATGATATGATTAATCAGCTTGCTCTGGCAGACATGCTTATGGATCAAGGAAAACCGGAGGAAGCCAGGAAACATATTCAGGAGCTGATTGGCGACATAAAATCATTGTCCTCGCAGTTTTCGACTGGGGATGAAATGCTGGATTGTATCGTGTCAATGAAGGCCGAGAAAATGCGGAGCAAAGGAATTGATTTTGCGATGGAAGGCGTCGTGGAGGGCGGGCTTTCCCTAAAGCCGATGGAAATCTGTTCGATCTTTGCGAACGCATTGGATAATTCGATCGAAGCGGCAGAGGATTCCGAGAATCGCAACGTATCCATGGTAATCAGAAAGACCAATCAGTTTTGGGTGATTGACATTGCTAACTCGATCAAGAATGCCGTGAACGTGGAAAGTCTTTTTTCGGAGGTTAGATTTACAACCAAAGAGGATAAGAAGTATCACGGATTTGGGTTGAGCAATATCAAAAGATCTGTTGAACGAAATGACGGGTTGTTGAAGATCAATTCCTCCAATGATCGTTTTGTACTGTCCATAATGCTTCCAAGGGACGGGCAGGCATCCTGAGCGAATACGGAATGGATTCTAAATAGTTCTTGCTTTTTAACAAAGATAAATTTATAATGACTTCAAAAGCACCTGCGTTGTAGGTGCTTTTTTGAAGAAAATTGTTGAGAGTATCTTGGAGAGAGAAAGGCATTTTCATGGTTGAAACGGATATTAAAATCACTGCCGCGGACCTATATGATTACATGCTGATGCATACCTACAACAGCTCCAGCGGCATCATTGGAAGCACGGTCGGGGCACTGCTCATCGTGGCGGCGTTCCTTACGCAAAAATGGATGCTGATCCTTGCGGGTGCGGTCATTTTATTGTATCTTCCGGTCACGCTTTACACGAAGAGCAAGCTCCAGTGGAATGCCAATACGGCTTTCCAGAAACCGCTTCATTACGTGCTCGATGACGATGGCGTGACGGTTTCCCAAGGGGACGTTAAGGAGAGCCAAAGCTGGGATAATATGGTGAAGGCCGTATCCACGACGCGGAGCATCATTCTTTACACCTCGGGCAGGAATGCGAGTATTTTCCCGAAGGAGCAGCTTGGGGACCAAAGGGCGGCGCTGATCGAGATCATTTCCACGCACATGCCGCCGCAGCGCGTGAAGATCCGGTCGTGATGATATGACGTAAGGAAAGTGAGGCGGATTTGCCGCCGGAAGGATAAACAGATGGATTTTATGGAAAAAACCGTGACGGACAGCTTTAGCGCTGAAGATACCGCCGCGCTTGGCGAGCAGCTTGGCCGGAATGCGAAACCCGGTGAGGTATACACGCTGATCGGGGACCTTGGCGTCGGAAAGACCGTGTTCACACAGGGATTCGCAAAGGGATTAGGCATCACGGAACCGGTAAACAGCCCGACGTTTACGATCGTGCAGGTTTATGAGGAAGGACGCCTGCCCTTTTATCATTTTGACGTGTATCGCATCGGCGACGTGGAAGAGATGGATGAGATCGGCTACGAGGATTATTTTTATGGACAGGGCGTCTGCCTGATCGAATGGGCAAATCTCATTGTGGAGATTTTGCCGGAAAGCTACGTCCGCGTGACGATCGAAAAGGATTTGGAAAAAGGCTTTGACTATCGCAGGATCACCATCGAGCACATGTAATAAGGCAATGACCTGATCTGCGAACGCGCGGAATGCGGGCAGAAAGAAAGTGGGAGAGAAATGAAAATACTTGGGATCGACAGTTCGGGATTGGTGGCCAGCGTGGCCGTGGCGGAAGACGGCGTGCTTCTGGGAGAGTATACGACCAATTACAAAAAGACGCATTCACAGACGCTCCTTCCCATGTTGGATGAGCTGAAAAAAATGATAGAGTTGGATCTTGGCACGCTGGACGCTATTGCCATTTCTGCGGGCCCTGGTTCCTTTACGGGGCTTCGCATTGGCTCCGCAACGGCGAAGGGACTTGGCCTTGCGTTGGACAAGCCTTTGGTCGAGGTGCCGACGCTGGAGGGCCTGGCATATAATCTTTGGGGTTGCAGCGATCTGGTATGTCCCATCATGGATGCCAGAAGAAACCAGGTTTATACGGGGATCTATGAGTTTACGGAGGAACTGGCGGACGGCATGGCAGAGAGCGGCAGCAACGCGGCGAAGGAGTGCGTAAAAGCACTGCGAGTGGTCATGGATCAGACGGCCATGGATGTGCGTGATCTCCTAAGGGAATTGGAAAAACTTGGTCGCAACGTGATCTTTCTCGGGGACGGAGTGGCGGTTTATCGGTCCGTGATCCGGGAAGAATGCAGGGTTCCGTTTTCGTTTGCGCCTGCACATATGAATGCCCAGCGCGCGGGTGCGATTGCGGCGCTTGGAGAAGTTTACTTTGCGCAGGGCAAGGTGGTTTCCGCAGATGAGCACGGACCGGAATATCTCCGTAAGAGTCAGGCGGAGCGGGAAAAGGAAGAGCGCGGAAAGGGATCGGCTGATGGAGTATAGAATTGTGCCGCTTGAGGAAAAGCATGCACCTGCGCTCGCACGGATGGAAGAAAAGCTGTTTTCCCTGCCATGGTCAAGGAAGGCGTTCGAAGAGCTTCTTACGCATGATTACTGCCATTATCTTGTGGCGGAGGAAGCGGGCGTACCCATTGGATTCGCAGGCATGACGCTGCTTGGGGACGAGGGTGACGTGGACAAGGTCATGGTGGATCCTGAGCATCAAAGACAAGGCATCGCGGATGCGTTGCTTCGGGAGTTGTTTGCATTGGGAGAGGAACTTGGCGCGGCGGCATATACGCTGGAGGTTCGCGTCAGTAACGAACCTGCGATCAGCCTTTATGAAAAGCATGGCTTTCAAAGCGAGGGCGTGCGGCCCAGGTTTTATGAAAAGCCTGTGGAGGATGCACTGATCATGTGGAAAAGACGCGAAAAGAACGGCAGTGAGGAATAAATGGAAAGGACGGCAGGAAGAGGGAAGAAAGAGGAATTACCTTGGAATGCCGGTGAAATGACATGTTGGACGTATGTCTTTTGGGAACGGGTGGAATGATGCCGCTGCCCTATCGGTGGCTGACCTCCCTCATGATGAAATATAACGGAAAAAGCATATTGATCGATTGCGGCGAGGGCACGCAGATTGCCATGCGTGAAAAGGGATGGAGCGCTAAGCCCATCGACGTGATCTGTTTTACGCATTACCACGCAGATCACGTCAGCGGACTTCCGGGGCTTCTTCTTTCCATGGGAAATTCCGAGCGCACGGAGCCCTTACTGGTCATCGGGCCGAAGGGCCTGCAACGCGTGGTGAACGCCCTTCGCGTGATTGCGCCGGAGCTTCCCTTTGAGATTCAGTTCCATGAGCTTTCCGGAGAGCAGGAGGACATTGCCTTCGACGGATTTACCATCCGCGCGTTTCGCGTAAATCACAACGTGATCTGCTACGGTTACAGCCTGTCAATTCCCCGCGCAGGTAAATTTGACAAGGACAGGGCGCTGGCACAGGAGATTCCCTTAAAGCTTTGGAGCAGGCTGCAAAAGGGTGAAACCATTGAACAGGACGGCAGAACGTATACGCCGGACATGGTGATGGGGGCGGACAGAAAGGGCCTGAAGGTGACGTATTCCACGGACACGCGGCCGACGGCCTCCATCGAAGAAAATGCCGTGGGCAGTGACCTGCTGATCCTTGAGGGCATGTACGGCGATGAGGAGAACCTTGTGAAGGCAAAGGAGCACCGTCACATGATGATGCAGGAGGCGGCGCGGATCGCGGCAAAGGCGCAGGTGCCGGAGCTTTGGCTGACGCATTACAGCCCTGCCATGCCGAAGGCGGACGTATATTTGGACGAGCTGCGGCGGATCTTCCCGAACGTGGTGACGGCGCGGGACGGCAGAAGCGTGGAACTAAGGTTTGACGACGAGGAAGAAACGAAGGACTGAAGAAATGAAAGAAGACATTGTACTGTTGGCAATTGAAAGTTCCTGTGACGAGACGGCGGCAGCCGTCGTAAAGAACGGGCGGGAAGTGCTTTCCAACGTGATCTATTCACAGATTGCGCTGCACACGGAGTATGGCGGCGTCGTGCCGGAGATCGCATCGAGAAAGCATATTGAGAAGATTAATCAGGTGATCAGGCAGGCACTTTCGGAAGCCGGAAAAACGCTACAGGACCTGGACGGGATTGCGGTGACGTATGGCCCGGGGCTTGTCGGCGCACTTCTCGTAGGCGTTTCAGAGGCAAAGGCGATCAGCTTTGCCACGGGCTTGCCACTGATCGGCATTCATCACATTGAAGGTCACGTCAGTGCAAACTATATAGAAAATAAGGATCTGGAGCCGCCCTTCGTGTGCCTGGTGGCATCCGGCGGACATTCTCACCTGGTGATCGTGAAGGATTACGGTGAGTATGAGATCATTGGCCGGACGCGTGATGATGCGGCGGGAGAGGCCTTTGACAAGGTTGCAAGGGCGATTGGCTTAGGATACCCGGGGGGACCCAAGATCGACAAGCTTTCGAAGGAAGGAAATCCTGACGCGATCGCATTCCCAAGGGCAAAGGTTGACGAGAATGAATATGACTTTAGCTTTAGCGGATTGAAATCGGCGGTGCTCAATTATCTGAATGCATGTCAGATGAAGGGGGAGGAAGTGAACCGTGCGGACGTGGCAGCTTCGTTTCAGAAGGCCGTGATCGACGTCCTTGTGGAGCATTCCATGCATGCCGTAAAGAGCTTTGGATTCAATAAATTTGCCATTGCAGGCGGCGTGGCTTCCAATTCCTCGCTGAGAAAGGCTTTTGAGGAGCGGTGCGCGAAGGAAGGCGTTCAGTTCTATCATCCCTCGCCAATCTTTTGCACGGACAATGCGGCAATGATCGGTGCGGCGGGATACTATGAATTTATCAAAGGCGTGCGCAGCGGATATGATCTGAATGCGGTACCGGGATTAAAGCTTGGAGAACGTTAAAGAAGTTGCCAAACGAAAATGCGGAGCAGTAGGTCGAGATGAAAACGAGTGGTGATAAGCAAAAGTGCATGGATAAAAACGTGGCGGTCGTACTGGCGGCAGGAACGGGCAGCCGAATGAAATCCGGCGTGGCCAAGCAATTTATGCTGCTTTCGGACAGGCCTTTGATTTATTATGCCTTGCGGACCATGGAAGAGTCAAAGGTGATTGATGAATGCATTTTGGTGACGGGTGCCGGAGATGAAGAAAAGATCCGCCGCGAAGTCGTTGAAGAATATGGATTCCAAAAAGTGAAGGCCATTATCCCGGGCGGGAGCGAGCGGTGCTTTTCCGTGGCAAATGCCATGCGTTGGCTGGCGGAAGAGAGCAACGCACTGGAAAGGCAAGGAGCGCCTCGCATTTCAGGATACGTGTTCATTCATGACGGCGCGCGCCCGTTTGTTACGGAAGAGATTTTGAAAAGATGTCTTGAGGCAGCGAAAGCTTGCGGCGCATGCGTCGCCGCCATGCCTTCCAAGGATACGGTAAAGCTTGCAGACGCGGAAGGCTTTGCGGGAGAAACGCCTGAGCGCAGCCGCGTATGGACGGTGCAGACGCCGCAGACTTTCGAAAGGGATTTGATCATAAAAGCATATGCGCGGTTTGAAGAGGCCGTAAAAGCACAAAACGAAAAGACTGGAAAGGGTGAACAAAGCGGGAAAACGCCATTCGTGACGGACGATGCGAGCGTGGTGGAAAGATTCACGGAAGCTAAGGTCAAATTAGTGGAAGGAGCTTACGAAAATCTCAAGATCACGACGCCTGACGACATGTTGATTGCGGAAGCTTTGCTGATAGAGAAAAACAAAGGAAAATTTGAAAAAAGTTGTTGACATCAAGCGGCAGATTTGATATTATAACTTTTGCCGCTGATGAGGCGGGACACTTTGGAGAGATATCGAAGTGGTCATAACGAGGCGGTCTTGAAAACCGTTTGTCCGCAAGGGCGCGTGGGTTCGAATCCCACTCTCTCCGCTGGGAGAAAGAG
>JAILLF010000020.1 GCA_024693365.1 Acetatifactor sp. | reverse complement strand
GATTCTCGTACCAATTCCAGACCTGGCGATTCCGTTAAGTTCGCTCTGGACGTTGAGAAGATTCACGTATTCGACAGAGATACTGAGAAGATCATTACCAACTAGTAAGAATCTTTCAGGGGTGCTGGAAACAGCACCCCTCATTTTTTTAGCGAGGAAGGAAACCAAGCACCCTGCGAAGCAGGGTATTTGGTTTCACCCGAGCGTAAACGAAATAAAAACAGAAGCTGCGCAGCAGCGACTCCTGCGAAGCAGGAGGTTTTTATGAGTGTCAAGAGGAAGGAAACCATATGATTTCAAATCAAATCATCCAGACTAGCATTGATGAATTGAAAGCCATTACGAAGGTAGACCTTTGCATGTATGATCTAAGTGGAGCGTGGATTGCGGGTTCGGTGGAGGAAATGGAGTTAGATACGTCCCTGATCCGTGATTTTGCCGCGTCACCGGCGGACAGCCAGGTGATCGGCGCGCACCATTTGCTGAAAATCTATGATGAGGGAGATCTGCTGTTTGTCCTCGTAGCCAAAGGATTTTCGGATGACGTCTACATGGTGGGAAAGATCGCCGTTAGTCAGATTCAGAATTTGGTGATCGCATACAAGGAAAAGATTGATAGGAATGGCTTCTTCCAGAACCTGATCATGGACAACATGCTTTTGGTGGATGTTTACAATCGCGCCAAGAAGCTGCGGATCGAAGTGAGCGTTCCGCGCGTCGTATATCTCGTAGAGGCCAGCGGTGAGAAGACTGGCATGGTGATGGAGCTTCTCAAGGGGATGTTTAGTTCCCAGACGGGAGATTACGTGACGGCCGTGGATGAGAATAGCGTGATCCTGATCAAGAGCGTGGATGCGGAGGCTTCCGTAAAGGATCTGGAAGCGATCGCGGATACGATCGTCGACATGGTCAGCACGGAGATCATGATCAATGTACGGGTTTCCCTTGGTACGCTTGTGAATGAGCTAAAGGATCTCTCGAAATCCTACAAGGAAGCGAAGATGGCCATGGACGTAGGGAAGATTTTCTATGCGGAGAAATCCGTGGCAGCATATCATTCCCTTGGCATTGGTCGCCTGATCTATCAGCTCCCCGTGAATCTGTGCAAAATCTTCATCGAGGAGATTTTCGGAGACAACGTACCGACGGAACTGGATGATGAAACGTTAAACACCTTGAACAAATTTTTTGAGAACAATCTGAACGTGTCAGAGACCGCAAGACAGCTCTACGTACACCGCAACACCCTGGTGTACCGCATTGAGCGCATTCAGGAGAGCACGGGTCTTAACATTCGTTCCTTTGATGATGCGCTGACCTTTAAGATTGCCCTGATGGTGGCGAATTACATGAAATATCTGGACGGCGTGGAATAAAGCCTGTTCTAATGAGGACATCCCCTGCATAGAATTATGTTGGGGGTGTTTTTATGTATTTTGATCAGAAAATCAAGTATTTGGATTATTTAGAGGGGGGAGCGCGCGTGCGCGGCGCCGGGTTCCTTCGGCTCGAATGTTGGGGAAAAACATGTAATCTGGTTCTGCAGGCATCGGGGCTTTTTGAACAGGCGCAGGGAAGCTATCCTGTTTATCTTCAGGGAGAAGGACGGGAAGAGCATCTTGGCGATCTTTTTTTACAAAATGGGAAGGGACGGTTGGAACTGCGGAACTTAAACTGCGAGAGCATGGGCGCTTCGCAGGGGATGTCTGCCGCGGAAATCGAAGGGATCCGGATACCGCTTGGAGAGTCAAGGCAGCTGGTAGGCATCTTGCGTGAGGGGAAAGTGCCGGAGAATGCACGGAAAACAGGCGGAGGCGCATACAAGGCGCGGGAGCCAGAGGCTGAAAAGAGTAGGAAGGCGCTAAAAGAAGAAAAGGATGAGATGGCGCCGGAGACGGAAATAAGTGGGGCGGACCTAAATAAAGAAGCTCAAGGCGACGTGGCAATTGCTAAAAGGAATGAAGTGCCAGATTCAAAACGCCGGAAGGAGCTTGAAGAAGAACAAAATGAGGGAAATGCGGTTGAACCTGGAGAAGCGCCAGATGAGGGGAACGTGGTAAAGTCAAAGAAAATGCCGGATGGGGGGGACATGGCGGAGTCTGAGGAAACGCAAAATGGAGGGAAGAGCATGGAGAGAAGGAATTCCGAATCTTCGTTTGCCAGTCATGCGAATTTGAAACCGGGGAAGTGGGAGCAGCTTCTCGCCATTTACCCGTCGATCACGCCCTTTGGCGATGTCAGGCGGTATTTGCAGATCAGCCCGGGAGATTTTGTGATCTTGAAGGATCGTTCTTACCGCATGGTCAATAATAGTTTTCTGTTGCATGGCTATTTTACCTATCGTCACCTGATCCTGCACAGGCAAAATCGCAGGGGCGAGATGGCATATTACGTTGGCGTGCCGGGAAGATATTATGACAGGGAGAAAGAGGTTGCGATCCTCTTTGGATTTGAGAGCTTTGAAGGGGCAGCAGAGCCTGCCGGGGAAGGGGATTTCGGCTATTACATGATGCGGGTGGAACTGTGAATCGTATCGGTTGGTTAGCAATTGGGAAGGAGTCACAGTCCCTCGCCCGTAAATGGCGGGATGAAGCTTTCCTTGGCGGTTTCGCCTTCCTGAAGAAAGCCGCGTTCGATGCCGATCATTTCCGCAAAGGTAAGGAGGCGTTCGTATTCCTCTTTCGTGACCTTGCGGTTGATATCCTCAAAGGCGGGATCGGACTGGATCTGGGGCATGGGGGTGTATTGATTCATAATGCTGATCAGTACGTGATCTCCAAACGTGTCATGGAGGTAACGCAGCACGCGTTTGGATTCGCCGACCTGTCCGGGAAGGAGGAGGTGGCGCACGATCATGCCGCGAACCATCAGTCCCGTGGAATCATCAAAGACGGGATCCCCAACCTGGCGGTACATTTCATTCAGCGCGAGGGATGCCTTTTCAAAATAGTCTGGACAGTTAGAGAATCTGGCTGCCGGAGCGCTGGAGCGGTATTTGAGATCGGGAAGAAAGACGTCGACCAGACCTTCCAACGTGCGGAGCGTTTCGACTTCCTCGTAGCCGCCGGTATTATAGACAATGGGCAGGGTGAGACCCTGCTTTTTTGCTGCGATAAGTGCAAGACGGATCTGCGGCACGTAATGCGTGGGCGTGACCAGATTGACATTGTGGGCACCCTTTTCCTGGAGCTCCAAAAAGATCCGGGAGAGTCTTTCCACGCTGATGGCTTTGCCTTGATTTCCAAGGGCAATCTCACGGTTTTGACAGTATATGCAGCGTAGGTTACAGCCGGAAAAGAAGACGGTGCCGGAGCCATTCGTGCCAGAGATGCAGGGTTCCTCCCAAAAGTGCAGGGCAGCCCGCGCGGCAAAGATTTCTGCCGTTTGGCCGCAGTATCCCACGCCGCCGGCCGTGCGGTCCGCGGAGCAGTGTCGGGGACATAAATTGCAGGAGGAGAGAACCTCAGATAAGGAATCTTTCATGGAATACCTCTAGCGCGTAAACCACGCTTGGCTCGCGCCATTCGCAAAATGACTTCCACTTCGTGGAAGCCGCCGCGATGCGGCGATTTTGCTCATGAAGTGGCGCTCAGCTCATAAACGCCATTACACAAAAAAGTCTGCAAGCAGCCTTTTTGTGTATAATGGCGTTTATGGCCAAGCTGGAAAAACAAACCGCACACTGCCAGGCGCACTGCAACTCCACCCGGTGACCTTACGGCACATGGAAAATTCCGCTTAGTGCTGCTTTGTTCCCAACCTGACACGGTTCGCAGATTTCCATTGCGCAAGACCGAATTTCACCATTACAGCTAACCCGACAATGCACGGCTTTTATAGTTTATCGGTTTTTACGGGATTTGTCAAGAGGCAGTGTCAAACGTAAATTTCACGTAGGTTTATTGACGGTTTGGAGAAAAAAATATATACTATGAAAAAAATTTTTCAATCTAGCCAATAATTCGCATTCGTTACGTGTCTAATAGACGGATGCGGATGAAAAGGAGGCAAAAAGTGACAGACAAAGAACTCGAGCAAATCTATCAGGAAGCTTATCGTGCGGTCTATTGGACGGCAATGTCTCTTCTGAAAAATGAAGAGGAAGCGCAGGATATTGTGCAGGATACTTTTGTTACCTTGATCGAGGCGTATGACACGCTGATTGACAAGAGTAAAGTGGTTCCGTGGTTGAAGAAGATCGCCGCAAATAAGTGCCTGAATCGCCTGTCGAGGACAAGGACGGTCAACGTGGGCGATGAGTTTCTTGAAACCATGGAAACCGTTCCTGAGGATTTTCTTCCGGAGGCCGTTGTCGAATCTGCAGAGAATCGTAAGATCATTATGGATATCCTTAATGAGTCCTTGTCCGAGGAGGTTAGAAGGACGTTGATCTTATTTTACTTTGACGAAATGACGACGAAAGAAATCGCGGAGGCACTCGGGATACCTCAGGGAACAGTTCTTTGGCGTCTGAATTTTGCCAAGAAAAAAATCAAGAAGGGGGTTGAAAAATATGAGAAAGATAACAATATTAAGCTGTACAACGTGGCTTTACCGTTCTTAAGCTTACTGTTTATGAAAGAAGCAGAGCAGGTGCCGTTAAGGCCCATGCCGGCTTCACTTACTACCTCGTCCGCATCCGTGAAGGCTTCCGTAAAGGAGGCAGGAAAAAACGCTTCGGCTGAAGCCGTTAAGAAAGGGGCAGGTATTATGATGAATAAAATTGTGATCGGAGGAATTGGAGCAGTAGCGGCCGTTGCCGTAACGGCGGGAGTTATTATCACGGTATTGAACAAGCCGGAGGAAAAATCCGGGCAAACGACCCGACAGGAGGCTCAGGAGTCGGTAGAAAGGGATTCGGCAGATTATTTGGAAGAGAGTTCGGAAGAGATTTCAGACGCGGAAAGTGATTGGGAGGAAGGTTCGGAAGAGGCGGCAGAGCCGAAGATTATTCAGGCGGCAAGCGTTCCGGAGGATGACATAGTGTATATTTCCATGAATGGCATGAGCGCTGGGGAAGTGATCCATAACCTTAATAATCTGATTAAAATGACTGACGTTTGCAGTAAGGAGAATTATACAGACCGTTTCGAACGTGTGGAACCCTATGAATATTATTTACAATCAACTGTTATGTGGGAGTTTTACAATAGCGATTATGAAGCGGAATATATTTGGCACGTCAGCTTTCATGAGGAATACCTCGAGGTTGAATTTATCACAAATGAAGAATGGGCAGAGGAAATCTTTGAATACTACTATCCGCAATACGTAGAAAGGGAAACGGAGAATGCCTTGTATGATGACAGGGAAGAGGGCAAGGCCTGCGTTATCAGCCATGGAGACGGTAGAAAATACCGTATGCAATATACTAGTGGCATGGGCAAGGCACGTTTTATGATGAATTTATTCTTTGAATAAAGAATACATGCCAGGCTGGGTCATGAAACTGTGTCAGCAGACACGTCCCCGCGGCACAGTTTTTCGGCTTTGTTGCGCTTGCGAAGGTCGACAAAGAAGGCTTTGAGGACATTGCTGCACTCTTCCTCGAGGACGCCGCGGTAGACGGTGCACTGGTGGTTGAACTCGGGCATTTCCAAGAGGTTCAGGATGGAGCCGGCGCAGCCGGCCTTGGGGTTCATGCAGCCCATGACAACCTCCGGGATCCGCGCCTGAACGATGGCGCCGGCGCACATCTGGCAGGGTTCAAGCGTTACGTAGAGCGTACAACCCTCCAAGCGCCAATCGCCGATGATCTTGCTGGCCTTGCGGATGGCCGTAATCTCTGCGTGGCAGAGGGTGTTCTTGTCGGTGTTGCGGCGGTTGTAGCCGCGGCCGATGATCTTGCCCTCGTAAACGATGACGCAGCCGATGGGAACCTCCCCAAGGGCAGCAGCCTTTTTTGCCTGTTTCAGGGCCTCTTTCATATATTTTTCCTGCACGGAAGGAATGCCAGTCATAAAAAACTCCTTTCTGGGCAACAATGAGAAGGAAGGCTGTATTGCACCAGATGTCAAAAGGCAGCCGAAAAAGGAGACACGGTCATGGGAAAAGAAACAAAGCGCACCTGAATCCGGATTCTGGGGTTTGTCCTGCTCATTGTCATTTCAATCGCGGAAGCCATTTCCGCCGCCTGGTCAAGATTCCGGAGGAAATGGGCTGAGATTATCTTATCACAAGAAAGATGACTCGGAAAGACTAAATCACGGAATTCAAGAGGAAAACGTCTTGCATACTGGCAAGACGTTTCTTTTTGTGATATTCTATTATATGGAATCAAAGAGTCTCCCGTGCGGAAAGAAGGCGAGAAAAAGCGGAAAATCTGCGCGGGTGGCAAGGTGCGAAAAGCGGGCTCCAGCGTGGAAAATAAAGCGCGAACGTGCGGGAACTCGTGCGGAAGGAAGGATGGATCATGTTACTTTGCGGTTTACAAAAGACGACGCTTTTGGATTTTCCGGGGCACGTGGCCTGCACGGTCTTTACGGGGGGGTGCCAATTTCGCTGTCCCTATTGCCAAAACGGAGAATTGGTATTAAATCCTGCGGCCTATGCGACGATCACGGAGGAAGAGGTTTTTTCTTTTTTGAAAAAGCGGAAGGGGATCCTGGAGGGAGTCTGTATCACGGGAGGAGAGCCGACCCTGCAGCCGGAGCTTCCGGCGTTTATCCGCAAGGTCAAGGAACTGGGGTATCTGGTGAAGCTCGATACGAACGGGTACCGGCCAGAGGTACTTGGAAGCCTTTTGGAGGAAGGCCTTTTGGACTACGCGGCCATGGACGTGAAGGCCTCGAAAGAAAAGTACGCCAGAACCGTGGGTTTGCCGGGACTGGACGTATCGAACCTGGAGCAAAGCGTTTCCCTTTTGATTTCCCAGGATAAGATTCCCTATGAATTCCGGACGACCGTCGTCAAGGGGCTTCATGACGTGGAGGAGTTTGAAAAGATCGGGAAATGGCTTTCCGGGGCAAAGGCTCTTTATCTGCAGGGTTATCAGGAGAGCGGAAACGTCTTGAACCCCGCACTTTGTGAGGGTTCTTTCGAAAAAAGTGAACTAGAATGCATGGCAGAGAAGGCAAGAAAGTACATTGCCAGAGTGGAAGTCCGCGGTGTAGAATGATTACGTAAGGGAATGAAAGGGTGGAAAAAGAAGCTTCCGCGGGAAGAATTGGGATTTATGAGTAATGTTAGGAATTTATTTGGAGACAGAAAGTTTTACGCAAACGTTCTGAAGGTGGCCGTGCCCATCATGATCCAGAACGGCATTTCGAATTTTGTAAGTCTGCTTGACAACATCATGATCGGCCAAGTGGGAACCGAGCAGATGAGCGGCATCGCCATTGTCAATCAGCTGATGTTTGTTTTTTATCTGGGCATTTTCGGAGCTCTTTCGGCGGCGGGCATTTTCAGTGCCCAGTTTTACGGGAAAGGTGACCATGAGGGCGTCAGAAACGCCATGCGCTTTAAGTTGTACGTCGCCATTGGCATTGTGATCCTAGGCATCTTTGCATTTCATGCCTTGGGAGATCAACTGATCCTCCTGTATCTGCATGACGGAGGCGATTCAGCCCAGTCCCTGGAGGCGGCGCTGCAATACGGACGCGAGTATCTGGCGGTCATGCTTGTGGGGCTTTTGCCATTTGGAATTGAGGAGGCATACGCAAGTACGCTGAGGGAATGCGGCGAGACGAGGCTCCCCATGATAGCGGGCATTGTGGCCGTCTTTGTAAACTTAGGATTCAATTACGTCTTAATCTTTGGTCATTTTGGATTTCCAAAGCTTGGCGTTACGGGCGCGGCGATCGCGACGGTAATTTCCCGTTACGTTCAGCTTGCGATCGTGCTTATATGGACGCATCGCCACGTAAAGAGAGTTCCTTTTGCCAAGGGACTGTACCGGAGCTTTTCGATCCCGCTGGATTTGGTGGGAAAGATTGTCATCAAGGGATTGCCTTTGATGATCAATGAAATCCTTTGGGCGGCGGGCATGGCCTTGTTGAATCAGTGCTATTCCCTGAGGGGACTGGACGCCATTGCCGGATTAAACATTTCGTCCACGATCACAAATCTGTTCAACGTGGTATTTATTGCCATGGGAAGCGCCATTTCGATCATGGTGGGACAGCTCCTTGGCGCGGGTAAGATGGAAGAAGCGATGGATACGGACGTTAAGCTTATCACGTTCTCGGTGACGTCGTGCATTGGCATTGGAGCGGTGCTGATGGTTCTTGCGCCGTTGTTCCCGATGCTTTATAACACGTCAGATCAGGTGAAGGCACTGGCGACGGGATTCATCCGCGTGGGAGCGGGCTGCATGCCGATCTATGCGTTTATGCATGCTTCGTACTTTACGCTCCGCTCCGGAGGAAAGACGCTGATCACCTTCTGCTTTGACAGCGTGTTCCTGTGGCTTGTCTGCACGCCGGTTGCGTACGTGCTCAGCCGGTATACGGCATTGCCGATTTTGACGCTGTACTTTTGCGTGCAGATGATCGACCTGATCAAATGTGCAATCGGATTTGTGCTTGTGAAGAAGGGTGTCTGGCTGAATAACATTGTGGCGCAGAGCCAGGAATAAAGTGGCCCGGCAAGCAAGGCCGCGACGGGAAAGATGAAGTTGAGATAAGCAAGGTCGCGGTAGGAAGAAAATGAGGCAAGTAGGGTCTTGGCAGGAAAGATAACGCTGAGGCATGCAGGGCCTTGATGGAAAGAGGATAAACATGGGAGAAAAGACAACGATCAAACAGCAGTTTTTAACAGGTGAGAGGGCGCTTTTTATGAGCAGGGACCTTCACATTGTGGACTGTACCTTTGCGGACGGCGAGTCCCCTTTGAAGGAGAGTCATGACATAGAGCTTGAGGGCAGCATGTTCAAATGGAAGTATCCATTATGGTATTGTAAGAACGTGGTGGCCAAAAACTGCGTTTGGTTTGACATGGCGAGGGCAGGCGTGTGGTATACGGACAACGTGACTCTGGAGAACACGCCGATCGACGCACCCAAGAATTTTAGGAGATGTAAGGGCGTGACCCTTCGCAACGTATCCTTCTCCAATGCGGAGGAGACGCTTTGGAGCTGCGAGGACGTGGAGCTTACGCACGTGACGGCAAAGGGTAATTATTTTGCCATGAATTCCAGCAATATTAAGGTGGATGACTTTACGCTCTACGGAAATTATTCCTTTGACGGGGCGAAGAACGTGGAAATCAAAAACAGTCGCCTGCTTTCAAAGGATTCCTTTTGGAACGCGGAGAACGTGACGGTGTATGATTCCTTTATTTCCGGGGAATACCTGGGGTGGAATTCGAAGAACCTGACCTTTGTGAACTGCACCATCGAGAGCCTGCAGGGCATGTGCTATATTGAGAATCTGGTCATGAAGAACTGTAAACTTCTGAACACCACGCTGGCGTTTGAGTATTCAAGCGTGGAGGCGGAGATCACGGGAAAGATCGACAGCGTCCTGAATCCCTCCTCCGGCACCATTACGGCGGATGAGATTGGGGAACTGATCCTGGAGAAGGATAAGATTGATCCTGAGAAGACGAGGATTGTCTGCAGAGGGGTATAAGGGCGAGAGAAGAAGCGAAAATACCCAAGAAAGCCTGATAAGCGTGGGTAAGGCGGGCAAGAAGAGCGAAATATACCCAGGGGAGTTGAAAACATGGGTAAGGAAAAGATAATATAGCGCGGGTACCCAAGTAAAGTCAAGTGGATGTTAAAAAAATGGTAAGAGTGGGGCGTGTACAATGGAGGAGACGTTTGATTTTGACAAATTGGTGGACCGGCGGGGAACGGACTCATACAAGTGGGACGTGAAGGAAGGCGAGCTACCCATGTGGGTGGCGGACATGGACTTTGAGACGGCGCCCTGCGTGAGAGAGGCCATTGAACATAGGGCGGCGCACGGCGTGTTTGGGTATAACGTGGTGCCGGAAGAGTGGTATGAAGCCTATCAAAACTGGTGGGAGACGCGGCATCACTTCAAGATCGAGAAGGACTGGCTGATCTTTTGTACGGGCGTTGTGCCGGCGCTTTCAAGTATTGTGCGGAAGATGACGACGGTGGGCGAGAACATACTGATTCTGACGCCGGTATATAATATTTTCTTCAATTCCATAGTAAATAACGGCAGAAACGTGGTGCAATGCCCGCTGCGGTACCGGCCGGAGGGAAGCAGCATCAAGACGGTAGCCGGTTACGGCGAGGCAGTGGGAAGCGGCGCTAAGGCGGTGGCCAGTAACGGCGAGGCAGTAGGAGGCGTTGCTGCGGATCAGGAGTACGTCATTGATTTCACGGCGTTGGAGGCGGCGCTTTCAAATCCGCAGACAACCATGATGATCCTTTGCAATCCGCACAATCCGGTTGGAAGGATCTGGACGAGGGAGGAGCTTGCAAAGCTTGGTGAGCTCTGCTTAAAGCATCACGTGCTGGTGGTTTCCGATGAAATCCACTGTGATCTCACGGATCCGGGGAAGGAATACGTGCCATTTGCGTCCGTGTCGGACGCCTGCAGGGAGAACAGCATTACCTGCATTGCGCCGACGAAGACGTTTAATCTCGCGGGAATGCAGACGGCAGCAGTCTTTGCGTCGGATCCCGTGATACGGCATAAGGTTTGGAGAGGCTTAAATACGGATGAGGTGGCAGAACCCAATACGTTTGCGTGCGGCGTTGCCATTGCGGCATTCACGAAGGGCGCCCCCTGGCTGGATGCCCTGCGGGAATATCTGTTAGAAAATAAGCGCATCGTGCGGGAATTCTTGGAGGAAAAGCTTCCGATGGTACATTTGGTGTCCTCTGAGGCAACGTACCTGCTCTGGCTGGATTGCAGAAACTACACGAGGGACAGCGTGGAGCTGGCGGAATTTATCCGCAAGAGGACGGGCCTTTTCGTATCGGACGGCGCGGAGTACGGCAAGGCGGGAGAACCGTTTTTGCGTTTAAACGTAGCTTGCCCAAGGGAGCGACTGTTGGAGGGGTTGGAGCGCCTGCAACGCGGATTATCCGGCTTTGGCGCTTAGAAGCAGAGAAACTATGGGAAATGATTGAAATGGCAAAATATAAAAGGAGGGTACAAAATGAACGAGACTTTGAAGGTATTGGAGACGAGGCGGAGCTGCAGGAATTTCAAGCCTGACATGATCAAGGACGAAGAACTGAAGGCCATTGTCAGGGCTGGAACCTATGCGGCTACCGGCATGGGAAAGCAGAGCCCGATCATCATTGCAGTGACGGACAAAAAGCTTCGCGATGAACTGATGGTGGAGAACCGCAAGGCTGCCGGAGGCGGCTGGGGAGAGGATTATGATCCGTTCTACGGAGCTCCCGTGGTTTTGATCGTTCTTGCGAGGAAGGACGTTCCCACGTATCTTTATGACGGTTCCCTAGTTTTGGGGAATCTCATGAATGCGGCGGAGAGTCTTGGAGTTGCTTCCATCTGGATCCACAGGGCAAAAGAAGAGTTTGAATCCGACTTTGGAAAGAACCTGTTAAAGAAGCTTGGCATTGAAGGCGAGTACGAAGGAATTGGACATTGTGCGCTGGGCTACGCTGCAGGGCCTGCGAACGCGCCTGCTCCCAGAAAAGAGAATTACGTGTATTACATATAAGGGAAATCATTAGGCGGCCTGCCTTGCGGGCCGCTTTTTCTGACTCCTTTTGAGTCATTTGCCATTGCATCTTTGGTGCGACTTCGTTATAATGTTGTTTGCGGTCTTTTTACTTAAATAAGAAAAATATAGCCAGGGATGGAATCAGAGAAGAAAAACGAAAGATTGGGTTCAAGGAAGGAATCCGCAAGGATTTCGCCTGGCGTACGGAAGGATATGGTTTTGAGTAAGGAATTTAGGATTGGAGTAAAGGATGGGATACCCATCGCGTTGGGATATTTTGCAGTGAGTTTTAGTTTGGGCATCGCGATGCTGAATGCCGGCATGACGGCGGTGCAGGGTGCCGTCATGAGCGTGTCGAACCTGACGAGTGCAGGTGAATTTGCGGGCGTCAAGGTGATCGCTGCGGGCGGAACGCTGGTGGAGCTTGTGCTCACGCAGCTGATCATTAATCTGAGATATTCCCTGATGAGTCTGTCCCTCACGCAGAAACTGGATGAGAAGGTGACGCTTTGGCAAAAGCTCCTGATCGCCTTTGGAAACACGGACGAGATTTTTGCGGTGGCAATGAATCATCAAAGGAGCCTGACGCTTCCCTATATGCTGGGACTGCAAAGTCTCCCGATCGTTGGATGGACGGCGGGAACGTTTCTCGGTGCCGTGGCGGGGGGCTTGATGCCAAGGAGCGTTAGCGTTGCCATGAACGTTATGCTGTATGGGATGTTTATCGCGATTGTAATCCCCGTGGCAAAGAAGTCTAAGCCCGTACTCATCGTGGCGAGCGTTGCCATTTTCTTTAGCAGCTTGTTTCAGTACGTGCCGTTTCTTCATGACGTTTCCACGGGCATTTCCATTATCATTTGCACGGTGGCGGCAGCGACGTTTGGTGCCATCGTCTTCCCGGTGAAGGAGGAAAGTGATGAGACGGAGACTCAAATTTCCGGGAAAGTAGGGGGCGAAGGATGAACGTATGGCTTTGCATCCTTGTGATGGCGGGCGTGACTTATCTGATCCGCATGCTTCCGCTGACGCTGATCCAGGGAAGAATCAAAAACAGGTTTGTAAAATCTTTTTTATATTACGTGCCATATGCGTGTCTGATGGCCATGACGTTTCCAGCAGTGTTTCACTCAACGGATCACGTCATCGCCGCAGTGGCGGGAGTCATCGTCGCGATCCTTCTTGCACTCAAGGGGAAAGGCTTGATGACGGTAGCCGCCATGGCGAGCGTTACCGTATTTTTGATCTCGATGCTATGGGGAATTCAGGCTTGATCATCTCTTTGCTTTGGACGTAGTGGCAAGTTTGACGTTTGGGGATTACAAATCTTATGGATTTTTGTAGAATAAAAATGAAAAGAAGAATATTTTTGGCTATGGCTGCAACGGTATTCATTTTGGCAGGATGTGGCGATTCTGGTGAGGAGAGCCAGCCTGCGATAGAGAGTCAGACAATTGAGACGACTGACGAAAGCCGGCAGAAGGATGCCAGCGCAGACGGCGCGGGCTCTGAAAACAACGCAAACGCGCAAGAAAATGCGGATGCAAAAGAGAACGAGAGCGCGCAAGACAACGCAGACGCAAAAGATTATGCGGATCAGATCAAGACGGAAATTGCGGAGATAGCGAAGGGTTCGGAGTCTCTGTCGAAAGAGCTTGTCAGCGTAAACGAGCGCTATTCCAAATATGAAGAGATCATAGGAAATGCCCAGAATCAGACAGAGATGAATCTGCTCAGCCAATGGGGAAGTTGGGTTTGGGAAGAGGAAACCTTAAGTCTCCTAAACAGAATTAAGGAGAAGGCACCGGATAGTTACAAGGAAATCGTTTCTGAATATGAAAATTGGGAAAGTCACGTGCCTTTCATGGCGAATCAAATGAGCTATGTGTTTGATGGCGGTTCATTGCATCCAACCGTGTATTCATACAATCGAGCCATGCGCTATAAGAGAAAGGCATACTCTCTTGCCAGTACGCTTGCAGACGTTACAAAGGAAGTTGATTTCAACTTTCCGGACAGTTCCCGCCGCGGTTTTTACGGTGATTACGCTGGGAGCAGTTACCTGATCATCACGGAGGGTGCAGGAAACTACTCCTACGATATTTTGATTCATATTGATGATGAAAAGGAGTTGCGCGGCCGGGGAGAGGTGGAAGATGCTCCCGACAGCGATACGTATCTGTTGTTTACCAGTAATGACGGAACCGTGGAGGGATACGTCAGTCACTCTTCACTGGAGGCTAGTTTTTACGTAACGAAAACGGATTACTCCGTTGTAGGACTGGAAGGTGCTTATACCTTTACGTTCCAGTATTAATACGGGATGAAATCAATTGCTAAGGAACTCAAGTTAGTTGGGTTCCTTTTTTGATATAAGCTCTCCGCTTTTGAAAATGCCCGCGCCATATAATTGTTCTTTGTAACTCAAACTTGTCAATCAGAATGACGTTGAATGAAAAAAGATTGACAATATATGAATAGTTGAACATATATACATATAAAGAAGGGGTGATGATTCATGTTTTGGGATAAGATTTCGCCAATTTATGACTTGTTTGAAACGATCTATAATGGGAAGGTGTATGCCGGAACCGGAAGGAAGGTCGCGGAATTGATCGATCCGTCGGATGAAGTGTTGGAATGTGCCTGCGGAACCGGTGCCATCAGCATTTATATCGCAAAGAAGTGCAAGAGGCAGATGCTGGGAACGCGGCTTTCAAAAAGGCGAATGCCGTGAACATAACGTTCAAAAGGGCAGACGTTATGAATATAAAATGCAAGGCGGATCGTTTTGATAAAGTTGTAGCGGGCAACGTGATCCATTTGCTTCCAGAGCCGGAAAAAGCACTTTATGAATTGGAGCGCGTGGTGAGACCTGGTGGAAAGATTATTATTCCCACGTATATCAACATGTCTAAGGGAACGGGAAGGATCGAGGTGAAGCTCATCACCTTGCTTGGAGCGAATTTCAAGCGGCAGTTTGACTTGGTATCCTACAAGAAGTTTTTTGAGAACATGGGTTATGCGGACGTGGAGTATTACGTGATGGACGGCAGAATGCCCTGCGCCATTGCGGTGATCACGAAAAAGGCAGGATGCCCTGTGCCATTACAGTGATCGCGAAAAAGGCATGGCGTGGCGCAGACTCCACAAATCAGAACGCTTAGAGATACTTGCCAGTTCGCGGATCGGAGGTTGTAGGGAACTTGTTGCCGCGCCAGATGGAGATATGTCGTGAAGGTGGGTGGATTGTTATTGTCCCGTTTTCGAATTTGGCGTTCGGACAGTGAAATTATCAGGAAATAAACTGTCCGCATTTGATTTTGGGCGCACAGACAGTGTTTCGTAACTGTCTACTTATGGATATCACAATTCAGACAGTGAATTTCTGCCATAATCAACGGTCTGGAATGGATTTTTAGAAACGGGACAGTCTTTTCAAGGAAATCCTGACTATCTGAAGCCCCAAAAGGAATCCAGGCAAGTGAAAGGGGCAGAGACTGCTTGCCTGAGAAGGAAAAATGAAATCCAAGCAAGTGAAAGAGGCAGAAAATACTTGCCTGAGAGGAAAAAATGGAATCCAGGCAAGCGAAAGAGGCAGAAAATACTTGCCTGAGAGGAAGAAAAGGAATCCAGGCAAGTGAAAGAGGCAGAAAATACTTGCCTGAGAAGGAAAAATGAAATCCAGGCAAGTGAAAGGGGCAGAGACTGCTTGCCTGAGAAGGAAAAATGAAATCCAGGCAAGCGAAAGAGGCAGAAAACACTTGCCTGAGAGACAAAAAAGGAATCTAAGCAAGCAAAAAGGAAGAGTTAGTGCCGGAAGATAACAAAAACGGGTCAGGGAAAATTCCTGACCCGTTTGTTACAGTCTTAAAATGGACTAGCAGACTTCTCTAAAATGGATTGACAGACTTCTCCAAAACGGACTAACCGACTTCCCTAAAAAGGATCAATTGACTTTGATGGCGTCGAATACCTGGCCGATGGGAGCCTGGATCAGGAGATCGGCAAATTTGTCGCGGGGCGTGGGTGCCATGTTGATCACGACGAGCTTGTCACCGGAGAAGTAATCGATGAGGCCGGCCGCAGGATAAACGGCGAGGGAAGTGCCGCCGATGATGAGGACCTCCGCATTGCTGATGGCGCGCACGGATTCCTCGATGGTATTTTGGCTAAGGCCTTCCTCGTAGAGCACCACGTCAGGCTTTACGCGACCGCCGCAGTCCTCACACACGGGAATGCCGGTGGAATCAATGATATAATCCAGACCATAGAACTTTCCGCATTTCTCGCAGTAATTCCGAAGCACGCTTCCGTGCAGCTCCAAAACCTTTTTGCTCCCGGCCGCCTGATGCAGGCCGTCGATGTTCTGCGTCACGATGGCCTTTAATTTCCCTGCTTTTTCCAGCTCCGCAAGCTTTAAGTGCGCAGCATTAGGCTTGGCATCCGTAAAGAGCATCTTGTTGCGGTAGAAGCGGAAGAATTCATCCGGTTTCTTCACGTAGAAGGTGTGGCTGAGGATTGTCTCAGGGGGATAGTCGTACTGCTGATGATAGAGTCCGTCCACGCTGCGGAAATCGGGAATTCCGCTTTCCGTGGATACGCCCGCGCCGCCAAAAAACACAATGTTTTTGTGGCCGTCTATGATTTTCTGAAGCTCTTCAATGTTTTTCTGATCCATTTCCGTTAATGTTTTCATAGGGCACCTCCTCGCTTGCAAGTCTGCATGAATTTCGCTAGATTAGCTACTTTTATTCTAACAAAAATCACGTTAAAAGAAAAGGGATTCCGTAAGGAAATCTTTAGAAAATCTTAATGCACGTGCAGTTGAGGGGGCATTGCTTTTATGCTATAATGTTACGTATCTTGGGTGAGAATGAAGGGAGCCGGACGTATGGCTAAGCGTAAGAAAGAGAAATTTGTTCCATTGAAGAAGAGCAAAAAGATTATCCGGTTGAAGGATCGGGGACGGGAGCGCGTTCTGAAGAGAGAAGCCATCTTTTTTGGCATCCTCGGGGTGCTTTGCGTCTTATACTGCGCCGCCATTGGGCTATGCCTTGGTTACGGATCCTATTTTTTCCTGATCTGGGGCGCCATGGGCGCAGGATTTGGGCTCATCTCGCTTCTTTGTGCAAAGCCGGCGCTCCGGCGCAGGATCCCGCTTTGGATCATCCGCACGTTCTGGGTTTTGTTTGGCATTGGACTGGGAATCTTTCTCTTGGTGGAAGGGCTCATTCTTTCGAGGTGTTATGCCCCGGCAAAGGATGGTGCGGATTACTTGATCATACTTGGCGCGCAATGGAAGCCGGAAGGACCCAGCGTGGTGCTGAGATACCGCTTGGATGAAGCAATCAAGTATCTGAAGGTGAACCGTGAGACCATTGTGATCGTCTCCGGAGGGCAGGGGGCGAACGAGCCGATCTCCGAGGCACAGGGCATGTACGACTATCTGGTGGAGCGGGGCATTGACGCGTCGCGGATCATTAAGGAGGACAAGTCCACCAGCACTCATGAGAATCTGAAATTCAGCGGGGAATTGTTTGACAAGACGGAAAGCGAAGTGGTGATCGTCACCAATGATTTCCACGTATTCCGCGCGGAGAAGCTGGCTAGGGCGCAGGGATATCAGCATGCCCAGGGACTTGCGGCGGACTCCTGGCCGCCGATGCAGGTGCATAATCTCCTGCGGGAATTTTTCGGAGTCGTGAAGGACTTCCTCATGGGAAACATGGTATATTGGGAACGAGAGTAGTTTTTTGGGAGGCGTGACATGGAGATACACGTAGGCGACAGGATCAAGATGAAAAAGCAACATCCTTGCGGTAGCTTTGAGTGGGACGTGCTCAGGGAGGGCGCTGACTTTCGGCTGAAATGCGTGGGATGCGGCCATCAGATCATGATCGCCAGAAAGATCATGGAAAGAAACGTTAAGGAAATAAAGAAGGGGAATGCGGCAGAGTAAACGTAACTGTCGCGGAAAGGAATCTGGAACTATATGAAACAAAAAGTGACGGGAGTCGTGATGACGCAAAAGGAGATTGCGCCGGCCATCTTTGATCTGTGGATCAAAACGGAGCTGGCGAAGGACGTTAAGCCGGGGCAGTTTGTCGGGGTGTTTACAAAAGACAAAAGTGCACTTCTGCCTAGACCTATCAGCATTTGCGAGGTGAACGCCGACAGAACCGCGCTTCGCATTGTATATCGCATTGCGGGACAGGGCACAAAGGAATTCTCCGGCTGGCAGGCTGGGGAGGAAGTGCAGATTCTTGGAGTCCTCGGAAATGGGTTCCCGCTGGAAAAAGGAAAGGGAAAGAAGGTCTTTCTCATGGGCGGCGGCATTGGAATTCCGCCGATGCTGGAGCTTGCGAAGGAATTTGCCGCAGACGCAAAGCAGACAGCTGCAGAATGCGCTGATGGAAAAACTGACGTCCGGTGCATTATGGGATATCGCGACTCTAAGACCTTTTTGAAGGAAGATCTGGAGCAGTACGGCAGGGTTTACTTTGCAACGGAGGACGGCAGCGTTGGAACGAAGGGAAACGTACTGGATGCGATCCGCGAGAACGCGATCACGGCGGACGTGATCTTTGCGTGCGGCCCCATGCCCATGCTTCGCGCCATCAAGGCGTATGCGCAGGACCAGGGAATCCCGGCATATATCTCGCTGGAGGAGCACATGGCCTGCGGCGTCGGCGCGTGTCTTGGCTGCGTCGTAAAGACAAAGGAAGTGGATCACCACTCCCACGTGCACAATGCAAGGATTTGCACGGACGGACCGGTATTTGAAGCAGGGGAGGTGGAGATCTGATGAGCGAGAACAACCAGAACGTAAATATGACGGCAGGCGCGAATGCGGAAAATTGGGCACCGGATCTTCGCACCCGCATTGCAGGCGTGGAATTTCAAAATCCCGTGATGACGGCGTCCGGAACCTTTGGATCCGGCATGGAATACGGGGAGTTTGTGGACTTAAATCGTCTGGGCGCCGTTGTGACCAAGGGCGTTGCAAACGTGCCCTGGCCTGGAAACCCTACGCCCCGCGTGGCGGAGGTTTACGGCGGCATGCTCAATGCCATCGGCCTTCAGAATCCCGGCATTGACGTGTTTATGGAGAGAGATATCCCTTTCCTGAAGCAGTATGAAAAGACAAAGATCATCGTGAACGTTTGCGGAAAGTCCGTGCAGGATTACGTGGACGTGGTGGAGCGCCTTGGCGAGGAGCCTGCGGTGGCGCTGCTGGAGATCAACGTCTCCTGCCCCAACGTGAAGGAAGGCGCGATTGCCTTTGGACAAAAGGCTGACGCGCTCTACAACATCACCTCGGAACTCAAAAAGCATGCAAAACAGCCCATCATGATGAAGCTTTCTCCCAACGTGACGGACATTACGGAGATGGCGAGGGCGGCAGAGGCGGCAGGCGCGGACGCGCTTTCCCTCATCAACACCATCACGGGCATGAAGATCGATATTCACAGGCGCAAATTTGCCATTGCAAACAAGACCGGCGGCATGAGTGGTCCCGCCATCAAGCCTATTGCGGTGCGCATGGTCTATCAGGTGGCGCAGGCCGTAAAGCTCCCGATCCTTGGCATGGGGGGCATCGCCACGGCGGAGGACGCCATCGAGTTCATCCTGGCGGGCGCCAGTGCCGTCAGCGTCGGCGCCATGAATTTCGTAAATCCTTACGCAACCGTGGAAATTCTCGAAGGAATTGAAAATTACATGCGTCAATACCATGTGGAGAAACTCAAAGACTTAATTGGTGCCGTGAGATAACCATTGTCACTTTGTGGCGACAAGAGAGGTATCAGGATGAGAGTTTGGAAGACAAAGCTTTTAGTTAAGGTTATGGTCCTGTGCATGGGCATGGCATTGATGGCAGGGTGCGAAAAGAAAGAGAAGCTGCCGGAGACGGAGGCCGAAACGGCGGAAATGACAAGCGAACAACTGGAAGACTTCGTGCCAGACAGACACTCGCTTTATGAAGGAAATACCAACTATTTTTATGACCAGCTAAGCAAGGAACAGCAGGTGTTTTTTAACATTATGAAGAAACAGGCGGAGGCGTTTTACTGGGGAACGCAGGAGCCGGAATTAAGAGTATTGCCCGAGGGCTCCGTGCTAAAATGTTTTGAGGGTACCTATACGTCAAGCGAGGAGTTTACCCAAGGTTGTTTTGGTAATTTGGAGCTTGGCACGTTAAATAGGTTGGATGCGGAAGTCGTGGCGCAATTGTTTTATCATTCCTGCCCCAAATACTTTTTTTTCAGCGGTATCCTTGTGCAGGAAGACGGCAAATATTCCATGGAATTACTGGACGGATTCACAAGCCGCGAAGTGATCGATTCCTATCGGGATAAGATTGAAGAGAAGACGCAGGAGTGGTTGAAGGTCATCGAAAAATGCGAAAATGACTTGGAAAAGGAAGAAGCGATCCTCCGGTTGATCTTTGACAACGTGCAGTCTGACACGTTATCAAACTATACCACGTTATCCATTTTTGACATGTTCCGGGATGGGATTGCGGATGGGATTGGAGGAGCTTTGTGTGACGGAATTGCGACGGATAACGGTTACGCGAAAACGTTTCAGTATTTGTGCAACGCAGCGGGACTCGACAGCTTGTACGTAAGGGCATCCTCCCAGAGTTATTATAATATATCCCTGGGTTATCATGCCTGGAACATGGTAAAGCTCTATGACGAATGGTATTGCATTGACCCGTCGTGGCTGGATCAGTACAAGATGGAATCTCCAGCCGACAGACGCTTTAACAAAAGTTATAATAGTTTTAAAAAGCAAAGTCTAATCAATGGCAAATACGTGCAGTATGGCGTTAAGATGCCTAGGTGCATCCGGGACACGATGAAGGACGGACCACAGCTTTATTCTGTTCAAGATGAGGACGGACGATACGTGATAGAACACGGATTGCTGACGGAATATCAGGGAGAAGGCGACGTCGTAATCCCGGAAAAAGCCATGGGATTGGATGTTACCCTTTTTGACGGTGACAGAGAGATTACGTCCTTTTCCGTAGACGAGGGAAATGAGTTTTTATGCGCCGAAGACGGAGTGCTCTTTGACGCGGGCAAAGAAAAGCTGATCCGTTATCCCAACGCCGGGGCGAGTGAATATGCCGTGCCGGAGGGAACCAAGATCATCACGAAATTGGCTTTTGCAAATTGCACCAAGCTGAAAACCATTCACCTTCCCGCCAGCCTTACCGAGATCTGGGCCGGTGCGTTTATGGGTTGCAGTTCCTTAAAAGACATTTATTTTGAGGGAACCAAAGAACAGTGGAACGCGATTGAAACATTCTATCCTTACTTCCCGGGTGATTGTACGATCCATTTTCAATAAATGATTCTCTGTAAGGGGCACGCATTGAGTTGAATAATTAAGTTGTATTTTTCAGATGCCAGGGGCAGGATGGGTCCGCATGCATTATCCGTGCGTTCACGGGTGATGCATGCGGACCCACCCTGCCCCGTCCCTATGCGTCTGATCAATACGTGCTCCACTCATATTCTGACTCCTTCCGGCGTATACATAAGGTATCTGGGAAGAGCTGGAGGTATGCGGCATGGAGTTGCTAAAACAATACGTACGAAGGAACGGCACCGAAAAGGAAGGTCAGCTACAGATCACGATGGAGGAAGACGTCAATCTTCCCGAGATGAAGCCGGATGTAAACACCATCTGTCTGGAAAAGGGGAGCGTTTTAATCGAGGAAGTGCAGCCCTTGCCTGATGCGGCGACGGTGCGCGGTAAATTAACGTTCTCTGTCCTGTATCATACGCAGGAATATGGCGGACGGCTGGAATGCATGGAGGGGAGGCTTCCTTTTGAGGAGAAGATTCGCGTGGAAGGAATGCTTCCTTCGGATGACGTTATTGTCACGGGTACGGTGGAGGATCTGACCATAACCATGATCAACTCGCGAAAGCTGGGAGTGCAAAGCATTCTTTCACTGGAAGCATCCGCTCAGTCCATTCAGGACGAAGAGCTTCCCGTAGGGGTTACCGGTCCTGGGCAGGAGGATGCGCAGATACGTCTTGTACCCATGGAATATACGGAACTGGCACTATGCAGCAGAGACGTGATGCGGATCAAGGAGGAGTTCTCCCTGCCCTCAGGGCACCCAAACGTGGCAAGGATTCTTTGGAAGAGCGCAGAGCTGGGAGAGATGAATTTCCGGCTGGGCGAAGAGCAGCTTTATGCACAGGGAGAAGTCCGCGTGTTTGTGCTGTATGAAAGTGAAGAAGGAAATCCCGAAATCTATGAGACAACGGTGGAGGAGAGCACGCAGATTGCCTGTTCCGGCTGCCACGAGGGAATGGCGCTTGACGTAAGATACGGCATCTCCCAGTGGGAGCTGACGTCAAAGCCTGACTTGGACGGAGAAATGCGGGATTTCGGGCTGGAGATGACGGTCACTCTTAAGATCTGTGCTTATGAAGAAAAGAAATTGGACGTGGTTACGGACGTTTATGGCGTAAAGGAAGAGATTCTGGAAGAGAAAAAGACAGCTTCCTTACGGCGGCTTCTTCGGAGCGTTACGGGAAAGACAAAGGTTTTGGACCACGTGACGCTAGAAGGCGTAACGAAACCTCTGCAGTTGATTCGCGGAGAAGGAAACCTGTCACTTACGGACGTACAGGCGGCAGAGAATGGATTGCGCCTGCGCGGAAGCCTGGGCGTCAAGATCCTGTACGTCACGGGGGAAGATGAAAAACCTTATGGGTGCGTCAGGAAAACATTGCCATACGAGTACGTATTGGAGATTCCGGGATTGGAGAGCGAGGACCTGCCGGAGCGCGTTCAGGCCACGCTGGAACGCTTTAGCGTCACCATGCAGGGCAGTGAGGAGATGGAAGTGAAGGCACTCCTTTGCTTTGTGGCATCTGCGTTTCATGAAGAGGAGATGCAGGTGCTGGGGGAGATCACGGAGGCACCCCTGGACCAGGAGAAAATGGCATCCCTGCCAGGTATGGCGATCTACGTAGTCCGTCCCGGGGAACACCTTTGGAATATTGGAAAAAAATACTACGTGCCGATTCAAAGCCTAAAGGATCTCAATGACCTAACGAGTGAGGAGTTGGTACCAGGGCAAAAGCTTTTGGTTGTAAAACGAAATTGACGCGAAGCCTTTTGCGTACAAGGCTTGACGGACGCACAAGGATTGTACTATAATAAATACAATTCTTGTATACAGAATACATTCAGAGGAGAAAGTCATGCTGAGTTTAAATGCATACGCAAAGATCAATTTATGCCTGGACGTGGTGGGACGACTGGAAAACGGATATCATCAGGTCCGCATGATCATGCAGACGGTGGGAATCCATGACACGCTCACGTTTGAACGGACGGCAGGGGAAATCCGGATTACGTCGGATGCGGGAGAGATTCCGTTAGGGGAAGACAATCTGATTTATAAGGCGGCGTCGCTGATGCGGGAGAGATTCCAGATCGATGGCGGTGTTTCCGTGCAACTGGAAAAAAGGATTCCAGTTGCGGCCGGAATGGCCGGAGGAAGCACGGATGCAGCATGTACAATGAAGGCAATGAATCTTTTGTATGACCTTGGGCTATCGGAGGAGGAGCTCTGCGCCTTAGGCGTTAAGATTGGAGCGGACGTACCTTATTGCATTCTGGGCGGGACCGCGCTTTCCGAAGGAATTGGCGAGGTTTTGACAAAGCTTTCTCCCATGCCGGAGTGCGTGCTTTTGGTTGCAAAACCAGAGATTGGCGTATCGACGAAGGAGGTCTATGAGCGGATTGACCGCCATGAGATCACGAGTCATCCGGACGTGGACGGCATGCAAAGGGCTATTGCAGAAAATGACTTGGATGGGGTTGTAAAGCGCCTCGCCAATGTGCTTGCAACGGTCACGGAGGAAATGCATCCGGTCGTTCAAAGGATCAGGGAGGTAATGCTCTCTCAGGGTGCGCTTGGCAGTCTTATGAGTGGCAGCGGACCGTCAACGTTTGGGATTTTTGAGAAGAAAGAAAAGGCTAGGGCAGCCGGGGAGCAGATCCGGGCGCTTGGACTTGCAAAGCAGATTTTTGTGACAAAGCCGGTGAGTGGCAGGAAATAAGGCTGCAAGGTCTGGGAACAAAAGCGGAAGAAGCCGCGCAGACGGGAGCGTGACGGGAAGGCGTCGCGCGAGCCGCAACAGGAAAGGCGAGAAAAATGCAAGAGAGATTTCAGCTGAAAATGGATCAATTTTTACCGCTTAGGGACGTGGTGTTTAACACGCTCCGTCAGGCCATCCTGACGGGGGAATTAAAGCCGGGGGAGAGGCTGATGGAGATTCATCTCGCAGACCAGCTTGGCGTGAGCAGAACGCCGATCCGTGAGGCCATTCGGAAGCTTGAACTGGAAGGCTTGGTCACGATGATCCCAAGGCGCGGGGCAGAGGTTGCCCAGATCACGGAAAAGAGCATGAATGACGTTCTGGAGGTGCGCCGTGCGGTAGACGCGCTGTGCGTGGAACTCGCTTGCGAGAGGATCACGGAGGAGGAACTGCAGCGCTTGTCCGAAGCGTGTGATGCCTTTGCGGAAGAAGCGAAAAAGAGCGAGAAAGAAAAGGACGTAAAGCTTCTTGCGCAGAAGGACGTGGCACTCCATGACATCATTGTGCAGGCCACGGGCAATCAGCGTCTGATCCAGCTGGTAAATAACCTTTCAGAGCAGATGTACCGGTATCGCTTTGAATATCTGAAGGACTTTAGCCAGCATGAAAAGCTGGTGGAGGAGCATCGCATTATTTATGAGAACATTGTGAAGAAAAACCGCGAGACGGCCTGTGAGGCGGCGAGACTTCACATTGACAATCAAAAAAAGGCAATCATCCGCCAGATCCGGTTGGAAAAAGAAAAGAAATAATTAAATGACGCGTATCATTTTTCTAAACCGTGCCCATACTCAGGTTATGGGAGTAAGGAACATGGGAGGAAAGAAGAATGATGCATGATGGAATAAGCCATAAGAGCCTGCTCAGGGAGACTTTGGTGCACTTTGGGTGTTTTGCCATCGCCTCGTGGCTGGCATTTGGAATTCTGTTTCCGGAAATATTTTGGAATGCGGACGTTTGCAAGAATTGTGAGCAGGAGCACTTGGCAGGAGAAGAATTGCTGGATGCCGTTCTCTCAGCGAAGCCGGGGGAGATCAAAGGACGCAGCAGGTTGATGGAATTATGGCATGCCTTTTGGAAAAAGGAAAGAAAGGTTAGTGACAAAGGAATGGAACAAAAAATAACGGCAGACGCGCCCATAGGGGTGTTTGATTCAGGCGTAGGCGGACTTACCGTTGCGCGCGAGATCATGCGGCAGATCCCGAATGAAAAGATCATATATTTTGGGGACACGGCGAGAGTGCCTTACGGCAGCAAGTCGAAGGAGACCGTGACAAGGTTTTCCCGCCAGATCGTGCGCTTCCTGCAGACGCATCAGGTAAAGACCATCGTTGTGGCCTGTAATACTGCCAGTGCTTATGCGCTCGAGGACCTGGAGAAAGAGACGGACGTCCCCATCATCGGCGTGGTAAAGCCAGGCGCAAAGGCGGCGTCCGAGGCGACGAGGAACGGTAAGATTGGCGTTATCGCGACGGAGGCGACCATTGGAAGCCGCATTTACAGTCAGTACATAAAAAAGATTCATCCGGAGGTTACCATTTACGGAAAGGCATGCCCTCTCTTTGTTCCGCTCGTGGAGGAAGGACTTTGGGAGGATCCGGTGACGGATGAGATTGCAAAACGTTATTTGAATGAACTGATCGACATTGACATAGACACGCTGATCCTGGGATGCACGCATTATCCCCTGATCCGGTCTACCGTGGCCAGGGTCATGGGAGACAAGGTAACGCTTGTAAATCCGGCATATGAGACTGCGAGGGAGCTGAAGGAGATGTTGGAAAGGAAGGGGCTTCTGAAGGAGACGCCCGTCACTCTCGGAGAGAATAAATATCAGTTTTACGTAAGTGACGGTGCGGAGAAGTTTAAAACCTTTGCAAATTCCATTATCAAATATGGGATTCTCAGTGCAAAGACGATCAACATTGAAGAGTTTTAGACGAGTTTAAGGCGGGGCGTGAAAGGAAACGAGCGGCCTTGTCTTTGGGACGAGGAAAGGGAATGTCATGGAAGGGCTGGTCAACATAGAGATCACGGGCGGAAGGGGAGAGATCGTTAACCGCGCGGAGGGACAATGTTATTATAAAAACGGCCATCATTACGTGTTATTTTCAGAGGAGCTTTCGGAGGATGGGAAAAAGGGAGGAGTTACCTTCTCGAGCAGACTGAAGATCAGTGAGGGAGAGGTGGTTTTGAGACGAAGCCTTCCGGATGACAAGGGCGGTGCCAAACACGTGATGGAGTTCACGTACCGAAAGCAGGGAGAGGAAGAGCACGGATGTATGGTGGATTATCCGACGCCCTACGGAACGATGCGGCTTGAGATCCGCACGCGGGCGCTTGAGATTGCGCACGGCGAAGAAGAGATCTTGGCGCAGATTCAATATCAAATGATGCAGGAAGGCCAAGAAATCAATCAGGATGACCTGCGGATTGTCATTAGGAAAACATGAAAAACCCCCTCGCGGCTTGCCGTGAGGGGGTTGCTTTTATTTTACGGGTTTTGCACCGGCTTTTTCCTGCGCTGCTTCCAGGGCACGCTTGAAGAAGCCTTTTTTCTTGGGCGGAGCGACTTCGATCTTGCCGTGAAGGCCTTTCACTCCGAGAATGTACATGCCGCTGATCGTCGCTTTGACTTCCTTTTTGAGGGGAATGTTGTCGAAAATTTTTTCATCGCTGATCAGATTCATGATCTGGGGTCCGATCTTCACTTTTACGATGGGGAGCTTCTGGTTCCTCATGATCTTCGGCGTTTGATCGATGACGGATTGCGGTAATCCTGATTCCTTGATCTTTAGTCGTTTTTTGTCAATGATCAGCATGGAGACCGTCATTTTGTTGGCTTCCATGAGTTCTTGCTGTTCGGCCTGTTTCTTCTGGGCCTTCTTTCCCAAGAAGTACATTGCGATAATGGCAGCCACGACCAGCACGAGCACCACGATCAGGACAATCAGACCAGGGTTAATGCCCAGGAAAGCAAACGTGTTTGTGTTCATCATACTACGTATCCTTTCTATCCTTTTCCATATTCAATTTTACACAGAAACTACATTACATCATAACACAGCTTCGCCAAATTCACAAGAATTGGTTTTGAATATTTTAAAGTTCACGTAATTTTCATTTTAATTATGCCAGTATTGGTGTTATAATACAAAATGGAAGTTAGTTTGTAGGACTTCGGAAGAAAAATGAGAGGATTATGAAAGAGATGAAAAAGAAGAATTTTGGCGGGATTGCTTTGATCTGTGCGGCAGTTCTCGCTTGTGGGACGTTGGCTGGCTGTGAGACCAAAACGGGCGGTGATAATACAACGTCCGGAACGGAAGTTACGGAGACGGGAACCCAGAATCCGGGACAGACGATAGAACCGATGAAGGTTACGGAAGGCCGCGTCTATGCGAAGGACATGGATCTTGACAAGTACGTAACGCTCAAGGATTATCAGAATTTCCGCGTGGAGCGCGATCCCGTGGAGATAGACGAGGAAGAGGTTGAACTGATCCTGAAGGATGCTTATCATAATTATTTCCCGGCAGATCAGGGCATCAAGGATCGCGCCGTGGAGAACGGTGATACCGTAAACATCGATTATGTTGGAAAGAAGGACGGCGTTGCCTTTGATGGAGGAACGGCACAGGGTGCGCCGCTCACCATTGGTTCGAACAGCTTCATAGACGGTTTTGAAGAGGGCCTAATCGGCGTTATGCCGGGAGAGACGGTTGACTTAAACCTTACGTTCCCTGAACAGTATCACAGCGAAGAGCTTGCAGGACAGGCAGTTGTTTTCACCGTGACCGTAAATTGCATCATTCCCGAAGAAATGAAGGACGAATTCATTGTGGGAATTGTGCCGGACGTGGATACCATTGAAGGCCTTCGCCAGTACATTCGTGATTATCTCACCGAAGCTTATCAATCGGAAGGCGATGACGCTTATCAGGAAAAGGTTTTGGAAACCTTCCTGGATGAGATTTGTGAAATAAAGGAAGTTCCGCAGGATTGGATTGACTATTATTATGAGCAGATCAATAATTATTTCGTTACCTCTGCCTTCCAGATGGGAACGGATCCTGAAACGCTTGTGCAGACGTATTTTGGAACGGATTTGGAAAGCTTCCTGAAAGAGCATTCCGTCATCGCGGCGCAGGAGGATCTTGTGTTGCAGGCGTTGGCTAAGAAGCAGGGCCTGTGCATTGATGATGAGGAATTGAACAGGGTTTTGCAGGAGCAGGCCACAAATGCGGGTCTTTCTTCCATCGCGGATTACCTCGGAGAATCTTCCATGGAGGACTTTAGACAGACCTATCATTACCAATTGGCATTTGAATATCTTTACAATCTGGCATCGCAGAAATAAGCTAACTAGTTAACGGAGAACCAAGGATGCGAATGGAGAAAAACGGAAGAAAATGGGTCATTGGACTGCTTGCGGCGCTGGCAATTGCGGTGCTGTGTCCTTTTGCGTCCAATTCCGTTCACGCAAGCACCATTTCAGAGTTACAGGAGCAGATCAAGGCACATCAAAAGGAGCTGGAGGAAGCCAACAAAAAGGCGGAAAACCTGAAAGACAAGCAAAGCCTGATCGAGGAAATGATCGACGATCTGAATGCGGAGATCCTGAATACCATGACGTGCATCGCCCTTCGGGAGGATGAGATCGCGGACATGGAAAATGAGATCGAAACGAAGAGAGGCGAGATTGCCCAGAAGCAGGAAGAGATCGATCAGACGGAGCAGGAATACCTTGCGGCGAAGGCGCGGGAGGAAAAGCAGAAGGATGACATGCAGGTCCGGGCCAAGAGGATTTACGAGACGGGAAACGTATCCTTCTTCCACCTGCTCATTCAGGGAATCGGACTTTCCAATCTCCTAAACAAGATGGACTACGTTGAACAGCTCTATACCTATGACAGGAGCAAGCTTACCGATTACGAGAACGCGAAACAGGTCACGCTGGATCTGTGGAAAAAGCTAGAGGTTGAGAAAAAAGACTTACAGGCGCAAAAGGACGCCTTTACGCAAGCGAAGGAAGAAGTGGAGCTTGCAAAAGCAGAACTGGAAAAGCAAAAGGCTGACCTTGACAAGGCGCTGGCGCAAAGGAAAAAAGAGAGCGCCGACTATGAGGCTGAGATCAAAAAGGCAAAACAGGAAGCCAACGTTGCAAAGACTTTGATCCAGCAGGAACAAAAAGAGATCAAGAAGCTTCAGCAACAGCAAAAGCAGGGTCAAGCCGCGGATGTCGGAACAATCACGGAGACAAGTTATTCTTCCATTGTAGACAATGCGGCGGGAAGTGACCTGGGAAAGAAAATTGCGAAGTATGCGTTGCAATTTGTGGGTAATCCGTACGTGCTAGGCGGAACGAGTCTCACGAACGGCACCGATTGTTCGGGATTTATGTATTCCGTGTATGCGAAATTTGGTTATTCCATCTCCCGCACCTCCGGGCAGCAGAGAAATGACGGAACGGCAGTTGCCTATGAAAATGCCCAGCCTGGCGATATTGTTTGTTATAACGGACACGTGGGAATGTACATTGGTTCCGGCAAGATTGTTCACGCCAGCAACAAAAAGGACGGCATCAAGGTGAGCAACGCCACCTACCGCAAGGACATGGTGGGCGTACGCCGCATTATCCAGTAAGGAACGTCCCCCTGTCACGTTCAATAAAAAAAGGAGTGCGATGCACTCCTTTTTATTTTTTGTTATGGCGCGTTTACGCGGTGATCACGGTGCCGGCCTTTCCCTTGATGGCGTCATCGATGCAGGCCTGATTGGTGATCAGAACCTTGCCGCTTGGAACCTTCTCCAGGTAAGCGATGGCAGCTTCGATCTTGGGAAGCATGGTGCCGGCCTCAAATTGTCCCTCTTCTGCGTATGCCTTTGCCTCAGCCACGGTCATGGAAGAGATGGGCGACTGGCTTTCCTTGCCATAATCCTTGTAAACACAGTCTACGTCAGTCAGGATGATGAGTTCGTCGGAGCGGAGGTCTGCCGCAAGCTTTCCGGCGATGGCATCCTTCTCGATCACGGCGGAAGCACCCTTGAGAACGTGCTTCTGCTCGATGACGGGAATGCCGCCTCCTCCGCAGGCGATGACGATCTGGTCTGCCTCCGCCAAGGTGCGGATGGTCTCCAATTCTACAATGTCAATGGGCTTGGGCGCTGCCACAACGCGGCGGAAACCTTTGCCCGGATATTCTTTCACGTAATTTCCCTTTTTCAGCTCCGTCTCAGCATCCTCCTGGGACATGAAGCGACCGATCACCTTTGTCGGTGCGTAGAATGCCTCATCGTAAGGATCCACGGTCACCTGGGTCAAAATGGTGCTCACGGGTTTGGAAATGCCGCGCGCGAGAAGCTCGGAGCGCAGGCTGTTCTGAATGTCATAACCCACGTAGCCCTGGCTCATGGCAGAACAAACGCACATCGGGGCGGGAGTATAATCCGTATAAACGCGGCGCAGCTCCGTCATGGCCTTGTGGATCATGCTTACCTGCGGTCCGTTTGAATGCGTGATGGTAAGCTGGTAATCAGCCTCTACCAGGTCTGCCAGCGCCTTGGCGGTCTGTCTTACGGCGCTCTGTTGCTCTAAGGTGGTATGTCCAAGGGCTTCATGCCCAAGGGAAACAACAACTTTTTTCTTGCTCACTGTAATTGCCTCCTGCACGTGTGATTTCCGTAACTAAGTACATTTTAGCATGAGGAAGAGGAAATGCAAAGTACCTTTTCCAACACTTCAAAATAATTTTCAAACGTTTTTTTACAACAAGCGGGATCATCGATCACAATGCCAGGGCTTCGAAGGCCGATCAGGGTAAAGCCCATGGCCATGCGGTGATCCTCATAGGTTTTTACGAGACTTGGCTTGGGGGAGCCAGGCCAGATCGTGATGGAACCGTCCGTGGTTTCGCAGCGGATCCCCATTCTTTTTAGCTCCGTCTCGATGGCACTTAAGCGATCGCTTTCCTGAAAACGCACATGGCCGATCCCCGTAATGGTGGTGGGACTGGTCGCAAAGGGCGCGAGGGCGGCAAGCGTAATGGCTTGGTCTGAGCAGGCACTCATGTCCGCGACGATGCCGGGATAAGAACCGTCCCCAGGCGGCGTTAGCAGTATGCCCTCCGGCCGGTCTTCGGCGTGACAGCCTAATTGCTCAAGGAAACGCAAAAACTGAACGTCTCCCTGCAGGGAATCAAAGTGCACGTGAGATACCTGGACGGGGAGGTTTAGCAAGGGACAAAGCGCATAAAAATAACTTGCTCCGGAGACGTCAGGCTCGATCTGATAGTCGAGAGCGCGGTATTTCTGACCGGCAGGCGTGACAAAGCGCTTGGCAGGAACTGCGTTAGCGGAATCTGAAGACGACTGTGAGGCATTTTGTAAAACGGCATCGCAGCGTACGCCAAACTGAGCCATCATTTTTCTTGTCATTTCCACGTAAGCCATGCCGTGACTGCCGACGGCTTCCACGGTGAAATCTGAGGGCGACAGGCAGGAGGAAATGAGCAGGGCGCTCAAAAACTGGCTGCTGCGCTCAATGTCTACGCTGACGAAATCCTTTTGGAAGCCGCGCGAGCGGAGCGTAAAGGGAAAGCAATCCGGCGTTTCGCCGCAAGTGATCTCGCATCCAAGGGACTCTATTCCGCGAAGGAGCGGAGCCATGGGGCGCCGTCTCATTTGGGCGGATGCGTCCAAGTGATAGGTTCCGTGGGTGACGCCTAGCCATGCCGTCAGGAATCTTGCGGCCGTTCCGGCGCTTCCGACATAGAGGGATGCCTCTTTTTTGGGAACGTCTCCGCCGCATCCAGTCACCCGGATCATGGCATTTGCCTCATCCGTTTCCACCTTGAATCCAAGTGACTTGGCACATTCGGCAAAATGTCTGGAATCGTCGGAGAACAAGGCGCCGCGCAGGGTAGAGGTTCCGTCAGCCAACATAGCCAGCAGAAGCGCCCTGTTGGTAATGCTTTTTGAACCGGGAACCTCTGCCTTCAAAAAGCCAGGCAGGGCCTGCGAGTGATATAAACAAGGGACGCGATACGTTCCTTCCATGAGTCCTTCCTCCTAAATCCTTAGTCATACGTTTTGTCTGAGTCCTTATTATAACGTTATTTCCTTTTCGTGACAAGAAAAAAGCCTTCGCTCGTCAGTGAGCGGAGGCCTTTTTGACTGGTTTTTCAAATTCACACAGGGCATTTTGGATGGTCAGCGTGTCGAGCCAGACTTTTCCGTTTGACGTGATGCGGTAAAGATCGAGCGTACCGTATCCTTCGCAGCCAGCTTTCAGGCGTGGCGAAGAAAGGGACGGACTGGGTTCGTCATATGACAGTGCCATCATTTTTGGCTTGGGAGACTGGAGAGTCAGCTTAACCAGCGAGTTACGGTTCCCGGCCTTTATGTGCCAGGTGACGGCATCCGTTGTCTCCTTTGTTCCCCATTTCAGGCGGGGACGTTGTAGAAGCTTTGCAAAAGAATAACAGAAATCTTCGCCGGTGTAGGTCAGCTGCAACAGTATTTTGGGCTTGAAGCGGAAGAAAAGGAATCTCGGGCAACAGCCGTCTATGGCTAGGGCGGAATGCTTTAAGGGCTTTCCGGTGCGCTCGCTAATGAGATCGCAGGAGGCAAGCTGCAGCCAAGGCTTGTTGTAGCTTCGGCCCCAGTGCTTGTCGGCATAGCCGCTGCAGTCATCCGGAGAGATTTCATAGCTTTCACCGTTTATGACAACGTTGCCGCGATAATGTGTTTTGATGCCCTCCCCGTGCCAGAAGCTGTCCAAAGCATTGAGCGCGCTCAGGAAAGGCGAGGCGAGGAAGCCGGTATGACAGGCGATGGTTTTGTGGATCTCGAGATCCCATTCCACAATCTGCTCCTCGGGATCCGGGTCGCTGAGATTTTTGGGGACGGGAGCCTCCTTGATCCGGCCGGTGATGCGGTTTTCGCGCAAAACATTGTCGCCAACTTGAAAATATAAGGGCTTTCTTGCATATTTGGCTGCCGTGATCGGGTGATAAGAGGCAAGCTGAAGTCCGGGCGCGTCCGCATTTGGAAAGATTCCCGCGGATACCTTTACGTAGGAGGGGATGGCGGACCTGTCTTTTTTTTGTTTGCCCGGAACGGGGTTTAGGATCAGATATTCGACGAAGAAAAAGCGGCGGATCCCCGTGACGGCACTAACTCCCGAGAAGGAGTGCCACCAGCGCAGGTACCCTTTCTTTGCAAGGGAACCGCAGAGCATGTATGCATTTCTGCTTTGATCGGAACGATTCATTTGCTTTCTCCCGGTTAATTTATGACAGGTTATTACGTAAAAAATGACGGGTAATTCAACTCGAGTGTTGTTTTAGGGGGCATTCATTGCGAGAATAGACCTGAGAAAAACTAGATTTAGTTGTAACCCACCTTATTATAATACAACATATTGCGTATGACAAGTGTGTCGGGAAAAGTTTTTTGAATTGTGGATAACTCTGTTTCTTCTAAAAGAAACACGTGGAATAATCCACAGAAAATGACGCGTTATCCACAAAAAAAGTGGATAAGTCTTTTCGAAAAAAACGCTTGTGTTTTCTGCTAAGAAAATCTATAATATTTAATGATTACAATTCTGTTCTTTGCGCGGTTTTCCGAAAATGAAACGGTTAGGATATCTGTCGTAAATCGTTTGATGAGACGGGAGCGCCGAGAGAACGGAAAGAAGGAGGAAGGCATGCTATATATTGGAGTGGATTTGGGTACCTCTGCCGTTAAGCTTCTGCTGATGGACAGCGACGGCAAGATCCAAAACATCGTATCAAAGGAGTATCCCCTGTACTTCCCTCATCCGGGTTGGTCTGAGCAGAAACCCGAGGATTGGTGGGAGCAAACGAAAATCGGCATCAAGGAGCTGATCAAGGACGCGGACAAGTCCCAGGTAGCCGGCATTAGCTTTGGCGGCCAGATGCACGGACTTGTGATCCTGGACAAGGATGACAACGTGATCCGTCCCGCAATTCTTTGGAATGACGGAAGAACTTTCGAAGAGTGTGATTATCTGAACAACGTGATCGGTAAGGACAAGCTCAGCGAGTACACCGCAAACATTTCCTTTACCGGTTTTACCGCACCCAAGATCCTTTGGGTAAAGAATAAGGAGCCTGAGAATTTCGCGAAGATCGAAAAGATCATGCTTCCCAAGGATTACATCGCTTACAAGCTGACCGGCGTGCACTGCACGGACGTGTCCGACGCATCCGGAATGCTGGTATTCGACGTTAAGAACCGCAAGTGGTCCAAGGAGATGTGCGATATCTGCGGCATCAAGGAGAGCCAGCTTGCAAAGTGTTACGAGAGCTATGAGAAGGTTGGCACCGTGCTTCCCGAGATCGCTGCAGAGCTTGGCATCCCCGCAACCTGCATCGTTGCGGCAGGAGCTGGCGACAATGCTGCGGCAGCAGTGGGAACCGGCACCGTTGGAGACAACATGTGCAACATTTCCCTTGGAACCAGCGGCACCATCTTTATCTCTTCCAAGAATTTTGGCGTGGACAAGTTCAACGCGCTCCATTCCTTCGCTCATGCGGACGGCAAGTATCACCTGATGGGCTGCATGCTCAGCGCCGCTTCCTGCAACAAGTGGTGGATGGATGAGATCATTGGAACCAAGGATTACGCAGCAGAGCAGAAGGCAATTGAGAAGCTTGGCGAGAACCACGTTTACTTCCTGCCTTATCTGATGGGCGAGCGTTCTCCTCACAATAACCCGAACGCTAGGGCAACCTTCATCGGCATGACGATGGACACCACCCGCGCAGACATGACGCAGGCAGTGCTTGAGGGCGTTGGCTTTGCGCTTCGTGATTCTTTGGAAGTTGCCAAGTCCCTTGGCATTAACCTTGAGAGAACCAAGATCTGCGGCGGCGGCGCTAAGAGTCCCCTGTGGAAGAAGATGATCGCCAACATCCTGAACCTGAAGGTTGACGTGATCGAGTCCGAGGAAGGCCCTGCAATGGGCGGCGCAATGCTGGCTGCAGTGGCGAACGGCGAGTATGCTTCCGTGGAAGAGATCGCTGCAAAGGTCGTAAAGATCGTTGACACCGTTGAGCCCGATCCCGCTTTGGTTGCAAAGTATGAGGAGAGATATCAGCAGTTCAAGGAGATCTATCCTGCATGCAAGCCCGTGTTTGACGTCATCACGAAATAATGCATCCAGGATACAAAGGTCCAAAATCGAGACGTGCTTGCACGAACGAGATTTTGACCTTGGGCCCCGTGGACGCAAATACAATAATAAAGAAACATAAAAGGAGGGTTATTTAAGTCATGAAAATTTTGTCCGTAAATGACGCGGAATTCCGTAAGTATGGCAGAGTCGTTACCAACGTGGATTTCGCTCCCCTGGTAGAGGCTTTGAAGAAGACCGAACTTCCCGATGGCGTGGTTTATGAGCCCAGCGTGGCTTCCCTGGAGGCAACTCCCGTGATGAAGGCGCTGACCGAGACCACCTATGGCGAAATGCCCATCCAGATCGGCTACTGCAACGGCCATAACAACAAGCTGAACGCTCTGGAGTATCATCGTGATTCCGAGATCAACGTAGCTGCCACCGATGCAATCCTGATGCTCGGCCTGCTCGCTGACGTTGCTCCTGATTTTACCTATGACACATCCAACGTAAAGGCATTCTTTGTACCTGCAGGCACTGCAGTGGAAGTATTCGCAACGACGCTTCACTATGCACCCTGCGGCGTGGACGGCTCAGGCTTCCAGGTGGCGATCGTTCTTCCGAAGGGAACCAACTATCCACTGAAGACCGCACACGCAAAGGTAAATGCTGACGGCACCGCACCCAGTGAGGATGCTTTGATCACCGCAGTGAACAAGTGGCTGATCGGTCATGCAGAGGGCGGTCTTGACGCCGGCAGCTTCATCGGACTTAAGGGTGAGAACTGCACGCTGTAATGCCGGATGCCCAAGGGCATTTCGGAGGCGGACGGTCCGAGTGAGCGGATGCCAAAGACAAAATGATCGTATCCCTGTGCAAGCTGCGAGAATACTTGACGCAGGGTTACAAATAAACAAAACTACACGAAAACAAAACACGTGAATTGAAGGAGGAACTACCACATGAACAATTTACCCCAGGTAAAAATTGGTATTGTTGCTGTTAGCCGTGACTGCTTCCCTGAGAGCCTGTCCGTTAACAGAAGAAAGGCCCTGATCGATGCGTATACCAAGAAGTACGGCGCAGCTGACATTTATGAGTGCCCCATCTGTATCGTAGAGAGTGAGATCCATATGGTTCAGGCTCTTGAAGACGTTAAGAAAGCTGGATGTAACGCACTTTGCGTATATCTTGGAAACTTTGGCCCTGAAATCTCTGAGACTCTTCTTGCTAAGCACTTTGATGGTCCTTCCATCTTCGTTGCAGCTGCAGAGGAGAGCCAGGCAGACCTGCAGGACGGCCGTGGCGACGCATACTGTGGCATGCTGAATGCAAGCTACAACTTAAAGCTTCGCAACGTTAAGGCATACATCCCTGAGTATCCCGTTGGTACCGCTGAGGAGTGCGCTGACATGATCAATGAGTTCGTTCCCATCGCTCGCGCGATCATCGGACTTTCCGATCTGAAGATCATTTCCTTCGGTCCCAGACCTCTGAACTTCCTTGCTTGTAATGCTCCCATCAAGCAGCTTTACAATCTGGGCGTTGAAATCGAAGAGAACTCCGAGCTGGATCTGTTCGAGTCCTTCAACAAGCATGCCGGCGACGCAAGAATCCCTGCAAAGGTTGCTGAGATGGCAGCTGAGCTTGGTGCAGGCAACAAGAAGCCTGAGGTCCTTGAGAAGCTTGCTCAGTATGAACTGACTCTTCTTGACTGGGTTGAGGCACACAGAGGCTACAGAAAGTACGTTGCCATCGCTGGCAAGTGCTGGCCTGCATTCCAGACCCAGTTTGGTTTCGTTCCCTGCTACGTAAACAGCCGTCTTACCGGTATGGGCATCCCCGTATCCTGTGAGGTTGACATTTACGGATGTCTGTCCGAGTTCATCGGTACCTGCGTAAGTGCTGATGCAGTTACCCTGCTTGACATCAACAACTCCGTACCTGCTGACATGTACAAGCAGTCCATCGAGGGCAAGTTCCCTTACACCCACAAGGATACCTTCATGGGCTTCCACTGTGGCAATACCTGCTCCAAGAAGCTGGCATTCTGCGAGATGAAGTATCAGAAGATCATGGCAAGAGCACTTCCTATCGAGGTTACCAACGGAACCCTCGAGGGAGACATCGCTCCCGGAAAGATCACCTTCTTCCGTCTGCAGTCTACCGCTGATTGCAAGCTCCGCGGTTACATCGCACAGGGCGAGGTTCTGGACGTTCGCACCCAGTCCTTCGGTTCCATCGGCGTATTTGCAATCCCTGAGATGGGCAGATTCTATCGTCACGTTCTGATCGAGAAGAACTTCCCTCATCATGGCGCAGTTGCATTCGGCCACTTCGGAAAGGCTCTGTATGAAGTATTCAAGTTCATCGGCGTTCCCGTAGAGGATCTGAACTACAACCAGCCTAAGTCCGTTCCTTATATCACCGAGAATCCTTGGGCATAAGACAGACAAAAACGGAAACTATTTTAGGAGCCCTGTTTTTCAGGGCTCCTTTTTTTTACTTGCCAGACGTCTCAATCTAGTGTATTTTTAAAATGACGTGTTTTATTATGAAAATGATATTGGGGAATCGCTTTCATGAACTTTATGAATGAGGAAAAAATGATTGTATGGATTGCAAGTTTTCTGACTGGGGTTCTAAATTATTATATCGTTTACAGATGGATAATACGCGTGCCGTTTCGAAGGAACGTCAAAGTGGTGGCCGGCGTAATTGGCGTGGCATGCCTGTTGGTTTCCGCAATGTATTTTTCCGGAGCAATTGCATTTAAGGGACCAAGCATAATCATTGTCTCCGTTTTGACGATCGTAATTCTTGTAAAAGAAAACCGCGTTTCAGCATTGTTGTTGTCGCCCATCGTCTTTTTTGTCCCAGGCGTCGTCAACATTTTCTGCAGTTATCTTTTGACGTTTGTGCTTAAAATTCCGTATCAAGCGTTTATGGATTCTGATTTATGGAGTTTAGTGACGCAGTTATCATTCCCTCTTTTGTTTTTCACTTTATCACTCTTTTTCAAGGGGATGCTTGCAGAGGGAGAGATGATGAAGTTTGGCGTTGGACAATATTTGATTGCCCTTGTGGGCGCAGGTTGCCTGTTTGTCATCATTGCAGTGTCACAGGGAGTAATGGAAGGAAAAACGCAATTCTCTGATTGGACGTTGCAGCTATCCGTTTGTTGGGTGGTCGTCGGGTTTATTTTTGTCATTTTGATTCTTTGGCATTCTAGCATTGAAAAGCGTGCGTTACAATATAAGATGGAGAACGAGTATTATCAGCTGGCATTGAGAAGGCAGGAGGAACACATCAAGGAAATCGTGGAAAGCGATGAGAAAATCCGAAGATTTCGGCATGACGTAAATGCTCATCTTACGGCGTTGGAGCAGTGCATTCAAACAAATGATCTGCAACAGCTAAAATCTTACGTTGAACGAATGCGCGCGGAAACGAAAAAGTTTGAGGTCCAGAGGTTTACCGGCGTGGGAGCCGTGGATGCGATCATCAGCGAATGGTATCAGAAAGCACTGGAAGAGGATGTTCAGTGGGAATGGGACGGCGGATTTCTTGGTCATACGGAGCTGGAAGTTTATGATCTTTGCGTTATCTTTTCCAATCTACTAAGCAATGCAGTTGAAGCAACGAGACAGGTGGAGGAGGGCAAGGAAAAGAAGATTTTGATTTCCTGTGGCACTTTCCGTGATCGGATATGTATTCGCATTTCAAATACGTGCCGGCAGGATTTAGAGGCGAAGAGTCATTACGGAACTATGAAGAGTGATTTCCGGAATCATGGATTTGGATTGATGAACATTCAGAATACCGTTGATAAAGTTCATGGCGAATTTCATAAGAGCGTGGGACAAGGAGTTTTCAGCGTGGAAATCATCCTTTAATCAGGAAAAAACGTCGTTCATCAAAAAAAAACGTCGTTCATCCAAATTTTATTGATTTTTCCCCGGAATATTCCCATAATAAAATTATAAAAGGGGGATGAAGAAGAATGTTTGGTGGAGGCATTATTCAGGCTCAGCTCGATTGGTGGCAGCTTTTGTGGATTCTTCTGGGGGGAGGAAATTAAACACCAAGCCATGAGCCGCAAAAATTATGAGGGTTACTAAAAACACCACTTGTCACAAGTGGTGTTTTTAAATTAAGGAAAATTTTGAAAAAGACTTTTGTTTTTCTCCCATATCATGTAAAATAGAAAAGGATGAATTTTATTTACTTGGAGGGAGAAATGATCACCATCGGCATATGTGATGATGAAAAGGCGTATCGGGACCACTTAAGGAAAATTTGTGGTTCTTATTTGGATGCGCAAAAACAAGAATTCCATTTTGTCGAATTTACGTCGGGTGAGGAAGTTCTTGCATATCAGGGAGATAAGATTCATTTGCTTTTTCTCGACATTGAGATGCCTGGGATGGATGGACTTGAGGTCATGAAAAAAGTTCGCAGTAACGAGTTGATCTGGCGAATTGTTTTTGTGACAAGTCATAAGGAGCTGAAGTGGGAAACGATTGACTTAAAGACGTTAGCCTTCATGGAGAAACCCATAGAGAGGATCGGCGTCGAAACCTGTGTGAAAACCGTACTCCGGGAAAACAAGGAGAATATTGACATCTCACTGAAAACTGTCGACGGAGACTATTATTTGAAATTGGATCAGATTCTTTTTATCCAAGCCCAAGGGAATTACGTTAGCGTTTATTCGAAAAAGGATGAGATCACGGGATATGACAGCATAAAAATCTTGGAAGCACAGGTGAAGGGAACCACCATGCTGCGAACGCATAAGTCGTATTTGGCAAACCTTCAGTATGTCGAGAAGATGAGCGGGGTTGTGTTGCGGATGACGAACGGTTACTCCGTACCCGTTGGAAGAAAGTATTACCAAAGCGTAAAGGAAGCTTATTTTTCATTTATTAAGAAAATTACGATTGACAGGAATAAATAAGCAGTTACGTCATTCAACCCGAAGAGGTCAAAAAAGACAAGATTGCATTTGCACGTAATGCTTTGAATAAAAAATCAAGTGTGAAAAAGGAGCTTCGCAGGGCTCCTTTTTCATTGTTTAAAGAACGTGAAAAAACAGAGTAAAACGATTTATAAATTTTGCCAAAAAGCATTGCATTTCTCTGGAATTACAGATATAGTATAGGTAAGAATTGAAAATAAATCGTTTTTACGATGAAATAAAGGAGGAAACAGCGTGGCAAAATTATTTGTTAATCCTGAGGTAAAGCAGGGACACGTAAATCCCGAACTGCAGGGACATTTTTCTGAGCATCTGGGAAGATGCATTTATGAGGGAATCTATGTTGGGGAGAATTCTGACGTTCCGAACGTGAACGGCATGCGCAAGGACGTGGTGGAAGCGTTGAAGGAGATCAAGGTTCCCGTGCTGCGCTGGCCCGGCGGATGTTTTGCAGATGAGTATCACTGGAAGGATGGCATTGGCCCGAAGGAAAAGCGTAAGAAGATGATCAATACCCACTGGGGCGGCGTTGTTGAGGACAACAGCTTTGGTACCCATGAATTTATGGAGCTCTGCCGTCAGCTTGGCTGTAAGACCTACGTAAACGGCAACGTGGGAAGCGGCACCGTTCAGGAGATGAGCGAGTGGGTAGAGTACATGACCTTCAAGGGCGTGTCCCCCATGGCGGACCAACGTAAGGAAAACGGCCATGAGGAGCCTTGGACGGTAGATTATTTTGGCGTTGGCAACGAGAACTGGGGCTGCGGCGGCAACATGCGCCCTGAGTACTACGGAGACTTGTTCCGCAGATATCAGACCTACGTTCGCAATTATGACCAAGAGCATCCCATCGCAAAGATCGCCTGCGGTGCAAACAGTAATGACTATCACTGGACCGAAAAGGTGCTGGAGACCTGCTTTGATCATGGCTTTGGCTTCATGAACGGTCTTTCTCTGCATTATTACACGGTACCCAGCGGTAAATGGGAGCACAAGGGATCCGCAACGGAGTTCTCCAAGGAAGAATGGTATGCCACCATGGATAAGACCATGTTTATGGAGACGCTGATCGCGCGTCACGGTGCCATCATGGATCAGTTCGATCCCGACAAGAAGATCGGCATGATCATTGACGAGTGGGGCACCTGGTATGACGTGGAGCCCGGAACCAATCCCGGATTCCTGTATCAGCAGAATACCGTCAGGGATGCACTTGTGGCGGGCATCAACCTGAACCTTTTCAACAAGAACTGTGACCGCGTAAAGATGGCAAACATCGCGCAGATGGTGAACGTGCTTCAGTCCGTGATCCTGACTGAGGGCAAGAAGATGATCAAGACCCCGACCTGGCACGTATTCAATCTTTACAAGGTACATCAGGACAATGACCTGGTAGAGTCCACTCTCAGCGGGAACAGCGAGGCCGGTATCGGCGACGTGAAGGCAAAGAAGCTGACTGAGTCGGTGACCGTTGACAAGAATGGCAAGCTCTACGTTACCATGACGAACATGTCCCTGGATGCTTCCGAGGCCATGGAGATCGTTTTTGCAAGCGGTAAGGTGAAGTCCGTAAAGGGCCAGATCGTGACCGGTAAGATGGATGCACATAACACCTTCAAGGCTCCGAACAAAGTACAGGGCGCTGACTTCGACGCCGTTACCGTCACCAAGGACGGCCTTAGCTTTGAACTTCCCGCAAGAAGCGTCGTGCTGCTTGAGGTTACCTTAAAGAAGTAATTGGTTGCCAGAGGTTACGCTGAAGAAGTAATTGGTGGCTAGAGGTTACGCTGAAGAAATAATTGGCGGCTAGAGGTTGCGCAGAAGAAGTAATTGGCGGCTAGAGGTTGCGCTGAAGAAGTAATTGGCAGCTAGAGGTTACACTGAAGAAATAATTGGCGGATTGAGGTTACGCTGAAGAAGTAATTGGCGGATTGAGGTTACCTTGAAACAATAATTGGTTGCCTAAGGTTGTGCAAAAGAAATAGTGAACTTCCGTGATAAATCGAATATGTGAGGCGGAATGTTTCGTTACGGAAAAATCCGTTGACCGAAGCACCTGTCATCCATTATAGTGATAGTAATGGCTGACAGGTGTTTTTGCGTGGCTGGAATCCAAAGTTCGGTTTTGACGGGGTGGTTTCGTATATCGGGGTTTGTAGGGATGGTTGCTGATTTGCAAATTGGGATTTGTCGAGGTGATTACTGATGCATGGAGTTTGTCACGAACGCGAGGCCTAAAATGCAACATGGTAAGAGCGAAGATGGATATGTGTTGTCTTTCTCCGATTGAGTAAAACATAAAAGCAACAAACGTGAAGTAGCATTAAGCGTATGGAAAATAAATAGACTTGTAAGCAGCTTAGGTAGCGTAAACTCCGTGACAGGTTATCCAAAATTGCGAAGAAAACATGGGATA
>JAILLF010000009.1 GCA_024693365.1 Acetatifactor sp. | reverse complement strand
CGTTACGCCCGTCGGCGCATGTTTTCTTCGGCTGATGCCGTAGACCTTGTAACCCTTTTCAACCAGCTGCTTGCAGACCTCGTACCCGAACCCCGAGCTGGCACCCGTGACGATAGCGACCATAACCAAAGCCTTCCCCATATTTATACCCTTTTCGACATATGAATCTCATGATCATCTTTATAACCAAGTTTATCATATACAGATTGTGCGACAGTATTCTTCTTTCCCGTCAGGAGTTCATATTTATGAAGGGCATAGCGTTCTTTGCAGTACTTTTCCGCGAAAGTGATCATCGCACTTGCAAGCCCTTGTTTTCTATATTCTGGCCTGACGTAGGCTTCCGTGATTTCGGGCATATATTCATCATAGCAAAATGATTTCTTAAGCTGGACGCAAACAAACCCTGCCAAAGCTTCCTTTTCCTGTGCAACAACGACTACTTCCTGCTTATTGTTCAAAAGGGAAGCTCTGATACAGTCTATGCTTGTGTTCCCCTGACCATTAAATTCATTATTCAAGAGTTCCAATTGTTCGGCATCCTCTACCGTTGCTAATCTGATCATTTCGTCTCTCCCAGAATTCCAACGCCCTGACATCCGTCAGCCATTTCAGTATCCTTCTTGATTATAACATAACACTATATGAAAGCAACGATAAGTTAATTATATGTTGGTTATTTCTAACTTGTAAGTAGTTTTTGATCGCAGTAAGAATAATTGATTTAATATAAGGCTTATTCTATAATGGAAGTAAAATACAGATTACAGATTGAAACAGACTGTGTGTTATGCTTTACCTGTAAGTAAAACGATAGTTGTCGCAAGTTTCTGAGAAAGACGGGAAGCCGGAAAGGAGGACGCGGTATGGCGTATGAAATCGTATATTACTGCATGAGTCATATCGGTCTAGTGCGGAAGGTCAATCAGGATAATTACGTGCTTCCGGATCAGCCTAAGCCGGCGTTAAGCCCTGCCCCGAAAGGGGTGATCTCTGGAAGGATTACTCCATCAGCTCATACCGTGTTTGGAGTATTTGACGGAATGGGCGGGGAAGAATGCGGTGAGATGGCTTCCTTCATAGCTGCCAGAAGCGTGCACGAGGCACTGAAAGACAAGGCGGGCGGCATGAAAAACCCACAATCGGATCGTTTTCTAAGAGAGTGCTGCGTGAAGGCAAATCACGAAATCAACTCCTACGTAAGAAGGCATGGGCTGCATTCTGCTGGTACCACCGCTGCCATGCTACAGTTTTCGGACAAAGCGATCCATACGTGCAATATCGGTGACAGCCGGATCTTCCGCCTCAACGCGAACGGTTTCCGACAAATCTCGGAGGATCACGTATTTCCATCGCCCAAAGGAATGAAGGCTCCCCTCTATCAATACCTCGGACTGCCCGAAAATGAATCGGTGATCGATCCGAAGGAGCTTTTGCTAAAGCCGGAAACAGGCGATCTGTACCTCATTGCCACGGACGGTCTGACCGACATGGTAAGCCCTGAAAGGATGGAAGAAATCCTAAAAAGCAATGAGAGCACTCGGGTCGCGGAGGCACTTCTCGCGGAGACGTTGAAAAACGGCGGGCGCGACAACGTGACTTTTATCGTTATGTATCTTATAAACCACTGAATGGAGGAAGAAAGCATGACACTTGAGCAGATCAGTGAAATATGGCCCGGACAGACGATTGAAAAAGAGATCGGACGCGGCTCCTATGGTACCGTATATAAGGTTGCCAGCATGGAAATGGGCGGGGCGCAGTACTATGCGCTGAAGGTGATCAGCATTCCTTCTGATGACCTTGAGATCGATTCCTTAAAATACGAGGGATTAAACGAGGAGGAAACGAAAACATATTTTTCTGAGGTTCTTGATGATTTTAAGAAAGAAATCAGAACCATGGAGGAATTGAGCGCCGTCGAAAACATCGTACAGGTCCGTGATTATAAGATCATGGAACGCAAGGAAGGCATAGGCTGGGATATCCTGATCCGTATGGAGTACCTGACCCCCCTCAATGTTTTTCTAAGTGATAAAAACCTGACCGAAAAAGAAGTCATCCGGTTTGGCATCGATATGTGCAAAGCACTTTCAAGCTGCCACAAAAGAGGGATCATGCACCGCGACGTAAAGCCCGAAAACATTTTTGTAGATGACTTTGGCAACTACAAGCTTGGGGATTTCGGAATCGCAAGAAGGCTTGAAAACCTCTCCTATGGCATGTCACAAAAGGGTACCTTTAATTATATCGCTCCGGAGGTAGTAAACGGTTCGGAATATGATACCTCCGTCGACATATACTCCTTGGGACTTGTTCTCTACAGGCTGCTAAACAAAAACCGCCTTCCTTTTCTGGATACGGAAAAGCAGATTTTAAGTCCCGTTGAGAGGAAAACTGCCACGGACAGACGCCTTCGCGGTGAGGCGCTTCCCGCACCCTGTGAGGCCTCCAGGGAAATGTCGGAGCTGATACTTACCGCCTGCAATTTCGACCCGAGCAGCCGTTTCCAAAGTGCGGATGACATGCTGGAAGCTTTAACAAAGCTGGAAAAATCCGAAAATAAGACAGGTCATGGCGCGGTAACGTCCGAAGCGGCCAATATGATTGAAGGCGCTAACGTTGCAACTTCTCAACCCGGTAAAACAAAGTCAGGAAAAACAAAACCTGTGCTTTGGGTGGCTGCGATCGTGCTGGCGTGCTCCCTGATGGCTGGAGGCGCTTTCTTAAAGCATAAAGCAGATCAGGCTTCCGCCGGCCAAACCGCAAAAAACGTGGAAGAATCCTCTTTTGCACCGGAGACTCCTTTCTCTGATGAAGCGACTGCTCCTGAAGCTTTCGAAGCCGGAGAACAAGCCCTTTCCACGGAAGAAAACCTTGCAACGGCAAAAGAAAAGATCGCAAATAAAATCTATAAAAAAGGCTGCGAATATCTGTTGTCCGTATTTCAGGACGCGGATTGGCTAAATAAAAACTATGTCAGGGAAACCACCGAAAATGAAGAGATTTATATCACCAACGTGGCCAGTGAAGCCAGCTATGCAAATAAATGGATCATGGCCACGGTGGATCGTTATTATAACAACGCCTGTGCTGAACTTATTATCGCAAAGGCTAATGATTCGGGAGAAGTATTCTATTTTTATCGTGCGACAGAGAAAAGCGGCGATTTTATTGGATGGGTTCTTATGGATGGCGACGGCAACTACATGGGAATAAGATGACCGGAGGACTGCGATGGTACCATTTGATAATGATGAAATGAATTATACCGAAAATGCATGGGATTCCCTTTATGACACCGTAGATCAGAGTGACTATTCGGATCGCGATGCCGAGCTAATCTACAATTCCTTGGAAAACTCCCTGAAGAGACTCCTCTTCGGGGATTATCTCAAAAGATATATCTATAAAAAGGCTGAACTGACCGTCCCGTTTCAGGACGTTCCCTTAACTGAATATCAGCAGATCATAAAGGACGCTTTTAAGGATAACCAGACCCCTGCCTCCTTTGAGCCCGTGTCCTCGAAGCTGAGTGCCCTTTCAAAAAATTGGCTTTCCCAAAAAACCGTGAAAAGAAAGGTCGTGTTTCTTCTCGGCTTCGGGCTCTCCATGAGCGTTGACGACGTAAATGCATTCCTGACGAAGGCCCTGCAGGAGCCAGGGATCAACGCCAAGAGTCCGTTTGAAGTCATCTGCTGGTACTGCTTCAAAAACGGATATCAGTATCCGAAGTACGAGCAGCTTTGGTCTTTCTATTCCGAAAAAAAAGAGGAACGGGAAACTCCGTTTTACAGCGACTATACCATAGGGCTAAGGAGCAGCCTTGGCCAAATCCACGATGATCAGGCACTGATGCGGTATCTGAATAAAATAACCGCGCCAAGCAGAGAATCCTATCTGAGCCTGACTTCTCGTGATACCTTTATGGAGCTCTACGAGGAAGCGAGGGAACTGATCGCAGAGATCCAGCACTCCATGAAGCCCGAAAAGGAGCACTCCCCGGAAAGCGTTACGCCAAGCGATTTTGAAAACATCCTCTGCTCAGCCATCCCTACCGACCGCAACGGGAATCTTGCGCCTGCCAAGCTTTCTACTCTGAATGAACTCTTTGACGGAAAGCGTTTCAGTCGCCAGCATTTGGGAGAAATCCTGTCAATGCAGACGGAAATCACGCGCTTTGACCTGATCACGTTGAACTTTTTTATCTTTTCCCAGAAAACGGATCAATATGCCAATCCACATTCCCGGTTGACTGCCTTTACGGAATCCACGAATGGGATCCTTTCCCGATGCTTCATGGGAAAGCTCTACGTCCAGAACCCTTATGAATGCTTCATACTGATGTGCATCCTGTCGGATGATCCGCTGGGAACCTACGCGGACGTCTTGGAGATGTCCTATTGATGCCCCATCAGGTAAAACCAAGATTACAATGCGTGCTTCCCACTGTGCTATGATGACATTGTAAGAAATACAAAAGATCGGAGGGACACAATTTATGAAAAGAAAAATTTTATATGCCTTAATTACGTTAATGATCGGAATCTCTGGTTGCGGACAGACGGTGAATCCGGAAACAGAGATGAGCCAATCCTCTCAAACGGTACAGGAACAGGCAATGAAGGATTCCGTCGTGAAGGATTCCGTCGAAAAAATCGAACCGCAGATGATTCAAAAGGATCACAAACATGTCTTCCAAAACGGTTATTGCACTAAATGTATGAAAAGCTGGAAGGCGGAAATTCTTGAAAAACTGAATTCCAAGGAAGTTGACGGGTTAACTTCAGCTCATGATTCAAACTTCAATTGGTGGGAATACAAGAATCCCGCCGTGCACGGGTATTTACAACTGCAGGAAACGGAAGACGGACGTCTGATCATTTCATATATCTGCCGTTACGCAGACTTTATTATGGTCATAGACGAAACAAATACAGCTTCCTTCAATTACCAATTGTACGATCCCGAGGGAAACTTTGCTCTTTACCTTTCCTCGCAGCCGGAAGTCCCGGATGATTTTGGAAAAAAATCCGAGAAACTGTATACAAATTACCTGGAAGACGTTGATATCGTATCTAAGGATATCCCTTTCGATTATGACAGAGAGCTTGCGATCGCTTATTCCAGATTTATGTATCTTGCGGACGACCTCTTCTCCGCACTGGACGTTTCATGGTATAATACGAACCTTGACTTCAAGACCAACGTTAGTCCCTTTGAATTAAATTCGGGAGAATACCTGCTACTGAATACCGAAAAGGAAAACCGCCTCACCTTTGAAGACGGCATATGTAAAGAAACTGGCGAATCTTGGTTTACCGTGGTTCGGAACGGTATTGCAAATCAGCCCGACTGCACTGCGGAAGATTATGGAGATGCCATCACCTGCCGCCTGCCTGCTTCGGATTACGTGCACGGATATTATGATAATCTTCTCATAGGCTCAGAGATCACGGGCTACGGGAAAAATCTCATCTACCTGGAAACGGCATATACAGAGAACGAGTCCTTCCTCATTTTCAAAATCAGTATCGTGGAAGATGATCTTATAAGGATCAGTTTCACTTATGAGCCTCCCACTACTGAACCCGTTAGAAATCCTCCGACTTTCTATCTGAAGGGTACCGTGGATTACGTCAATTGGATGTTCTCCTCCAAAGAAAACCTGCTTGAAGCTTTGGAAGAACAGAATAAGTTTAAGGAGAACGAATCAAGCGAGTGGGTCGCTTCCACTCTCTACGACAATTATGTTTACGTAACGAAGCCCTATGACGCTCTTTTATATAAATTCGGTACGTGCCTCAAGGACATAGGCTTGCAATACTAATTGAGCAAATACGTTAAGACCGGGCAGAATCTGATGATCCGCCCGGTCTTTGCAATTCACTTCATTCCCTCCATTCTCTTCCCGTGACTGGTTAATGTCATGACTCCCTTTTTACAGTCTTGCAATCATTGAATTTTGCAAAATTACTGAGCGCTCTGCACTGTCTTGATCAAAAATATGCCCTGATCAAACGGATCAGATCCTCTGCTTCCTTTCCGCCACCAATGACCGGTGAACTGGTATCATTAACGTCTCTGGGGGATTCATCCACAGACGTGGTCGACGCAGCCACAATCAGATTACCATGCTGGTAATAATACATCTCCACGTCTGCATCAATCACGCCTTCCAACCAACCCCTGACAAAATCATCACCCTCATCCGTAATTTCATAAAAGCTATTCTTTTTGATCTCTTTCAGCACTTCCTCGGCATCCTCCCGGCTATCAAACACATAGAATCTAAGATCATCAAATCTGGTGGGCGTGTTCCGGTTATTCCAGTATTTCATACAGGAATATCCACACATTTCCCATTCACTTTCTCGCAATTCGACGCCAACGATCTCATCTAATTTTTCCTTGGAATACTTAACGTACGACCTCGCAAAAAAATCAATCCGATCCGTTTGATCATCTAATTGTCCGTTGATCCTCTGCTCTTCCAAGTGTTTTTGATGCAACAAGTAAGCACACGGAATACCTATCACAACAAATAACAGAATTAAAAACAGGGAAGTCCCTAAGATAAACCCTTTTCTTACGCCTGTTTTCTTCATTGGGGTTTTTCCGTTCTTGGCATTCGCAATCGATTCTTTCTCCATAAGTGATTCTCCCTTCATAATCAATCCGCACTCTTTTTCACTTGTTTATCAAAAGCTTTTCTTAGCCTAATTGTTTCAAACGCGTTTGTAGTATTTGGGGCTTCTTACTTATATAGACGAAAAACATTCTTTATGGTTTCAGAAACGATTTAAACAAACTAATTGCCGAACTTTAAAAACGTCATCAGCATGACAAGCGCAAAGCCCGCAACAAAAGCAAGCGCTCCCTTGTCATTATCTTTCTTTAAAGCAATCTGAGGTATTTCCTCTATCGTTGTATATATCAGTGCTCCACCGGCTACTGCCATAACATACGGAAGCACGTTCGGGAATAAAACAATCAGCACGACTGTAATTATTCCGAGAAGCGGTATCGGAATTCCGGATACCGATCCCATAAGAAAAGCCTTTCCCGTCTTTGATACCATGTCTCTCAGCGGAAGCGATGCACACAGAGCCTCCGGAATATTCTGAAGTGCGATTGCCATAGCCAAAACCAGTGCAACGGATGAAGACATCCATTCGGTCTTCATGAAATGTGCCGCATAGATTGCGCCCAGAGCTATGCCCTCCGGAATATGATGTATGATTTCCTTCAGTATTATCTTTATCTCCGAATTCAGTTTACTCTTTGGTCCTTCGGTCAGATCTGCAAAAACATGCGTATGTGGAATGAGCTTATCCAGCACGACCTGTATAACAACTCCCAGACAGAAGCATATCGTCACGGGAATTATCCCGTTTCTTTTTTCCTGATTCAATCCGTCGATAGCCGGTTCTATCATTCCCCATACAGCGATTGAAAGCATTATTCCGGAACTGCATCCCACCAGAACCGTTCGCATTTTATCGGATAGCTGATTCTTCTTTGCATATATAACTGCCGAGCCGAGAAGTGTTCCCAACAGCGGAATAAGCATTCCGAAGATTGTCTCATTATCTGAAAGGCTACGTGAACTGTCGAGATACGTTATAAGAGCCCTGAAGCCTATAAACAGAAGTATTGTTCCGCCCATAATCTCCGCTCCCGATTTGAAGCGGTCACCGAAGACACTTCCGATCTTTACTCCGATCATTGACGTGATAAACGTGATAACACCGATCACTATTACCGCAAAGAGCACATTTAAAATCCGGCTCGCGTGAAAGACTTCAACAGGAACGGCAACGAAGGTTATTCCGACCGCCAGGGCGTCAATGCTGGTAGCAACCGCCATCATAAACATCGTTTTCACGTCAAATCCCGGAGACGTTTCTTCATCCGGAGACAGCGCTTCTTTGATCATATTTCCGCCGATCAGGGAAAGCAGTCCGAAAGCCACCCACGGAGCCACCATGGTGATAAACTTCTCAAATCTTGATCCGACAAGATAACCTATAAAAGGCATCATCCCCTGGAAAGATCCGAACCAGATACCGCAGAGCAGAAACTCCTTCTTTGTGACCTTACCCGCCGCCAATCCCTTACAGATTGACACGGCAAAAGCGTCCATGGCTAGTCCGACTGCCAACAGAAGTAATTCGATCAGTCCCATATTCATTTACTCCTTTGATAAAAGAATCCCAAGTACAGAAAAACTATACTTGGGAATATGAACAAAATATATGCTTCATGCATAGTTTTTCATTATTAACTACACATGAGTCTCGCAATTTAAACCAAGCCAGACCGAGAGGTCAGTATGTTGACTTGCTACGTAACACGCTTGCTACTCCCCCATGGGAAAAATACCAGTAAAGTTTATCATTTAATTACAGTCGTGTCAAGCCTGTTGACCCAGAGTCGTTCCCTCCGAAAGTAGATTCATTGTTTCCAATCTTTTACAACTTATGACGTTTCCCTTTTTACCGTCTGAAAACATATTTTCCTTTTCCTACCGTTTTGCAGACTCCGTCAATCACGATTTCCGCATCCACGGGTACTTCGATTTCATAGCGGATGCCGTCCTCTACGTATCTCCAACCAGAGCAAATCCTTCCATGCACGGTATCGAGCGTGGCGCAAAGGCTGTTTAGCCTTTCATCCGGGTGCGGCTCAATGCGAACCTTGGCGAATCCAGGCGTTACGGGTTTTATGCCACTGGCAACGCCAAAAACCCAATCCGCCACGGATGCATACGCATAATGATTATATGAATTCATGTCATCATCCCAGAACGTGCCGTCAGGCTTAATGCCATCCCAATGCTCCCAAACCGTGGTCGCTCCCTTGGATACGGAATAAAGCCACCCGGGATATTCCCTTCGAAAAAGTAAGGACCAGGCCACGTCGTAATGCCCAAAACGACTCAATTCATGAAGCAGATACGGCGTTCCGACAAGACCGGTCTGAAGCTTCATCCCACAGTCTCTCACTTGCCCAGCAAGTGCATCTGCCAGGAGCTTTGGATCCTTCGCCAGTCCAAAATGAAGCGTGAGCACCTTCTCCGTCTGCGTATTCAGCTTATCTCCAAAGGCTTTCCAATAGGCTTCCCGGATCCGATCATAAAGCGCCTCATATTCCTTTACGTCCTGACCTAAAATCCTGCCGGCCTTTATGACGATATTCACGGAATTCGCATAGAATGCGCTGCATACCAGGTCATCATTGCTATATCCGCGCTTCGAGACCTCAACGTTTGCGGGAACGTAACCCTCCGGCCAGTCTAACGCCAGCCAGTCTCCATACGTCCAGCACCCAGTAAAAAGATCCGGCGTCGTTGAGACCGTCGGTATATAGGCCAGCCATTTTTTCATGGCGTCGTACGTATCGGAGAGAAACGAAACGTCGCCGTAGGTTTCATACAATTGCCAGGGAATGATGGTTACGGCATCCGACCATCCCGCCCCGCCCGGCTTATAGGCAGTTAAACTCGGGATCACGTCAGGAACCCAGCCGTCGCTTCGCTGTGCAGCCCTTAAGTCAGCCAGCCACTTTTTGAAAAATTGCCGTACGTCATACTGGTAGGATCCGGCGCGGCAAAAGATCTGCCCGTCTCCCGTCCAGCCATACCTTTCATCCCTCTGGGGGCAATCCGTCGGAATGTCCAGATAATTTCCCTTCTGACTCCATAAAATGTTGCTAAAAAGCTGATTCAGCATCGGGTCACTGCTCGACAGCCATCCCGTCCTTGTCATCTCTGAATGCAAAACGATCGCATGGATCTGATCCGCCGAGAATCCTTCCGGTGACTCGTCTATCCGAAGATATCTGAAGCCAAAGAAGGTCAGCTTGGGCTTATAGCTTTGATGCCCCTCCCGGCAAACATAATGGAGCTGACTCCTCGCCGACCGGTAATTCGCCGTATAGAAATTGCCCTCCTTATCGAGAACCTCTGCCGTTGAAAGACTGAGTCTCTCTCCTGCACGGGCGTCCATTTCAAAGGACATATATCCCGTAAGGTTTTGTCCAAAGTCGATCACCCACTCATTCTTCGGCGTCCGGAAGGACTTGCATGGCCAGATCACTTCCTGCTCGCGTACCTGCGGACCCTCCTGCTGGATCAATATGTCTTTCGTATAGTCCGTCACTTCCGCAGCCTCAAAAACCAGCTCTTTTGTTGCATCCACGTCCTCACCGATAAAAATGCCGCTCAGCGTGATCGTGCTTTCCGATGCCTGCCAGGTTTCATCCGTCACGATCACTTCCTCGCTGCCGTCCGAATAGATGACGCATAATGCCGCGATCAGCATGGCCGGCAGGAACTCGTCCGGATTACTTGTCCCGGTCCAGGGTGCATTCGTCCTGCGAAACCACCCGTTGCCAACACAAACGTCAAGCACGTTATCTTCCAAAAGCTGACCCGTTACGTCATAGCTTTGAACCTGTAATCGTTTTGAATACTCCGTCCAGCCCGGCGCCAAAATAAACTCACCAACGCGCCTGCCATTTAACGTAGCCTCATATACTCCGGCGCAGGTCACTTCCAAGGTCGCTGACTTCACGGGCTTAGGCAGCGAAAAAGTCTTTCGGAAAACCGGTACGACCGTCGATGCGGCATTCCTCATCCGGATCCATGAAGCATGTTTTATCAGCATTCCTCTTCCTCCTCCCATTGATGCTCCAGCACCTCTTTCATTGTCGGTATGGAATCCATGGCTCCCAGGCGCGTTACGGTCAAGGCGGATGCCTTGGAGGCCAGTTTCAATCCTTCTGCCTTCCCAACTGCTTTTGATGACTGAGTTCCGTGAGCTCCCCGAGGCGAATGCCCATGGTTTTTTCGAGCTTGTCATGCAGGCCGGGCACGGAACTGGTGAGTTCCAAGAAGCGGGAGCGCTTCAGGGAGATAAGCAGAGCGGGATCAATCGTGCGCACCGTGGCAGTGCGTGGAACGTTTGACAAAAGGGCAATCTCACCGAAAAAGTCGCCGTCCTCAAGAACTTTCACGCGGGTATCCTGATCATTAATTCTCTTCAGGATCTCAACCCGTCCGCGAACAATGATATAGAACAGGTCACCCTCGTCACCTTCGGAAATAATCGTGCTTGCGGCAGGGTAATTGGCTGAACTAAAGCTCTCACAGAGCTCGGCCAAGGAGCTTACGGGGATTTCGCTGAAAAGATCGATCTTCGAAAGTCTTTCCGGCGTAATGGAGGCACTGGACATGTCATCCGTGACCATAAAACCACTTTGCTTTTCAAAGAGCTGGGCATAGAGCCCCTTGCGAGCCATGAGAGAACTATGTGTTCCACTTTCGACAATACGCCCTTCGGAGAGGACGTAAACGTAATCATAGCCAGCGATGGCCGAAAGCCTGTGAGTGATGTTAACGATTGCGGTGCCGCGGCCGGGAAGCCGTAAAATGGCATCATTTACGGCACGCTCGGCTGCAGGATCCAGAGAAGCGGTTGCCTCGTCAATAATGAGGAAACGAGGGTTTCTCAAGAGGGTTCTTGCAAGGGACAGACGCTGCCTTTGCCCGCCGGATAAAGATTTCCCGCCATTTTGCACCTGACAGTTAAAGCCTCCGGGCAGACTTAGAACAAAGTCTGCAGCGGCAGCCTTCACGGCTTCGACCATTTCACCGTAGGTGGCATCCGGTTTGGCTGCCAAAAGGTTACCAACTATGGTATCGTTAAAGAGAATGGTTTCCTGCGGAACGATTCCGACGGCTGCATGGAGAGAGCGCAGATCCAGCTTCTTATAATCCTGATCGTCTGCCATGACCATTCCTTCATCAGGATCGTAAAAACGCATGAGAAGGCTTGCAATCGTGCTTTTTCCACTTCCGCTCGGGCCAACAATGGCAATGGATTTTCCGGCAGGAACCTTTAGCAAAACGTCCTTCAAAACTGGTTTCTCCGGATCGTAACCGAAGGTGAGGTGATCCATGGACAGCTCCATTAGCGGATCGGGAACAGCCACTGCATTTGATTCCGTGGTGATTCCCGGTTTTTTCGCAAAGAATAACTCGAGATTATGAATGCAAACCTTGCACTCAACAAGCGACGGGATGATCGCAATGAGTGCGAAGACTGCAGAGCTCAGCGAAGAGAAGAGACTGTTAAAGGAGACAAGCGTGCCGACCGTCATGGTGCCGGAAAAAATCCAAAAGGCACAAAGGCAAATGATCAGAATGCTGAAAGACTCGATCAACCCTCCAGAAGCAACAGTCAGAAGACTGTTGGTGAACATGGATCGAATGGAGAGTTCTTCTTGTTTTTTATTTTCGCGTTCGTAATCGTTCTGCGAGTTTTCCTGAAGGTCGAATGCTTTTATGGAAGGCTGGTTATGGACGTTCTCCATGAGCATGTTGGTGACTAATCCTGCCTGATCCTTGAGTGCCTTGACTGCAGCGCGGGATTTTCTTTCCAGGATAATGAGCACCGCGGCACTTAAGAGTAACGCGCCAATACTGATCAGTACAAGGCGGAAATCCAAAAGAAGTATGAGAACCAGGCTGATCACGATTCGCGCAATTCCGGTCACAAAGGAGGGGATTGTCACGCTGGTCAGGGTCTGAACGGCGCTCATGTCCACTGAAAATCTTCCAATGAGATAACCCACTTGCAGATCAGAAAAATCCCGAAGGGAAAGCTCCTGAAGATGCATAAAACAACGGCGCCGTGAGTCCGCCACCGTTCTCGAAGAGAAGACGGCGGTCAGATAGCGGCGAAGAACGTCGCTGCATTTTGCCATAAAAATCCCGAAAAGCATGGCTAGGATTACTTTCAGCAGCAGACCGCCGTCTCCGGATTCGACGGCATTGTCCAAAAGATATTTCATGGCCAGCGCCATGACACTGGTGAAAGCAATATCGATCATGCCAAAGAAGTATGCGGCAAAGGCATAACCCCTGTTGTGAAGATGAAATCTTTTGATCGCAGATATTAATTCTTTCAATTCATTCATGTCTGAACGTCCCTCTCCGCCTCTCTTAACGTCTCGACGAGTTTTCCCGTCAAACCGTCATTTGCGCAATCACAATGCCGTCTTTTCTCATTTTATCATATTTATGACGTCACCGCAATGAAAGACACCCACTTTCACAATTGCCATTTCATTACGCAAAAAACCAGGCCGCAAATTTTTTGTTTACGGCCTGGTACTTCTTTACGTTATAAATCCTTACGTGATCAGATCTTGAATTTACATTCGCATACGCTCATCTTTCCCCAAGTCTCCTGAGGCGTATGCCATCCTCCGGTCCATTCTCCGCCATAGGAAGCGCATATCACCGGGCACTTCTCCTTTGCGTCGTCCTGATTCCAAATGGGACCTGCAATTACGTCCAGGATCAGCTCAGAAGAGCCCTCTCTGTCAGTATCAATTTCGCATCCACAAACACTCATCTCGTTCGGAACAACCGTGTTCCACTGACCGTTCCACTTGCCAAAATGTGCTGCGCACACCATGGGACACTTCTTCTCTGCATCCTCCTGATTCCAAATGGGACCTGCGGGAACGTCGATCGTAAACTTTGCCATAATAAAACCCTCCTTTTGATTTTCACTTTCAGATTGCGGTTTTCGCATCCGTCATTTGCCTTACAATTGGAATGATAACAGGAAATCTCATAATCTGGCGCAAATTCCGCCATCAGGCAAATATTCGGGCTGAAAGGTAAAAATCAAAAGGATAATGGCAAATCCATCCCGGTAAAATTTTCTTTCTCGTTCAATTGGCGCATTCGCCTAAAGGCGGCTTCCGTGACGCGTTATTGCGCTTACCGCCATACAATGATTTTTTCGCGAAAAGGATTGCGGTCGCCCTTCTGTCCATAAACGGAGACGCTTTGCGGCACCGGATTTTGGTTTTCGAAATCAAAGCGAACCCTTCTCGTCACCGTGATGCCACGCATCTCCAACAGTTCAAGCCTGATCATGGCTTTGTCATAAAGCTTTTTCACGTGAGGCGTCACGTAATAAGTCGCGTCCTTCTCATTCCCCTCATCCAGATACTGCGCCGGCACGTCAAGGATCTCCAGTTTGCCCTCCAAAAGAAGCGTTTTCACCTCCTCATCACTCTTTACCTTCCTTATGGCACCGTCGGAAATGGCACGTTCATACTTTTCTCTCTCATCGTCATCCCAAGGGCTGTCATAATCCATGCGGTAGCAAGGCTCGTCCAATACGTAACCATTTCGGATGCATAAGGCAATGCCGTGCTCTGGTTCCATTTCCTCGCTCTCTCCCAGAAGGCAGAAGGCTGCGTCCTCCTCACCCTCGTTTTCAAAAATGACCATCTCGTCCGGGACAAAATATTGCAACACCTTCTTTACGTCGCCTTCTCCCACAAGTTCCTGCGCCCCGAAGGTATTGATCAAAAGTTCGCACGCCTTGACAATCTCATCCTCACTCATGGAGTTTAAACACGCTTCACAATTCCTGACGTAGCTTTCGCTTACTTGCCCCGTCAGCGTCACGGAAAGATCCGTATTCCAAAGCGTGGAATGCACCTTTATTTCCGCTTCCCTTTCCTCTGGATCCTCTCCTTCAGAATGGGCTTTCCACCGCTTCCATTTCTTTTCGATCACCGCCGCGAGTTTTTCATAAACCTCCCAGGAAAAGTCAACGCAATAATAAAACTTCTTCTCATTTCGAATGGCCTCGTAATAATCGAATGAAAAGCTATTACTTTGCAGGTCATAAAAGAGTTTTTCCTCGTAACTCAGATAAAAATCGACAAAGGGCCGAAGCTCTTCTGCAATGTCATCCGCAGCCAAAACATAATCCATATTGCAGAAAAACGTAAGCGGTGAAGAAAGTGCCTCTTCGTCCACTTCGGTTTGCGACAGAAAATACTCACTCATATGATTGTTACGCAAAAGCCAAGTCAAAAAATAAATGATGGGCATCGAAGCGTAATCGAAGATCCGGTCATTCTCCTCTTCCGAAAACTCTTCCGGCTTTTTCCCCGTCATAAGCGAATATTCCGCAGCGGCATCGTCCCATGCCCACTTCGATTTGTAAGCCGTAAAAACCGGCTTTTCGAACTTAGGCTGCGCGGCGGACTTTTTCTGCTTTGTAGATTGTTTTTTTGCTGAACCGATAAACGGAATCGCAAGACCGATTCCAAAACATAACAAACTTATGGTCAGGAATAAAAAGTCAACTCCCATTAAATTCCTATTCTCATACGTAAAATAAATCACGGAAACCGCAGCAAAAAACAGCCCCAGCTTCACCGCCACGGCGCTGCCCACAATTCCCTTTTTCCCTCGTCTTGTTTTTATTATGCCGCAAACGTTGATCACAAGCATCAAGACCGCCGCACAGCTCATAGCGACGGTGCCATGCAATTCCCATGCCCCCGTCCCCCAGAACGCCCACGTCGCCCCGAAAGCAAAGAAAGCAATCACCAAATCCAGAACAATTCCAATCACAAAATATGCCATCATTTTCTCCTTTGTTTCTCACTTTTCCCGTCACTCTTTTTCGCCATGACGTCCGCCTGCTTCTTTTCCGCAACCAATTCATCTCCTTCACAGAATCCAAAGAAATATTTATCCTCTGCCCCAATGCCGGGAGGAGTTGCTTTCATGTCTTCCAAGATCTGTTCCTCTGTGGCTTCACCTCCGTATAGTCATAAAACAACGGAATTCTTCATGCATGCCTCAACGCGTTACTTTTGCCGTCTTCGCTTTTTCACCTCTGTAAATTATATCAAATGAACGTTTTCACAATCCGACTCCACCCAAAGTAAAACCCTTCGCACCCGCTTTCCGTTCTCAACACAGCCATTCATCTTCGTACAGCAACCTGATTTGAGAAGCCTCTCATAAACGGATGAGTTTCCTTTTGCGTAGAACTTTAGCGGAACACATGGATATTCCTTACCATTCCACAGAATTGATTGATGCGTACCGTCTTGAACCACTATCTCTTTTGAAATCCCATGCGCAAAGGCATTCGCAGTTTCAAAGACCTTATTATAATCAAATAGGATCATAACCCCTCCCAAAGCCACTATTCTCATATACGAATTCACGTGAAATCCATCGTTCATATTCCACCCTTTTCGCCGTGTTTACTTTTCTTTACAAGTATACCAAAATTGGAAACCATGGTCAATTATCCGCACGTTCGATTACCAGAAAACCATCCGCAGAAAAGTCCGGCAAAAAAATAGTTGACATTTTATTACGTTTAGTGTTATATTACGGTTAACGATAGTACAGTATTCGTAATAGGAGGAAAAAAGCAAACTAAAGCAAGATTTCCTCGGAAGCGCAGAGTGCTTCCGAGGCAGATCAGGGAGAGGAAAATCATGAAAGATAACGTCAAAAGCGGAGCCCTTACCGAAGTTACGTTCTTCATTTTGTTGTCACTGTATGAGCCGAAGCACGGATATGCCATCATGCAGTTTATTGATGAAAAAACGAACGGGCGGCTGGTGCTCGGAGCCGGATCGCTTTACGGAGCCATCAACACGCTGACAGAAAAGGGTTGGATCGAACCATACGGGGATTCAGACGGCAGAAAGAAAGAATACGTGATCACTGAAAAAGGTCGGCAGATTGCGGAGAAGGAACTGCAAAGACTCCGTGATCTCACTGAGACAGCAGCATGCATCATGCAGAAATAACACGTAATGACAAAAAGCATCCTGCAGAAATAACACACTGACAAGCAAAGAGCCTGCGGAAATAATACGCAGTGACGCGCAGACGTCAACGGTAATGAACAGGCAACAACAGGAGGTGAAAAATAATGAGTATCGTAAAGAGGAGATTTTTTGCTGGCTTTACGGGCAGCCAAACAAAATGGCTGAATTCCATGGCGGAAAAGGGATACCGATTAGTAAAGACTGGGAAAATTGAGTACGTATTCGACGAGTGCGAGCCCGGGAAATATGTTTACGTGGTTGAATACGTGGGCGACAAATCCTTTGAAGAAGAGGAAAAATATAAAGCATTCTTGGAAGACTTGGGCTACCAGGTTTTTTACAAGAACGTGAATCTGGCTTATTCAACAAACAAGCTGACGTTTCGTCCGTGGGCGGATAAAGCCGGAAAGCTTTCCACCTTGAAGACGACTTTTAACAAAGAGCTGTTGATCGTGGAAAAGGAAAATGACGGAAAGCCTTTCCGTCTCCATACGGAAAAACAGGACCAGATTGATTACTACAACAGAATGAGCAGGCCATGGTATTTTGCAGTGTTTATGGCACTGCTGCTGGCAATAATCTATTGGCCAAGCGTACTCCCGACCGCCGTATGCGGAGGCCTTGCAGTAATACTCGCCCTGCCAGTCATCATTATGACGCTCAAGGCCCGGAAGATAAAAAAAGAAAAGGAATTGGAGGAATAAGCGATGAAAAAGAACAGAAATATGAAGATCATGATCCCTGCGTTACTGGGAGTTTTGGCGTTAGTCGTTCTCTTAAAAAGTTTAGGCATTTTAACCTTCCGCTCCGGGATGCGCATCGGCTTTTCCGGAAGTAACGGAATTCACAAATTCACTGGAAGCTATTCCAAGATTACCGGCACGATGATCCATAATCTCAAGCCCTCAAAGGATTCTGATTCGATTCACTGCGAGATCACGACAAAGTCAGGTACCCTGCACGTTTTGATCACCCAGAAGAACGGCGACAAGGTCATATACGACAAGGAAATCTCCGGTGATGAGACAGTTGACCTAACCGCTGAAGGGACGGTTACCGTAAAGCTTCAAACGAAAGGACATTCGGGAAGCTATCGATTTGAATACTAGTTTGGCCATGACGACCGTACCCTATTTCCTGACAAAAATCATTTGGGTACGGCCGTCTCCTTCTCCGACATAATATGACAGTTTGTTTCCCTTCACCACGACATTGGAAACAAAAGCTAAATCACCCTTCTTAAAATGATAAGTACCGTCTCCATTACGTACCAACTCAAAGTTAATCTCGATTGGTTTTGACATTTGCTCCGTCTGGCAAACGTAGTGAACCTTTTCCTCCGTTATTACGTACTCTTCAGTCACTCCCAGGCTCTTTAATTCCGCCTTTTTTAGCACGTTTCCATTGCTTTCTATTTCTTTTTCAAGAACCCAATGCCCTTCAATTCCCTTGTCGCTGCGGGAAAATAAAAAAAGGCCCAAAACAAAAGCTGCTAAAACACACAGGATAATAATGATTCTCCGATCCATAATCTCTCCGTCCAACTGGTAAGCAAAGTTATTTCTTATAACACAAACTATATCTTGTTACTCCATTATCCGCCGTAACGGTATTGTATAGTTCACATCCAAAATGCTGATACATCTCCGCATAATTCTTCACGTCAGTGTCAAACAAAAGCGGGATGCCAAGCTCATCTGACATATTCTTTGCATACGTGACCAGCTCCGATGCGATGCCGCGTCCCTGATGATTCTTGTCAACGCAGACCATTAAAGCGTCCAGGTGACGATGCTTTGCATACTTTTCATTCGAGCTTTCGATCTGCTTTGCAAATCCCACAAGGCTCTTTAACTTTGAGAACTTAATACTCATTAACATTCTGAAAAGCATCCTGACTTGCGGCATCTTATGCGCGTTTCCCGAATCCTCCAATCCAATAAAACCAGTAAAGTCTTCATTGGCATATAATTCGTCTGCCTGATAAACGTAGTCCACGTAAAGCGCCATGTACTTCATAACGTCTTCACTTCGCTCTTCCACTGATCCCCAATCATGAAAAAGCTCATTGGTAACAAAAGCTTCGCCAACCAGTTTGCGGATCTTTTCAAGTTGCTCATCTGATATGTTTTCGACTTTGCTTATCATTTATATCACTGCCACGAGACATGGCATCCTTCCTGCAACCCTTCTCCTCAAATCAGCCGGATTCCCTGATCCGCCAAACGTGAGAGTGTTTCCATAGAAACGTGACCTTCGTTAGTAAACGTCTGCGACTTTCGATAGTACTGCTTGCTGGTATAGTCCAATCCATCCGCGGCCGGCTGGAAAAAGTATTCCGTCTGATCCGGATTAAAGATGCTTTTTACAACACTTTTCGCATGACCACTTGCCCATTTTCCCTAACCACTTCAGCGAATCCCGCTTTTGACCACAAACGAATGGGGCCCTGATATTCAAACTCATTTCGTTGATCCGATAGAATGGCATACCCTTCAACGGCTGCGTAACCCTTTGCTTTCGCATCCTTACAAACTCTGTCGATAAATGCTGACGCGATGCCCTTTCCCCGGTATTCCGGCGCAATTTCAAAGCAAACAATGGAGATGGTTTTCCCGCAGGCATTCCTCCGCGCAACGTCAGGCACGAATCCAACGTAGCTTTCCATGTCAGCCGCATTACACCAACCGATCGACGTCTCCCCGTCGTACGCCAGATAACCGTGGATCAGATTCTGATTCAGCATTTCTACTGCATATTTGCGAACGGTCTCTTTTACTCCGTGCAGTTTAAACTCACTAACCATCTGTTTGATGCTTTCTTCCTCTTGGTTGGGTGAGGTACAGTAGCAGGGACCGTTTGGATTGTTATCCGTAAACGCGCGGTTGTCAAAAAAGTCCAGATAATCCTTATTCAATTCAGCCGTCAGCTGTTTAATATTGATACTCACTATACTATCCCTTTTCTTTCATTAAATCGATGTCTTACGTTTCTGATTTCACCACGTTCCTGATCATCTCCCAGTCAGTACACCTTAGGTATGTTTTTCCCGGGAGCTCACAATCATGATTCCACGGCCGGTCACAGACCAGCACCTTCAGTTCCGGCCAATGTTCAAAAAAACGGAATGCCGACGGCGAATCCTCTATGGCATAGTCAAAATGCATTTTATAAAAATCCTCAAGTTCAAGGTTGAAATCGCTTTTTTGAATAAACCCGTCCCGCCCGTACTTATTCAGGCAGTAAAGCTTGACCCGTTCCAGGCCGTGCCGGTCAAGCCACGCGCGGGAAGGGGCGTAAGAGCTGTTAGGGCGTCCGGTGATCACGGATACCTCATGTCCCATGTCGATCCACTCGTTCAGAACCGCAGAAGAACCTGGGGTCTCCTCATAAGACAGAAGGACCTCAGGTTTGTGCGCCTCGATCATCATATGCTCATACTGCTCATCCGTCAGGGAAAATGATTTTTGCAGATTGAAATACCTTATATCCTCGTATGGTACGTTCTTCCCAAAAAGTTCTGCAACAAGCCCAGAAAAGTGTCTTGCCGTTTCACACAGGCAATCATCAAAGTCAACGTAAATCTTCATAAATCACTCCAATTCCCCGCGTTGTTTCATGTCACTCAAATACAAGTCGGAGTACATGTCCAGCTCTCCAACCATGCGCGTGGAATCCTTTCCATAAACCTTGCAGCACTTATGGGAAACCTTTGCGTATTCCTCCTGCGACTCGTCCATCTCCACGCTCATGCGCATGCTGCCGCCAGACACCTCTTTGTCCAAATGTTTCATGATCTCCTCAATTAGCTTCTCATCCGCTTCTGCCATGGTGATCCTCCTTTCACGCTTCATGCGCCGGAAGGGTTAACGTGATTACAAAACGATTCTCATCCTGCTCCGCCTTGACGGTGCCTCCCATCATCTCAACAAAACGCTTGCAGATGTATAGTCCGAGGCCGGCGCCGCCATTCGACCGCGCCGAATCTCCCTTGACGAAACGATCAAAGATCCGGTTCGCGTCAATCTTATCGCCCGGATCCGTAATGATCCGCAGCCGTACGCATCCATCGCCCTCCTGGTCGAGCTGGAATTCCAGTCTTCTGTCAGAATACTTGACTGCATTGGAGATCAGATTTTGAATGATTCTCGAGAGCTTTTTGCGGTCAGCCTGAACGTAGACGTTTTGTTCCGCCTGATCAAACTTTGGCTCTATTCCCTTCGCGTCAATCTCCACGCTCTCCGCAAGAATCTCCTCACAAATGATCTCACAGAGGTTTACTTTTTCCAATTCCAGATTAACCTGATCCGTCTCGATCAGGGAAAGCTCAAAGAAGTCATTTACCAGCTTGTTTAGATATCTGGCCCTCTCAAGCGCGATCTCTACGTTGGCGGTCATTTCCTTTTGATCCGCAGATCTCTTTGCGATCTGAAGATAACCAATGATCGAGGTAAGGGGCGTTCTCATGTCATGGGATATCATGGATATGGATTCCCTGATCTTGCTCTCCTCTTCCTTGCCTTCCGCCTTGATCTGCAAAACATATTCATACAGATGATTCACTTCAATGATCATCTTCTGCAAATCACCGTCAATAAAATCCACGCTCAGCTGTCGTTTGTCCGGATTGTCTTTCATGCCACGCACGACATGTTTCATCTGGCGCTTTATAAGAATCACTTTTAAAGACAAAAGGAGAACCAGCACCGTAAGAATTATCACCACGTACGTCATAACTGATCCTCCTTTTCCTCTTGTCTTAGTTTGCCACGTCACGCTTGTTAAAGACTACGATCGTAGCCGTAACAAGTATTATCAAAGCTATTATCGCACAAATTGCGCAAGGTATCAAATCCGAATTTTGAGAACTTTTTGCGAAGCAGAAAAAGGAATGCTCATAAATATAGTTACCAACGAAAAGGTTCCTAAGGGCGTTTCCGCAGATCGCGGAAACCACCACGCATGCAAAAAGGGCTGAGTAAATGTTTCCGCAAATGACTGAGATCAAAACAAAAAATACGTTATAGGCAAGCATCTGAAGTGCGACCACACCCAGCCAAAGTAAATCCCTGGATCCGAATCCTTCAAAGGAGAACCCAAATTCCTTTCCGTATGCGATCACGTTAATCAGAAGCTCAAACAGGTGAATGATAAACGTCAAAATGCTTGTTGCTATGATCTTTGTCACGATGATCATCCATCTCTTTGTACCGGTCGTAAGTGCCCTGTGCAAAGTTCTTTCCGAGAAATCAGCCCCTACGTACCACGCGATCAACATACCGAACAGGAATGCCAAAGAACAATCCTGTACTCCTTCCACAAAACCGTCATGCATGCAGGAATATCCCCAATATGCCACCGCATCCGGATTTAATCCCTTCCAAATCATTTGTGACATCAGTACTGCGACAAAAAGCAGGGAATAATAAAATGGGGTGAATCTTTTCAACTTAAAACTCTCTATTCTGATCAAATTAAACATTTGCCTTACCTCCCGTGATGGCCATAAAATACTCTTCCAGTGACTGTTCTTTTTCAGAAAGCTCTGATACGATGATTCCGGCTTCCATCAGATGCCTTGCAAGCTCTGCCTTCATTTCAGGCTTACCATAGATCTTGATCACGTCTCCGGCCTCAACCTTATACGCCACGTCTGGAAAATGCTTTTCCAGTATCGTCACCGTCTCCGGAACGTTATTATCCTTTAACTGAATATACTGACTGCACTTCTCCTCCAGTTCCTCGTGCGTGACCGTCTCAATGATCCTGCCCTTATGGATAAAGATGAAATCCGTTGCCAAAAGATACAGTTCGCTCAGGATGTGGCTGGATACAAAGATCGTGCATTCCTTTTCCTGATTGATCTGCTTCAACATGTTCCTGAGCGTCACGATGTTCTTGGGATCCAGACCGTTGATCGGCTCATCCAGAATAAGGAACTGCGGGTTGCCGACCATCGCCATGGCAAGACCCAGTCTCTGTTTCATGCCCATGGATAGCTTTTTCGCCTTTTTGCTTTTGTTATCTTCCAGTCCTACCAGTTCGATCACTCTGTCCGTCGCCGTCTTATCCGGATTGCCCACCAGAATCCTTTGCAGCTCGACGTTTTGTCTGACCGTATACTTGGGATAGAGGTAAGGCTCCTCGATCATGGTACCGACGAGTTTGCGTTTTCTGTCAAGAGCGTTTCCTGAAGGCTCTCCCATCAGCGTATACTCACCGGCCGTCGGAAGGATCAGTCCTGAGATCACTTTCATGAACGTACTTTTTCCTGCGCCGTTTTCGCCGATGAAGCCATAGATATGGTTTTTCTTTAAGGTGATGCTCACGTTATCCAATGCCACCGCGTTTTTATAACGCTTTGTCAGATTTCTGGTTTCAAGAATGATTTCACTCATATTCGTAAGTTCCTTTCGTTTTGATAATGCAATCATAAAATATGAGATTAAATAAATTATTCACCAATCTTAAAGAAAAACTAAAGATTGTAAACTTCCAAAGACGCGAAAAACCGCCTTTATTTAGAAAGGCGGTATCCCATCCCGTATACCGTGTCAATATACGGTTCATCCGTTATTTTCGCTATCTTTTTGCGCAGATTACTCACGTGAACGTTCATGGTATTGTCTTCACTTAAGTACTCATCACCCGTGATGCTCTCAAAAAGGTTTCGCTTGGAAAAGACCTTATTCGGATTGCTTAGCATAAGCTCAAGAATGCTGTACTCCATGGTGGTGCAGGGGAGCTCGCTTTCACCGAGAAAAACCCGTTTCGACTCCTTGTCAAGCCGCATGTCCTTATATTTCAGCTCCGTGGCCATCTTAACGTCTCCCGTCCGCCTCAATACTGCTCCGATCCTTAAGATCACCTCATCCACGTCAAACGGCTTGCTGACGTAATCGTCCGCGCCAAGCCGGAGAAGCTCAACCCGGTTCACCACTTCATTCTTGGCTGACAAAACAATGGCCGGCGTGTTTTTTACCTTCCTCAGCTCCGCAAGTACGTCCTCTCCATTTTTCTTTGGCAGCATTAAGTCTAACAGGATCAGCTCAAAATCCTTATCCATGGCCTTTGAAAGCCCCGCCTCTCCGTCAAATGCGCTGTCCGTCTCAAAACCGTTATCGGAAAGCACCTTACAAAGAAGGTTATTGATCATGACGTCATCTTCGATCACAAGTATCACTTTGGTTAGCCCCCCATTTACTTCTAGTTATTTCAGCCATTCAATGCCGGTTACGTAGATTACGTTGCAATCCTCAACGTCCGTCATGAATCCCGAGATTCCGGCATTCGCCTCCGCCGGAAAATATGCGTTTACCAGGTACCCCTTGATCTTAACGTATTGATTCATCTTAATCTTTTTGATCTCCGACCGTACGAAATCATCCTTGGGGATCAGACGTCCAAAAATAGTCTCTTTGACCACCTGGTCATAATCAACGTAATCCAGATCCTCCTTCGAGTAAACAGTATACAAAACGTTTCTGCCCTCAAAAAACCAATCATACGTGAGCTTATCATTATATTGCGCCGCGCTGCCCCAAAGAAGGCCTATGTCCATGGGCGCAACCTGATCCTGAAAACCGTTGCCCGTATAATTCTTTACCATTTGAGCAATGCCGGTGGCTTCGTATTCGTATTTCTTTTCGATTCTTACCTTCATGCCGTTTATTTCGAGGACTTCCTCTCCAACGGTCTGGGTCATGGATGGTGCCGGAACTCCTGTCACGGTTTTGATCGTGGGCTTTGCCAATTTGGGGATCATGGACATTAATCCCACAAACAGTGCTATGAATACTACAAGAAATAATATCTTCTTCATTTGAGGCCTCCCCTTTGCCATTTAGCTGGAATCATCCTCTCCATTATATATCAAGGAACGCCTCCACGTCACCCCCCATTCGTCTGTTTCCGATCATTGTCCCTCTCTTAACCATTTTCTTTCTATGTCATCGACGTTCTTCGGCATCAATTAATTGGCTCGCCCCCGACATAATATCTTTCACTGTCAAGCAGGATATCCGCTCCTCCAAGCACGCCACACTTATACTGGAACGAAAACATGTCCTCTTCGTCAAAATATACGTTACAAATCAGACCTTGCTCCTCAAGCTCTTTTAGCATTTCTTCCGCCATGTTTTTGCGATCTGCGACCGACGCATTAATGAACTCTTCTGTTCTCAAAACCCCAATCATTGCTTCGTCTACTACGCTCATGTCTTCAATGTCTTGCGCTGACAGACCTTCTGCTTCTTGCACACCGCCATTGGGTATTTCGGCAAACATAAACCAGGTCGCCATGTCACAGGTTCCGGCCCCGCTCGGATCAATCCGGTTAAACTCGATGGATGCCGCGTTATTTTCATCAAAGGAAACACCGGTGATCTCAAATACGATGCTGCCACTGCCAACGGTTTCCATGTGGCAAACAAGGGTATTATCAATGAAATACCCCTTTATTTCCGTATGGAACGTTTCCATAAAATCCTTTCCGCCGCAAATCTCCGGATAACGTTCTTGAAAGCTTTCAAATTCCGACATGCTGGTAATGACGTAATCCTTCGGCGCATTCTGCTCATATCTGGATGACTGGATTGCCAGAACCCTGTAATCTACATATGTTGAAGCGAGCTCCGGCTCCTGCGTTGCTGACGGCTCTTCCCTTCTTACCTCTGGTTCCTCCGTCGCTGACGGCTCTTCCTGCCTGGTTCCAGGCTGATCAGAGGGATTTTCCATCCTTGCAGATCCGCAACCTGCGATCGTCAATGTAATCAATGCACAAATCAACGTAAATTTTAAATTCTTCATTCTGGTTTTCCTCCACTTTATTATTCATTAAGTCCTTCCCTACTTGTCATAAGGGATACAAAACTTAATTTGTTCTGCACTTATCCATATAAACGACAAAAACTTTGGAAGGTTCTTAAAAACATAAGATTATCTTGGAAAATTGCTTTTCCAACCGCATAAAAATCCGACGAATGACTTGCATTCGTCGGACGCTTACGCCTCTCTTCCACCATCTCTTCATCCATGCCCATGACAATGACCATGAATTCGTCACCGCCCGCACGGTATACGTCGCCGTCCGGGAAGGTTGCACACAGAATCTCCGCGGCCTTTTTCAAGATTTAATCGCCTGCACCGTGACCATTCTCGTCATTTACTTGTTTCAGGCCATTTAAATCCGCAAAAACAACTGCATACGGATATTTCACTTCAACCTTTCCGCTGATGACGTCATCCACAAACGCATTCATTTTATTGCGGTTTTTCACTCCCGTCAACACGTCCACGGAGCTGAGGACCTCGAGTCTTTGCAATAACTGATAATTAGCAATCTCAGATGCGATAAAGAATGTCGTCAGTTCCAAGGTCTCCTTGATCTTTACCGTGTCGCCCACGTTGAAATTGGTTGCCCACATGTATCCCAACGTGCTGCCGTTATATTTTAGCGGGAACAAAACGATGCTGCTGACGCCGGCTGCTGAAAGAGATGCATGCCACGTGGGATTAACGGATTTCAGCCATTCCATGTCTTGCTGATCCTTTATAATAATGCAGGTGCTGTCGCCAATGGCGGTCTCCCAGGTCTGGGTAATGGCATAGAAAGCATCGGTCAGATAAGCATCCATCGAAAGCAAGTCACTGCCCGGTTTGATCGCCTCACATAGATTGAAACAAGTGTGTTCTTCAGAATTTGTGAGCAGAATGCAACAGAGATCAGAATCACAAATCTGACGAATGTCCTCAATGACGTCGTAAAAAGCTTTCCGGATATTGTCAGAGCCGCGCAGTTTAATGCAGGTTTTTAATACGGCCGACGACGTCTCAGCCGATAGGCTTGCCCTCTGCTCAGAATCCGCTTCCAGCGTCACGTCGTACGTATAGGCACAATATCCAACATTCTCCTGATCCGACTCTAAGGGAATCAAAAACATGTTCAGCCAAAGACCCATCTGGGGCAGGCGGACATAGGTATGCAGCGGCTGGCCCAGAAAGGCGCTTCGATAACAAAAGTCCTCAAAATTCTTATCTTTCGGGAAATATGCTTCATATGGCGAGTCCGGAACAAAAGGATGGCCAATCGTCTGAAGCATGTCGTCGCAATGTGCTTTGTTTCCCGCGACAATATTCAAAATAACTTATTACGATTATAACATACTTATCTTCCTAAAGGAAACAAAAAACGCCCTCGCAATAAAAGTTTCTCGCGAGGGCGTTCCGTCTTTATCCAAACCTTATGATTTTTTTCTCTTTGCCCGCTGTCCAAGAACAACACTCTGCAACAGGATAAAGAAGCATAACATGCCGCCGGTCGTAATGCTTTGCCACCAGGGCTCCTTCAGTCCGCTGGAAACCACGATCTTCTTGATGGTGGTCAGCGTCATCGTTCCAAAGAAGGTACCTGCCACGTTGCCCACGCCGCCGGTCAAAAGCGTACCGCCAATGATGGAAGAAGCAATGGCATTCATTTCCATGCCTGCCGCATTCGTTGCGTTTCCGGCTCCGGTATGCATCATGAAAACATATCCCGAAATACCGCTTAAGAGTCCACTGATTACGTAGCTGATAAAGCGGGTTCTCTTTACGTTAATGCCAAGCATCAGTGCGCTCTGCTGATTTCCGCCGATGGCATAAAAGGCACGGCCAAGCTTTATGAATTTCAGCAGGATGAAGATAAGAACCAGACATACAAGTGCAACAACCACGCCAAGCTCCATGCGCGCAGGAACGACGTTGCCATTGTTTGCCACGTAACCAAGCCAAGAAATCTCAATCTTTACGTCGCGAAGTTTGGCAAAGCCTTCATGTGCCACTTTCTGGGGATTTACCGAAAGGATCGTCGTCATGCCTCTCGCAAAGAACATTCCCGCCAGCGTTACAATGAATGGCTGTATCTCCAAATAACTGATCAGGAAGCCATGTACAAGGCCAAATGCAAGTCCAATGCCCAATGCGAGCAGAATCGATACAAAAATGTTTCCGCCGCCATTTAAATACAATACGCAGCTCATGACCACAAGGGAAGTCACTGCGCCAACGCTGATGTCGATTCCTCCTCCGATCATGACAATGGTCAGACCGCAGGATACAATGATCAGGCTGGCATTGTCATTCAACATGTCAAATACCTGCTGCGCCCGAAGGAAGCCTCCTCCAAGCAAAAGCATCGCAAGCAAATACATGCCAAAGAAGATAAAGATCGTAATCGTCATAAGGAGCTGAGTATCCGTAAGCGGCTCTCTGCGAACGCCTATTTTTTGATTCATGATTATTCCGCTCCTTTCGTTGATACTTTCTGCCTGTCACTCCGGATGCGCGACAAAAGCTTTGCAAAACGGGCCTTGATCACGGGTGATCCGATCACTACCAAAAGAACGATGACGATCGCTTTATATGCCTTTACGTCCGTGGAAGACACCTTCATTGCGTAAAGGGTGATGGTCAACATCTGAATTACGTATGCACCGATGATGCTTCCGCTAATCTTAAACTTTCCGCCTCCGAGATTATTGCCGCCGATGGCAACTGCCAAAATGGCATCCATTTCAACGTCGATGAGAAGCGTCTCATGGTTGATCAGTCCCAGGCGGCTCACGCCGATACAACCGGCAACCGCCACGCACGCGCCAAGAATGATAAAGGACAACAGCTTAATGAACGTTGCATTGATTCCGTTCAGTCGGGCCGCACTTCCGTTAATGCCAACGGATTGGGTCAGGAGTTCCAGGGAAGTGAAGTGGAATACCAGCTTGAATATGACTGCAACCGTAATGACGATCAACACTGGCGTCGGCACGGGAATGCCCGGAATAAAGCTTCCGATCGCATTTATGATCGGGCTGCTTACGGTAGGCGTTGCACCGCCGTTGATCCAATACGCGATGGATCGTCCGCAGGTATACAATATCAGCGTCGCGATCATCGGCTGGATTTTGAACACCGCGACCAGCGTACCATTGAAAGTACCAAACAACATCGCCACGATGCACGCAAACAGGAATGCAAAGAGAACCGTTCCGCCATTAATGGATTCTGTCGATTTTAAGATTTTTACAAAGGCACTGCCTGCAATGGCCGCAGCCGCGCCCACGCTGATGTCCTGTCCTCCGCAGGCTGCCGTTACCAGCGTCATGCCCATGGCAAGGATTGCAAGTTCACTGGCACCGTTGATGATACTGATCAGATTTCCCGCAAGTACGGCATTACCATCATTATTGTGCGTGATCTCGATTGCGAAAAATCCAGGATCCCGGAACACATTGAAGATGATCAGCAGACAAATGGCAATGATCGGAATGGTCAGCTGCCCAAGATTCAGTTTAAAGCCATTTAGATTTTTATTCTTCATCTTTCGCTTCCCCTCCCGCAATTGTCTTCATTACCTGCTCCTGATTCAAATCCGAGCCCTTCAGTTCGCCAACCACGTGGCGGTCACGCATGACGATCAGGCGGCTGCAGGTACGAAGCATTTCTTCCACCTCGGAGGAGATGAACGTTACGCTCACGCCCTCCTCCGCAAGCTTTAGCACAAGCTTTTGGATTTCCAGCTTGGTACCGACGTCGATGCCTCTGGTGGGCTCGTCAAGTATTAAATAATCCGGATGCGTAAGCAGCCATCTGGCCAGAATTACCTTCTGTTGGTTACCGCCGCTAAGAGAGCCGATCGGCGTCTCGCGGCTTGCCGTCTTAATGTTTAAAACTTTAATGTATTCATCCGCAAATGCTTCGGATTCGCTTCGGCTGATGGGCTTAAAAAAGCCATTCATAACCTGAAGCGCAAGAATGATGTTTTCGCGAACGCTTAAGTCAGCGATGATGCCGTCACGCTTTCTGTCCTCCGCCAGATAACCGATCCCGTTCTTCATGGCTTCAACGGGCCGCGTGATCTTCACGGGTTTACCCTTGATGGATACGGATCCTCCGGTTACCTTGTCGGCTCCAAAGATCGCCCTGACGCTCTCGCTTCGGCCGGAACCAAGCAATCCGGTGAAGCCATTCACCTCACCCTGACGAATGCTAAAATCAAAGGGAAGCGCTGCGCTGCTGGAAAGCCCCTTCGCTTTGTAGAAAACCTCCTTCTCTTCCACAACGATGTCCGGTTCTTCACGCAGGGAACTCAGTTCATCCAGCTCCTTACCGATCATCTTTGCAACCAGCTCAACCTGCGGAAGCTCTTCCGTCAGATACTCTCCCACAAGTTCGCCGTTTCGAAGCACCGTGATGCGATCACTTACCTCATACACCTGCTCTAGAAAGTGCGTGACAAAAATGATGCCTACGCCTTGACTCTTTAAGCTTCTCATGAGGTCAAAGAGCATGTTTACTTCCTTGTCATCAAGGGAAGAGGTTGGCTCATCCAGAATCAAGACCTTACATTTCATGTCCACCGCACGCGCAATGGCCACCATCTGCTGTACGGCCAGGGAGCAATCCCCGAGTTGCTGTCTGCTTCTTGCAGGAATTCCAAGCTTCCCCAGGATCTCATCCGCACGTATTTCATAATCCTTGTGTCGTACCCATGCGCTATCCTCACGGCCGATGAACATGTTCTCGGCAACCGTCAGATTCGGGCACAGCGTGATCTCCTGATAAACCGTGCTGATACCGCTATTCTGGGCATCCTGCGGTGAACGGATGGAAATCAGCTCGCCGTCCAGCTTAATCTCGCCGCCGTCCATCTGATACACGCCGGTAAGAACTTTGATCAAAGTTGATTTTCCGGCACCATTCTCTCCCATGAGCGCGTGGATCTCACCTTTTCGCAACGTAAAATCAACGCCGCCAAGGGCCCGGACGCCGGGAAATTTTTTTTCTATTTGACGCATCTGCAGTAAGACCTTGTCCTGCATATCCTTTTCCTCCTAAAAAAGGCGCAACTGAAGCTGCCTTTTTACGTACAGCCCAGCTGCGCCGTTTGGTCAGCTCTAGATTATTCGCCTAAACCATAGGTATTGATGTCATCATCGGTAAGCTCCTTAGCATCGAAGCCCTTCTCCTCGTTGATGATCTTCTTGCTGGATGCAGTGGTAACGCCCTTGATCAGGTCGCTGATGATCTTAGCCTGGAAAGGAGAGCACTGTCCGTCATAGTTCCAAGCGCCTGCCTTCAGCTCTCTAAGCGCCCACTTGTTGCAGTCAAAGCCCATAACGATAACCTTACCGTTTACGCCGTGGGTGATGCCGGCTTCGTCAAGTGCCGCAACGGCACCCTTAGCCATACCATCGTTCTCTGCATAAATTACGTTGAAGTCTTCACCGCTGTTGATAACGGATTCAACGATCTTCTTAGCTTCTGCCTCGTCCCAGGTTGCGGTCTGCTGAACAACCTTCTTCATCTTGCCGGAATTGAACTGTGCGTCAAGAGCACCGGTACGTCCGATCTGAGCATCGGAACCCATTGCTCCCTGAATGTGCACAACCTTGTACTCGGAAAGGTTCTGTGCAAGCAACCAGTTAACTGCGGTCTCGCCTTCCTTGCTCATGTCAGAAACAACTGCTGCCTCATAAAGGCTCTCATCTACGTCGATCATACGGTCAAAGAGATAAACCTTAATGCCGGCTTCCTTTGCCTTCTTCAAAACTTCATCCCAACCGGTGGTCTCTGCTGCAGAGATCAGAAGATAGTCAACGCCCTCAGTAATGAAGCCCTGAGCTGCCTGAAGCTGCTCGTCGTTCTTGATGTTGTAGAACGTGTGCAGTTCATAACCGTTCTCCTTCGAGAAAACCGCTTCCATGTCCTTTACGTTTGCCTCACGGTAACCAGACTCGGAAGGTGGATTGTTGACCACGCCAACCTTGATCACCTTGTTTGAGTTACCGCCTGCTGGCTTTCCTGCAGTACCTGCATCGCTTCCACATGCGCCAAATACAAGGCTCATTGCAAGCACGCCTGCCAAAACCAATGCCTTAAACCTTTTCATTTTTTCTCCTCCTTTTTTGCAGACTTAATCGTCTGAAGACATCATATCGCAGTCGGAGATTTTGGTAAATCAAGGTTCATTTTAACTTGGTTGAAAATCATATTAAAAAACCGCCCGATTTTCACGGACGGTTAATTTTCATTCTATTCCGGTTGGTTTTGATACTGTGCCCGGTAATCTGAGGGTGTTAATCCCGTGTTTTTCTTAAAAATGTAACTGAAGTAGTGAGCGTCATTGTATCCGACCTCCCTGGCAATCTGAGAGCTTTTTTCTTCCGTGCCGCGGAGCATTTCCTTCGCCTTGTTTAGTCTAAGATAGATCAGATATTCCGTGAACGTCTGGCCGCTTTGCTGGGAAAAGACGGTGGAAAACCTGCTCTTGCTCATGTTCACGGCCTTCGCCACGTCCTGCAGCATTAAATTCGGATTCGAGTAATTCTGCGCCATGTACATCTTGGCGTCACTGATAATCGACGACACCTTCTTGTCGTCAGCCACCTCTCCCATCTCCCTAACGCCCAGTATAATGGCCTGCTCCTCCGTTCGCTGAGCAAGAAGGTGTCTGATGTGTCTCGCTGATTTAAAACTTTGCATGATCTTCTCGGGCTCGTCCACGATATCTCCAATGCCACCCCGGATCCCGCTGCAGCCCGCGCGCTCCAACTCCCGCACCAGAGACGCCGCAAAGGCATATGCCTGCTCCTCGGCGTCATCCGTCGTTTTTCCAAGAACCAAAAGCCTTGTTCCGTTTTTCCCCGCGGAAGCATGTACGATTCCGCCGCTGGATTCCGCAAGGGAGGAGGCTGCCTCCTGCCCTTCGCTCGTCGGTGAAAATGCCGCGTCAATTACTGCATAAAACGGCGCCGGCACGGGGCATCCCATGGATCCCAATTCTTTCAAGACGTGATTTGCGTCCTCCACCACGGCTTCCTCTGCGAAAAGTGAGCCAATCAGTTTTTCCTTCACAAATTTTCCGCCGCTCTCCATGCGCGCCCTAAGGCTGGCCGCATGCTCTAGCGCTTTTCGCTCCTCCATAAGCTGCCTGCTCACTTTGTCGAGCACCTCACGAAGCTCCGTAGCGTTGATGGGCTTTAGCAGATATTCCCTTACGCCCAGCTGGATACATTGACGCGCATATTCAAACTCATCATAGCCGCTTAAAACGATGATCCCGATCCATGGCATCTGCGCGCGAAGCGCGCGGCAAAGCTCCAGCCCGTCCATAAAAGGCATGCGGATGTCCGTGATCACAATGTCCGGATTGGTGTCGCGTATCATGGGAAGCGCCATCTCACCGTCTGGTGCCTCTCCCACTAAGGTATATGGGGTCTCATCCCAGGGAAAGGATTCCCGGATTCCCTCTCTGACAACGATCTCATCATCAGCCAGAAACACTTTCATGTTCAAATATCTCCTCTCTCGTCCTGCATGGCACCTTAAAGCTTACCTCCGTGCCCTCCGCGTCACTCTGAATTTTCAGGCCTTCCTGCTGGTTATAATACAAGCGGATCCGCATGTTCACGTTGACTAGGCCAAATCCTCCGCCGCCCTCGCTGACGGCAGGCTGTCCCTTTTTCATCCGCTCATTCAGATCACAAAGCTGTTCCCTGGTCATGCCAAGGCCTGTATCCTTCACGCTAAAAACCAGATCGTCACCCTCCATCTTTCCGGCTACCTTGATCAAGCCGCCGCCTCGCTTGATCTTGATGCCGTGATAGATTGCATTCTCCACCAGCGGTTGCAGCAGAAGCTTCAAAATATAGCGATCTCCGATCTCATCCGGTATGTCGATTTCATATCGCAGAATGTCACGGTATCTGGTTTGCTGGATTTTTAAATAACCCTCGATGTGCTTCTTCTCTTGACTGATGGGAATCCAGTCCGCACCGGAGGAAAGGCTGATCCGGAAGAAATCGCTCAGAGCGCTCGTCAGTTGGATGACTTCATCCTTTTCACCCGCTTCCGCCTTCCACACAATGGCATCAAGCGTATTATACAGGAAATGTGGATTAATCTGCGCCTGCAATGTCCGCAGCTCTGCCTTGCGAAGCTTTTTGGCGTCCTGATTGCTCTGTTCCATCATGTCTTCCAGACGATCTGCCATCGTATTTACCTGCATCGTCAGATTCCGGAGTTCAGACACGTTGGTGTCCGTAAGCCTTGCGTCCAGCGTACCATCCGCCAGCATTCCCGTCACCTTCTCAAGGCTTTCGATCGGTTGCCTTACAAAGTCAGCCGTTGATTTCACGTACTTGTTGCTAAACCACCATGCGGCAAGCACGATCAAAACCTCAGCGATTGCAGTCGCAATGATGACAAACCATAGGCTCAGACTCATGCGCGCCGTCGATGCAATCTCCTGTGCAATATATTCATTCAGCATACTGTCCACAAGCGAAGCAACGTCCCTGATCTCAACAAGCACTTCTTCATTTTCAACCACGGGGACCTGCGCAACAATGTTTTCATGAATGTGATCCACGTAATTCTCCAGCGTCTGCATGGTTCGCCCGGCCACGATGAGAGACAAACTGTTCTCCTGTCCCGTCTGCTCCGTAATGATCTCAATGGTTCGCTTCACCTCAAATATCATCGAATAAACATTGCTCTCCGCAAAAACATTCTGTCCGCTGACAATGTTCCAGACACTCCCCGGGATTTCTTCCGTAACAAGTGTTTTCAGATTGGCGATTGTCCCCATTCTAACGATGGAACTGTGATATTTCCACGCATAAAAAAGCATCAGCACAAGACTGATGATGATGGGAAACACCAGCATCAGCACAAGTCTGTGGCTCAGGTCGTTGATTCGCCCAAGAATGCTTTTTTCCTTCTTCACTTGCTCCATGTAATCAACCTCAATACCCTCTCGGCTCTATGGTCGAAGGATCCTGTTCATCACTAAACACCTGCTCTTCCGGGTGAATCACGGCATCCACCTTCTCGCCCGCCTTCAGCTTCAGGGCTGTCTCCATGAGTTCCTTTCCAAGCTTCGGCGTACATTCCACAACGCAGTTGATCTTGCCTTTTTTTAGAACGTCGATGGCTTTCTGTCCGCCGTCGATGGAGATAATGATCATGTTCTCTCCGGGATAGAACCCCGCTTTTTCGATCTCCGGCAATGCCCCAAGCGTCATCTCGTCATTGTGGCTGAACACGGCGTCAATCTCATCCCCGTACTTTTCCAATAGCTGGCGCATGCATTCCGCGCCCCGGCTTTTTAAAAAATCGCCGTCAATGCTCTCAAGAACGTTCATCCTTTGATCATTCGCGATCGTGTCCATAAATCCCGCCTGGCGCTGCCGCATGGGAGTGGAATTCTCCGTGCCGGTAATCTCGACTATGTTCACGTGCTCCATGCTAAGACTGTCTGCTTTTCTGATCAGATATTCCGCCGCCATGACACCTTCCCGATAAAAGTCCGCTCCGATCAGGCAGGTCGTGAGTCCCTCTTTCTCCGTGCTGACGTCCCTGTCCACCAGGATCACCGGAATGCCCGCATTTTTCGCCTCCAAAAGCACGTTGTCCCATCCATCCTCCACGATGGGCGAGAATGCGATCACGTCCACTTTATACGCGATAAACCTCCGAATGGCTGCGATCTGATTCTCCTGCTTCTGGTTCGCATTTTCCAGCATCAGGCTGACAACGTATTCTTCCGCCTGCTCCTCAATGTCACGCGTGTTGCCAATGCGCCAGGCGCTCTCTGCCCCAATCTGGCTAAAACCCAAAAGAAGCTTCGGTTCGACCGTCTGTTCAGCCGGTTTGGTGCACCCGCCAGTCATTATGATGATTAGCAAAAAACAAAGGCATATGCAAATTTTTTTGCTCCACTTTCCCATAGCGTCATCCCTCTGAATCATAATCATACGTAAAACAATTATAGTATAGGACATTTTTCATTTGCCGTCAAAGGTCGAAAAGACTCATCTGCCGATAACGTTCCGGCAGTTCGTTCATATACCTAAAACACTCCTCTGGCCTGTGCATCATGCCATTCTCTTCACAAAACTGATGAAAAAGCTTTAGGAGCACGCGGCTGTTTGGACTGGGCAATTCATAGGCATTTCCGTAGCGTTTGACGTAGCGCCCCTTCATTCCAGGGAAATGCTTGTCCAGCGCCGCATAATAGTATTCCCGGTCCCCCTCGCGAAGCGTAAGGCCCATGCCAAAGTCAATGATGCCCTTTACTCCCACGCGGGCACACTCTTTCAGGATCGCCGTGACGTTTTCCTCAGTGTCGTTAATAAACGGCAGGATCGGCGTGATCCAGACAATCGTCGGAATCCCCTTCTCCCGCAGTATTTCCAATACTTCGATCCGTCTTTTCGTGTTGCAGACGTTGGGCTCAAGAATCCTGCACAGATTGTCATCATACGTCGTGAGCGTCATCTGCACCACGCATTTCGCCGTGCGATTGATCTCTTCCAGCAAATCCAGATCCCGCAGAATCAGGTCTGATTTTGTCTGGATGGCCAGACCGAACCCCTGCCTTGCAATGACCTCCAGGCACCTTCTCGTCAGCCCGATCTCTTTCTCGCAGTGCAGATAGGGATCGGACATCGCACCGGTCCCGATCATGCACTTTTGTCTTTTTGATTTAAGCGCCCTCTCCAAAAGTTCTGGCGCATTCTGCTTTACCTCTATGTCTTCGAAGGGATGCGTAAACTGATAGCACTTGCTCCTGCCGTCACAGTAAATGCATCCGTGGGTGCACCCGCGATATACGTTCATCCCGGTGCGCCCGCCATTCCCGGTCAATATTCCTTTTGCATCCACAAAATGCATGCTTAATTCTCCTCCGGATTCACGTGGATCATCACGTGCTTTACGTTGGGAAAATTCTGCTCCATGGCGTCATGCACGTTTTCCGCGATCTCATGGGCCTCCACCAGTGAAATGTCTCTTTGCACGGCAATTTCCAAGTCCACGTAGATCTTATTTCCAAACTGCCTCGTGCGAAGCAGGTCGATCTTACGCACTCCAGGCTGCTCCTCCACAAAGGTTTTAATCTTTTGTACAAACGCGTTGTCACAGGACGTATCCAACATCTGGGCCAGCGCAACCTTCGAAATGTCGTAAGCTACTTTCATAATAAAGAGACAAATAACCAGGCTTGCGATGGGATCCATGACGGGAAAACCCAATTTCGCCAATCCGATTCCAACAAAGGAGCCAACCGAGGACAGCGCATCCGAGCGGTGATGCCAGGCATCCGCCTTAAAGGCTGCGGAATCAAGCTTCTTGGCGTAATACATCGTATACCAGAACATCCCTTCTTTGACGACGATGGAGATGACTGCAGCAATCAGGGGCAGCATGGTCGGTATCTCCAGCTCCGCCCTTTCCCACAAAAGCTTACGAACGCCCGTATATCCAATGCCAATTCCCGTTCCTGCAAGAATCAGGCCCAGGGCCAGCGACGCGACGCATTCAAGCCGCTCATGTCCGTAAGGATGTTCAGCGTCCTCCTGCCTCTTGGAAAGCCTTACTCCAATATATGCAATCAGCGTGGCAAACACGTCAGAGAGGGAATGTACGGCATCTGATATCATCGCGCCGGACCTTCCAAAGATCCCGGCAAGCAGCTTAAATGCCGCGAGCACCACGTTTCCCAAGATTCCTACTCTTGACATCTTCGATATGATTCTTTTTTCCTCCATGACAATACCTCCGCAAACGCTTCTAATGCATTATATGTTCCGGACGAAAAAAAGCATACCCCGGAACAAGACACTGTCCCGCAGATATGCTTTATGCTTCTGCTGCCGTCTCAACGACCCGGCCACACACGTCCATTGGGGAACGTACTGCCTGCTCAGTTTGTACTGTAGATGCACGAAAGTGTAGATGCAGTGCAACGAGTTTTAATTATTCTATCATATCGGCCTGGTGAAGTCAATTTTCTATTTATTCCATCAACCAACTAAATCTTTTCTCTTTTTTCCCGTCAATCAATGAAATCCTGGTTTCATTTTGTTTGTTGTCCCCCGGCGATCGGTTACTTTCCCATCACTTCGACGATGTGCTCGAACCCTTTCTTCAGCTCCGCATCATACCCTCTCATGACTTCCTCGATCTTCTCCTGATCCTCCAAGGTTCCCTGGACGCCGCGCCTTGCAAGGTAATCCACCAAATATGCGGCATAATTTGCATCGCCGTAATACTTGTCATTCCACGCATCAGTCTCCTCTGCGGCATCCCCAAACAACGTGGCTGACTTTCCATCCCGGAATCGCAGTTCCATCTCCAAAGCTTCACTGCGGCAATAAATCCTGTAAGACGCGATCTCATCTAACCCGTATACCGTGTCAACGCCGCCGCGCCTTACCGTTACGGACGTCTCCTCTAGTTTTACGTGATTATTCGTCATTTGATAACAATACACTCCCGTTGCCAGGACAAACGCTGCCAGCAATCCCGCTACGATCACGCGCCTTGCCTTTCCCCAAATGCTATAGTTTGCATCGTCAAAGACTCCTGACGCGAATAAACTGAGCAATATGGACGCCACGACCACAACCACGATCCAGATACCCACGTTGCTGCTATATCTCACGGCCTCCTGCTCACTCACGCCCTCCATCAACTGGTTGCTTCCCAGCATGCCAACGATATAAAACGCAAGCGAAAGAAAGGAAATTCCCATCATCATGATCCTGCAAAGATCTGCAAATGCACCAAATGCCCCAATCAAAAAGCGACGTCCAATCCCACACGCGTGCGTCATATACCACTGGAGCTCATATGCTCTCAAAAACAGGAAAATCCATGGAACCGCCAAGTAGATCGCTGCGATGATCAGTGCCTTTTCCAACGTGATCAGCTTCAGTGCTCCCGCAAGCAAAAATGCGGCCGCGGAACCGATCTGCATCGGCAGGAGCCTCTTCCCCAGGAGGATAAAATATGCGGCAGGATCAAAGCTCAGGCTCCGGATTACGTCCTCCAGGTCCGAATGCACTTGCAGCTTAGGTCCCTTCACGTCCTTCATCTCAGAAAAATAGAATCGCGTATACTTCCGAACGTAAGTATGAACCGCCGCCATAACAAACAGGATTGCACCCACAAGGTACATTCCTTCCAGCGCTTCAGCCACCTTATTTCCCGAACTCATTAAATACGCTGCGGAGGTAATCCAGATGACGATCCATCCGTTCAGTCTCCAATGCTTTTTACCCATGTATTTTCGAAATTCATTCATGACCATTTTATTATCCATTTTTCGTCACGGGAGCCTATTTTGCAAACACGTCCCGCAATCCTCCTTCTTCACCCAAAACCTCAAATCTGCTTCCGCTTTCAACAATGCTTCCGTTCTCCATCACGTGAACGTAATCCACCATGTCCGAGATTTCATCGACCAAATGCGTGCTGATCAGTATGCCTGTCTCATTCTCTGCCACCGTCTTTTGCAATAGCTCCAATACGTCCAGCTTAAACACGGGGTCTATGTTTGCCAGCGGCTCATCCAGCAAAAGGAGCTTTGGCCTTCTGGCCAGCAAAAACGACAGTTCCGTCTTTACGCGCTCTCCGGCAGACAACGTATCAACCAGTTTTTCCATGCATCCTTCCGCACCCGCCAGGTGCATCAGATTTTCGAAGTATTTTTTGTCAAAGGAAGGATAGAAGATGGAAAGCGTTTCCACGTTCTGCTTCACCGTCAAACCATCAATGCACCAGCTCTCACCCGCGTAAGCCACCTCTCGCCGGAAGGCTGTCAGGTTCCTCTTCGTCAGCGGCGTCCCATTCCACAGGATTTCTCCGGTCCTAGGCCAAAGCATCCCATACAAAAGTGATAAAAGTGTTGTCTTACCCGCGCCATTTTTCCCCAAAAGACAGGATACGTAACCGGGTTCTATCAATAGCGACGCATCGCGAATCTCAAAATCATCTTTCTCTTTTCCTATTTTGAAACCATACCTGTAATTCAATTTTTTAGCTTCCAACATTTCGTTTTATCCTCACTTTATTCCCACAGAATGTCAAGCATGTCAAGAGCTTCCTGCTTGGTCATGCCTGCCTTTTTCGCCTCGCTGACCCACTCTCCCAAATGCTCCTCAATGCCTACCGTCTCCTTTTCCTTGACATACTGGAGATCCGGATTGTCTACGTAAAAGCCCTTTCCCTGAACGGAATAGATCATGCCCTCCTTCTCCAAATCCTCATAGGCACGCTTCACCGTAATCACGCTGATCTTGACGTCAGCCGCCAGGGCACGTATGGACGGAAGCATCTCTCCTTCCTTTAATTCGCCGGAGACGATCATTTCCTTGATCTGTCTTTCGATCTGTTCATATATGGGCAATCCACTTTTTGTTTGCACGTTTACGTTCATGTTCTACCTCCTGCTTTTTTCCTTCGGCCAATTCCAAACTCCCGTCAATTTATCTCTTTTTCTTTCTTCGCCGCCCTCGTCTCCTTTTCGGCATTCGGCGCGAAATCACGTATCTTCCATTCACTATACAGTTTCACGCAGTAAATGGCGAGCAGCGCCGTTGCCGCAAGCAATATGCCTATGTGAATCCATGTTGCCCCATTCATAAAGAAAGCCGTTTTTTTGCGGAACTCCAATCCCCTAAATGCATAAACAAAGAGGATCACGGTCGGAAGGGAACAAAAGACGTAACGAAAAGGCGTATATATCTTCTTTCCTCCCGTGATACCCTCGGCTCTTTCCAAAAGCGTCTCGTAAATCGCCACCATCTGCAAAGCGAAAAATGCGCCTAAGATTACGGGGCTTCCATACATGCCTCCCCGGATAATAATGGAATCCGGGAGCAAGTACCCTAGCAGAATGCCGGCAAGTCCCACAACCAGATATCTCAGCCAGATCATATTACATCTGGTAAGTCTCATCCTTTTGATCTCTTCATCCGTCAGGGGCAGTAAGCATTCCTCCTCCGTCTCATAGCGGAAACCATAGCTGAACACGGCCGCCATGATCATCAAAAACATCTGAGCGGTCGGAAGCAAAACAACCAAGACCACAAACAAAAGTCTTGTCAGCCAAAACACCGGTAAATAACGAAAGGATAATCTTTCCTGTCTAAAATATTCTCTCATTACGCATCCCTCTTTTCCACAAAATACATGATCTCCTGGAGATCCGGGAATCTAAGCCCCTCCCACAGTTCTTTCGGCAGGGCGCCTGGTCCTTCTTTGGTATAATCTCCGTCTTCCTGATAAATTAAGTAATCCTTGTGATTCTCCCGAAGCCTCTTTCCGCGGATCATTTCCGCCGGAATGGCTTTCGCCGTTTCATCATCCACGGACAGCAAGCGATATCGGTTCTTCAGGTCGTCCATGGTACCGGTGAATCTCACGAAGCCCTCCTCGTTTTCCTTCCCGATCCACAGGATCTCGTCCGCCACGTGTTCCAGTTCCGTGACCAAGTGGCTCGAAAGGATCACGGAGCATTGCTCGCTTGCCGTAAGCTCCCTGACGATCCCGTAAAAGGTATCCCGGAATTCCACGTCAAGATTTCCAACGGGTTCATCGAACACGTAGAGCTTTGCGGGATAACTTAGCGCAAAAGCCAGCTGCATGCGGAGGCTCTGCCCCTTTGAGAGCTCAGTGATCATCTTCTTTACCGGGACCTCGTATTTTCCAAGCAATTCCTTATACTTCTTCAGATCAAACCCCGGATAGAAATGGCCATACCTCTCGCCAATTTCAATGGGATGCATGAACTCGGAAAACGGATTCGCCTGCAACACGTACGCCATACTTTCCTTATATTTCTTCACGTCCTTCCGAAAATGCAGATTACCGATCGTAAGTTCCCCAAAGTCAACCTCCTGATCCAAGCGGTAGCTTCCAAGGATTGTCCGGAGAAGCGTTGTCTTTCCGCAACCGTTCGTACCGATCACGCCCAGCACGCGTCCGGGTGCCAGGGAAAAGCTTACGTCCTTTAGCTTATATTCCCCCAAGTTTTTTGTGAGACGTTCACATCTAAACAGCGTCATTTTATCTACCTCATTTCCAATCAGCTCAATGTTCCAAAACTGAAGTGTTTCTTGTGTCTATATGTACAGTATATACAGCTATGCACAGCTTGTCAAGAGGATTTTCAAAAATGAATCATTTTTGTTACAATTAGCTCTTCCAGGCCTTGCGCAATTGACAATCCATTCCCCGCTTTCTATAATCATAGTGGTTAAATAGTGAAACTGTATTGTAACAAAGCGACTCTCACTGAGGATGAGCCATGAGTAAAAAAAGAAAAAAGCTAAATGATACCACGAAATATCTGTTGATTGCCTGCTTCTTTTTGTTGTCAATGGATTTTCTTTTGGGCATTGTCTTAACGACGCAGTCCAGAAAGGCCATGACCAATTTGATCAGAAGCCGCATGCTGGACGCCGCCAAGATTGCCGCCGCTTCCCTCTCTAAGGACGCGAACTCGCTAAAATCCATTCGTGACGACGGTCCCGGGAAGCATCCCGAAGAGACCCAGGCCGTTCTTGACTCCTTACTTCTTTTCAAGAACAACATGGACATGAAATACATTTACACCATCAAGTATAAAGGTGCTAAAGATTTCGTCTTCCTAATTGACTCTGATCCCATTGATCCCGGGCAATACGATGAACCTGTCGTTTTTACGGATGCTCTTTTTAGGGCAGCCAACGAACACGTTCCAACCGTTGACGAGACACCCTTTACCGATCGCTGGGGCATATTCTACAGCTCCTACTGCCCGGTATTTGATTCCTTGGGCGATCTCGTATGCATTGTTGCCGTAGATTATGATGCGCAGTGGTATGACGACCTGATCGCCATGAATACGGCCAGCATTTTGATCATCACCGTGCTTTCGCTTTTGTTTGGAGCATTTATTATCATCACCATTGCCAATCGTTTCACCAAGAAGATCCACGCCTTGTACAATGAGGTGACTGCTCTTTCCGAAGAGGTACAGACCTTGAATCTGGAAATGGCACCGCCTGCAGATTTTGAAGCGAATCCTTCTCTTTGGAGAATTTTAAGAAAGCAGAAAAAGCCAAAAAAGAAAGATGACCTTGACGGCGAAGAGATTTCCGTATCTCACACCGTGGATGCCATTGGTGACAAGATCCGTCAGACGCATCTCGACGTAAAACAGTACGTCTCCTACGTGCGGGAGCAGGATTACACGGATCCCCTCACGGGCGTCGGCAACAGAACGGCATATCTTGAACTCACAAGAGACATTGATCTGGACATTACGGATAAAGTCGCAAACTTCTCCATGGCCCTGTTCGACGTGAATGGCCTTAGGCACGTCAATGACGAGTATGGTTTGAAGTATGGAGATCAAATGATTGCCGACGTGGCTACGTTGCTGCTTCGCGTTTTTGACGCAGCAGACGTATTCAGGATCGGCAGTGATGAATTTGTAGTTTTTAAGAACGGGACTACTTCCGAGGAATTAAGCGCATCCATTGAGAAGCTCGCAGAGATCGTTGCAAGATTTAATGCAGAAGAAAAGACATATGAAATGACCCTGTCCTTCACCAGCGGCGTTGCTGCCTTTGACGCGGAACAGGATCATACGTGCAGTGACGTATTTAAGAAAGCAACTAAGATACTTTCTCAAAATAAAGCCCTTTATTATCGTCAGGAAGGCGATCGGCGAAAGCGTTAATGCTTTCGCCGATACTCTTTCTAACATATTTATTTGTTTGGATATTCCAGCACGTTGCTGACTCTTGTATAAGTCTCACCCGTGTATGCCTCAAGCCATATCTTGCGATCTTTCGCTCCCGGATAATTTTCAAAGAAACCTGCGGCATTGAAAACCGTCTCATTCTCCGCGCCTCTTTGCAATATCTGAACGCCGTCTGCCTCCAAATGCCAGCACAGATTCCTGTAATTCGCATCTAAGGTCGTTCTGGTAACGCATCCGTTTTCATCATAAGCCAGCGTAAAATCTTCCACAGCAGGCGTATTGGCGATCACTTCCAGTCTGTGAGAGAAGTATTCCAGCGGATACGTTTCGCCGCTAGATTTTTGATACGTCACGTTCGCGCTGCAATCCTTAAAATGCAAAGCAGCCTCTCTTCCGATAATGCTTCCTACCTCTCCGCGTGCATCCGCGATCACGCCGTCCACGTGCACGTTCTCCCATTCCTTCGACACGTAAATCTCACCGCCGACAATTCCAGTATAGGATCCGCCGCTCACAAAGGCATTTTCGAAGGTAACGTTCTTCACGGTCACGCCAGTGGAATAACCGATAAATGCCACGTGAGAGCGGTCCGGTTCCTGAATTCTTAAATTCCTGATGACGTGTCCCTGACCATCAAACACGCCGTCAAAGCGGTTGTTCGGCGCCCCGCTCCATCCCATGGGTACCCACTCATAGTTTGCCAGATCAATGTCATTTTCCAGATACACAAACATGCTGGGAGACTCCGTCGCGTAATTTGCGATGGCATTATTATAATATACGACGCTCGCAAGCTGTTCCGGCGTGGAAACATGAAACTCAGGCGCATTCTCCATAGCCCATTTTTTATCGGCAAGCTCCATGATCGAACCGGTATTGCATTCCCTTTCCCAGTCAGACCTAAACATGGTAACGTCTACCTCGTAAGCATAGTCCGATACGTCCACGCCCCAGCAGGAATACCACTTGTAACGGTCTGCCACTAGATACGTTCCAGGTTCCGAAATCTTTACGGAAATCGTATTTTCCGCTTCGTCAATGGCCTCTGCGCCTACTTGCCCATAAGACGTGTCCTGCATCTCATGCAGGATGATCAGATTCCTTTCCGGGATGCCGCGAAGCTCCTCCTCCCGGTAAGAAAAGATCAGCCGGGGCTGTGCCTGATCGTTCTCATACGTTACGCTGATTGGCACGCCTACAAGCCCCACAACGCCGCTAGACATATAATCCGTCTCATAAACGTCGCGGATCCTTGCCGTTCCAAGATCCTTCTTGATCCCTTCATCCGTGAGGGTCACCTGCCATACTTCAGGACGCTTATCGTTATTAATTTCAGCGGTAATCCTTGGATTCGGCGCTGCGGTTTTGATTCTTTCTTCTTCCGTTCGCTGTCTTTCCTCGTACCGTTCCCTTGCCTCCCTGGATTTGATCATATATCGGTTGAATTGCGGAACCGTGAACATCATCATAAAGATTAAAAAACGAATAAAAAGAATCACTTTACTTTCCTCCCTTCTAATCCATTACGACAGGTCTGACATAATTGATCTTTCCTTCCTCATCAAATCCCAAGTGAAAAGCCATCGCTTCAGAAATTTTTAGGGATTTGGGAACGACGTAACCTTGATACGGATCAACCTCAGGCAATTTGCTCAGGTAGCTATTCTTGTATTTCTTGATCTCATGATAAAAATCATTTATGTCTCCGCGTTTCCAGTCATCATAAATGTCACCATCCTCCGGAAACTCGTAAACCAAGCTTTCGGAAAACTCTGCCCCATACAGATACTGATCGATTTCCGGTTCCACCTCCGGTCCCATAAAGGTCGCCATCTTGTAAACTGCTTGCTTTGCTTCACTTCCGCTTGCCCCGACAGGCCAAAGATATGCAGTAACCGGTCCTTCCTCCGGGCAAATCCTTGCCAAAACTTCAGGTGCTGCCGTACCGCAGTAATGACGATATTCCAGACTTAACATCCTGTAGGACCATCGCCAGCCTATGTCCTCCATGGGATCCCGGTGAGCCGTCGCCACGATCGCATAATAATCGTCCCCGACGCGCTCCATCGTCTGTACGATCACGGCAGTGCCCTTTCCGTCAGAAACAGGCTTTTCAATGGACCCGATCATCGCTTCCTTTACGTCATCTGATCCAAACACGTTTTTATATGCCGTGACGTAACTGTCGTCAGCGCCGTCCCCAAAGAGATTCATCGGCTCTGCCTTCGCTTCGTACAAAGGTTGCTTGGGGTCCACGCCTTCCGGTGAGTTGCAAAGCGGAACTTTTACCAGCCACGATTCACTTAGGAAATGACCGGTTCCTCCATATAATTCCCACGCAAAGGTAAGCATGTCTTTTTCCGCTTGAAAATAATGCACTTCGCCGTAATCCAAGGATCCTTCATAAAATACAGGCAGCTTAGCCAGCGTTACCAGATTTCCCTGAATGTCAAGCTGCATGAGCCATTGCTCTTCATTAGACTCATGCCAGACAAAGAATGCCTTGTCTTCGCGTGACGCGACGTAACTCGAATATCCCGTTTGGGCAGCATACTTCGCTTTACTGATGGTACCGGCATCCAAAATTTTGAAAACTGCTTTGTCTTCCTGATACTCTTGTACGACAAGATATCTTCCATCCGCGCTGCCGCCAAGCAAATACCCGTCACAAACAATCTCCGGCTTGCCATCCTTTACGTTTGTCCGATAAACCGCGGACTCAGAATAGTTCACTTTCATTTGCGAGTACAAGTATCCGTCATGGTAATACAACGGTCCAAAGCCCTCGTCATATTCCGCCAACGTTTTCGGCTCGCCGTCTCCTTCTACGTAACGCAAAATCGCTCCGCCATAGTTTTCACCGCAATCCGTAAATGCTCCGCCGATCGCGCTTCCAGGCAGGGAATACTGCCCATATTCCCTGTAATAAACCTTGCCATCCACGCTGACAAAATTACCGCCATTATTCAGAACTTCTGCCTCAGCCTTTTGTTCCGGCGTTGCCGTCGGAACCGCGCCCGGTTCGCCACTCTCCGTTCCCGGCACTTCCGTGCTCTTTGGTTCCTCCGCCTTAGATGGCTTTGCCTCGGAAGTCATGTCCGACACGGACGCCTGAGATTGCCCGCCGTCCTCCGTTGTCCGGTCCGAACAACCGCATGCCAGACACAAACACAGCGTCAATAATATTCCTGCAATTGCTTTTCTTTTCATTTTTGTCTTACGTTAATCCTTTCAAAACATGATCACTTTTTCAGAACGTATTATAGCATTTCCTTCCTTTTATTGCAAACCCGCCCCATCCATAGTATAATAGTCGCAGAATTGCGAAGCAATTCCGCGATCCTGAGCAGCGCGAAGGACGTGCCGCAGGGCACGCAGTCGCAGAATTGCGAAGCAATTCCGTACAATATCTATCCTTTAAGGAGATCCCGTCACATGAGTAAGATATCCATTGTGATTCCCGTATATTATAACGCTGATACGCTAATGCCCCTCTATCAGGACATGAAAGAAAAGATTCTGGGGACGATCGGCGACTATGAGCTTGTCTTCGTTGATGACGGTTCCGGTGATGATTCCTGGAAGATCATGAATGAGATCCATGACATGGATCCCAACGTAAAGCTTTTGCACCTCTCCCGAAATTTTGGCGAGCACGCCGCACTTCTGGCCGGCCTTAGCGTTTGCACGGGCGACTGTGCCGTGACAAAGCAGGCTGACCTGCAGGAGGATTCCACGTTGATCCAGGAGATGTATGAGAGTTGGAAGAAGGGCAACAACGTGGTCCTCGCCATCCGTCGTTCCCGCGATGAGAGCAAGGTCAAAGTCTTTTTTGCCAACCTGTACTATCTGATGATCCGCAAGTTTGTCAACAAGGACATGCCCGTTGGCGGATGTGACTGCTACCTGATCGACCGAAAGGTTATTGAAGTTTTAAAGCTCCTGGATGAAAAAAATTCCAGCCTGACGCTTCAAGTCATGTGGGCCGGATTCCGTACGGAAAAGATCTACTTTGACCGCAAAAACCGCGAGATTGGAAAATCCCGGTGGACGCTTGCAAAGAAATTCAAACTGGTCATGGATTCCATGATGAGCTTCTCCTATGCCCCCATCCGTTTTATGACCTATGTCGGCATCCTGTTTGACGTTTTCGCGTTTATCATGCTGATCAGCGTTTTGGTGGAGTATTTTACGGAGCAGGTGCCCATCGCAGGATGGTCCTCCCTTATGTGCGTCGTGCTTTTCTCAGCAGGCCTGATTCTCAGCATGCTGGGCATGCTTGGCGAGTATCTGTGGCGTACCCTGGATGCCTCCAGAAAGCGTCCGCCCTTTATCATTGAAGAAACAATCGACTGCACGATTCAAAAAAAGGATCCGGAAAAAACAAACGAATAAATAAATGGGCCAGGAGAACCTGTCCCATTTTCTTTCATTCATTATTCTCTGTCCGTCACAATGATCCCAATGCCCTGCGTCCCAACTCCCACGTGGCTTGCGATGCTGCACGAAAGGGGCTCATAGTACACTTCAAAATCCGGAAAAGCTTCCTGGACTTGCATTCTCCACGCCTTGGCTTCCGCAATGGTCTCAAGCGTTCCAGCCGTAGCCAGATGGAGCCTTTCCTTAGGAATGTCCGCAAATCTGGTTTCCAGATCCTTTCTCGCCGCCTCGATCATTTTCTCTTCAGCATGCTTCATGCCCCTCGCCTTCGCATAGGCATCCAGCCTCTCCCCTTGAATCGTCAGGATTGGCTTTAGATTCAACACCGTCGCCAGCATTGCAGCTGCCGGCGTCACCCTCCCGCTTTTCTTGAGGTTGCTCAACGTATTCACCGTAATGTAAATGCTGGACTGAAAAGCATTCTCCTCCAGCCTCGCCTTGATCTGCGCCGCCGTCAGGCCCTTTTTCGCCAGAGCCACGGCATCGTACACGGATTCCATGAGCGAAACGGATATCCTGTGATTATCTACCACCTGAACGCGTCCCTCATATTCCTTGGCAAATTGCGTTGCCGTCTCGCACGAGCCGCTCAGTCCGCTGGACATCGGAACGTACACAATCTCGTCACAGCTTTGAAGGCATTTGTCCCATGCACTCGTCAAATCTCCCACGGAGGGTTGTGAAGAATGGACTTCCCTCTCCTCACTCAGCGCCTTAAACAGCGCCTCCTGCGTAAGATTCTCGCCTTCCAAATAATCTTTATCATCTATGATAACCGGCATCGGGATAACTTCAATCCCGTCTGCCCTGCCTCTGTCCCTAAAAATCCCGCTATTCGTATCCGTCATCACGGTGATTCTTGCGTTGCTCATGTTGTCTCCTCAAAAAAGCAATTATGAAAAGCCGTGTTGCAAATGATCGAAAGAACCTTGCAATATTTCATCAATCCTGTAAAATATATATGAGACAATTGTATCACTAACAACCTCTTCGCACAACCATAGAAAAGAGACAAAAAGAATATTTTTGTCTCACTTTGAAACGGAGACAATGCCATGGACAAACGTAAAGCAGAAAACCTCCGGGTAAAGAATGCCATCGTCACTACCCTATTTCAATTGACGGAGAAAAAAGAACTCTCGGAAATCACCATCACTGAGCTCATAAAAAAAGCCCACGTGGCGCGGGCTTCCTTTTACCGTAATTATTCTTCCAAGACGGACGTCCTGGTTACCTTAGTGCATGACGTTCTGCAGGATTTTCGTGAGACGGCAGATTACGACTTATCTCAAGTCTATTCCCTATATCACGTGCGTCGATCCTTCTCCTACTTCCAGCAGTACCGGGAGCTCGTCCTAAAAGTTTGTCGTGCCGGGCAGGCAATGATGCTATTGGATGAACTCAACCAGTTTCACGTTGAGATCGCCGGCAACATGCCCAGCACTTCCACTTCGCGATACACGCTGAACGTTTACGTGGGCGCCTTATTCAACACTGCCCTCGCCTGGCTTCAGGATGAGAATGCCGTGGACCTTGAGGACATCTCCCGGTTATTTACCTCCGTCTGGGCGCCGTCACTAAATGAATAAGATTTTCCTGGGTCAACAGGCTACTTTAGGGATTTACCCGTAACGCGCTCCCTTTCCTTTCTAATTGCCGCATCCATGGAAAGGCCAATGGGAACCGCGATCACGACGCCTGCAAGGGTACCGATGATCACGTGATCGATCACAATGCCAATCACCAATCCGATCGCTATCCCCAGGAACAGATAAAGTCCCGTCCACGCCGTTTGCTGCTTGGTGATGGAATAGGTCTCCATCCTGCCGTCGATGCTCCGGTAAACAAATCCGGCCTTCTTCAGCGCCTTCACGCACTTATCATTTTCACGATCCGTAACTGCAATCACTTCATAAACGTTTGGGAAATGAAAGAGCCAATCCACGATCATGATAAATGCCTTCGTCCCGTATCCCTGATTGCGGTACTCCTCGTCCAATTCCATTTGAATGGGTATGGTGCCGAGTACTTTCTCTCCCGCAAAGGAAAGCTTACCGATGGGCTTTTCCTCTTCCGTAAGGGAGATGATCCAATCCTTGTTCCATACGTCTCCGTCATCCGTTGCCTTAATTGTCAAATCCGGCGATTTTATTTCGTGCTTATTCACTTCCTTTGCCATACCCTGCTCCTTCCTTTTGACAACCAATCCCCCTGCTGCTTACAAATAACAATATCACGTATCGCAGCTTTTGTCACGAAGAGAACGAAAGCCGTTCTAAATCCTTTAACAGCGCCGCGCAGCTTTGATAGCGTCTCCACGGATTTTTCCTCGTACATTTCCTAATGATCCGTTCCAGCTTAGGAGAAACTAGCGGATTCCACTCACGGATGCGGCGGATCTGATGCGGAGGCTTGGCTGGATCGTGCCCGGTCAATGCGTAATAAAGCGTCATCCCCAGTCCATACACGTCCGTCCTTGCGTCGCTCCGAGGTTTTTTGCCATATTGTTCCGGAGCCGCATATCCCGGCGTCCCTAGGGCCGGGCCTTTTCGTTTTCGGCGCTCCTTTTGACAAATGGCGCCGAAATCCACAAGCTTAAGCCTGCCATCCTTTTGCAGGATCACGTTGGCCGGCTTCAGATCGCGATAGATGACGGATGGCTGAAACCCGTGAAGATAGACCAGCGCCTTACACAATTGTTTCGCCCAGTCTACCGCCAGTTCCTGAGACACTGCACCCTGTTTTCGAAGAAACACGTCCATGGGAATCCCCTCCACGTAATCCATGGCCACGTAGATAAAACCATTTTCTTCCCATGCCGACCAAAGATGCGGAAGGGCCGGATGATACAGCTTCTCCAGCAAGCGTAATTCCGCCAGCATTCCGGCCCTTAGCGCTTTTCCAACCGGTATCTCCTTTATGGCATGCCGCATGCCGTCACTTACGCGCTCAGCCAAAAAAACCTTTGCGGTTCCTCCCGTGCCAAGTAGCGTTCTGATCGCGTAAATTCCGCCGATCAGATCCCCCAAATCTGCCATTCCCTTCTCCTTGTATTTATAGTATTACCCCAATCCTATTTGTCATTCCCCGTATTCACAGCCCACGTGACCAATGCGGAAGGTCTCGATGAGATACCGCTCTCCGCCGGACTTACGATAGAGCTTGATCCAGCCATGCCCGTTACCGCCATTCCATAGACGCTTGTGAACCCTGCTGCCGTCCGGGGCCTCATAGTTCACAAACAGCATGTCTTTCCTGTTGCAGTGCACGTTTGTCTGCATCACGTAATTCCAATTCTCCTGCTCTACGTGCCATATGATCTCCTCATCCGTCTCCTTGCAATTAAATTTTGTGCGCGCACCCGTCCACGGCTTTGAGAAGTTGAATTCGATGGGCTGTCCCTCAAGATAAAAGGCTCCCAGCAAAATTCTGTCCAAGCTGATGCCAAATACGCAAGGTCTCCCGCCTCCTATGTCAAATGCAGTGTTCTTTAGGCGCTTTCCATCGCTCTTTCTGACAACGTCATTGGAGGATAACCAGATCCATGGCGTCGTGAAATTAGATCCCCAGTTCTTATCTGCATATCCGTAACAGTTTTCCGGCTTTACGTCATAGATTTCGCCGTCCAGGATGACTTCACCGTCGTATGCCGTCTTCATGCCCTCCGCATGCCAGTACATCTCGAATGCATTGAGCTTTCGCATGAGCTTCCCGGCGCCATAACCAACGTTAAAGGCAATCTTCTTGTTCACCTTCAGATTCCATTGCATCTCGCCCGCCTGGCTCATCCATTCCGGATGCTCCGCCGCTTCCTTCTCCGTCACGTTAACGCTGCCGCGGATCAAGGTTTCCGAAGCCCTGCAGTCCCCTGCCCAGAGGCGATAGGATTTCGCGCCGTAGATGCTGACGTCCTCCCACGCGATAAAGCGGTGCATCTGTCTTGCATCCTCTCCCCAACAGCCTGCCTTCACCATAAGATACGAAGGCCACCATTCATTCTTCAGGTTCTCAGGATCCTGACCATAGATGGGCTCTGCCTGTCCAAGTGCAGGATTACACAAGAAATATTCAACAAAAAACGCCTTTTCCTCACCCGTATTGCGATTTATGCCAGTGAAGGAATGCCACCACCAGTCATATCCCTTCCAGGCAAGCTTCCCCCATAGCTGACAGGCGTTTCTCTCTCCGTCCTTTTGATTAAAGTTTCCCACGTTATGCCTCCTTCTCATCGCTACGTTTCCACAGAATCCAAACAATCATGACGGCGATGCCCGTGATACAAATGCTGATCAGCAGGATCCATCCCTTATTCTCACCGATTCTCTGATTCAAAGATTCTTTTTCCTGCAACACCTCCGATGACTGTTCCTTAGGCGCGTCGTCTGCATCCGTTTCCGTCAGCGTCTCCGCGGTTTGCTCCTCCGGCTCCGGCGTAGGCTCCGGAATGATCTTGGGGATCAACTCAGAAGTTTCTGCCCCGCAATCCTTGCAGACGCCGCGCTTTCTGCCCCAATCCGTTTCCGTTGCTTCCTTCTCGGTTACCCATTCATAATCATGTTCCCTGAGCGTATAATGATCCGTCTCCTCATAGCCGCAGGTCTCGCAGACGTACTTTGTATAACCAAATTCACATCCGGGAGGAACTACCTCTTCCCTCATCGCGGGATTGTCACAGGAATGCGGCATCAGATCCACGTCATAGGTATAGACCTCATCCCTCACGAAATCATTTTTGTTCCGTCCATTTTCAAAATCCCAGTTCATGATCTCGCCGATAAATCCATTACAGTATGCGCGGCGGTTCTTGTTATCCTCATAAAAAGTGATCTTTCCGGATACGTAATTGTCCGTGATGGAACCTCTGTAGCTTTTTCCCTTTGGGTAAAACATATACATGCCGATCAATCCGCCGTCGTGTACGTAACCGTGGTCGGAATCAAATCCCCGGATGGCAACCGTATTGTGATGCAAATCCGGGTAGCCCGCGGCACAGACGCCGCCCATAAACTGTTCATCCTTCGTGGAAGCATCCGTGTCGATGCACGTAAGCGTCACGTCGGCAGTGCAGTCCTTGATCTCCCCGCAGCCATAACCGATCATGCCCCCCACGCCAAACATCCTGTCGTGCGCACGCAGCTGCAAAATGCCCTGTACGGAACAGTTTTCGACCCTGGCATTCTCCATATAACCTGCAAACGAACCGATAAAGCATGGCTCATCCGTCTCCACGTCGATCCGGAGGTTCACAAGATTGAGATCTGAAATTTGACAGATCAACCCGCTGAGCTCATCAAACATTCCGGCAAAATAAGTATCATACACCTTCATGTTGCCGTCATATGTTTCCCTAACGGCATCTCCCGTTTGAGAGATGGTCAGATTCAGTATGGAATACCCCCTTCCGTTGAGCACGCCGTGAAACGCAAAGGGCTTCCACTCTATGCCCGCCATGTCTATGTCACAGGCCAGATCATAGACGTCACCCGGTGCGTCTGCCATCCGCAAAAGATCCTCCGGATCGTTGATGACGATCGTTGAACTTCTCGTCATGATCAGCAGATTGTCCGGCCCTGCCTCTTCTCCTGACGTTTCCTGCGCGCTTACTCGCTTCTCCCAACACGCCGACGCAAAAACGATGCATAATATTGTGATGAGGACTCCATAAAATCTCTTTTTCATGTCGTAAACCTTCTTTGATTTTCTTTTCGTCTATACTCCGTCAGTCGTCCGATTGTCTTTCATCCAACTGTGCCTTATATTTTCTGCCAATGCGCCCGGAATCCGTCGCACCAGCGCGGAAAACCGCTCCCATGCCGTATTTCCCGCGGATCTGATCCATGGCTGCGTCAAGCTTTCGGGCCTTTTCATGCTTTTCATTCTGAAAGAGGGAAACCTGCTCATATTCTTCCTTCGTCACGTCGGACAGAGCAATGCCAAGGAGCCGCAAGGGTTCGCCGTGCCATAATTCCTGAAACAGCGAGACCGCCGTCTCATAGATCTCATCTGTCACGTCCGTGGGTGGTTCCAGCTTCCTCTGCCTTGACTTGTTGGTAAATCGTGAGGAAGGCGTATTCCCATTGGAATTCCGGAGCTTACTGAGTCTCATCTCCGCTGAAATGCAGGTGGTCTTAGCGCCATCTGCGCGCATGCGTCTTGCCACGTTGTCCGCAAGGGCAAGGAACACGTGCTTCGCCTGCTCCAGAGTCGTGACGTCCTCCTCAAGAGTCGTGGAAATACTGTATCCTTTCGCCTCCTCCCGTTCCTCGGAAACGGGGGAATCATCTATTCCGTTGGCAGATTCCCATGCCGCCAGCCCGCCCTTTTCGCCGAGTATGGCCTGTATTTTCGAAAGTGGCGCGTTTGCCAGCTCACCGATCGTTTTGATCCCAGCCTCCGTCAGTCTCTCCGTGGAAGCTTTCCCGACAAAGAGAAGGTCTCCCACGGGGAGCGGCCACATTTTCTGCGGTACTTCCTTCTTAAACAGCGTGTGGACCTTGTCGGGCTTTTCAAAATCACTTGCCATTTTTGCAAGAAGCCTGTTAGAACCAATGCCGACGTTCACCGTAAAGCCAAGGGTGTCTCGAATCTCATTCTTGATCTGATGCGCCAGCGCGATCGGATCCGGATACAGCTTTGAAGTCCCCGTCATGTCAAGGAAGCATTCATCGATGGAGAACTTCTGCAGAACAGGGGCATAACCCCTGCAGATTTCCATAAATGCCCTGGAATTTCTCTCATACAAATGAAAATCCGGCGGTACCAGAACCAGCCCCGGGCATTTGCGCAGCGCTAAGGAAACGGGTTCTCCCGTGGTTACGCCAAACTTTTTGGCAGGGATGGATTTCGCAAGAATGATCCCCGTGCGCTTTGCGGGATCGCCTCCCACGGCGGACGGGATGAGACGCAGGTCTTCCTTCCCCTCGGATACCCGCTTCGCAGATTCCCACGAGAGAAACGCGCTGTTTACGTCTATGTGAAATATCAGTCTCTCCGCCATCCTTCGTCACCCCGTAAATAAACCCCTTCTTCCGCAAGGCATCTCTTTTATTCATCCTTCGTCCGTGCTGCCCCGCGATATTCTCCCGGCGTCATTCCCATTTGCTTTCGGAAAACCCTGTTAAAATAACTAATATTGTCAAAGCCACAGCTCCCGGCAATTTGCGTGATTTTGTCCCGCGTCGTAAAAAGAAGCTCCGCCGCCTTAATCACGCGCACCCGGTTCAGATAGGCAAAGGGCGTATATCCCGTGACCTCCTTAAAGCGATGACAGAAATGACTCTCGCTGTATCCAGAGCTTTCCACGAGAGCATCCAGCGTGATCTCCTCACCGTAATGACTCATTACGTAATCAATGCCCCTTTGCACGCCAAGCCTTGCCGCGTCCGTTTTTTCATTATAGCGCATTTCCTTCGAAACTGCATTAAATATTTCCTGCACGCTGATCATCAATTCTCCCAAAAGACGAAGCTCATATTCCTGTATGGGCAGCCTTGCATATTCCCTAAACCTGGAAAGTCTCTGCAAAATCTCCGTGTTCGCGTCGTCTTTCCTCCGGAAAATCTCGATCGCTTCAAAGCGATGATCCATCAAAAAATTGACGTACAGATTTCCCTCTCCTCCCAGATAGCCCGACAGCCAGTCCAGCGAAAAAACCAAGGCAGAATATCTGCATGCCATGCCGTCCGTCTTATCCGCGTGATGTACAAGATTGGGCGGGATAAACGCGGCATCACCTGCCTGAAGTTCAAAGCATTGCTCCTCGATAAATAAGCAAACTTCGCCTTCCTCCAGGTAGAAAAACTCTGCCTCCGGATGACAATGCAGGTACAGGGCGTTCCCGTTTTCCTCTCCAACGAAAGTACGGTGGATGGAAAACGGTCTCGCCGCCGTCTCATGATTCACGTTTTCCAGCAAAACGCTTCTCCCCACGTAAACCTTCCTTTCCGGCCGAACTCCAACACATTTCGTTTTTAATGGAATCAGCGCAAACGTCTTAAACCTTCTGCATAGCAAAATAGTACAATATTTTCGTGATATTCGTCAAGTTCTATTTCATGATTTGCAATATAATGCAATTAGGAAACATTCATAACGCAAAGTAACGATTAAGGAAGCAGTCTTTTAAGGAGGTCACCATGGGAAAGATCATCACGGAAGAGAAGAAACTGATTTTTTGTCGCAAGGACGAGCTCATCGTCATTGAGCCCTATGGCGCAAACTGTCTGCGTTGCCGCAGCACGCGTAACGCAAAGGTATTGGACGAAGCTTGGACCGTACAGGCTCCCGTTACGAAGGATACCTGCGTAATCACGGGGGACGAGACGTCCGCGACCATCCAAAACGGTGCCGTCAGCGCCACCATCGACTTAAGGCGTCCCTGGTTTCAGGGCATCCTAACGTATTACCGTTACGGCAAGCCCATCCTCCATGAAAAATGCGAAGGGGATTATGCCAATAAATATCAGCACGTGGAGGGAGATCATTATCGTATTCAGCTTCTGTTTGATGCCAATGAAGGCGAGCATTTTTACGGCATGGGGCAAGAGCTTGTTGATCTCTTTGACCGCAAGGGAAGCACCTGCCAGATCATTCATTACAATACGAAATCCACCCTGCCGGTGCTGTACTCCTCTTTGGGCTATGGCTTCTTTTGGAACAATCCCGCACCCGGAAGATGTGAGACCACGCGCAATCATACCATGTTTGTGGCGGACAGCGCCTATCAGGCAGATTATTTTATTTACGCAGGAGACACGCCTGCAGAGGTCATGAAGCTCTACTGTGACCTTACGGGCTACGCGCCAAAATTTCCCCGCTGGGCAGCAGGCTTTTGGCAGTGCAAGCTCCGCTATGAAAGTCAGGAAGAGCTTCTGTCCGTCGCCAGGGAATACAAAAAACGCGGCATTCCCATCGATGCGATCGTCATCGACTTCTTCCACTGGACGGAGCAAGGGGAATGGAAGTTTGATCCGAAATACTGGCCGGATCCCAAGGCCATGGTGGATGAATTGAAGAAAATGGGAATCGAACTGGTGGTATCCATCTGGCCCACCATCAACCCAAAGAGTGAGAATTATCATGAAATGAGCGAAGGAAACATGCTGGTACGCACGGAGAATGGGCAGTTTGGCACCTTTGATTTCTATGGTCAACAGACCTTCATCGACGCCATGAACCCTAAAACAAGAAGCTTTGTCTGGAAAAAGGTGAAGGAGCATTATTACAAATATGGGATCAAGACCTTCTGGCTGGATGAAGCAGAGCCGGAGGTTCATCCTCAGAATCCTTCGCATCTTCGTTATTTCCTCGGCAACGGCGCGCAGGTAGCCCAGCTCTATCCCTATTATTATTCCAAGACCTTTTATGACGGTCTCACGGCAGAGGGCGAGCAACCCGTTTCCCTGACGAGGGCAGCCTATCCCGGTAGCCAGAAATTCGGTGCCGTTGTTTGGAACGGTGACATTCCTTCCACGTTTGAGGCTCTGAAAATGAGTATCAAGAGTGGTCTTTCCATGGGTATGTGCGGCATTCCCTGGTGGAACTCTGACATCGGAGGATTCCACTCCGGCAACATTGAAAGTCCTTATTTCCGCGAGCTCATCGTGCGTTGGTTCCAGTTCGGGCTCTTTTGTCCCGTCATGCGTCTGCATGGCGTCCGCATCCGGCAGTCCGACTATGTCTTCAAGAATCCCGGCATCATCGAGCCCAGCGGCGGCGCTAACGAGATCTGGTGCTTTGGCGAGGAGAACTATCCCATTCTTAAGAGTCTGATCGAGCTTCGCGAGCGTCTGAAGGATTATACCTGTAAGTATATGGATGAGGCCTCAAAAGCCGGTGCTCCGGTCATGCGCCCCATGTTCTGGGAGTATCCTTCCGACACGAAATGCTATGAGATCGAAGACCAATACTTCTATGGTCACGACATTCTCTTTGCACCCATATACGAACAAGGCCGTACGGAGCGTGAAGTCTACCTTCCCGAAGGTACTTGGATCAATGCCCTGACAAAAGAAAAGATTTCCGGCGGCAGAACCATTACCTGCCATGCGGAAATCCATGAATTCCTCGCCTTCGTGCGGGAAGGCAGTGAAGTCCTCACCTGTTTCTAAAACATAACCGCCGCACTGCCGGCATCCCTTCCGCCATACTGCCGGCATCCCTCCCGCCATACTGCCGGCATCCCTCCCGCCGCACCAAGGGCCTGCCTCTTCTGAGAACGGCACGGACGGCACTAAGTTCGCCAGCCGTCTGAATGGAGTGGAAAATTTCGAGAAAAACTCGGAGCTAAAGCTCCTCAAACATTTCTCGAAATTTTCCATTCAGACGACTGGTTTACTAAGTGCCGCCGGCTAATTGTTCTCAGAAGAGGCAGGCCCTTGGTGCGGCGGGTGTTTACCTATGGGACAGGGAACGTTGTGCAGGGAATGTTGCCGGCGTGAAAAGGGATGGTGCCTGTGCGGCAGCTTTTAGTCGATAATTTGTATGTCTATGTTATTCTCTTGAAGGAATTCTTTGACTTTTGTGAATTCTGCTTTATCGATGGTGATCATGATGCCGGAGAGGTCTTTGGGGAAGAAGCATGCCACGTGTTGAAATGCTCTGAAATAGGAAATATGATTCCAGAAGAGTTTGATTTTTTTGCTGCCATGGTCATCGTAACCCACGCCTTCCTCGTCCAAGGTGATGGTAACGTGGGTGTTCTCGCGGTTGATCAGATCCAGATAGAACTTTCGCATGGTTCTGTAATAAACGAGAACTATGACAAGCATGGCAAGCATCACGAGGCAGCAAAAGATATCGTAAACGTCCGGACCTCCGAGAATAATGAGCAAGCCACAAATGGCAAGTCCTACAATTCCAAAAATAAAGGCTTTTAGGCAAAACGCGAACACGTCAGACGGTTTTTTCATCGGATTCTTCATCAGCTGTCTGGCATTTGACATTAATACAGTGATTTCTTTTGCTTCATCTTTCGTGATCTTTTCATTTTTTTCAATTATCATGTTATTCCTCCCGCCCTAGTTTTTAGACTTCTTCTTTTGCATTGACCAAGAATTTCGCTCCCAGAAAATGCCGTCTTGGTACCCTTGAATGGATGGATCTTCTTCTGCCATCTCCAGGCGTTTTTGCGCCCAGGCACAATATAGTTCGTTCTGTTCGATCGTCACAAAATGACGGCCTAATTTTTTTGCCGTCACGGCCGTTGTGCCAGAACCAGCAAACGGATCGAACACGACGTCGCCCTCCCTGCTGCTCGCCAGAATGAGCTTTGCCATGAGCTTTTCCGGTTTTTGCGTCGGATGCGCCGTATTCTCCGGCATGGACCAATACGGGATGGAAACGTCATCCCAGAAATTGGAAGGACAGGTGTTTCGATAGTTTCCCTCCCCCGTTTCCTCCCAGTCCTTCGGCACGCCGTTGAGCTTATATGGCGCAATCACTTTTCTTCGGACTTTGACGGCGCCTAAGTTGAACACGTAGGTTTTTCCGACCGTGGCAAACCATATGTCTTCCATGCCATTCTTCCAGTTCACTTGGGCCCCGCGTCCCTTCTCCCTCTGCCAGGTAATGCGGTTTTGCACCTTTAACGTCTCGTGCAGCACTTCACCGATCACCAGAGAGCTCTTCCAATCACAGCATACGTAAACGGATGCCGTCGGTTTCAGGAGCGGCAATGCTTTTTCCAGCCAGCTGTTGGTATATGCCTTATATGCTTCATGGCTCTCCGCCTTGAATTTGTTTCCGTGATAATCCTTTTCCAGATTATAGGGGGGATCCACGATTAAAAGATCCACGAAGCCCCGCGGCAGCTTGTCCATGACCGCAAAGCTGTCCCCGCAAATGGTCTGATCCAAAACCGTCTTTAATTCCACGGCATCCTTGGACGTCTCCATGATCCGCTTCCGATATTTCTTACCTTCCGCACTGTTTAGGGAAAAATCAATTGTTTTATTTCTGGGCGCTTTCTCCTTGTCTGCCTTCATGTCCGTTTCACCCTTCTGACGCACCGTCACCAGACTTATCTTCTTCCTCTGCCTTTGACTATCAAAAACTTTTTGCTTTCCGTCAAAAGCATTCTGCCATATTATAGCATGTTTTGGTCATCATGACAATTCTCCCCTTGGTCCGGCTTGACGATATCTCCCCAATGGTCAGGCCTCCCGCCTTCCGGCTGTAGGAGCTTCCCGGTCTCCGGAACGGTTGCCAAGCATTGGAATACGTGTTATATTTTGTTTGTTCCATTTTACCGTTCGAGGAGGTTTCTTCCGTGAAATATGTTCGAAAAATCATTGCCTGGGGACTGAGTGACAAGCTGCACGCCATACTGCTCACGCTGATCCTTTTGACTTGTCTCGTGCCCCTTTACGTACTGACGCAATACGCAATTCCTTTTTATGATGATTATAATTATGCAAGGCCCGTTTGGGTTACATATATGTGGGGCGGTTCCACGCTCAAGGCTGCAATCTCCGGAGCCATTCAAAATGCGATCACCTGCCATTACTCCTGGCAGGGAACCTACGGTTCCATCTTTATGATGGGTCTGGTGCCGATGATCTTTGGCGAACAGTATTATTTCTTAGGTCCCGTGTTTCTGATCACCATGCTGACCGCCTCCATCTTCACCTTCCTCGGAGTCATCGTCCGAAAAGTATTCCAGGGCGACTTCTGGACCATGCTGGGACTGCAGTCCGGCACCGCCACCATTGTCATTCTTTTGCTATACACGCCGCAGCAAGGCTTTTATTGGTATAACGGCGGCGTTCACTACGTAGGGATGTTTTCATTTAAGCTCTTTTATTTGTCCCTATTGCTGGCTATTCTCTACGGCGGCAGAAAAAAATGGCTGACCCTTTTGGGCATCGCCGTCAGCCTCCCCTTGGCTTTCTTTCTTGCAGGCGCAAATTTTATTACTGCCTTGCAGGCGCCGCTCATTGTTCTCACGATTTTTGCGCTCGCTTTATTCTGCAAGAACAAACGGGCCCTGCTGTGGTTGCCTTCCATGCTGGCTTATGGCATTGGCTTTTATCTCAACGTATCTGCCCCGGGCAATCAGGTTCGGGCTGCCTATTACGCAGGGCGCGCCCTGCCGCCCTTCCAGGCAGTTCTTCGTTCCTTCCCGGAAGCCATTCGCTTTGCGCGTGAATTCCTGGACTGGCGGACCATGCTTTTGTATGCCTTGCTGATCCCCGTCGTATGGCAGTTGGTCAAAACTGACAAGATCAAGTTCCGCCTTTGGATCTTCCCCATTGTTGCCGTCTGGTCCTTCTGCCTGTACGCCTCCACCTGCACGCCGGGCCTTTACGGAACTGGTGCAAACGATCTTTCCCGCAGCATCAACCTGATCAAGATCACGTTTCAGTTTATGATTCTGCTCAACGTGATCTATGCATTTGGAGTCATCAGGGCATTGCTGCCAAAGATTCCTGATTTCCGCATACCGTGGTACGTCCTGCTCTGTTGGTTCCTCGTCTGGTCCTTCTTCTTTAAAATTTCGCCGGACCGGATTGGACAGTATTCCGCCTATGGCGCACACTACTATGTCACCTCCGGCGAGGCAAAAACCTTTCACGACGAATATGAGGCGCGCTTGCAATTGCTAAAATCAGAGCAATCGGACGTCGTGCTGAAGCAATACTCCATAAGACCCTGGTTCCTCGGCTGGAAGGATCTGACGGATGATCCCAATGCCGAAGAGAATAAAGCCATCAGCACTTATTACGGAAAAAGAAGCGTGATCACGGTACCATAACCGTGACCACGCTTTTTCTAACTTTCTTGATCCTATTTCCTTTATCTTGCTTCCGGTTATCCAATCCGGATGCCTTATGACTGCTGCTCCATCTGCTGCATGGAATAACGAACCGTCGCCATGGCATCCTTTGCGTAATAATCTGCACCGATGGCATCCGCGTATTCCTGCGTCAATACGGCTCCTCCAACAATAACCTTTGCCCAAGGGGCCCTTTCCCGAAGCTGTTTGATCGTCTCCTCCATCGCAGGCACCGTAGTCGTCATGAGCGCGCTTAAGCCAACCAATGGCGCGTGCTGCTCCACCACCACGTCCACGACCGTCTCAGGCGGCACGTCCTTTCCAAGGTCATACACGTCGAAACCATAATTCTCCAGGATTAATTTTACAATGTTCTTTCCAATGTCATGGATGTCTCCGTGAACGGTTGCGATCACAAATTTCCCGCGGCTGACGGATTCCGAAGAACTGCTGGCCATCTTATTCTTGATCTGCTCAAAGGCACACTGGGATGCCTCAGCGCTCATCAAAAGCTGGGGAAGATACATGGTCTTCTTCTCGAATCCCTTTCCCACGATATCCAACGCGGGAATGATCTGTGAGGTGACAATATCGAGAGGCTCCTCCGCTTTTAGCCGTTCTATGGTCAGCGCCGCGGCCTGCTCCTTAAGCCCCTTCACAATGGCTCTCTGCAGGTCACTTTGGAATTCAGAGTCCTTTGCAGTTTCACCTGCAGCGCCGGTTGCCTGCACGGGAGCAGCAGCGACGGAAGCGTACTTTCCGATGTTCTCGATGTAATCCGTGCAATTGTCGTCAAGCCCGTGCAATGCGCGGAACGAATAATAACACTTCATCATTTCTGCGGAATTTGGATTCATGATTGCCGCAGACAAGCCATTCTCCAAAGCCAGTGAAAAAAATGCTGCCGTAATGATCTCGCGGTTTGGCAGTCCAAACGACACGTTGGACACGCCAAGTGACGTATGGCATCCAAGCTCGTGCTTGATGACGTTCAAAGCCTTCAGCGTTGCCAGTGCCGCAGTACTGTCCGCACTGACCGTCATGGCAAGCGTGTCAAAAATCAGATCCTTTTTGTCAATCCCGTATTCCTTTGCCACGCGAATAATGTTCCTGGCAATCTCAACGCGCTTCTCGGCCTCCGAGGGAATGCCATCCTCATCCAGGGTAAGACACACTACCAATCCGCCATATTTTTTGACAAGAGGAAAAATCTCCCGCATCACCTCTTCCTTGCCGTTTACGGAATTGATCATGGCCTTGCCGTTATAGCGGCGAAGCGCCGTCTCCATCGCAGTCACGTTTGTCGTGTCAATCTGCAACGGAAGATCAATGATCGCCTGCAATTCAAAGGCAACCTTCTTCAGCATTTCGACCTCATCGATTTCAGGAAGGCCCACGTTCACGTCCAGCACGTGCGCACCCTTTTCCTGCTGCGTCAGGCCTTCGCCAAGGATATAATCTATGTCATTATTTCTCAGTGCTTCCTTAAACCGTTTCTTTCCCGTGGGATTGATTCTCTCTCCGATCAGGATCGGGGAATCCTTGAATTCCACGACGTGAGTGTAGGAGCTGATCAGCGTGCGGTTCTTGGGCACGATCTCCTTCGGCGCTAGATCCTTTGTCTTTGCCACCGTTGCCGCAATGTAATCAGGCGTGGTACCGCAGCATCCGCCCGCAATGCGGATACCTGCCTCCACGTATTCCCGCATGACCTCAGAGAATTCCTCCGGAAATACGTCATACACCGTCTGGCCATTCTCGCTTCTCGGCAGGCCCGCGTTCGGCTTCAGCAAAACGGGAACGGATGCATAGGCCAAATACTCTTCCACGACGCCCCGAAGCTGCTCCGGTCCAAGGGAACAGTTTGCGCCAATCGCATCCGCGTGCATGCCCTCGAGCATTGCCACCATGGCAGCAGGAGTCGCACCCGTCATGAGCTTTCCGTCCTCACCGTACGCATTGGATACAAACACGGGCAGATCACAGTTTTCCTTCGCAGCCAAAAGCGCAGCCTTTGTGTCATAGCTGTCGTTCATGGTCTCAATATAAATGAGGTCCACGCCACAGGCAGCTCCGATCCTTACGGTTTTCGCGTAAACCTCCACGGCGTCCTCAAATTCAAAATCTCCATAGGGTTTTAAGAGCTTTCCCATGGAGCCAATGTCCAATGCAATAAATTTCTCCTGCGTGCCAACGCTGAGCTCCCTTGCTTTCTTTGCATTTTCCACGGCTGCGCGGATCAGGGTTTGCAGCTCCTCGTCATCAAATTTCAGGGAATTCGCGCCAAAGGTATTGGTGCAGATGATATTGGTTCCTGCGTCAAAATATGCTTTTTGAATCTCAACGATCACGTCTGGGCGCGATACGTTCCAGCGCTCCGGCAATTCTCCGGGCTGTAGGCCGCGCTTTTGCAAAAGCGTTCCCATGCCGCCGTCCAAATACGTTACGTGATCTTTTAGATAATCCAATACTTTCATGCTTTGTCCTCTTATGCTCTCACGTCGTCACTGCGAAATCCGCAATCCTTTTTTTCACAGCGTTCACATTTATGCTCTTGCCCCAGGCAAACGCCTGCTCCCATTCCAAACAGTGCCGTCACGGATTTCGATGGCGTCATCAGCAAGCTTTCATTTAGCGAAATGCCGATCTTGCGGTTGCAATCCAATAACCGGAACACGTCCCTTTGCGCCTCCAGCGGAAGGTCTCCGTATCCTGGAGAAAACCTGGCCGTGCATTGCAGTCCTTCTGCTTCCGCCTGCCTTTTGATCTCGCCGCAAAATGCGTTGCAAAGCGTCTCCACGCGCTCTGCTCCGTACGCCTGCATAAGCAGTGCCTTTGTCGGAGAAAAACGCTGATGTTTTGCAATGTGCCTGTCGATCTCAAGCCCCACCGTTGCGGCAAACAGGATGACCTCACTGCTTCCATTTAAGCACCTTGCCAAGTCCTTCGACTGCGTCTGCAGAGGAAACAGCGGCATGCCATCCTCCCAGGTGACCTCCATCCGGCGGTAACAAACCTGATAGGAAAACGCTCCCTTCAGTTCCTCCACAACCTGGGCGAAAACTGCTCTCAGCGTTTCATCCATGGTCTCCGGAAGCCCCAAATATCCCGCATAACGCAGAACTTCCCTTTCGTTGACGACAAGTGCCTTATCTGCCTCATCATATTTTTTTACAAAAATCACGTTCTCTGACATGATCCGTCTAACTCCTAAAAAACGTTCCCCAGGATCTTCGAAAGATTTTGGTGAATACCGCTTGCGATCTCTGGCTTATTCATCGAATATACGTGAACGTTCGTGATGCCGTTTGCGTACAGGTCGATGATCTGATCGGTCGCATAAGCAATGCCCGCCTGCTTCATGGCGTCCGGATTGGATCCAAATTTGTCAACCATAGCCTTAAATCTCTGGGGCATGAATGCTCCGGAAAGCTTGATCGCACGCTCCACCTGATTGGCATTCGTGATCGGCATGATGCCTGGCAGGACCGGAACCGTAATCCCTGCCTCGCGGATCTTATACAGGAAATTGTAAAATAAATTATTGTCAAATACCATCTGCGTCGTCAGGAAATCAGCACCCGCATCCACCTTCTCCTTCAGATACTTGATGTCCTCCCGCTGATTGGCGCTCTCCGGATGAACCTCCGGGTAACATGCGGCACCAATGCAAAAGTCTCCTCTCGCCTTAATCTCAGCGATCAGGTCTACCGCATGACGGTAATCCCACGTACTGCGATCCGTCTGCTCCAGTTCCGGCGTCAAGTCGCCGCGAAGGGCCATCACGTTCAGGATCCCGCATTCCTTCATCGCTTCAATCCTCTGATGCACCATGTCTTTGCTTGAAGACACGCAGGTAAGATGTGCAAGCATCGGAACGTCATATTTCTCCTTGATGTTCTTTGCAACGGCAAGGGTATACTCGCTTGTTCCGCCGCCTGCGCCATAGGTTACGCTCATAAACGAAGGCCTAAGCTCCGCAATTTTCTCCGTGGCCACGCGTACGCTCTCAAAGGAAGTTTCCTTCTTGGGCGGGAATACCTCAAAGGATAGCGACATCTGCTCCTGCTTTAATATATCGATGATTCTCATGGACTAACGTTTCCTTCCTGTCAATAATTCGATCAAAGCTTATCGTTTCCATTATCGCATATTGCGGCAAAAACGCAATCTTTTTTTTCGCTACGACGCTCAAAACCTGTTTAAACAAAAAAAGCCGTGCATTGGATTTCGTCCAGTGCACGACCCTTATTAAATTCCTAACGTCCTCTCAGAGTTCTTTACTTTACGGTTGCTGCAGTGATGTGAGGATTTACGCCCTCATACCAGTAAAGGAATCCTTCAAGATCAACAACGTCACCCTTCTTGAGTGCCTTAACGGTCTTGTAAACCTCGGTGTCAGCGCCGCAGAGATAAGACTCAACGGTGAAGGTGTAGGTGTTGCCGTTTACGGATACGTTGAAGTAAAGGTCATCGCCTTCCTTACCGGAACCGTCCCACTTGTAAAGAGCCTCGCTCTCAACGGTCATGCCCTTGAAAGCAACCTTCTGGTTCTGCTTCTCAATCAGTGCATCCGTTCCAAGAAGCTCCGTTACGTCAACGGGCTCAGCGATAAAAGTGTCGCCTGCGATGATTTCATAAGTAGCGTCTTCTGCGATTTCAACCTCACCGGCCCACTCAGCCTTGTAACCTGTAACGCGGATCTTGGTGCCGGGTACCAGCTTGTCAGCGTCTTCCTGGGAAGCACATGCCATGTTGTAAATGAAATAAGCGCCGTCCTTGTCCTGAGCGTAAACGGTAAGCTTTCCATCCCACCAGCTCTGATTAGCCTGAACGTAAGCTTCGATCACAACGGGATCATCCACCTCAGCTGCTGCATACTCGGCATAGGTCATTACCTGCACCTGAGGCTCAACAACTTCCGTGCTCTCCTCTGCGGAGCTCTCTTCTGCGGAGCTCTCTGCTACGGAACTCTCCTCTGCAGAGCTTTCAGGAGCGGAGCTCTCTACGCTCTGAGAAGATTCAGCGGAACTCTCCTTCCCATTCTGATCTGCAGAATTACAAGCTGCAAATAATAAAAGACCCATGGAAGCGGCAAGTACTACTGCCAAAACTTTCTTTCTCATTTTTCTCCCTTTCCGACACCCGAAAATAAGTGTCATGCAAATTCAATTTCCTCGTTATTTTACAAGGCATTGCCGAAGAATGCAATCTCAGTTTTATAGAAATTTCACAGTGCGGGTGCCTTATTTTTGAACGTTTTCCATAATTTCTATGGGTTTTCACCCTCATTTTGCGTTTTTCTTTGCATCCTTTGCCTTATTTTTTAGCGTCCGGATCAGGGAAACTGCAATGATGCAGATCCAAACCAAAGCCAACGTTCCAAGCAAAAGCTTCGCCGTAACCGGAAGCGGTCCGAAGTCTTTTTTGGTCTCCGTCGTCCCTCCGATCTGATCCAATCGGTACAGACTGATCACGTCCTGATATAACTTGTCGATAAATTTGTCATCTATAGTCTGCTTTCTTCTCACGGACTTAACGACGTTCTCAATCATCTGGCCCGCTGCGTCACGCAGGGATGCGGAACCGTTAAATACCGGCGTGACAAAGGTATGCTGCGTATTCTCCAAAAGGAGCTTGGTTGCCTTAATCTTAACCTCATAATGCTCCTTGCGATCCTGTCCCTCTTTCGCAAGATAATCTTGATATTCCTGCGTGTTCCTTGCCTTTAAGGTTACCGGCACGTAGCCCTCCGTCCCAGAGTAAGCAATCTGGACGTCGTCCGTGAGCAGATACTGTGCAAAGAGCCACGATGCAAGCACCTCCTGCGGATCCGCCTTGTTGAAGACACATACGGAAGGCCCCTGCGAGATCATCTGCGGATGGTCGGGATCAAACTGCGGCACCATTCTGACTGCCGTCTTGAAGGAAACCACTTTATCAGCGCTAATATCCATCAGCGGCGCCTCAGAGCCCATCCACGTCGCGCCGGCGGTGGAATCCACGGCAAAGATGCACTGCCCTGCATTCAGGAAATTGGCGGGATAACTGGAGATCTTGAAGGTGGAAAACGCCTTCGTCTTTCCATGCTCAGCGATCGTCTTTAATAGACTTGCCGTCTGATCGTTAAACAGCAAAAGCTCTCCGTTCTCATTGGAATATCCCCAATCCTTCTGCTTGAGCATCTGGATCATCATGTTGTCCGTGGACTTGTAGATAAAGGGGATCATCACGTTCTGGCCATTCACGGCAAAGTTCCCTTTTGCGTCCTTTTTCATGGCCGCCTCGGAGACCTCCCAGACAAAATCCCAAGTCAAAACGTCAGGAAGCTCGTATCCCAGCTTTTCCACGTAGGTTTGATTGACATAGCACGCCTCCGTCGACCTCATAAAAGGAATCGCGTAGATGTTTTCACCGATCGTGCATTCCTCCAGGAATTCCGGAACGATTTCTTCCCTCTTTATGGATTCGAACGCAACCTTCTTGCCGCCAAGTCCATAGTGGGAATCCTCAAACAGGGAATCCAGCGGCACGACGGTGTTACTTCCCGTGAGATAGGTGGCAATGTGATCCGGATAGGTGATGCAGACGTTCGGCGTCGTCTCCGTCGCGATGTTAGTGATGACGTCGTTATAAATGTCACCATAGTTTGTATACAGGCGGACGTTCACGTGAACGTTGGGATAATACTCCTCAAACCTGCGGACCGCATCCTGATAGATCTCCGTCTGCGTCTTGTTGGTATCATTCTTTGCCCAGAAGGTAATCTCAAAACTGCGGCTTTCATCCAGCTCCTTCGGCACTTCAAATTCTGCCCGACCCTTTGAACCATGGCATCCCGTCAGCGAAAGCAGGCTTAGGGATACGGCCGCCATTAAGATTGCCAGGCGATTTTTTCCAGACTTATGCTTTCCGGTCATCCCTTGGTACCTCCTCTTGACACGCCTGTCATAATCTTTTCCCTAAATACTAAGAATAATACCACCAAAGGGACGGAGATTACCACTACTGCTGCCATCATGGCCGGTACGTTCTCTCGTCCAAAACCGTTTTCCCGTATCTCCTGAATACCGTTTGACACAAGGAAATATGCCTCTTCATCCGTGATTAGTCTGGGCCATACGTAGGAATTCCAACACTCTATGACCTTCAAAATCCCAACGGTGATCAGCGTCGGACGGCAAATGGGAAGCATCACCTTCCAAAGATATTTTAAGTCGGAAGTCCCGTCCACCTTCGCCGCGTAATATAAGGCATCCGGCACCTGAGCGAAGTTCTCCTTCAGGAGATAAATATAAAACACGGACGTGACGGACGGTAAAATCAATCCTGGGAAAGAGTTCCTCATGTGCAGGTTCGTGATCGTTGCAAAATTCGTGATGACCACCAGCTCGTTCGGAATCATCATCAGCGCCAAAAAGCAGGTAAACACGAGATCCTTTCCCGGGAAGGAAAGCCTTGCAAACCCATAGGCTGCAAGCGTCACCACAAACAACATGATCGCCGTCGTGATCACGGTAAAGAGTAGCGTATTCGCAAGATACCTTCCCAGAGGAACCGTACTGAACGCATCCAGGAAATTCTGCATGGTCGGCGAATTGCTATAGAATTTCGGCACGTATTCCGAGTTATATTCACTGTAACTCTTTACGGACGTTAGGATCATCCAGTAAAACGGAAACAAAACCATGACCGCCCATACGCCCAATCCCGCGTACGTTATGCCCTTCCGCACCTTCTCTCCCACCTTCATCCCTTTATTACCATTCCTCATTTCTTTCCCGGAATCTCCCATGATTCATTCCTCTCCCAATATATCCAACGGAATCCCTTATACCCCAGAATCCCTTATCCTCTATGAATCCCTTTATCCTCTATGAATCCTTTTATCTCACGATGGTACATAATTATAATCCCCTGGCATCCGTGGCTTTACGAAACCACGCCCCCGAGTCTTTTAATAATACGTATGCCTCTTACTGATGGTCAGGTTAATATACGTGATCGTCAGCACGATGCAGAACAGTATGATCGCCGCGGCTGACGCATAGGAGGGATATCCTCCGCTGTCCCCGTAAAGCATGTCATATACGTAACCCACGATCGTGTTCATCTCTGCGGCATTCAAGTCCGTTCCAAAGAGCGCAACCGCGTTGCTGTACTCCTTGAAGGCACCAATAAAGCCCGTGATGATCAGATAGAACAGCGTCGGCGAGATCATTGGCAGCGTGATCTTATAAAAAATCCGAAACGGCGAGGTTCCATCCACGCGCGCCGCATTATAGTAATTGGGATTGACGGAAGAAATGGCGCTCGTCAGCAGCAGAATCTTAAAGGGCATGACCACCCAAATGACGTAAAGACACATAACAAACATCTTGGCAGGATAAGGCCCGTCAATAAAGTCCACGGATTCCCCGCCAAACCACCCGATCAGAAGGTTCACAAGTCCGTCCGAGTATGCCGTCTTCTTAAAGAGCACCATAAACACAAGACCTACGGCCAGGGTGTTGGTCACGTAGGGCAGAAAATAGATCGTCTGAAATAATTTTCGCAATGGCGTGATGGAACTGAGTCCCACTGAGATCAAAAGCGCAATGCCGGTGGAAAGCGGCACGGTGATCACCACCATCAAAAACGTATTCTTCACGGCTTGAAGAAAATAGGGATCATGTAGCACGTACGAGAAATTGTAGGTGCCCATGCCGAAGCTCTTCTGGGACGCAAAATTATAGCCCTCCTCCATGGAGTAAACAAACACGTCCACAAGGGGATACACAAGAAACGCGGCCAAAAACAGCGCCGCAGGCAAAAGATAGAGCCAGCCCTTATACTGATTCTTTTCCATTGTCATTCCTCCCGTTACCGTCTCCGTATTTGATCCTCTGGACCATCTCACGGATCTTTGCACCATTCATGTACAGGGTATCCTCGCAGAGATGCTTTTGCTCAAGTGCCTTCAGAATGCCTGGTTTCGCTTCCGAAGCAATGACAATTGTGTCAATAAAGTATGACATGGGCACGCCTTCCTTCTCCAGGATCTTTTCAAAGGCACTTTCATCCCTTCCCCAAAGCAGGAACAACCCCTTCTGCATGGAGAGACGGTCAAATTGTCTCGTGGCATCAATAAAAATCGGCATGTCCACGCCGCGTTTTCCCATCGCCGTAGGCTCCTTGTCAATGTATTTCTGAAGCCACTCATAAAGGAATTTGTTGTTCCGTATCATCTGACTGGACAACTTACCGGCATCCTTCAGATATTTCTCATATCTGCTCTTGTTAAAAATATAAACCTTCCCGTCGTTTTCCATGTAGCGTCCTTTTTCATCATGACAGGCAAAGAAAAGTGCCACGTCAAACGAATAGGAAAAATCCAGCATTCTTGTCGGAAGCGCAAAGTGCTGGGCAATCTCGATGCAGGTTAATTCATCAAAATCAAACAGATTCTTCATCTCGTCCACGAAGCGGAACATCTGATCATCCGCCGTGGCCACGTGATCTCCGCGAAGTCCCGAAGGGATCAGGACGAAATCGCTGTTCGCCTGACCGCGAAATACGATGACGTCTCCCCTTCCGTCAAGCTGCTCAATATATTGGTCATAGGACTGTACTTTTTCCATTTTTGTCATTCCGTCATTACTTAATAACGGATCCTCTCTCCCGTATCCTTTTGGAATAAAAGAACCTTTGCCTTTTTCAGCGTAAACCGTATCTCCTTCGCGGAAAGGTCGATGGCGTTCTCCGCCTGAATGATGGACCTTATGGTTTTCCCCTGACACTTCTCGTGCGTGGAAACCACGCTGACGTCACGTCCCATCACTTCCACTCTGGACAGTTGACACGTAAATGCCCCATTGGGATCAAGCACAAAGCCCTCCGGACGGATTCCCACCGTCACGTCCTGATCGGCAACGCCCGGCACGTCAAGCACCGCTTCCTCGCCAACGTAAAGCTTGCCCGACTGCACTTTTCCATCAAACACGTTGATTGGCGGCGTCCCAAGGAACTTAGCGACAAACAGGTCCACGGGATCATCATATACGTCCTGCGGTTTACCGATCTGATGCACTCTTCCTGCCTCCATCACCACGATTCTGTCCGTGATGCTCATGGCTTCCTCCTGATCGTGCGTGACAAAGATTGTCGTGATCTTTGTCTCCTGCTGGATCCTTCGGATTTCCTCCCTTGTCTGAAGACGCAGTCTCGCATCCAGATTGGACAAAGGCTCGTCCAGAAGAAGCACCTTCGGCCGTTTTACCAATGCCCTGGCAATCGCCACTCTCTGCTGCTGTCCGCCGGAAAGCTCGCTGGGCTTTCTCTCCATCAGTTCCTCGATCTGCACCAGCTTTGCCGCCTCGTACGCCTTTTCCTTCATCTGCTCCTTGGTGAGTTTTTCCGCACCCTTTAAGTTTTCCAACGGAAAAGTAATGTTCTGAAGCACGGTAAGGTGCGGATACAGTGCATAATTTTGGAAGACTACGCCAACGCCGCGCTCTTCCGGGGGAAGATTGGTCACTTCCTGCTCGCCAAAAAATATCTTTCCTTCCGTCGGCTTTTGCAGGCCGCAGATCATAAACAGCGCCGTGCTCTTGCCGCAGCCGGAGGGTCCTAACAGTCCCACCAGTTCGCCGTCCGGGATCTCAAAGCAAAAATGGTCTACCGCCACCACGTCACCGCCGGCCTTCTTGTTACGGTTCGGAAATTTCTTTGTAAGATTCTCCAACAGTACTTTCATGCTTCTTCTCTCCAAATTACTTTTCTTTTAAGCTCACAAGATCCTATTTATCTGACGCGAGCAGATCCCTGATGACTTCTCCCGCGATGATCAGACCTGCAACGGAGGGCACAAACGCAATGCTTCCCGGGATTGCCCTTTTCCCTGCAGGTTTTTCTTCGTCATGGCCAGATTCATTCCCTTCACGGCCATCCTGCCCGTTCCCTGACGACTTCAATGCCTCCTCCGTGGAATAAACCACCTTCAGCTTCTTCACGCCGCGTTTTTTCAGTTCCCTGCGCATCACCTTCGCCAGCGGACAGACGCTGGTCTTGTATATATCCGCCACCTGAAACTTTGTCGGATCCATCTTATTGCCGGCACCCATGGAACTCATCACGGGCACGCCGCACCTTTGCGCCTGCAGGATTACGTCGATCTTTGCCGTTACCGTATCCACGGCATCCACCACGTAATCATATTGCGAAAAATCAAATTCCCCCGCCGTCTCCGGCAGGTAAAAACATTTATAAACGTGCACGACTGCATCCGGATTAATGGAAAGAATCCTCTCCTTCATCACGTCCACCTTATGCCGGCCGACCGTGCCTAAGGTTGCAATGATCTGGCGGTTGAGATTGGACAGGCTGACCGTATCATTGTCGATCAGGTCAAACTCTCCCACGCCGCTTCGTGCCAACGCCTCCACGACGTAACCGCCCACGCCGCCAATGCCAAACACTGCCACGCGCGCCTTTGAGAGCTTTTCCATTCCTTCTGCCCCAACCAGAAGCTCCGTTCTAGAAAACTGTTCTAACATGGTACGTTCATGCCTTTCTTTCAAGCCAAAACAAAATATGGTTGCATGGTGTTATTATATTCGCTTCGCAATTGGTTTTCAACAAGAAGTTAATGGACAAGCTTTAATCCAAATTCCCTCCATTCCCAAACTCTCGTATTCCCCGTGTGGTCCGTAACGTTCAAAAAGCTTTTCTCGCCGGAGGAAATGGATTCGATCTCATACGTGATCTGAGAGGACATCCAGATCGCCCGGACCCTCGTATCCCGTTTCGCGTCGTACTTATAGATATAAATATGTTGCTTTAAGTTCTTGTCATTTTTCTTTACCCAAAAGGGTCTGTGGTTTCCGTAGCTTCCGTGCTTCCAGACGAGGAGGACCATTTCATCTTTGCCATCCCGATCTACGTCCTTGATGACTAGGTCTTGAACAAACCAATCCCCCTGCGTCCTCCAAACCACGTTCCCGTCCTTTCCGCCGTCACGTATCGTGATCCTCCTGTCGTCAAGAGTCACGTAAGCTTGGTCGAACTCCGCTTCCTTTGTTTCCCACTTGATCCAGCCCGGCAGGAAAAATCCGTACCACCATAAAAAGGAGGCGGCGACCGAAACGATCGCCACCATCCCTAGACTGAAAATTATGATTTTTAAAATTTTCTTTTTGCTCCTAGTATCCATAGTCTTCAGCTTTCCAATGATACCTGTAAGATTCCATCCACTCGGGGCTATCCACCCATTCGCCATGATACCAGTCGTCGTCACCCATCTGCAGGCCAAGCTTGATGCGCCATTCCTTATCCGTCATGCGATCTGAGATTGGCTGCACAAACTGATAATAATTGAACACGCCGCCTATGCCAATGTGGAGTTCTCCGTCAATTGGGAAGATCACGTAAATTCTTGATGCACCGCCGACTGCCTCCTGCAGACATACGCCATTGGGATCTGTTGCAACGTCCGTTACCAGCGCCATCGGGAACTCTGCGGCATCAGCATAACCATTGGTTGCCTCATCCTTCACCGTGTCATACCATAAATGTTCCAGAGATCCGCCGTAACCCCTGATCAACTCATACTCATCATCCGTGAGCTTTTCATTCTGGAGCTCTTTCACGGAAATATCCCGAAGCTTCATCGACAACTCGCCAAGCTTCTCAAGACCTTCCTTTTCGTTTTTCCCAAGGTACCCCATTTTTTTAAGGCCTTCCATCGTCGTCTTGGTCAAGGCGTACAATCTGGAATAAAGCTCCGGCTGAGGCTCCACGTAACCTCTGTCATCATAAACGTAATCATCATCGCCGCCCATCTCGGCAATAATCTGTTTCGCATAGAGTACGGTATCATGCTTCAGCTCCGTCCAGCTTGCAAGATAACCCTCAAGGCTCTTTTTCTGCCAACTCTCATTCGTCATGAAGGAAGGATATCCTTCTCCCCGCTCTGCAAGAAGAGGCATCAGCGTATACAACCAGCCGCCATAGACGGAGGATGACCAATACGCATCAGCACTTTGGATCTTGCCTCGCACCTTCTCCATGTTTTCGAGATAGTTGGGATATCTGGTCTCTCCCTTCTCGACCAACAGCTTCAGGGCAAGATCACTGCCCATGGCAGCAGGAACGTCAAGTCCGTCCGGAAGTAATCTCTTGCTGCCGTCGCTCGCTTCCTTCACCCTGCCGTAGGTAAGCTGCGTAAATGCCGCCTCGTCCAGCGTAAATCTCTGTCCCATAAACCGGAAGCCCTTTGACTCCAAACGCTTATCGGTTGCGCCGCCGTCATCTTCAAAGACCACGGAGTTAATCTGAGGAATGCGAAGGTCCAGAATGCCGTCAACATAGTTTTCAAAAGCTGCCTGATTGCCAATCAGATCTTTTACGGCAACGTCCTTGCCGTAGGCCTTTTCGATGACGGGAAGATACTCAAAATATCCCAGATCATCGCTCTGACCCACCAGAAACGCCGTCACTTCATATACGTTGGCCCATTCCTTTTTGCATGCCTCGTCTTCCTTCATGGCCATCGTAATCAAAAGAGCGCAGCGGTTCATGGTTTCAGATTCCTGAACGTAATTGATCCGCCCGAACAGCATCATTGCGCGGAAGTATTTTTCCAACTGCGCGTCCCCTTCATAATATCCGCGGGGCTTAAACTGGGAATAATCCTCATAGGTGCCAGTGATCAGCGACGTGTCTATTCCGGATGCCTGCATAATCTTTCGAAGCTCTTCATTCACAATGGCCGAAGCATACTCAGGGATCTGGTCGTCTCGGCCAAACAGGCGGGTAGCAATGCCAAAATATGCTACGTTGAGCTTTGCAGCCTCTTCCCACTCACTGCCCTTAAGCACCTCATACTGCTTCTTGGAGTTCTCCAGCATCGCGGAGGACATTTTCTCCACGGCATTGCAAAGCGCCCCCTTTTCCACCTTCTTCTGCAGCATTGCAAAATACAGATGGTAGGTATGCATCATGGAATCCGCCGTGATAAAGCTTGGAGTCTGGGTATAGCGGTTGGATTCATAGATGTCAAAAAATTCCGCACTCTGACTCTCGAAAACGACAAAATTATTCGCCACAAGCTTCTGCAACATTTTGTCAGAGAAAGTATATCTGTCCGCATCTTTCACGTTGCTCAGGTCTGCCTTTGCCTGATACGAAGCAACGGACGGAGTATACTTCACCTCTGCCTTGTCGTAATCCACGCTAAACGCTGCGTTGACCAGCCTGCCGCCTCCGATTCCCGTCGTTGGATCTATACCCTCAGGTCCTTCCCGTCCGCCCTGGGCTTTGTGCGTGTCCGGGGCTTTTGGAGCGCCGAGCTTCAGTCCTATGGAAACACCGATCAAAACCACCAATGCGGCAGCCATGGTTGCGGCAATGGCCACCCAACCCTTCTTCCTTTGCTTCTTCAGTTTCTTCCTTGCTGCATTATTTACGTATTTGGGATCAATGCCACCCACGGCATCCAAAAGATCATGCTCATTCATACCTCGTAACCTCCTTTTTCCAAGTGCTTTTTAAGATCCTCTCGCATCCTAAAAAGCGTAGTCTTTACCTTGCTCTGCGAAAAACCATAAGCCTCAGCGATCTCTGCGATGGACTCGAAGTACCAATATCTTCTCACAAAAAGATTTTGTTGTTCCTCCGAGCAGGTTTTCAGAAAATCATCGATGTAAGCGCTCAGAAAATCTGCTTCAATCTCAGCTTCCGTATCATTGTCAGCCGGAATGCACTCCTGCATTTCCTGCGTAAGCTCACAATACAATGCCAGCCTTTTCTGACGATGATTCATCCTGTAGGTATCCAATGCAACGTGCCGGATGATCCTGCCAACAAATGCAAATAAATACTCCCTTGGCTCATGGGGCGGAATGGACTCCCAGGTTTCAAAATACGCGCTGTTCTCACATTCCTCAGCCGTGTCAAAGTCGTCCAATATTCTAAATGCTATCTTTCTAAGTCTTGCACCGTATTTTAGTGCCGTCTGGTTGATGGCTTCTTCGTTTCTGGATAAGTAGAGCTCTACTATTTCGTTGTCGTTCACGAATCGCAACTCCTTTCAGCATTTTTAAGGCCTTCAACCTATATAGCATCTTTTTCCGCCGGATGGTTACAAAATATTATGTTTTTTTCAAAAAAAAATTTCTCTCAATTATTTTCTTCCCCTCGAGCGTCCTCCTCTTCAGGGGAATCAGAAATGTTCAAAACGGAATCGCGGCATACCATTTTACAAGGCAGCCTGACCGGTTCGTAGCTTTCTGCCTTCTCCGCGCCTATGATGTTTTGGATCAGAAAATCCGCCGCCTGACGTCCAATCTCCCTGAGCGGCAATTCACAAGTGGTCAGCTTGGGATAAAGAAACTCCGTCACCACTTGATCGTCATAACCCACGATGGAAAAATCCTTTCCGACCACAAGATTGTTTTCGTGCGCGTAATCATATACGCCTCCAGCCATCAAGTCATTCATGCAAAGGATCGCCGTAACGCCTTTTTTGAGCAAGACTTCGGCTCCGAGTACTCCTGAAGGTTTTTCCCAGTCCCCGTAATAAACCCATTCCGGGCGAAAAGGTATTCCCGCCTCTGCCAATGCCTTTTGGCAACCGAGAAGACGCGCCTTTGCATGCAGATTTTCCTCGACGCCCGACAGGATGCCAACGCGCTTATGCCCTTGTGAGATCAGATATTTCATCATCTCATAGCCCCCCGCAACGTCATCGGGCACTACGGAAGGAAAGCGATTTCTGGAGGACCAGCCATAGGCAATGACCGTAGGGAGCTTAGAGTTTTCGGGAATACAGTTGATTGATCTTCCGTGACCGGCAATATAAACCAAACCGTCAACGTGAATGGCCTGTAATTCACTTAAAATGGGGCTCATTACGCTTTGGAGTTTTTTCTCGTCATTATACCAAGTGTCCGCCCACTTGTCATACATGCGAAGATTGATGATGACCGTCCGGTATCCATGTTCTTCACAACATGCCATGGCCGACTCCAAAATGTCAGCCGTGCTAAACTGTCCAATATCTTCTGCAATAATGCCAATGGTTTTCGTATTCTGCTTTCTGATGCTGGAAGCAAAATAGTTGGGCTGATAACCCATTTTCTCAATGCAGTCCAATATTTTATTTCTTGTTTGCTCACTGATGTTCGATTTTCCGTTTATGGCATTGGACACCGTGCTTGGCGAAACGCCACACATCTTTGCGATCTCTTTCACTGTCATAATCGATTTCCTCCAACAACTGACCTGCCTAACAGATTCTTATTCCATTTTATCTCATTCCCAAAAGAAAATCAATCAGTCACAACGTGCCTAAATCAGTTGATCCAGCTTTTCCTTTTGGCTCTTTATCACAGTCATGATTTCCGAATAATCCATCTGCGTTCTTCTTTTTTCCAGACCCGCATCATAAATATCCACCCAGGAGACATTCACCGATACGGGAACGGTTTTTCCATACTCCTCCTTCCACTTCCGGATCTGCGAAGCGGCCTCACTCCATACGTAATGATCCAGCTTTTGGATCAGACCATTGCTTTCAAAGAGCGGGATGAAATCGCCCGGGCTGATCATGCCAAGCTCCGGATGCTTCCAGCGGATCAACGCTTCAGCACTTCGCAGTCTGGGATGATCGGACGTAACGTCATACTTGGGCTGATAGTAAACGATCAGATTCTTGTTTTCCATCGCGGCGTCCATGTCATTGATCACGCGCTCATGATATAGGTCCACGTCATTTTGTTCCTTGCTGTAGAAGGATACATTCTTCGTGTAATCGCCACGGCACGGATCCTGTCACAGGCAAGCTTTGCGTGATCGAAGCGCTCCTCCACCGTACTATGCTTATCTGCGGTTTGGTAGATGCCCGCGCGGATGCGGATCCTGGGGATCTGGGAGAATTGCTTTAGTTCCTCCTGCAGCCCAAGGAACACGTCCTCATAACTCTCACGATGTTCCACGTAAACATAGAAATAGTCTGCATTGGGACGGCATCCGATCCAAACATTGCCGCTAAAGATCGGATCCAGCATGTCGGCGATCTTCCTGAGAACCTCATCCCCACGTGCCTTCCAAACAATTCATTCACGGTATGGAAATGCTCGATGTTAAGAACGATGGCATCCATGTCCGAAACGGCTTTATTTCCGTCAATCTGGCGGACGTATTCCTTGAAAAACTCGCGTGTGTAAAGCCTAGTCAACGGATCCTTTTCCGCTGATTTCAAGACGCTTCTGGTCTCATAGAGTCCGATGATGCGCTCGCACCTTGCAAGAATCTCCTCAGGCATGTCATAGGGCTTTGCAATGAAATCATCGGCACCCAGCTTAATGCTCTGCATCTCCGCCGGTTTTTCCGACGTCATCACGATCACGGGAATATTCGTCATGGTCTCGTCCTGCCTGATCTTGCCAAGGAGCGTAAATCCATCCATGACAGGCATCAAAAGGTCCATGAGGCGCTCCTGACCCGGTTTGATCTCCTCACAATTCTTTAGCGAGAGGGTTACGGTGAATTCCGTGCCTTTGCCCTGCTTTGACGCGACGTTGATCGTTCCATTCATGAGATCCACGATATTCTTTGTGATTGCCATGCCAAGGCCCGTGCTGCCATATTTATTACTTCTGTCATTATTTTCCTGGGTAAAGGCATCAAAGATCTTCGGCAAAAACGTCTCTGACATTCCGATGCCCGTATCGCGGATCACAAAGCGAAACGTCGTCTGCTCCCCGTACAGTGCAACCTTTTGGATCTCGAGCAAAACGCTTCCGGGTGTTTCCGCAAATTTGATTGCATTGCTAAGGATATTGATTAAAATCTGCTTGAGCTTCGTGTCGTCACCAATATAGCGATCGCCGATCTTTTCTAAATAGCCTTTCGTTTCCTCCGGCAGGCTTTCATTTCGAAGTGCCAAGGTATCCAATCCTATGATCGCATTCATTGGCGTGCGGATTTCGTGGCTCATGCTGGGTTCGCGCAGTCCGCCTCCTTTGCCGTTGCCATAAGCTGACGATTTAAGTAGACAAAGTTTGCCAGATTAAAAAGAAGCAATAACAAAAGACCCGCCGAGATAATACCGACAAGCGTCCAGTTTGTTGCAGACTGCTTCAGTTCCGTCATCGGGATCATTGTCACGATGATCCAATCGTCCGTGGAATTTACGCGGGTGTGCCCGACCAGACAACGCTCCCCTGAAGAATTACGGATCTCAAAGGATCCGGGCGAGCCAAGGATTTGCGCCTCCAACTCGTCCCGAACGGTCTGATTGTAGTCATTATAAGATTGATAAAACTCATAGAAGTTGGAGTTTTTGAATGAATGGCCTTTGATGAGGTAGTCACCGGAAACGTCGATCAGCGAAATTTCAGCATTCTGATAATCCTTCGTCGGGAAAACCCATCTTTTCTCAAAAGCAGACACGGGAATGATGCGCAACAAAGCAGCCTCTCTCATCTGACCGCCCTGACTGTCCCTGACGTGGATCAGACAACAGAATGCGATGGATTGAATGGCGTTAACCGGATTGGTATAGGCACGCGTCACGTTCACCGTGCCGTTTTCACTAAAAAAATCAAAACCATTGTTAAATATAGCGACGTTCTTGTATGAAACGGCATAATTATCCGGGGTTGAGACATTGGCCATAGTGGACAAACCGGAAAATTCCCCGTTCTCCAGGAACAAGACGTGCGCCATGACTCCAGGAGTGCTGACGGAATCCCGCACGTATGCGATTGCTTCCTCTTCGGTCATCTGATTCGCATTGATATAGTTTGCCCAGCTGTTACAAACCTGCTGCTCACCCAAAAGATAATTCGTAGTCACGCTCTCCATGGCCACGGTCATATTCTCAAAGGCTTCCGTTTTTGATGCAAGCATCCTCTGCCGTTCACTGTCGACGTCTAGTAAAACAAAAGCCAAAATCGCAATAAAAATCACGATGTTTCCGATGATCATCATGCTTTTTTTCATTCTGACTCACTCTTTCATTCGTTCACTCTGATGCGCTGGCGTAAAACACATTTAAAATACGCCCTAATTTATCATACCACGTTTTCTTACTTTTTCCGACAATTTTTTTCATTTTCTGATAGATTTCATGGCGATCGTTTTCAGCAAATTTAAAAAAGCATGGATTCTTTGCCATTCCTTTGGCTCTGAATCCATGCAAACACTATAAAACCTGCAATTCCATACGTTCGATCGGCAGGTCAAAATTGTGTTCCGCGAACGGATTTCCGTCACTGACGGCGGAAAAGCATCTCCCTGTATTCGCTTGGCGAGGTGCCCGTAATGCGTCTGAATACTTTTGCAAAATAGCTGGAATCGCGAAATCCCACGCGTTGTCCCACGTCCCTTACGTTCACCGCAACGTCCGCGAGCAGCTCCTTTGCTTTCTCTACCCTAAGTTCCGTCAGATAGGTAATAAAATTTTTGTCGAAGCACTGTTTGAATATCTTACAAAAATATGGATCAGAATAATTCAGACGAGACGCTGCGTCCTGCAGGGAAACGTCCTCCATGTAATGACGTTCGAGAAATTCGTAAATCTGCTTTTTTATGATCTGGGTTTTGAAGGAATCCGGTCTTGCGTCCCCTGCGTCTGCATCCGCCGTAGCTGCCTCGAACCGTTTCCCGGCACAAACCGCGTTACCAGCTACTTTTTTCTCTCCCCGCACCCTTAGGATTGCTTCCTCTAAGACGGCAATCAGTTCCTCCTTCGTTCCCGGCTTTAGGAGATAATCCAGTGCCTGCACGCGGATCGCACGCTGCGCAAATTCAAATTCATCATAGGCCGTCAGAAAAATGATGCTGCAATCAGGATCTGCCCTGCGAATGGCTTCCGCAGCATCAAGACCATTCATGCCCGGCATCGTAATGTCAAGCAATGCCACCTGGCAATGCCCCCCGGTAAAGGCGCTGACTGCCTCTATGCCGTTGGCAGCCTGAAAAATCTCCACTTCATCTTCAAAATAACTCTGTATGGTTTTACAGAGCACTCTTCTTTCTATCGGCTCATCATCTGCAACGACAATTCGACACTTCTCCATGATGCTCATCCTTTCAAGGCATAAGCCTTGCAATCTTTTCGATCGTATCCATGTAGGGCTCACAGTATTTCACGTACACTCCTGAGAGAGCCTCGCGAAAGCGCGCCCTCTCCTCAGGCGTAAGCTCCGTCACCTGCGTTCCGTGCTCCAGCGCAATCTGCCTTGAGGATTCTTCCCTCTCCTTCCACAGCTCTCTTTCATATAATGCAGACTCCCTGGCACATTCCTTAATAATCTCTCTGTCCTCTTCGCTGAGGGAACGCCAGACGGCCGCTGAACAAATCTGCATTTCAGGCACCCTGGTATGTTCATCCACCAGATAGTATTTCGCCACTTCATAGTGCCTCATGGTTTCATAAGAGGGCCAGTTGTTTTCGGCACCGTCAGCCAGGCCCCTTTGCAAATACGAATACACGTCGGAATAGGTTACCTTCAACGCCGTGGCTCCAAGGGCCTCCACCATGTCCGCCATCATGTCGGACTCCTGCACGCGGATCCGCATGCCCGCAAAATCCTCCAAACGCGAAATCGGTTTTTCGACGGAATAAAAATTCCTTGCTCCCGCATCATACCAGGAAAGTCCTACAAGATCATATTCCTCCGTCCTCTTTAGAAAATCCTCTCCAATCTCTCCGTCGAGAACGTTCCACATGTGCTCCGCATTATTGTATAAATACGGCAATTGCAGGACGTTCATGTCCGGAATGAGCTCTGCCAGCTGAGACAGGGAAATCCGCGCGAACCCAATCCCCCCATATCTCATTTGTTTGATGACTTCGCTCTCGAGCCCGAGCTCCCCGTCACTTTTTAATAAAATCTTGATCCTTCCATCCGTCTTCTCGTAAACCAGCTCCGCAAAACGTTTTCCGCCCAGCGTGGTCGGATAGTCTGCCGTCTGGTTGTCCGCATAAAAGAAAACATAGTCCGGAGCCTTCCTGCCCGCTGACCTTGTCTTCCACGTCACCACCCCGAAAACAATGACGGCGAGCAGGCAAAGGATCACGATCATGATTCTCTTTTTCTTCATTTCGCATCCCTTCCTTTCCCGTCACGTTCTTCGCTTCCGTCTTCTGCCGCAAGGCTTCCGCCTTCGTCCGACTCCACAAGCTTCCCGCTCCCGTCTTCCGTTGCAAGATCCCCGCTTTCATCTTCTTTTTCCACAAGGTCCGTCTCGCGGCGCAGTGGCACAAAAAGCTGAAGGGTGGTTCCTTCGCCCTCCCTGCTTTGGATCGTCAGCTCCGCATGATCATACATTGTCGCGATCCTTCGGTGAATATTGCCGATACCGATTCCCACCTGATCATAGTTTCTGTTTTTCAGATGCTCCCGAAGCTGATTTAATTCCTCCTCGCTCATTCCGATCCCCGTGTCTTGAATGGTAATGCAAAGCCTACCGTCCACCTCGTCAAACTGCGTTCTTACCACGCCTCCCTCAATCTTTGGCGACAGACCGTGAACCACGGCATTTTCCAAAAGCGGCTGAAGCGTGAACGTGGGAATCAAAACCTCCTGCGCCTTTACGTTACACCGTACCTCATATTCCACCCGGTCTCCAAACCGCATTTTCTGGAGATACATGTAGTCCTCCGCCACCTTCAGTTCCCGGGCAAGTAAAACCTCCGTCGTCTGGTTCTTTAGGTTATAGCGGAAAATCGAACTGAGGGCTTCGATCATCTTTTCCGTAGTCTGCGCCTCTTCCAGGTTTGCCATTCCCTCGATTACGTTGAGCGTGTTAAACAAAAAGTGGGGATTGATCTGATTTCGTAAGAGCTCCAGATTCATAATCTCCAGCTGTTTTTCCACCTCAAGGGTCTCAATTTCCTGTAAATGTAATTTTTCCAGTACCTCCCGTTTCTCCTCCAACGCGCTGATATACTCACCCGTGGCATATTTCATCTTATTGAACACGCTGACAAGCTCCCCCAATTCATCTTTCCGGTCCGTCTCCACGTCTGCAATGTAAAAATCATTGGCGGCGATTCTTCTTGCAGCCTTTGTCAAATGCATGATTGGGGAAATAATTCCGCGATTTAAGGCTCTGGTGCTCCAGGCAGCAGTCACCAGCAACAAGAGGCAGATAATGATTGCCAGCGCAGGCGCCAGATAGAAAAAAGGCAGATAGGACCGATACCGCAGATTCCCCTCGGCCACGGTCGTCGTGGAAAAACGCTTTGCGTAGGTCAAAAGATAGTCCTGCATCTCATAGATTTCATAGAGCTGATCGACGTATTCGCCTCCCGCCGGGTTCCCTTCCGCAAGGAATTGATCCCGGCGCGTGCAATAAATGTCATAGCTTGATCTTAATGCCTGGAGCTGTGCAAGACGCTCTTCCCCGAGCTTTGGGTCCTCGGGCGAAATACCGCGGATTGAGGCGCGGGTTGCGTTAATCTGCGTCTCCAGCGCCTTTTTGTTTTCCTCCGTTCTCTCATGCACGTACAGGGCAAACTTGTCCTTCTCTGCAGACAGCTTTTCCGTCATCTCGCCGCCCCTGGCGTTTTCCTCCATAATCTGGCTCAGATCCACCGTCAGGAACTTAACCACCCAAAGATCAAACGCCACCAACGTCAGCACGATCAATAAGACCACGCAGGCAAGGACTGCAGTTTTATTTTTTATGGTTAATCTCTGCCACAGTTCATTGATTTTTTTCATTGGGATCCATCTTTCGTCTTTTCTAATACTTCTCTTGTTTTTTCATCATATCACAATCGGATCGAAAAGACAGCAGTTTTCCCTTAAGATACCGGAAGAAATCCTCCTTTTGATCTCCAAGCACCTGATTAGTCAATACGTATCCATGAACGTCGTCCGAAAAAATAATGATGGAATCACGTCTCCGGATGGCATTTCGTATGCGATTCCAGGTGAGTTGCTCACGTTTTTCCCCGGCCGTTACGCGGATACCATCGTCGTTCACCAAAAGCTCAACGGCCTTAGGGCCGTCCTCCAAAAGCTTCGCGCACCTTCCGAGAATCGCCAGTGGTTGGATCAGCGGAAAAAAAACGCAGCCGAAAACCAAGAGTCCCCTTGCAAAGCTCCCTGCACCGTTCCAGAACCGGAAGGCCGCGCAAAATGCAGCAACCGTAAACGTGACGTTCACTATCCCCGCCAAGGACCTGTAGGTGGCAGACATCGCCATCTTCCACAGGTCCGTCGCCCTTACCTTACAACAAAACTGATATTCCACGCACCCCGCTCCTTTCTCTTAAATCCATTTCCAAAAAACGGCCCCTTATTTCATCAGCAAATTGGGGAGGAACATGCTGATCTCAGGTATAAAGGTGATCATCATAAGAACTACGACCATGCACGCATAAAATGGCAACGTAGCCTTGACTACTCTTTCCATTTTTACCTTTCCTACGGCTGATCCGATAAAAAGAACCGCACCCACGGGAGGCGTTAACAGACCAATGCCACAGTTAAGCACGATCATGATTCCAAACTGCACCGGATCAATTCCGATGGACGTGGCGATGGGCAGCAGGATGGGCGTTGCAATCAGAATAATGGGTGCCATGTCCATGATGCACCCCAGGAACAGCAAAATCACGTTCAAAAGCAATGCGATCAGAATCGGGTTATCCGTCAGCCCTATGATGGCATTTGCCGCCAAATCCGGCACGTGCAGCGTCGTAAGACAATATCCAAAAATGCTTGAAGAAGAGATCAGAATGAGCACAATGGAAAGCGTGTCGACGCACTGCTCCAGATTCTTCCAGACGCCCTTCCAATCCAGTCCCTTATAGATAAATACGCTGACTATGAGACTGTAGATTACGGCAATGGCTGCAGATTCCGTGGCAGTGAACCAGCCGCCGACCACGCCCACAACGACTATGATGACTGCTGCAAGAGCCCAGAAGGATTCCGCGAGCTGCTTTGCCAGTCTTTTCAGGCTAAATCTCTCCCCTTTGGGATAATGTCTTCTCTTTGAAATCACGTAGGAGCCGATCATGAGAGAGGCAGCCAACAGAGCTCCCGGCGCATAACCTGCCAAAAATAGACTCCCGACCGACACGCCGCCGGCGCTCATGGCATAGATGACCATGTTATGGCTCGGCGGAACCAGCAAGCCTTCACAGGACGAAGTGATGGTCACTGCCGTGGAAAAATCATCGTCATATCCCTGATCTACCATCATGGGAATCAGAATGCTTCCAAGGGAAGCGGTATCTGCTGAGGCGGATCCGGAAATTCCGCCGAAAAAGTATGATGCCACAATGTTTACCATAGCCATTCCGCCAGTCATCCATCCGACGCAGGCATCCGCCAGTTTGATGAGTTTATCCGAAATTCCTCCGCTCCCCATTAGACATCCCATGGTGATGAAAAAGGGAACCGCCATCAGGCTAAAGGAACTGATGCCCTTCACCATCTGCTGACAGACCGTCGTAAGGGGCAATCCCTGATATAACAGGCAAAAAATAGATGACAACGCCACGGCATAAGCGATGGGAAACCGCAGCAGGATCATGATCAAAAAACTAATGAGTAAAACGGCAATCGCCGCACCGTTAACGCTCATGCTTTCTTCTCCTCCTTAATGAACATGCTTTTTACGTGACCGTACAGGGCTTCCAGTTCAAACACGATCATGGCAAAGCCGGCCACGGGAATGGGGAAATACATCCAGAATCTTGAGAGCTTTGGCATGCTGACGTAGGTTCCCTTGGCTCCTATTTTCACGGCATAGTTCCACCCCACCACCAGCATCACCACGGCAAGACCCATAACGCACAAATCTGCCATAAGATCCAGAAATCTCAGCAGTTTTTTGGGAAGATAAGCATCCAAGGCCGTCATGCGTATGTGTGCGCCGCGCCTGATCGCCAGGGCCGCTGAGAGCACTGCCATGTATGCCATCAGCGTAAGGACCACCTCCTCACTCCACGCGGGATCCGGAATAAACGGCACGTACCTGCCCAGCACGCTCATGCCGGTGATTAGAATGTCTGCGATGAGAAGAAGCTTGCAGATCAAAAGCACGGCTTGATAGGTAACGTCATAAATGGGTTTCAGGCGGTCTATCTTTTGAAATATTGTTTTCATGCGTCCTCTTTTCTGCCGCCAAAGGGCAGCCTATATTTCTTTTCCAAACAAAGCTTCAGGGAGCCGACGTGCCGTTTCCGGCTTCCTGCTCCCTGCGCATTTTAGCTATTTTGTGATGCCATCGGCTTTCAAAGTCGATGCCTTCTTTGAGCAGGCACAAACGGCATTTTTACTTCAGGCCCTGACGTTATTTCATGTCAAGGATCTGCTGGTACAGCTTTTCCTGTCCCTTAATGTTTTCGTCAATGACCGATTTTACGGCATTCTGCCAAGGTGTCTTGTCCGTGACCTCGATGACGTGAACCCCGTCCTTCTTAAGCTGATCGAGAACCTCTTTTTCCTTCTCTTCGGAGATGGAGCGATTGTACTCAGAGGCCGCTTTTCCGGCTTCGATCAAAATCTTTTGCTGCTCTTCGGAAAGTTTGTTCCATGCCGCATCCGTGATGATGACCTGAATGGCTCCCAGAGTATGTCCGTCGAGGATCATATAGGGCGCAACCTCCGGAAAGGCATTGGATTTATAGTTTGCGATCGGCTGTTCCGCACCGTCCACCACCTTCGTCTGCAGTGCCGAATACAGCTCGCCAAAGCTTACCACCGTAGGGGATGCGCCAAGGCCCTGCACCAGACCGTTCATGATGGGATCGTTGGACACTCTCAGCTTCATTCCCTTGAAGGAATCGATGCCGGAAATCTCATTCACGGTAAAGAAATGCCGGAAACCCTCTTCTCCATAGAACAAGCCTCTTACGCCGCTGCCATTTTCTGAAGGCTCCCTCAGGAATTCGCTTGCCAGATCAGAGGTCGCAAAATTCCAAAAATGATCGCGGCTCACAAAGGTGTAAGGCAGGGAAAGAAGCATGGATTTTTTCCCGCCATAGCTCGTCAGGGCAAATGCGGAAATACGGGAAATATCGATGGTTCCGCCCTCTCCAAGCATGGTGTCGAGCACGTCGTTTTCTGATCCGAGCACTCCGCCTGCCTGAAGGTCGATCACAATCGAACCGTTGGATCTCTTTTCCACCTCTTCCTTAAACTTCTGGTCCGTCATGCCAACAATGGTGTCCAGCGGATTAACCTCCGCCATAACCAGCTTGACGGTCGCAGCTGAATTAGCTCCGCCGCCGGAGGCATCATTCTTTGCCGCAGATGCCTTCTCAGGCGCGGCTACGCCGCACGCTGCCATGGAAACTGTCATGATTGCCGCCATAATTACTGCCAAGACTTTCTTTCTCATTTACGTAACCTCCCTTTTTTCGATCGGGGCTTTCTCACCCCACGTTTTTATTATAAAAGCTTCGATTTTCGGGAAATAGCGTAAATTTTTAACAATCCAGTGAAATTTTTAAGATATGGACTGCCTATCGCGACCTACCTTCCCCGCAGGCGGTTATAATAAGCGGTCTGCACTTCGTAAACGGAGGTTTTTTCAAATTCGGTTTGTTGTTTGCCCCTGATATCGAAAACAGCAAACTCACCCGCCTGATTCTCGACAACGTAGAACTGATGCTCCGTATCCGAACCGAACGTTGTGATCTTTTTGTAGACGGGCTCGATGACAACGTGTAAGTTTTCATCAAGCACCCCGCAGAATATATCTTTTTCATCCCATACGGAGAATTGTAATTGACGCGCATAGGTTTGCGTGAAGCTGCTCATGGAATCTGAAATCCAACCCTCCATCTCGCCGGACAGGGCATTTCCCTTGGCATCGACCAGCTTCATCTTGGAATCTGCCAGCCCGGCGGAACCGTTCCCCTGCATCGTAACGAGGAAACAATTTTCAGAGACGTAATAAATTGTCCGGTACTCCGGCTGCAGGATAAAATGATACTGCTCGTCCAAAAGCGCAGTTCCCTGATCTCCGATCGCTTTGTAATAGATGCGCAGCGAATCCGCCCCTGCATGATCATACACATAAATCGGGTACCTCGTGATGAGGTTGTACGCAATGGGAACAATGACGGTGAGTTTTTCATCCACAATACCGTACCGGCTCATCACGCGGATCATGCCGCCGTCATAAGGAGCATACTCACGGTTTTCTACCATCAGCTGATCAAAAGCACGATCCAGCTTGAGAATACATCTGCAGTAACTGACGTCTGGCTCGCACCCCATATTTTCATACTCTTTGATCTCCTTCGAGACTGAAATGCACAGCTTCCTGCCTTGTACTACTTTCTTAACGTCGTCCACCTTTTCCAGAAAGACGCCGTAATCCTCGTACACGTACAGAAATACAAGGTATGTTTCTCCATCTTTCTCCAAAACAAAATACTTGTCATTCTCAAGAAGAAGCAGATCAAAGTAAGCATCAAAAGCTCCCGCGTCGTTGCACTCGCTGTATTTGAGAAAATCCTTTGTAAGCGTCATATACTGCGATACGTCAGCAAAGCACTTTGCATCTGCCAGCGCCGCGTTCTCAATCTTTCGTTCGTTTTCAATCTTTTGCCCATTCTCAACCCTTTTGGTCTCGATTCTTTTCGCATTCATCGGAACCGCCACAAGTATTGCCAATAACGTTATCAGAAATCGATACATAAAAAATCCCGCCTTTCTTCGTAAGTCCTATTCCATAAGACGACGAAAAAGACGGGATGTTCTTGTGAAAAGTATCAAATTCGCCTATGGGTTGAAATAATTCTCATCAGATTAGTGACACAATTCCCCTCCCACGTGATATGATGACGATAAGAGAAACGGATGGCATGCAATCCCATGGACAAAGGAGGATAATCTCTTGAGCGAAATAAGTTTAAGAATCGCGGACCTGCGCCGCGCAAAACGATTAACGCAAGGACAATTGGCAGACGTCGTCGGCGTCTCCTTTCAGACGATCAGCAAATGGGAAAACGGAAGCGCCATGCCGGACATAACCTATCTCCCCATGCTGGCAGAATTTTTTGAAGTATCCGTGGATCAGCTTCTTGGCTTGGTTCCGCTTCCCAAGGAACAATACTACCCCGCCGTCACGGAATCCGAACAGTTCTGGGAACAAAAGCTGGAATATCTCGTACGTTCGAGAAAGAATTCCTTCAATGACGATTATGCGGAATTTCTGGTCCAAAAGGTTTGGAAGCTTGATCGCCCCGTCAACGTCTTAGATTGCGGCTGCGGGCTCGGTTTTTTGGGCGCACTGTTCCTGCCTTATCTGCCAAAGGGCAGCACTTATACCGGAATTGACAAGACGGAAAAACTCATCGGGGAAGCCAAAAGAATCTTTGCGCGCACGGATTATGACGTGAAATTTCTGACTAAAGACGTCGCCGAATATCATGCCGCAGGCAAATATGACGTGGTATTCTGCAAAGCCGTGCTGCGGCACCTGGATGATCCAAAGGCATTCTTAAAAAAGCTTACGGAATTTGCAAAAAAGGATGCTTTGGTGATCTGTATCGATTCCAACCGTGAATTCGAGTGCGACGGACTCTACGTCGATGGCATGGATTATTTTATGCTATGCCGTCACGACGGCATGGACAAACACTGGAGGACCGAGCTGGAGCAACAGGGCCGTGACTACGCCATTGCAATTCGCACGGCGCACTTAATGCGCGAGATTGGGCTTCGCGAGGTGGACGTGCGCATGAATGACAAGGTTTGCTTCGTCACGCCCCAAAATCCCGACTACGAGCAGATGAAGCGGGACTTTCTCCAGAGCAATGACTGGAATACGGGTCAAAGTCCCGAGGAACGGGAGCGTTCCATCATTTTCCTGGAATCCCACGGCATGACCCGTCAGGAAGCTGAAGGCTTTTGTGATCGCCACCTTATGATCTCTGACTTTTTTAAGCAGCACCCTGATGCCGGCTACTCATTTTTCAAAGGCACCATGATCTCCTATGGCAGGAAGTAATTCCACAAATCAGGACATTCCCCGGGGGACTGTCCTACAATAAAAAGGAGCCTAAAGAGGCAAAGTTGTGTCTCTTTAGGCTCTTATTGACAGGGAAGAAGGGCTGTATGAAGTTCTTTTTAGTGCGTGTCATAGAAACAAACGCTTTCCCATTCTTTACTGCTTCGTGAGCCCGGCAAGCATTTCTGCCAATTCCTTATAGTAATCACGTGGATTACCTGCAAGCTTTCATCACTATACATACCAACTGGACAGGGCAACACGAACATACTATTCCCACTCGATGGTTCCGGTTGGCTTCGGAGTCAAATCATACAATACTCTGTTGATGCCAGGCACTTCGCTGGTGATGCGGCTTACGATCTTGCCGAGGAGGGCGTAGGGAATCTCCTCGATGGTGGCGGTCATGGCGTCCTTGGTGTTGACGGCGCGGATGATGCAGGGCCACTCAAAGCTGCGCAGGCCATTCTTTACGCCAACGGATTTATAATCGGGAACGATGGTGAAGTACTGCCATACCTTGCCTTCCAAGCCGGCATTTGCAAACTCTTCGCGCAGGATCGCGTCAGATTCGCGAAGCGCGGTAAGGCGGTCTCTGGTGATGGCGCCGGTGCAGCGAACGCCAAGTCCGGGGCCGGGGAAGGGCTGACGCTCAACCATGCCTGCGGGAAGTCCAAGGGCACGGCCGATCACGCGAACCTCATCTTTAAACAGGAGCTTGATGGGCTCTACGAGGCCTTCAAAATGAATGTCCTCAGGAAGTCCGCCTACGTTGTGATGTGCCTTAACGGGACCGGATTCGAGAATGTCGGGATAGATGGTTCCCTGCGCCAGGAAATCTACGTCGTCAAGCTTACGTGCCTCTTCCTCGAATACGCGGATGAATTCCTCGCCAATGATCTTACGCTTCTTCTCAGGCTCTGCAACGCCTGCAAGCTTGTCAAGGAAGCGATCCGTTGCATCAATATAGATGAGATTTGCATCCATTTGGTTTCTAAAAACCTCAATCACCTGCTCAGGCTCACCCTTGCGAAGCAAACCGTGATTTACGTGTACGCAAACCAGGTTCTTGCCGATGGCCTTGATGAGGAGTGCTGCCACGACGGAGGAGTCAACGCCTCCGGAAAGGGCAAGGAGCACCTTCTTGTCTCCCACCTGTTTCTTCACTGCTTCTACCTGCTCAGCGATAAAAGCGTTTGCCTGCTCAGGCGTGGTAATTCTTTCCATTGATTCCGGTCTTACGTCTGCCATTTCGTTCTCCTTTTCTTTTTGTTATTTTATGACCATCATTTCCAACGAAGGAAATGCATTACGTCCCTAGTTTCTTTCCCCGTTTCCAATCAAGGGCTTGCTTTCGTTTGAAGCGGCCTTCTTGTCTTGGGCCTTCTCTTCGGGCTGCGCCTTCCCGTCCGTCTGGCGCTTATCTTCCGATTGTTTCTTCTCCTCCGCCTGTGCTTCCCGCAGGGCTTCCTCTCTTGCGCGAATGCGAGCATCCTTGCGAATAAAGAATACCGTGCCGCTCATGGGATAAACCCATTCGTTGGAAAGCGCGATGCTGTAAACTCCATTCTCCTCCTCCAAAGTGTTGTCATAGGAAGAGGCATCTCCCTTATTCAGGAAGGAATACATCTCCACGTCCATGGCATCCTCGTTGTAGCTGATGGAGATCTGAGGATCCTTCGTCGGCTCCACGAGCGCCACCTCGATGATGCTGTCCCAGCGCTTTGGCATGTGGAAAATCAGCGATACGTCATGTTCCATGGCAGTTTGATCATGCGCCACCTTGAAGGTAAAGAGCAGGCCGTAATCGCGGCCTTTGTAAGAGCCAACCTGCACGTCGTACAGTTCTCCCTTCGTGCGATCGATGGTGAGATGCGGGCGGAACATTCTATGTGCCAGGGCGAGCAGCTCTCCTTTATGATCCTGATCCTGTAATCCCTTAAAAATCGCCTTATCCTCCGCTTCTATGTCGAGAATTTCGCGGAAAATGCAATTCTTAAACACTTCTCTCTCTTCTCCGTTTTTACTGCTGCGGAGAAAGGCATCCAAGCCGCCATTGTCATAGATCAGACCGATTTTGACAAACTCGCTGTTCATGTTATTTCCCTTGGGATCAAGGTATTTTACGGTATAATTCAGTTCTTCCTGCACGTAGAAATATGGATCACGGCTTGCGTCAGTCCGAAGGGCCTGAAATGCCTGCGTGCGCTCCGTCTCCAGCACAAAGCGATAAGAAAACGCTGTCTTTATGCGGCAGTCCCCGGCCGTCAGATTAGATTTTTGTTTAAAGTCTTCCGGCGTGAGCAGATACGTCTCCAAATGATTCTCGATCATGTCCGCCGCGTCCTTGTCATTTACGATGGACCCAATAAATGCATTGACGAACACCTTTTTCTGATCATTCTCGTAAAGCTCCATGGCCTCAGGATGATACATGAGCGTGTCCAAAATCTGCTCCGAAATCTCGGAGGCATAGCTCTCTTTTGACATCCATTCATGCGCAATGTCGAATACCAGAAATGCCGCGAGCACGCCCATGAGATTCCCTACGGTATCCTTCAAAAGATCCATCAGCGACGCGTCCGGATCACTTAGGAACAAAAAAATCTCGCCGAAAACAATCAGTAGCAAAACGCCTACGTAAAGAAGAACGTAACCCAGCTTTTTATTCTGCTTGTTAATCTTCTTTTGCCGCTCGGAATCATGCGCATTCACGCGCTTATCATTTGCGGAATTGTCCATAACCTCCGATTTCCTCCTTTGTAAAAACGCCGCCGTAGATTGCACTCTTTCCCTTGAAATCTGCCCAAAATCTGTCTCCGTAATCAAAATGCCACCATTCCGAAGGAAGATTTGTAAATCCCTCCTTCAGCATAACGCGGCAAAGAAGTCTTCTGTTCTCGCGGATTGTTCGCAGCGGTTCCTTGTCCGCCTGTTCGAAAAAGTTCGTCTTGGTCTTTTCCGTAAAGGCATCAAAGGCCGTCCCCATGTCCAGTTCCTCCCCGCTTGCATCCAATATGGTCAGGTCCACGGCGCCCCCCGTCGTGTGTACCGGCGGCGTCTCCCTGTCTTCGACGGGTTCAGAGACAAACCCGCGGATCACGGCATCGCGCTCCGATTCTGAAACCTGATCCAGGCCAAAATCGCGGATGATGTCCATGGAATAGGTCTCATATAATTCGCGTTGCAGAGCAAAGGGTCTCCAGGCATCCCATATCCGAAAGCGACATCCTGCAGGAAGCCTTTTGGCAGCGTGGTAAAGCCTTTCGGCCACCTCCCTGCGCATCAGACAACTCTTTTCCGCATGCGTCATGCCCAGAGCGGGATATTGCATCGCAACGTCTATCCTTTGATCAGAGACGATCTCAACAAAATCGGATTTTTTGTTTTTCCCTAGCATCCTTCCGCCCCCTGTTCCAACTTGATGTATAGAGTATTTGGCACGCGTTCCTTTCCTTATCGCAAGTCAGCACTGCTGCCGCGCGCAGGCCTTACAACTAAGGTCTTGCGATTCAGATCTTACGACCTAGGCCTTAAATCTTATGACTTAGACCTTACAGCTTTGCTCCGCCCTTGCTCCCGCCAAAGCTTGCGGAATTCAAGATATTGGTGTCAAAGGTAAAGGTCAGGGCCGAATCAGTTCTTTGTCTCTTGAAGGCAAGCTGGATCATGCGGTCAAGAAGCTCCTTGTAAGGAATGCCAATGGGCTCCCAAAGATAGAAAGCAAGAGATCCGGGGATCGTGTTGATCTCGTTAAAATAAAGCTTTCCCGTATCCTCGTCGATCATGAAGTCAATTCTTGCAACGCCGTTGCATCCAAGTGCCTTGAAGGAGCGGACCGCAAGCTCACGCACCTCCTCACGCTTCTCAGGCGTAAGGTCTGCCGGGATCTTTCTTGCAACGCTTGCCATGCCCTTCGAACCGCTTCCCTTGGCATTGCTGACGTACTTATCCTCATAGCTTAAAATATCCTTGGTGTGCAAAGGTTCTTCGCACTCTGAAGCGATGGCTTCATTCTCATCGCCAAGCACGGAACAGTTGATCTCGCGAAGGTTGGAGATCGCATGCTCCACAAGGATCTTTGTGCTGTAACGGAAAGCATCGTCGATGGAATTCGCGAGTTCCACTCGCGTCTTTGCAATGCTGATGCCAACGGAGGAACCAAGATTCACGGGCTTGATGATCACGGGATAACCAAACTTCTTTTCGATCTTGTCCATGAGACCTTCCATGTCGGCGTAATCAGACAGGACGTACAGTGCCGCGTCAAGGATCGGAACGTCATATTCCTTGAGGATGGTCTTCATGATGAACTTGTCCATGCCGACTGCAGATGCCGTAACGTCGCATCCCACAAACGGAACGCCCAGGGTCTTAAAGAATCCCTGCAGTGCCCCGTCCTCTACGTTTGTGCCGTGTACCACGGGGAACACTATGTCAACGTCGATGGGCGTGTTCTTGCCGAATTTCTTGGGCGGATGCGGCACCAGCGAAACCTTGTCGTTCTCGTTCAGCATGATCACGCGCTGGGAATTTTTCAGGAGCTCGTCAATATTCTTATAGGACTCGATCTGACCGATCTTCTCGCCCACGTAGATTTCGTTTTTCTTCGTGAGATATACGGGGATCACGTCATACTTCTCGGTATCCATGCTCAGGTACGCCTGAATTCCGGAGATGACGGAAACCTCATGCTCCACGCTCTTTCCGCCAAACATCAATGCAACTCTTGTCTTCATTTCTTACTTCCTCCATCTATGTCTCAAGTTTTATTTATTTTAATTCTTTCACAAGACACAACGTTAATTCATCATCATTTTTGCAAGCCTCGTTGTTTGCCAACACATGCTCCATGTAATAAAGCCCTTTTCCATCGGGAACATAACCTCGCAGAGCATAGAAGCGTTGCGCAGGGCCATAATCCGCATTTAGGCAAACATCCAGATAAACCCTTCCATTCACTTGGCGCGCCTGCTCCTCAGCCAGATCCATAAGCCGCGTGGCAATCCCCTTGCGTCGATATTTTTCGAATACTACCAAGTCACAGATCCCAGGCAGGCCTTGGTTCTTCATCGAACCCCATTTGCACTGATAATACAGAAATACGTATCCCGCAAACTGATCACCATAAAGCGCCAGCAAGGCTGAACACTCATTCTTTTCTTGCGCGTCAAGTTGCCTGCGAAGATAATCAGCAAACACTTCCGTTTCGTCATTATCCGCTTTGCAAATGGCCGGAATGTCCGCATAGGTCATTTGTCGTATTTCAATCCCATTCATTACTTGTTCCCTATCCATATATCTTTACGGTTTCACCTTCGTCCGTGAATGAAATGCTTACGGAACTGGCTTTCGGTTCTATGGAAACTCCATTCCATCTGGGCTTTTCAAGGCCTAGCTCCGCCGGCGTCACAGCCTCATATTCGGCCTGCATGCCATCGATGCGAACCGTGATCCCATGCCCTGCGCCGCTCATCGCATCATCCGCACGCACATCGGTTTTGCAAGCGCAGTCGCTTACGTCCGCAATCGTTACCACCGCGCTGAGTGCCCTGTCGTAAGGCACGTAGCCGTAGAGATACGCATATTTTTCTTTGATTACGGGATCGTCATTCGGGACGCCGATCCAGGGTCCAAACGCTGAATTCATGGTGTAGTAGGGCACGTGATCCAGCAACTTAAAATCTTCGCCGTGGTCATGTCCGTTCATGCACAGAAGAACCCGCTTGCCTTTGAATAATTCAAAAACCTCCTGCCGGTTCCAAACGGCACGATTGCGGAATTCGTTGGTCAGGCTGTGATGGGAAAAGATCACGTACTTCATCCCGTCGGACAATTCCTTCTCCAGCCACGCCAGTTCTTCCCGAGGGATCAGGGGATATTTCACGTTCTCTCCTCTGGTTTCCGGAAAGGAAACCTCCTTGTCCCCCCGCTTTTCATAGCAGGAATCCAAGAAGATAAATTTCACGCCGTCTTTCACGAAGGAATACCATGGACTCTCCAATCCAAGGAAATTCATGGTATCCTTAAGATTCACCTTCACGTCATGATTCCCAAGCACATGGTAAACTGGCACCCCGGCATTGCGAAATGCTTCAATAACGTGGGCATACTGCGGAAACGGAGCGGCGACGTCACCGAGGGAAACAATGAATTCCACGTTCTCGTTCCTTGCCCTCGTCAGAATCTCCCGGATCCGCTCATCGCCCTTTGTTGCGTAATCATAATGCAGGTCGCCAAAAACCAAAAATTTTACCATGTAACGTATTTCACTCCCTTTGCTTGCTGAGGATATCCTTCATACCGTCTCATTTTCGAGAAGTTCTTTCAGCCAGTTAACTAGTAGTTGTCCGGCAGGTCGTTTTCCAGCAATATGAATTTGTGGCCCTGGCCCTTGATGGAATATGCATAGTTCATGGCATCCTCAAGCTTATCCACGCAAATACATTTCTCCTCAGGAAAACCTTTGCTCAAAACGCCCTTATGAATGGACTCGCGGTTTTTCTTGCCGACGATCAGAATATAATCACAACAGTCTGCCGCGTAGGTGCCAAATTTGAAATTGTATTCATACTCTTTTGCGCCAAGCTCCACCATGCCGGGGGTTACGAGAATGCGAATGCCATCAAACATGGCAAGTGTCTCGACCGCCGCCTTGGAACCGACGGGATTGGAATTGTAGGCATCATCAATGATGGTAACGTTGCCTTGCTCGCGCATCTGCATGCGGTGTTCCACGGGTTGGATGCGCCTCACGGGAATCTTGAGTTCCTTGAGGGACATGCCGAACTTGTTGGCAACGGCAATGGCTCCTACCACGTTGATCACGTTGTGTGCTCCGATGAGCTTCATCTGGAAGCGTTCTTCCTCGCCGCTTGGCGTTACCACCGTGAACTCCGTTCCCAGCTGGGAAACCGTGACATCCTTCGCCTGATAACCTGCTGCCCGCTCCGCTTCCGTCGAATGATGCAAGGCGCCATCCCCTCCAGCCTGGCCTGCATCTGCCTTGTCCGCGCCATCCTTTCCTGTCTGGCCTGTCTCCGCGTCAGAATAATAAAAAATCTTGTTCTTATACCCCACTGCCTGTTGCTGGATATACTCATTGTCGCCATTTAGGAAAAGCATGCCGTCCTCAGGCAGGCAATCCGCCAGCTCAAACTTCGTCTTCTGGATGTTCTCCATGCTGTGAAAGGTCTCAAGATGCTGGGGACCCACGGAAGTGATCACGCCGTGATGAGGATGCACAATGTCAGTGTCCTCCTTGATGTCGCCCACGTGGCGTGCACCCATCTCACAGATGAAAAGCTCGTGCGTGGGCTTTAAGGAGCCTCTGATGGTCTTTACAATGCCCATGGGCGTGTTATAGCTCTCCGGGGTCACAAGCACGTTATACTTGCCCTGCAGGAGCGTCTGAAGATAGAATTTCACGCTGGTTTTTCCGTAGCTTCCGGTTACGCCAATGATCTGGAGGCCTGGAACGCTCTTTAGCTTTTTCTTTGCATCATTGATATAATACTGATTCACCGCCTTTTCAATCGGGCGGTTGATCACGTTCGAGATCAGGTTAAACACAAGCTGAAGGGAGATTAGAATCAGGAGCGTCCCCGTAAAAAATCCCGGAAAGCCTTCCTGTGCGTCATTGGTAAACAGATCCCAATGGATCTCAGAGAATCCGCCTGTCATGCAGATCGGCACGATCAGGCACGCCAACAAAACAATGCCGGTAATGACTGCGATCGTCGTGATCATGCGCTTTACGCGAGGCGTGTAATTGAATTTGGATTTGGTGTTCAGGCGCTTCATGGCGCGATATACAAGGCGTACCAAAAGAAGCGTTAAGATGGCAAGAACGTCCGTCGTCCAAAGGGCAATGCCCCGACCAATGCCATCGGGAAGAAGGCTTGCCAGAATCCGAAGGATTCCAAGGATTCCCGTAAAAACAAGGAGCCACTGCTGCCTAAGATTCTTTTTCAGCCATTTCGGGTGTTCATCGTTCTTGTACCCGTTTAGCTGGAACATGTGCATGTTGTATCGTAGCGCGTAACAATAGGCCGGGATGGCCAAAATTGCCGCAATGACGGTTCTAATGATCATGATACCTCCTGGCGGGAATCCTGCAAAAATCCGCATGCTCCCAGCCTTAGATTTTGGCTTTATGCTTCGAAATATGCCCGCATCACGTTGCGGAATACCTGAGGTTGCTCGAGGTAGGAGAAATGGCCGGCTCCCGTCAGCACCACGAGACCGTTATGCGGAATCTTTTCTTCCATGATCTTCGCATCACCAATCGGCGTCGCCGTATCCTTGTCACCCCAAATAAGCAGCGTATCCTGTTTGATCCGTGGAAGCAATCCGGTTAAGTCTTCGTTCACCGCCATGACAAGGCACTTGCGCATCATGGGCGAGGCAGCGCGATAATCTGCGGAACCCTGCCGGTTTCGCCAGTCATCGATCAGCTCCGGGAACAGCGCGTAAACTACCTTCAAGTTCAGGATTCCCTTGAGCATCTTGTACTTACGGATCTTTACCTTCTGGGCAAAGGTTTTCTTAGGCAGGATGCCTGCGCTGTCAATCAGGACGATCCTTGTGATCTCGAAGGGAAGCTTCTCCCTTGTGGCAAGCTTGATGATCACGCGTCCGCCGTAGGAATGTCCGATCAGGGCTGCCTTTTTGATCCCCAGGGCTTCCATGAATTTCAAGAAGAAATCCGCGTAGGCATCCACGTTCCAGGCCTCCCTCGGCTCATCGCTCGCGCCAAATCCGGGCAGGTCAAACTGGACGAAGCGGACCTTATCATTGATTGCATTCGCCACGCTGTCATACATGCCAAGGTGCGTACCCCAGCCCTGCAGCATGACGACGGTCTCCTCGCCCTCGCCCGTGATCTTATAACTGATGTTGTATCCGTCAACCGTAACGTTCATAGTGATAGTTTATTCGGGAAGTCCCGCTCCCATTCAAAATATACAGGCAAATGCAACTTTTCCCTGGCGTAAAAACGGCGCCGCGAAGAATCTCGCAGCGCCATCTTCACATCATAACATTATAAGCGTTTTGCCTCTGCTTATCAAGAATTTTATTCCAAATCATCCGTTTCCAAGGCATCCGTCTCCTCTTCAAATTCATCCGTCTCCAAACCGTCCGCTGCCTCTCCCGTCTCCATGTCGAAGATAGTTTCCTCCACAACCTTCACGCATTCGTCTGCGTGCTTTAGGATGTCCTTCCCCCAGAAGCGGATTACAGTCCAACCGAGATACAGCAGCTTCTTGTTGGCCTCGTCGTCACGCCTCTTTGTGTTCGTAATCTTCTGGATCCAAAACTCCGCGTTGTTGCCGCGTTCCAACTGAGGCTTAAGAACCTCCCAATCCTTTCCGTGAAAGAATTCACTGTCACAGAAAATGGCAATCTTATATTTTGTCAGAACGATGTCCGGCACCCCCGGAAGCGTCCTGACGTTCTTGCGATAACGGTAACCCTTGGCCCATAATGCCTTGCGGAGCTTTAACTCAATGGAAGTGTCTTTGCTTTTTATGCGTTGCATGTTATAATGCCGCGCGTTCTCTGCCCTCCCTTTCTTAGGAAGGCCGGGACGTCTCTTTTCCCTGTTCCCCATACTTAATCCCCATCCGTTGCGGTGCCATTTGCCGGCATCTCATTTTCCCTATCCGCCGCGCTCGCTTTTCCAAGGTTTCTATGCCCTGAAAAGAAATCCTGCCACCAAATAGAATGCAGCTGCGATTCCCGTGATCACAAAGCTGTATCTCACGCGAACCCGAAGGACCGCATAAGGATCGCATCCTATGGCCGTTCCAACGTTCATGCTGTCTGCGGTAAACATACAGTTCTTTTCGCCCGCAATGCCCGCGCCCGCGATGGCACCCACGCAAAGCGCGAGATTCACGCCAAGAAGGGGTGCAAAGTGTACGGCGATCGGGAAAACGATTGCGTACATGGACCAAGAGGAACCCAAGGCAACGGTCAGGAACATTGCGAGTAAAAACATGACCATCGGGAAGATGGGACCAAACTTGCCAAATGCTTCCAGGGCGTCAACAAAGTATTCCGTCAGTTGGAGCGTGCTGAGAAGCGTGGAAAAACAAATCGTCAAAAGGTACAAAAGAATTGCAAGCGTGGAATTTGCAATGCCCACCACCAGGTGCTCCACAAACTGCTCCGGCGTGAGTAATCCCTGCCAACAGTAGAACAAAAACATGAAGATCAGCGTCGCCGTCAGTCCTACCGCGCTGTCCACCATAAATCCCCCCGCGATCACGGAACGGATCGCCAGTGAAGTTACGGCAAGCACAAGGATCGGAAGTATGATGTTTATGATCTTGCCCCACATTTCCGGCTCATTTAAGCTCAAATACTTTTCTGAACCGTCCGGCCACAGCTTTCCGCCTTCCTTCACTCGCCTGTCGGCGTTCTTGAGCCTTTTCGTCAGGGGAAGCTTGCCAAAACAGTATAACAACATAAAGATCACTACCAAAATGGAGAAAAAGTTAAACGGAATGGACTGACAGAACAGTCCAACGGGATTCTCCTTGATCGAGGCGCTGAGCGTACCAATAACGAAAATGCCCCAAAGGGAAAGGGGGATAAAGGAGCTGAGCACCGTAGGCAACAGGCTGTAGAGAAGGGAAGTCTTCTCTCTCGGAATGGCCTGTTCCTTGGCAACGGCGTTCGTGGAATTGGCCGCGCAGGACATGTTCAGGCCGTCATCAATGCAGGTTGCCGCCATGATGCCATATGCCGTGAGCATCATTCCCCGCTGGCTTTTGACCTTGCTGTCCGCGAGTTTTTTGAAGGCCGTCACCGCGCCGGACGCCTCGATGAGCTGGACCACGCCTCCCATCAACGCCATCACGTATACCGTCCATACGTTATCATATGCCATCATGGTCTCTATCATGGCGTCAGAGTAACTGGCCGCGATGCCGTTCCGGTAAACGAGAAGTGCCGCCAGCATGCCTGAGACGATCAGGGATTCCACGGTACGCTTTGTCACAAGCACATAGACCAGCATCAGGATCAACGGAAGCAAGAAGACCGGCGCATTCGCGTCCTTTGGCACAAAGATCCACGACAAAACGTAAACCAAGGCAAGAATGCCATATTGGATCACCATGCGGCGCTTTGAAAGCGGCGTCTGGTTCTTCGGATGCTGCAGAATGCCCTTGCGCATGCCGGACAGAGCCAGGATCTGCGAATGCTTGCCGGAAACCTGACCGTACACGCGCTTCATCATCTCGCCGTACAGGTCCGGATGATGCGACAAAATGTCCATCATGTCATCTGCATCCAGCCGGTACACAATGGTTCGCCCCAGGGAACGCACGGTGGAAAGGCGCTTTTGCTTTGACAAAACGCCATATTCGCCGAAATATTGTCCCTCATGCATGATGTTGATCTGCTCGCCCTCGCGGCTTAAAACAATGGCTGTTCCAGACTCCAGGAAATACATGCAATCCGGTTCCCCGTCAATGACGCAAATGTCCTTGCCATTCTCAAATTGCTGGCGCTTTAATTTTTTCTTGATCTCCTCTAGTTCCTGCTTGTCCTCTTCACTGTCGCCTATCTTAAAAAAGTCCTGTATGAACTTATCGTCAATCCGATTTTTGGGCATAAAAATCCCTCCGTAACGATAATTGTATTTCTGACAATATTTTATCGTTACGAAGGGATTTCGTCAATTCTTATTCCCTAACCAAAACACGTTTTGAATAATTACTTATCCGCATAGTTTAAGTCCGGATCTTCGGTGATCGTGTTCTGAACCTCGATCTTTCCGTTTACGACGGCAAATACGTTCCAGTAATCCCCTTCCAGATTGTCTGTCGGCACGTCAAAGGTTTCAATAAGCTTCTCGCCCTGGTATACCTTTACCTGTGCATTGGAATCCTTCAGTTTTCCTACACCCCTGTATCTGTTTACGTAATAGTAATAAGGCTTTTTCGTTGTTACGTTAAGGGTTACGTACTCAGGACCATTTCTCATCATGTCGTCTTCATCCAAGGTGCAGATTACTTTATCGCCATCCATAACGTTCTTGTCCTTATGACTTACATGGAATTTACTTCCATCGGAGCGTTCGCCCTCTAAGTGAGCATCCAAGTCACTGGGATTCTGTCCCCAAGTAAGAACGATGGTATATCCGTCACCGAGCGACAGAGGTCTGATCTTCGCATCCACTGGATCCTTTTGCTTTTTCTTAATGCTTGCGTTAAAGGACTCAGGGATAAATCCGTCCTTCTCCATAAATACGGTATAATCTCCTGCCGCGAGCATCACGGAATATGTACCGTTCTCATCCGTCACGGCTTCCGCCAGAACGTCACCCGTCTCATTATCCGCACCTTCGCGGATCGTCAGCTTCACGTCCTTCTCGCCGTTCCCGGTAGCGGCATTCCGAATGGTTCCGGTCATCGTCTCAGAAGCCTTCACAAGCTTGAAAGTATCCAGGATCGTTGTTCTTCCCTTTTTTATCTCCGCAGTTGCCGTTGCAGTCATATATCCGTCCGCAGATACTTCCACCCGGTAATTGCCTGCACGAAGTTTAACAAGAAATTCGCCATTTTCGTCAGTAGGCGCAAAGGTTATCAATTGATCATCCTTATAGATGGCTACGTCTGCCTCAACCGCTTTTGACGGTTTTGAAGCCATGCGCACCTTAAAGGACAAATCTCCGGATTTTTCGAGTTCCTCGATCTTAGCATTTACGCAATCTGCATAGGCCTGAGCGCCTTTATCATTCGGATGGAAGGAATATGCGCTGATCAATCCCGGCAGATCATCCTTGTGTTTCATCTCAATCTCATTAATGTACGGTTCCCAACAAAATGCCCCATGCCCATTAAACGCATTTCTGACGTCGACAAACCAAATGTCAATGCCAAGCGTGTTACGGCTGTAGCTTACGGCTCCGTCTAATGCTTCAATAAACTTATCTGTCTTATTATTTATGTCGACTGCCAGTTCTTTTCTCATCACTCCCGGAAAGCCATTATTATTTACCAGATGAGGATATCCGGCAATTAAGATCGTGGCTTTGCCTTGGGCAAGTTCATTCACCTTTACGTATACTTTTCTGATGTCGTCAGTATATTTTTTTAAATTCTTCTCCTTATCATCCAGCATCGCATGTACAACCTCCGGATGCTGTCCTACGATCGGAAGGGATTGTTTCACGGCTGCTTCCATAATGTCAGCGAATCCAAGATCATTACCGCCAATCGTCATCGTAACGTAATCTACGGGCTCAGATATCTGCTTAAAGATGTCTTCCTGAAGTCGTAAACACTTTTCATATTTTTTTCCTGCCGCCAACTCTTCCGGCTTTAATCCAGGTTTTCCTTGCTGAGTGGTGGAAATATGAATGGTTTCCGCGCCCGAGCTGGCAATAAAATACCATTGAACCAAGGCATCAGAAGTCTGGTCCAGTTCGACGTGATAATCGCCCAATGATCCGGTTACGCCTGAAAATTTCAAACGGGAAGGCCAACTCACCGTAGATCTGTGCGCATACCAATCCTCCGTTTTTTCCGGATATCCGTAAAAACTTCCGTACCCGCCGTTTTCAAGCTTCGTATCCATGCCGAGTCCCTCACCAGAAGAATAGGAGTCTCCCATGGAAACAATAATTACGTATTCGTCTTCCACTGCCGCCAGGGCCGTCAAACTATTTTGCTGAAACGTAAAAACTAAGCCAAACGTAAAAAGTCCCAAACCGGCAATGACTCTTTTTAACATCTTTCCCCTCATAGCTTATTTATCTCCTCACTAGTGGTATTGTTAAGCGTCTCCGCATCTATTCTGGGCACGGTCATGATAATGACTTCCGATTCCTCCGGAACCACTTCCAAAAACTGATGTGTATCCGCACAATAGCTGGTAATCTTCGTCGATTCCGACAGCATCGTGGGCGCATTTATGGAATAGTTCAATAAATACGATATGGGATAGGCCACGATGTCTCCATTTATCACGTACACGATCCACGCGTCCTCGTTAGGCGTGAAGTAGGTAAATGAGTATTGGGGATGTACCTTCGATGAACTTGAATCGACCATCACTTCACCGACACACGTACCATCTGCCGCAAAATCATACGTAACCTGACAATCTCCAAATCCCCTGTCGTTTAAGAACTTCATGACTTCCGCTTCGGTCATCACCTCTGTCGAATCACTAACGTTGATTACGTTCAAAACCTCACAAGTTCTCTGGAGATATTCTGATTTTGATTCCCCTTCGCGGGCACCAACCTCTTTATATTCCTTGGCCGGTTTCTGCTCGCCGGTCTCGCCCGTTTCTTCTTTGCCGTCTGAATGCTTAGGCGTTTTTTCAGCGGTCGGCTCATCCGGTTCTTCAGAAGACGACGTCACGCTTGCCGCAACTTGTTCGCTTTCTTCCGAAGACTTATCTGCATCTGAAACGCCTTTTGCCATGTTCACGGCGAACGCTATTCCAAAAATCACTATCAAAATCGCCAAAATACAAACGATGCGTCCTGAAAGTGAAGAAAAAAAGCTTTCCATGTCCTCACCTTTACTTTCTTAAATTTTTATAAAATTTTATAATATAATAATTCCTTATTCAAAAAGAGTCAAGTTTAGAATGTTTTCCTTACGGTCGTAAATTCTGTTTGTAACGGCTAATGGAATCTTTTAAGACGTCATTTTGCAACTCTTCCGCAAATGAATTGATCGCGTCACGATCCAAGCGTTCTACTTTCTTCAAGGGATATATGCTCGGACGATAGTTCACGAGCATGAATTCCTCACTGCCAGGCAACATTTCCAGTTGGCCCTTTTGAACCTTGATCGCGCCGTTTGAATAATACTTCCCGTCAATAAACGTGGTGATTTTGTCTCTCTCGGAAAGGATCCTGCAGTACGGCTTGTCCGTCGGCGCAAAGCTTTGGCTGACGGCGTCCGATCCCCTGTTTCCGATTATGGCGTATAGGTCTCTGTCCACGTACAGGATCTTACATTCTACGTAATACTCTAAAAAAGAGGAAGAATACGTTAGTTTTCCGCTCTCATCCAAAGATAATGCCGCATTATAAGCGTAAACCGGTTTCCGGTTCTGCTTGGAATCCAAATTAACGCTCTCATTAAGAATTCCCTTAATTCCCAATGTGTCAAAATACAATGCGCGTTTTTTGAGTTCCTCTTGAAATTCTGTAGGCAATCGGAATTCTTCCGGCTGTTTTACGTAAGAATCCATATTGGGATGCCAATTTCCGTTATCCTTATAAAATAAGTGATACAATCGCACCATGAACGGCACGGTCAGCAAAATGGGCAGCGTCACTGCAATTCGGCTCAATGCTCTCAAAGCCCAAGGCTCCAATTCCCGCATGCTTTGTCCAAAAACAATCCATATGCGGATTGGATTGATCACGCATACAAAAACCGGCGCGGCAATCACCAAAACGTTTATGACTAATCCCGCCAGCAGATACCAACCCAAGTCGTCTGCTCCAATGCTTATGCCGTGGCGCGGCAGCCAGAGCAGCAGAATAGCCGCGGCAATGAGTACCAATCCGTATTCGATCAAAACGTTCGTCAGTAGCATTTTTACGTCCCCCAAAAAATATTTACCCTATGCCCATACATTCGTAACAGATTCGAATGGCCTTATTTTTCAGATCTTGAAAGCCATTGGAATGCACGCCCATGACCAGAAAAGCAATCAGGAGCATCAACAGCGCAATTCTCACAATTCTTTTGACCTTTGCTTTTTGTTCCTCATTTGAAATGCCGTAATGGATCGCTTCCGCAGGGCAATGACTGATGCATTCGCCACATTGGATGCACTCTCTGTCACAGACCTTTTTTACGTCCATCTTACAGTGACGGACGCAGGCATCGCAGTGAATGCATTTTGTTTGATCTACCTTGATTCCAAAAAAGGAAATGGGATTGAAGAAGGAGTAGATGGCGCCTAAGGGACATAAGAAACGGCAAAAGGCGCGAAAGCAAAAGATACAGGCAAGAAGGATCACGATCAGGACGGCAACCTTCCACGTAAATAACGCACCCGTCAGGGCGCGGAGCTTTTCCTGTAAGAGAACCAGCGGAATCCCTGCTTCCAGCGTGCCTGCCGGGCAAAGATACTTACAAAAGCCCGGTGCCAGCGTGGTCAGCGGGACCGCAATGACAAAGATGAGAAGAACGCCGTATTTCAGATAGGACAGGATCCGGGTCACACTACTTTTTTGGATCTTTGGAGTGGGGATCTTATGCAGAAGCTCCTGCAGGAATCCGAAGGGACAAAAGAATCCACAGATGAATCTTCCCAAGAATAAACCAAGCAAAAGAAAAGTCCCCAAAACATAATATGGGAACTTATATTTCGACGAAAGAAGCGCCGTCTGAAGGCTTCCCAGCGGGCAGGCGGCGACTGCGCCGGGGCAGGAATAGCAGTTTAGCCCCGGAACGCAAACGCCCTTTGTGCTTCCCTGCCAGATCCTGCCCGTGGCAAAGCCTTTAAAATTACAGTTGTACAATACCGCCGCAAGGAGCTGCACGTAGCGCCTTGCAAAGCGCCGAAAATGATTTTTTTCCATGTACTTTTCCTACGTTGATTTTGTACGTTTGCCTGACGTTACTTTGCAAGGCACTCGTCAATGGCACCCTTGTATTCCTTATACTGCGTCTCGGCATCCATCGCACCGAGATAAACCTTGGCGACTACGCCCTTGTTGATCACAAGCGTGTAGGGAATGCCGTCCGTTGGATAATAATTCTCTATGACGCCTTCCTCGTCATAAGCGATGGGGAAGGTATAACCTTTCTCCTTCACCAGGGCATCCACGGTCTTTTTTTCTTCCATGCAGTCAACGCACAAAATCGCCACGCCGTCAAGTCCGTCGGCCTTCAGCATTTCAAATGCAGGCATCTCGCGCATGCAGGGGCCGCACCAGGTGGCAAAGAAATTCAAAAGCACAACGTCATCATCATGGTCGGATAACGTAAAGATACTGCCATCCGCCAACGTTGCCGTAAAATCCGGTGCCACGTCACCCTCCTCAAGCACCTTGACTTTTCCCTCTTTCAAAGTTGCATTCGCACGGTCCGGGGAACGATCCTTCTTTGTCTCCTCCGAAGAACTCTCCAGCGCCGCACCACTCTCCGCCTCTTGAACTGAGGCGCCATCTTGCTCTGCCGCCTCTTTCATCTCCTGCTTTGTCGCCGCGCCCGCTTCTTTCTCCTGAGTTTGCGTCATTTTATCATCACCCGCACACCCGGACACGCCGCAAGCTAACATAGCTGCCGTCAGCGCGACACATATTGCCTTAATCAATCTATAACGTTTCATCTTCCAATCCTTTCTAAAACCCTTTCTTTGAGCACTCTGCCAGGAAATTGATTCTTTCTGGCAGTCTGCCCAAGACACGAATTTTTATCCACCCTCTCCCTTACCTTTATCATACTTATTTCCGACTGCATTTGCAAGCGCTTCTAAAATCCCGTTTTTTGAAACAGGGCTTCCAATACGCGAACGCTTCCGCCGCAATCCTTGACGTCTTGCCCAAGGAACTCGGTTGCGTCCTTTGCCGTGATCGTCTTTTCCATCTTCTCACCGCCCACGGTATATTCGAAAGTCACGTGATCCAGATTACCGACCACGCCGAGAAGCACGTAAGCCATGGCTTCCATGTCGCTTTCCATCTGGATCAAGTATGGATCTTTCTCCTCCCCTGCCGACGGGAGATTCTCCTTCAGCCGGATGATCCATCCATAAGGCTCCTTTGCGGTCTCAAGCTGATTCTCATAATCACCGATCCGCGAATAGGCATTCAACGCATTCATTGTTCGTTGGTTTGCAGACGCATCGCCCACGTATGCGTGTTTCGTGGCGTATACGGCCGCCGTTAATGAAGAAATGTTGGCGCCGTCCTCCCAGATGATCTTGTTTCCAAGCCAGATTTGCCTTAGGTTTTTCTCGTCTTTTAATTTATACGTGTATTCCTTTCCGGCAGAATGAAAGAAGCTTACAAGTGCTGCCTTCGGGCGGATCACCACAATGCCGTTTTCCTCCTCAAAGCGGACCCGGGAAAGCACGTGCGCGCTGTCCAAAGAAGTCGCCCGCAAATGCAGTTCTCCGTCTTGTATGGTTAGCTTTTCCACGGCAAAGCTCGCTCCGTCAAAGGTGACGCCTACGACGAAAATTCTGAGCGCAATAAAAAGTAAAAACAATATGACGGTGATCAGGCTGCTGCAAATTGCGATCCTTTGCATCCTCCGCGTTTTTTTCAAAAAATCAATTTCCTTAACGTCCCTTTCCGTTGGACGGATTTCCTCTTCCGCATCACCCTTTAGGTCCTTCAGTATCTTTGTGCACGCGGGACAGGATTTCAAATGCTCCTCAATTTCCGCATTGGTCTTTTCGCTTGTCAATCCGTCAACGTAAGACGGAAACAGGTCTCGTATTACTTCACATGGAATGTTAGCCATCCTTTTCAACTTCCTTTCTCAATTTTTCCTTTCCACGGTAGAACGTCACCCGGGCCCAGTTTTCCGTTTTTCCCAGGATTTCTCCAATCTCTGCGAAGGACAGACCTCCAAAAACCCGAAGATACGTGACTTCACGATACGGTTCCTCAAGACCGTGGAATTTACGGAGAAGATCCATCTTCCCAAGAGATTGCATCACGTCATTCTCTGCTGATCCGACGGGGATTTCCATCTCGTCCACGTCCTCGTGTTCCTTATGCTTTCGAAGGTAACTGAGATAAAGATTTTTGGCTATGGCGCACAGCCAAGTGGAAATCTTGCACCTTCCGTCGAAGCGGTCTATGGAACGGATTGCCTGGTAGAAGGTCTCCTGGGTGAGATCCTCCGCAAGGTCTTCGTTATGCGTAACGGAAATTAAATATTTGTATACCGTCTGGGCGTATTGCTGATAGATTTTGTCCATGGACTCCAAGACCTCACCGCCTCCTTTCTTGCCCTTCTATATGGTTAGTGCAAAAATACGAGCTTTCGTTACAACTAAAATATTATTTTATCATATTTTTTTATTTTAAAAATCGAATCACGGGAACGTGTCAGTAGACACGTCCCCGTGACACAATTCACGTGTCATATTTTATTTTTTGAATGCCACTGCCTTCCGGCTGCGATAGATTGCGCCGATCATCTTTTGCGGCGCCGTCTCATCTGCGTTATCCAAAGCCAGCAAACCGATCAGGCCGGTCTTCTTTGCATCCGCAAAGAGTTCTCCAACATTCGGAAGATCCACTGCAATCAGGGGAACAAAAAGGAATAACGTCTGCCAAAGGATCGGCGCGGTCTCTTCCCTGTCAGCCTGATGGAAGTCAATCTTTTCCTTGCCCTTCTTCCAGTAACCCCAAACCTGTGCAAGCGTTGCCAGATTGGCATTGCAGCACTCCGAAGCGCCGACAAACGCGTGATGAAGTTCAACGGCCAGGGTGAAAAGCTTCTCGCGCTCCTTCTGGTACTTCTGGTTAAACCAAGGATTCTGGGCAATCCGCTTCTCGGAAACCTTTGCGTCCTTTGACAACAGTTCCTTCACAAAATCCAGATCCAAAAGGACTCTTTGGTCTTCGCCCTTTTCCTTCGACCAGCGTTCCAGCAATTCCTTCCGCTCTTTTTCGATGGCCTCAAGATGGAACTGAGCCTGTTGCCGCTCATCTTCCTTGAGCGTCATCTGCTGCCTCGCGGCATTAATCGCCTTAGTCAGCTTTGCGATCTTGTCGGTGACGGTGGTCTGATTGTTCCGGATCGTTTCCTGCACCTCCGTCAGCTCCTGATACTGACTGGCAAGTTCCTTCATCTTCTTCTCTGCCGCGGGAGCCTTCTCCTGGGCTTCAATTGCTTCTTTCGAGCATTGATCTGCCTGCTCCATTACGGCATCATACTTCTTCTTCTGAAGAATCTTCATCATCGGATTAACGGAAGCACGGAGCTCTCTCTCCTTGTCAAAGCCCGTGCGGATCACGTCATTATACTTGGCCCATTCGTTCTTTGCCTGTTGGGCTGCCGCGCCAACCTCCTCCAGATGCTGAAGAAGCTCTTCGTGGTCGGCATTGTGCTTATCTCTCTGCTCCATCAGAGGCTTTTTCGTGTTCTCGGCATTCTCCGCCTCGCGCTTACAGTGCTCGATTGCGGCCTCTGCTTCCTTGAGATTCTTCTGCGCAAGCTTTTCTTCCTTGTAGTTCTTGAGAAAGGCCTTCTGAAGCCCGCCAAGCTCCGCCTGCAAGTCCTGCACGACCTTCAGCTGCGCCAAAAACGCTTCCCTTGCTTTTGCATATTCCGGAAGGCGGTCGCCCGCCACGTCTGCCTTGCGGAACTCCTCCACCGCCGGCAGCAGAACCTTTTCATAAAAAGCCTTACGCTCTGCGTCGCTGCCAAGCGTTGCCGCCAGTCTTCCCAGTGTTTTCTCATGATCCTTGAAGTCCTTGCAAAGCTTTTCCAAAGCCACACAGTCATCTGAGGAAAGCATCATGGAATAATTATTGAGTGCGTCATTCCTTAGCATGTACCACTTTGACGGATACTCCGCGTAGGCATTGTTCGTCCCCTCGCCATGATAAAACTTAAAGCCCTCGAAAGCATCATCCGGCTTATCATAACCGGCAAGAAGAACCGCCCTGTCGACCACGTTGCCCGCAAGAAGCTCTTTCAAGACGGCAACCTTGTCTGCTTCCGTCTTTTCTTTTGCAGCGACAAACCTGCCAGTCTCCTCGAATGCCACGCCTTCCCCCTTCGCAACGGAAAGATTTACGTCAATCTGTTGCCAAACGGTATTCCCGGTCTTTGCGGGCCATTTCCCCAAAGGCGCGTTCTCCAATGACAAAATCTCGTTTAAGCTCAAAAAATCAGCATCCAGGTCCTCCCCGTCCAAAACAACGTTGCGTCCGGGCATGGGTGCCTTACCGCTCTTGGGATCCACCTGCTCCAAATATCTGTATAAATCATCGCAAAGATAATCTCGTCTGGAGAACTTACCCTGCTGCACGTTCTCATGAACGTAGCCCACGTCCTCCAGGAATTTTCCCTTTGCTACCGTCTCCTTTTCAAATAAGCTTTTTAAAATTTCCTCGGTGTCAACAATCTTTTCCTCTGCCATAGTTCCTCCCTTGTTTTCCCCCCGCTTGAAATTTAAAGCCACCATAAAATATATCGTCAAAAAGAGGCCGTTATTTTACCATGTTTTCCACGCTTTTTGCCATTTTTTCCTGCCCGTCAAAGAGTGCTTCGATCCATTTCTCATCTACTGTTGTAAGCGTTTCCACAAATTCCTTGTAAAGCTTTCGGTACTCCCCATTTTCGCTTCCATAGTTTCCGGAAACTTCCGTAAAGCGGAATTTCAAATTCGGCTTGGAATAGAAAACAACGTTGAGTTCCCTGCTCAGCGCGTCCACCTCACTTGCGGGCGCCTGCCCCGGTCCCTTCGCCTGAACAATCTTCTCCACGGCGTCCCTGGCCTTTTCGGAATAATGATTGCAGATTAGAAAAATCGCACCGGCGGCAACCAACAATAATGCAAGGAAACCGATCAGATTCTTCTTCGCGTCCTTGGTAAAACATTCAATGCAGACAATACACCAAACTGCCAAAATGGCCGTCATGCAGATTGCCGTAAGCGGCATGAGACTCCCCTTGTTGTAAAAATACAAACAAAAGCCAAAGTACTCCAGCACGTAAGGAATGCCGAATGCATATTGTCTTTTTTTATCATGCGTTGCTCTCGAAAAAAGCGTTACGCAAAAAAGGAGTAGCATCAGGGGAAGGACGGAATAGACCGCCGGAAGCCTGAAGCTATAATTCACGATGTGAATGCCCAGCCCATAAATCGTGGATTTCACGATGTCCAAAAGGATCACGACCCTCGGGTCTCTTTCTTTTTCTACTACGTCTTCCCTAAACATTTTCTTCCTCTCCTACTCGCAAGGTCTTATTTTATCATGAATTTAGCCTTATTATACGATAAGTTTTCCTTGTTTGCAATTCCATTCAAAAGGTCAAAAAAGCATAAAGGAAAAGGGAGAGCCCACGCCCCCCCTTTGAAAACTCTGTCCCGCGTCCGCGCTGCGGATAACTTACAGGACGCACCCCTTCTGCAGAATCACGTTCGCGTACTGACTTCTCTCAGAAGTTGCGATGATCGCATATGCTTTCTTGGATTCTTCATAGAACGCAAAGCGCTCCAGCTTTTGGATCACGCCCGTGCCTCTCGGCTCTGCGGCTTCGATCAGCTTGTCATACGTCTTCCAGATGGAGACGTCAGCATTGTCTCCGGGCACGCGCTCCATCAGGCTCACGGGCTGATCCACGTACTGATCCAGCGGAAACACCTGCAGGATCGCTTCCAGGATTTCCGGCACGCCGTGACCGTCCATGCGGATCACAATGCCATTTTTCCCCATGGATTGCGCGGGAAAATTACCGTCTGCGATGACGATGGAGTCGCCGTGCCCCATCTCGCAGAGAACCTTTAATAATTCCGGGGAAAGCATCGGAGAAATTCCTTTTAACATTTTGTACCTCCTCATAATATGAAATACTCGGGGATTTGTTTGGGTCACGCCTCGAGTTACTCAAAATTTGAAGTTTGCATTTTCAAAGTGTTACAACATATTTTCGATAACCGTAAGCGGAGTTAATCCATTAAATCCATAGAAGCGGGCTGCGTTCTGGCCAAGGAAGGCATCCTTTTCGGTCTCAGTAAGGCGGGGCGTTTCGGCAAGGAACCGGACGGCGCTTTTATAAGTAATGTCCGTCATGGTTCGGGGGTAGTCACTTCCCCACATGAGCTTTTCTATGCCGCAGATGGAAGCAGCTTCTTTGATTGCTTCAACGGCAGACGGATAGGGATAAAACTCCTTATGGAACAACCAAGTCAGTCCGCCGCTCTCGACGTAAACGTTCTTATTTTTCGCAAGGGCGATCTGGCGTTGCCAGCCGGGCGTCGTCACCATGCCAAAGTGCCCAATGGCAATGCGAAGCTCCGGAAATTCGTTGATCATCCATTGCAAGTCATCCACCTGCGCATCCCCGTCCGCCATGTCAATGGAGATGAACTTTCCTGCATCACACACCCTTTTGAACACGGGGCGAAGCTTTTTTAAGTCTTGATCCGCCAGGCGTCCCGCGCAGATTTTCACGCCGTCAAACCCGTCAAGGCCAAAGCCTTCTTTCTCCTCATAGAGGGAACAGATCCGGAACCTGTCAGGATATTTGTCTTTCACCTTCAGGAGATATTCATCCTGATTGCCGTCCATGTATTCCTGCGTGACCACGCATGCGTTCACCTGCGCGTAATCCATGTTGGCAAGAAGGCGCTCTGCCGTGTTCTTGCCGTCCGCAAGATAGGGCGGCATCATCTGCCGGATCTCATCCAGGAACATACTCTTTCCGTTGCCAATGGAATACACGGGTTTTCCCCCGATTTCTCCCTGCTGCCGTTCCCAAAGATGCAAGTGTGCGTCAATTATGATTCTGCTACTCACGTCGTTTCCTCCCACGTTCCATGCATTTCATTAAGACCCATATTTCTGCGTGCCGCCGTAAAGTGCACGGCTTCCAACGACCTCGAGGGGATGGTTTGGATGCTCTTAGGCATGCCATGCCCAGAGTCGTTCCGGCATCTTATGCTTCGGGTGCAACTTTAATCAACACCTTGGACAGGCTGCCATCATTGTGCACCAGCGCGTCAAAGGCGTCCGCCACCTTGTCCACCGGATAGACGGCGCTGACCATGTCATCCACTTTTGCTTCGCCGGATGCGATCAAATCAATCACTGCCTGGAAATCCCTCGCGTAAGAATTGCGGCTGCCAAATACGTTCAGCTCCTTCTTCAGCAAAATGGAATGCAGGAAGGTCGTCTCCTTCTTGCCGTTGCCGATCAAAATGATATTTGCAGCAAATGCCGCACAGTCAATGCAACTAAGGAACGTTACGTCTTGACCGCATGCTTCCACGCAGACGTCAAAGCCATTGCCGCCCGTGAGCTTCATGGCTTCCTCACGTATGTCGCTGGTCTTGGAATTGATGACGTGCCCAGCGCCAAAATGCTTTGCCTTTTCCAGTCTTCCGTCAAGGATGTCGGCAACCGTCACCTCCGCCCCCTGTGCCTTTGCCGCGATCAGCGCAAACAAGCCAATGGGGCCGGCGCCTACCACCAGCACCTTATCCCCTTTGTTGATCTTTGCGCGGTGAAGCGCATGATAGCTGATCGTAAAGGGCTCAACCAAAGCCAGCTGCTTTGCGGAAAGACCCTTTCCGTCATAAATTCTCTCCACGGGCATCACGATATATTCGCAAAAGCACCCGTCCCTCTGTACGCCCATGGTCTGGTTGTCGGTACAGCAGTTCACAAAGCCTCTCTGGCAGGAATAGCAGTGACCGCAGTTAAAATATGGGTTTGCGGTTACTATGTCGCCGGCCTTCAGGCCCCTGTCATTCTCCGGAATGGAAATGATCTGGGCGCTGAATTCATGCCCTGGAATGCGGGGATAGGTCGTGAACGGCTGGTTGCCTGTAAAGCTTGCCACGTCCGATCCGCAGATGCCGCAGTATAAAATCTTAAGGAGTGCCTCGCCCTCCTTCGGGACGGGCATCTCAGTTGCTCTGACGTCAATTTCAAAGGGCTTGTCTATAAATACTGTTTTCATAACGTTCCTCCAATCATTCTATTTCTTTTTGCAATTTATGCGTAGCTAACGGTACGTTGTTACTCCACGTACTTCGGATTCCAGATGACCGCCGTCTTCATGGGCGCATTCTTGGAATAAATCTTATTCTTGTATGCTCCCATGGGATCTGCAGTGAACTCGTCCTTGTCGATCAGTTCCACGATCTCGTCATAGCTGCTCTCCGCAAGCATCTGGATCGCTTTCTCCATGTGATCCTGACGGAAATTGATGCTGCCGAGGATCAGATGATTTTCGAAGCCAAATGGCATCGTGTCAAAAGTAATCTTCGGCCCAAGGGAGAAGCTGTTGTAAATACCGTTACAGCCAAGCGCGCCATGCTCAAAGGCCACGCGATGCTCTACGTTGCTTCCGCTCACTCCAATAAAGGTTGTCGCCCGACCGCCAAGTGCTTCCACAATGGCCTTCGAGAGCTCTGCCTCGGAATCAAAGGTATTTTGCAGATAGGCCGCACCCGTCTGCTTCAGGGCATAGGTCACCTTCGCGGAATCCTTGGGGCTTCTCGCCACAAAGAGCACCTTTGCGTTCTTATGACTTCGAAGGATCAGGTCGCCGATGAACATGCCCGTGGTTCCCAGTCCAAAAATCACGGTGCGGTCAAAAATCTCTTCCTTCGCGATCTCACGGGCCTTTGCCTCGTCGCATTTGTACTTACGCATGCAAACGCGGAAATTATGGGCGCTGCCGAGGTCCTCCATGCGCTCTAGTTGGAACAGCATGCAGGCAAAGGGATCCGGAAAGACCATCTTTTTCGCAAAGGAGCGGTCAAGCTTTCCGTCGTGAACGTATCCGTCAGGAATGCGAAGAAGCATGTCGGGATGGAAATACTGCTGATCACAGAACAGACCGTCTGCTTTATCGCAGCCATATTCAAAATAGGTCTCGTCCTCCGTGTAGCGGGTGGGATCGTAGCTGTCGCCGCCGCGGATCAATACGATGGCAAAGCGATTTTCTGACGGTACCCACACAATGCCCTCGTGACCATTGACAAGACGGTTTTTCCCTTCCGGAAATTTCGCGGTCAAACGCCCCTCACTGCCCATGTGCATGAGTTCGTTGTCCGTGCCGCAAAAACCGATCATGACGGGCTCACAAAGAATGCCCTCCTTTAGCTCCTCTCCGCGAAGCCTTTGTCTCTTTACGTTCGTGATCTCCACGTCGCCGTAAACCAAAGGCTTTTCAGCATTATTTTGAAAATACGTTCCTTTGACGATCATAGATGAACTTCCTTTCCGCACGAGGTGCACTACTATCACTCCATAATTTTATTATAATCCGTTTCTTTTCCGGAACAATATTCAGAAGTGACGCATTTTTGAAATTGGTGTCGTATTTTCGAAGATTCGATCATAAACTCGCACTGACGTGAAATTCAAAATGAAAAGGAGCGCACTGACGTGATACTGCTTCATACACAAAAGGACCGCCTCCCGGCTGGGGAGACGGTCCTTGGGATCGTTTACGTTATCTGCAATTAGCCGACGTACCTGCTGCCGGGATCAACCGCTTCCTTGACCTCGCAGATGGTCATAAGTCCAAATCTCACGGCATCAATTTTCCCGTCAAACTCCTCGCTGGCCTTCTGAGGATCAACGGCCGGTTTGGCGAAATAGAAATTATCCTTTCCCAAACTCCGGAACGTTTCGTTGTCGATGGCTATGGTTATGACGTTGCCCTTGAGACACAGGGAAAAGAAACAGTCCTTTCGCAGTTCGAGCAGTGCCTCCGTCACGGCGGGCGTCAAATAGCGATACGCTTCGTCCGCGTAGGTTGCCGCCACGTCAAAGCTTTCATCGAATTCACGATTTCCAACTTCAATCAATGCCAGTTCCCGGTCCTTGATTTTCTTAAAATGATTTTTCTTCTTTTCCCCGCCAAGTAATGACTTCTTTGACATGGTGCTCATAACGTGTATGCTTCCGTTTACGGTAAAGCTGGTCCGGAACTTAAGAACGTGCCCGTTAAAGTATGTCGTCACGTCCTCGCGATCAGTTTCAGAATCCCTGGTAACATAGTATAAGCACATTCTGACATACTCAAACGCATCCAAATCACTCTCATTTTCCCAGTCATAAGAGCACCAGCCGTAAATCGACTGATCACATCGTTTACCGAAAGGCTTGACCAGACGGGCTTCCGCAAGGGCATTCTGGTAGGGCATTTTTTCGTCAACCAAATCTGAGCTCTCATCGTGGTAACCCAGAGTCAGCTTATCATCAAAAAGGTGAAGCGTCGGTTCAGCGATCCTCTCAAGGTAGTCGTATCCTTTATATTCCCGCTTTGCAAGCTTTGGCTTAAGCGTGTATACGTAAAAAACCAAAAGCAAGAATACGATAAAAAAGATTTTCACGTACACTAACGCTAAAAGGAGAAGAAATACTCCCAAAAAAGCCAATAACAGCACGGCTACGGGATGCTTCCCTCCCCGCAGCTTCTCCCGGAGGCCGTGTAAAAACGGCCTCGGCGCAACGGAAGCAAAGTACTCGCGTTCCCGCAAAATGTCTTGTTTTTTATTTGGATCAATTTCACCAATATTTAGTTTTCGCCTAAAACCATCGTAATCCATGCGCAACCTCCCATCCCCATTTCCAGTTATGTATTTATTATATCACGTCCGCTTTCCCCACCGCAAAGGAAACTAACAAACGATAACGCCTTTTATCGTGCAATCCCGTGACAAACGATGAATTCATTTCCGTTTTATAAATATTTATGTTATGCTTATTGGGGAAGAGCATCATGAGCTTCTCCATTCATGATACGCGGAAACGAGAGGTAGTCGCATGAAATACCGGAATCTGAAACTGTCATTTACGATTGAACGTACGGAGTTTACCGTACTGAGCATCAGCTTGGAAAAGATGGTCACGCCGATCCCGCGGCACAGCCATGGAAAAAGCAGCTATGAGCTGCATTACGTTTCCTTTGGACATGGGAAGCTGATCGCGGATGAGCAGACCTATGAGGTTGTTCCGGGGACTTTTTTCATGACGGGCCCCGGCGTTTTTCATGAGCAGATTTCAGATCCTGACGATCCCATGACGGAGTACGGCGTCTATCTTCAGATCGATTCGGGAAACACGGCTTCCGCTCCAAAAACATGGCTTCTTCGCGAATTTCTTGGCAGGAAATTCTGGTTTGGGGAAGCCGCTTCCGGCATGCATGAGTTGATGAAGCAGATCATCAATGAGTTGGAGCAACGTCCCGTCGGCTATGAGCTTCTCCTGCCGGCCTTATTGCAGCAGCTCATCCTGATGATCTCAAGGCAATACCACCAAATCGGCCTGATTCATGGCGACGCAACGATTTCGTCCGCTTTTGAGGCTCCCACGGACCAAACCTACCTCACCATTGAGGAAGCCTTTTTGTATAATTACAAAGATTTGACCCTGCCAAAGCTGGCCTCCATGGTAAATCTCGGGATCCGCCAGACGGAGCGGCTTCTTCTCAAGCACTACAACAAGACGTTCGCGCAGAAAAAGACGGAGGCCCGCATGTCCGCCGCCTGCCTTTTGCTGCAGGATCAGTCAAACAGCATTGCCTCCGTCTCCGCCACTTTGGGATATTCCTCACCGGAGCATTTTTCGAGTGCGTTCCAGAAATTCCATCACTTGTCACCGTCAGCGTACCGCAAATTGCACGGTGCCAACGCATGATTTATTTTTTCACGTATTCTGCCCATTCATCCAAGGTTTCCTTTACCTTTAACACGTCTCCCTCGAGCACGTACTCGTAGTCGTGATCGTCGAACTTGATTTTATTATCGTCCCAGGTAAAAGGAACCACGTCCTGAATGCTGACTTCCCCGGTGTGATCGTCATTGAAGGTATAATAAAATTCCGCACTGACTTCCTCTCCCAAAAACTCTTCCGTATAAGTCCGGGCGTAAGTGCCTGAAGGACTGGCTGTCTTCCCGCTCTCTTCCGCGCCTTCGCTTGTCGCTCCGGCATCACTTTGCAATACCACTTCTTCCTTGTCGTCACTAACGATTTTGGATGCCTCGATCTGATTCCCGGCGGAAACGTTTTCTGCTTCCTTTCCACATGCAGTGCCAAACGTCAGGGACGTCATTATCATCACGCACGCAAATATTTTTACCGTCATTTTTCTTTTCATCTTTTCATAAGCTCCTTTGGCTAATTCGTATTTGAAGATTTGCTCCTCTCCCTTAATAGCCGCCAAAAGCCTCCCGTGCGTTACAAAAGCCTAAAAATTTTTCACGTTCTGTTTTTTAATTTACGAAAATGCTTTTATTCTGCGTCCATCGGCAATAATTCCTGGTTGATCTCACTTACGTCCTTCCGGAGCTTTTTATAGGCCATGGTGATCATGATTACGTGCGTCAGGGCGTAGCAGGTGAGCGTCCCAAAAAGCGCTGCGGGATAACGCTGAAGCTGCCACAAAAGCATGGTGATCAAAAGGCACGCCACACTCGTGGTCAAAAAATAAATGATGCTTTGGATCACAAACCCGATCCTTTCCACGTCATAGATAAACGTCATGACGGCAAAGGATGCGCTGATGCATCCGTACAAAAGCACGTTGACGTAAGCAGCCATGGCAGACATAGGAAACAGTGCCTGAAAGCTGGGTGAGATGGAGCAATAATTCTCTGCACCCATCGCATGCGCCACCACATCTATGATCAAATTCACAATAAGCCCCGAAAATGAGCCAATGGCAAAACTGATGGCTCCGTTTTTTAATGCATTCTTTATCATGACTGACTTTACCCCTTTCCTGCGGATTTACACGTGCCCGGCGACCTGCTCTCTTTTCCTTTTTCGCCGCCTAGACGTCCTACGACTTCTTCCCATTAAGCAGCAGTTCCTTGAGCTTTGATACGTTTCTTCTGGACGTGTAGGTCTCGTATCCGTTTTTCATGATCACCTTGATCGTTCCCGTGAGGCTCACGTCAAGGCTCCGGATCTTTTTGTAATTTACGATCTCTGACTTGGAAATCCGGACAAAGCATAAGGATTCATACTCCTTTTCCAGCTCATAAAGCTTCTTGGAAATGACGTACTTTTTCTTGTCATCCATGGCCATGACGCGCTGTCCTTCCGCATAGAAGGAAATAATCTCCGCAGGCCGGATCACGCAGCGGTTTCCAATTTCATCCGTTCCCGTCAGCGACACGTCAAAAAGGGCATGCAACTGCCCCATGACGTTTTTCACTTCCTCATTCATCACGTCACGACATACGTGAACTTCCAGTTCCGTATATCTTTCGTTAATCTCAGATTTGATCAGCACTCTAATACCTCACCTCAGCCAACGGCCCTGAATTCAAAAGTGCCGCGTGGCTTCTCTCATCGCTTGGATTCCTTCAAGTCTAAGTATAGAGTATTTGCGCCGCTTTTACAATTACACATTTATTGATCTGCCTTCATTCTGCCGCGGAAGGTCATGATGGCAAGCGTGACCATGGCAATCGCAGTAAGTGACACGATGAGAAGGGACTTTCCGAAGGTCTCCCACCGGAAATCCATCTGAATGGTACTTCTGGCAACCCTTGTGCAATACAGGAATGGCAGGCTGTTGCAAACCTTGAGGATCGGTCCGCCCACGCCTTCCGCATCAAAGAACACGCCGCCCAAAAACGTTCCGGCGGAGACTATGACGGAGCAAACGCCAGGCGCTGATTTCTCATTGAGCAGCGATCCGAAAATCAAGCCAATCGACAGGAACATGATGGCGGAGGGAATACTTAGAAGAATCACCAAAAGGAGCCCTTCCGGCTTTAATTCCACGCTTGAAATCATTGCAGTCACGCCTGAAGAAATGACAATCACTATGGCTTGAATGATGCTGATGAGAATCATCGGAAGAATGTATCCATTTGTATAATCCCTGCTCTTCATTGGGGACGAAAACAGTCTCAAAAGAAAGGACGTGCTCCTGTCCGTCGCAACCAAAATGGCGGTAAACAACATGACAAAGGTCTGTCCAAAAATAAGGATTCCGCCCGACAGATTGTCGATACGAAACGTCGTCATGGCCGCCTCCTTGGGAATGCTGTCATTGACCACCGACATGACGATTAGCATCAAGATTGGAAATGCGATGCAGAAAATATAGCCGAGCACGTCCCTGGACAGTTCAATCAGATTTCTCTTTGCAAATTGTAACGTTCTAATCATATTTTTATTCTCCTTCCGCAACTGACACAAACACGTTCTCCAAACCCTTCTGACCCGTCTTTTTCTCAAGTTCTTCCAGGCTTCCCGCCATGACGATTTTGCCCTCGATCATGATCGCGATCTTATCGGCCAGCGCCTCTGCCTCCTCCATGTAATGCGTCGTTAAGATGATCGTCCTGTTCTTTTTGATCTTCTCAATTTCGCGCCATAGTTCTCTTCTGGCTAGCACGTCGAGCCCCAGCGTCGGCTCGTCCAGAAGGATCACCTTGGGATTGCCGATCATGGCCATCGCGATGGAAAGGCGTCTCTGCCAGCCGCCCGAAAGCTTGCCGGACTTGGTGCGGCGAACCTCTTCCAGCTTAAAATCCCGAAGGATTTCCTCCACGCGCTCCTTCCTCTTTTTCTTGTCATATGTCTTGGGATCAAGGTAAATCCCCGCCATAAATGACAAATTCTCCTCCACCGTAAGGTTCCTTGCAATCGCAGTTTCCTGGGTGGAAATACCAACGATTTCCTTCACGTGATCCCGGTCCTTTACCACGTCATGCCCGTCAATCTTGGCTGATCCGCCGCTTGGCTTTGTCAGGCAGGACAGCATTTTGATCGTGGTTGACTTCCCCGCTCCGTTTACGCCAAGGAGCGAAAGCATCTCCCCCTCCTTGACGGTTAGATTTATTCCGTCAACGGCTTTTTTCGCCCCATATCTTTTCGAGAGATTTTCTAAGACGATCATATCCTTTATTTCTTTCATTTCATTTATTTCTTTCATTTCATTTATTTCCTTCTTTTCCATTCCATTCTCCTTCCATTCTTTTTCATTGCCTAGTTTCTATGTCCTTCTTTTCATTGTTCTTCTTTCCTATGTCCTTCTTTTCATTGTCCTTCTCCGCTCCGTAGTTTTCCAACATTCGCCGCTTTTCCTAATTCCTTACGGGCAATTTCCCCATTTTCCTATTTCTGCCCGTAGTCTTTTCCAATTCCTTACGGGCGATTTCCCCATTTTCCTATTTCTGCCCGTAGTCTTTTCCAATTCCTTACGGGCGATTTCCCCATTTTCCTATTTCTGCCCGTAGTCTTTTCCAATTCCTTACGGGCAATTTCCCCATTTTCCTATTTCTGCCCGTAGTCTTTTCCAATTCCTTACGGGCAATTTCCCCATTTTCCTATTGCTGCCCGTAGTCTTTTCCAATTCCTTACGGGCA
>JAILLF010000055.1 GCA_024693365.1 Acetatifactor sp. | reverse complement strand
TGCCTGCTCCATAGAGGATCATAAGAGCGGAAGAAAAGGGTGTTGAGACAGTATGACCTAAAAGGGGCATTGGCGCAGTTGGGAGCGCGCCACACTGGCAGTGTGGAGGTCGTGGGTTCAAGTCCCATATGCTCCATGAATTCCCACCTCCTTTTTACATTTGTGTTGCTCATGATAGAATAATTCAAGTTTGTCGGGATAGTAGGTTATATTGGAAGTTATAACTATGAGGCAAATAATCGTAAGAAATTGGAAAAGACTACGGGCAAAAAAGCAAAAGAAGCAAAATGACCCGTAGGAAGTTGGAAAAGACTACGGGCAAAAAAGCAAAAGAAGCAAAATGACCCGTAGGAAAATGAAAATGTCTACGGGTAGAATGACAAAAAGCTAAGTTTGACCCGTAAATTGAAGAAACGAGATTCGTCTGTCGAGACAAAAGAGCTCAGCATATTCCAGTTTGTCAGGGAAAAGAACTCGATAGCTTCAAGTTTGTCACTAAAAAGATCCCTACAACTTCCAGCTTGTCAGGGAAAAGAACTCTACAACTTCCAGTTTGTGAAAAGCTAATTATGGAGAGGAAAAATGGGAATCAAGTTTACGAAGATGCAGGCATATGGCAACGATTACGTGTACGTCGATGCCATTCATCAAACGATAGAAAATCCAAATGAGCTTTCGAAAAAGATGTCCAACCGGCATTTTGGCATTGGCGCGGACGGGCTGGTACTGATCTGCCCGTCTGAGAAATGCGACTTCCGCATGCGCATCTTTAATCCGGACGGCACGGAGGCGGAGATGTGCGGCAATGCCGTGCGCTCGGTTGGAAAATTCGTTTATTATCATGGCCTTACGGATAAGACGACGGTGAAGATCGAGACGCTAGGCGGCGAGAAGACAATTCTTCTGACCGTTAAGGACGGAATGGTGACGGACATTGAGGCAGCGATTGGAGAGCCAATCTTCACGCCAGCGCTGATTCCGGTGACGACCGACAAGGACGAGTTCCTCACCCAGCCCATCACCGTGGGCGACAAGACAATGATTGCATCCTCCCTTTCCTGGGGTAATCCGCATACCATGATCCAGGTAGACGACTTATCCACGCTGGACATTGAAAAATATGGCCCCTTGGTGGAAAACAACGTCGTTTTCCCGAGAAGGACGAACGTGACTTTTGTACAGCTTGTGGACAGGCAGCACTTAAAGATCCGTGAGTGGGAGCGCGGCACGGGAGAGACGATTGGCTGTGGCACCGGGTGTTGTACGGCGGTCGTGTTCATGCATCGGCTCGGCCTGGTTGACCGCATTGTCGACGTGGAGCAGATTGGCGGTGTCCTGCACGTGGAGTGGGACGATCAGAACGTTGTACACATGAAGGGGCCTTCATATGTGGTATATGAAGGGACATACCATCCGGAGGAATAAGAAGCAATACCCTCCAGAGGCATAAGGGGCTTACGGAATGGGAAGCGAAATGAGGAATATACCAGACGTAAAGCATCGTTTCCAGGCAGGGACGGTGCTTTACGCAAGATTGGGAAAGATCAAGGATGAAAATAAGAGAGTTGCGATATTCCAACACAAATACTTACCTGATCGAAGGGGAACGGGGAAAGCTCCTTTTTGATACGGGCTGGGCCGGTACATTCCCGCTGTTTTGCAGGGCCCTTGGTGAGTTGCGAGTTACCGCGCAGGAGATTGATTACGTTCTGATTTCCCATTTCCACCCCGATCACATGGGAATCGCGCAGGAAATCGCAGATCAAGGGGCGACCATACTGATCCCGGAACTGCAAAAACCCTTTCTGCACGCGGCGGATCCCGTGTTTGCGAAGGAAAAGGGAACGGGCTTTGTTCCGATCAGGGAGGAACGGGTGCGAACGTTTCCCCTTTCAGAAAGCCGCGAGGTCCTAAAGGAGCTTGGCCTGAATGGCGAGATCTATCATACGCCTGGGCACAGCGACGATAGCATCTCCCTATGGCTGGACGAGGGAGCTTTGTTTGTGGGAGACTTAAATCCTCTCTATGAACTAGAGCTACACAAGGGCACGCAGACCGGAGAAAGCTGGGAAAAGCTTTTGGCGCTCCATCCTAAGACGATATATTATGGACATGCGAAGACATTGCTGATGGAGGGCCAGGGCGGCGGCTTGAAGATACCGGAGACGGAGGATCAGTGCGGCTTGAGGATGCCGGAGACGGAAGAGCAGTGCGGCTTGAGGATGCCGGAGACGGTGGGAACTGTCACAAGAGGTCAGGAACGCGCTGCGCAGGACGCAAAATCAACGACCAGACTTTCGGAGAATGAGAAATACGCCTTGGTTTCCCAAATGATGAAGATGATCGACAAGGGGTATGACGTAAAGAAGATTCAAAAGAAGACCCGCGCGGACGAGAAATTTATCGAGAACGTCATGAGAATGTACTTGACCCACCAGAACGTTAGCGTGCAGGGGATCTTGGATCGCATTGAACTTCGGGGCATGCACTGACGTTGGCGTGATGCAGGGAAATCCGATGGCGGCAGGAATGATGACGGGGAAAAGAGAGCATGAAAGAACAAAAATTATTTACTAAAAACAGCACCTATCAGCAAATTGAGGTGCTAAGGACCAATCGGAACAAACGTTACAAGGCGAATCAGTTCCTTGTGGAGGGCGTGCGGAGCCTAAAGGAAGCGGTGAAGAATGGCTGGAAGATCAAATCCCTGATCTACTGCTCGGACAATCTTTCCGACTGGGCAAAGGAAATGATCCGGGACGTGAAGACGGAGATCAATTACAACTTAACGACTCAGCTTCTCTCGGATCTTTCCGATAAGACCGACACGTCGGAACTCATGGCCGTCATCGAGATGCGCGAGGACAGGCTAGACACCTTAAAGCTTTCCAAGACGCCTTTTCTGGTGCTTTTTGACCGTCCTTCAAATAGGGGAAATCTTGGAACCATGATCCGTTCCTGTGATGCGCTTGGCGCGGATGCCCTGATCATTACGGGGCACGCCGTGGATCTTTATGATCCGGACGTGGTGGTGTCTGCCATGGGATCCTTTTTTAATCTTCCCGTGGTCAGGATCGCGGACAATCGCGAGCTGTACGATTACGTAGAAAAGCTAAAGAAGGAATATCCCGGATTTACGACCATCGGTACCACGGCGCACAAGGAGCATCCGGTATGGAGTGAGGACTTCACCACGCCCATCCTTCTCATGATCGGGAATGAGACCATGGGCCTGAATAAGGCTTTTAAGGAATACTGTGACAGGCTTTGTACCATTCCCATGGCAGAGACGTCCTATGCCAGCTCCTTTAACGTGAGCTGCGCGGCGTCCATCATGATGTATGAGATTGTGCGCCAGAGGAACCAAGGTTAGAAAAATTAGGAGAAAAGGATTGAGATGCCATGATACTGAGAGATTTGCTTAGGGATATGGAATATGAGTGTCTGCAGGGGAGCCTGGAGCAGGAGATTACGGCGCTGGTCTATGACTCCAGAAAGGTAGAGCCGGGCTGTGCGTTTGTGTGCCTAAAGGGCGCGAGGTTTGACGCGCATGCCTTTGCGGGACAGGCAGTGGCGCAAGGCGCAGTTGCACTGATCGTAGAGGAGGACGTAAGGGCCAGACTCTTGGAGTCTTCTGACGCAGGAACGCAGAATAATCCTCAGACGAAGGATGCCGGCCTGACTGAGCAGAAGGATCCTCAGGCGAGTGCTGCGGAACAGGACACGCAGCCTGTCATCATCAAGGTAGCAAATACGCGTGAAGCCCTTGCAATCACTGCGCGCAATTGGTTTGGAAATCCTGCCTCGAAGTTGAAGGTTATTGGACTTACCGGCACGAAAGGCAAGACGACCACGACTCACATGATCAAGAAGATTCTCGAGGAGGCTGGATACAAGGTTGGCATGATCGGAACCCTCGGAGCCTTCATCGGTGCGGAAAAATATAAGACCGCGAACACGACGCCGGAATCCTATGAGCTCCAACGCCTCTTTGCGAAGATGCTGGAGGAGGGCTGCACCTACGCCGTGATGGAGGTATCCTCGCAGGCATTGAAGCTCGGCAGAACCGCAGGCATTGATTTTGCCTATGGCGCATTCCTGAATATTTCTCCTGATCACATCAGCCCTGACGAGCACAAGGATTTCCAGGAATACCTTGATTGCAAGAAGCTATTGTTCCTTCAGACGGGTCCCGTGATCGTCAATATTGACGATCCGAGGTGGCCGGAGGCGACGGAGCTCGCCAAGGATCGCTTGGTCACCGTCTCACAAAAGGGTGAAGCGGATTATATGGCATCAGACGCACATAATATTTGGGAGGGGAGCTTTCTCGGCGTGACCTTTACGCTTTCCGGAAAGCGCAGCGCCCAGGTGAATCTTCCGATGCCTGGCACCTTTAACGTGGAAAATGCGCTGATCGCCATTGCCATCACGGCGGAGATCGGCATTCCGACGGAGGCGATTTTAAGTGGTCTTGCCAAGGTCTACGTCAAGGGGCGCACGCAGCTGATGACCTGCATGGCGGGACATGGCACGATGCTGATCGACTATGCACACAACGCGGTCAGCGCAGAAAACTTGCTGTCCATGCTGAAGGCGTACAAACCGGACCGACTGATCTGTCTTTTCGGCGGCGGCGGAAATCGTGCGAAGGCAAGGCGCTACGACATGGGCGAGGCTTCGGGAAAATACGCGGATCTCACCGTGCTCACCATGGACAATCCAAGGGATGAGGAGGTTGAGGAGATCAACAAGACCATTATCGAGGGCCTTAACGTGCATGGCGGAAAATATATTACCATCATCGACCGTGAGGAGGCCATCCATTATCTGATTGACAATGCAAGGCCTGGCGACATCATTGCTTTGCTTGGCAAGGGCCATGAGGAATATCAGGAGATCAAGGGCCAGAAATATTACTTCTCGGAAGAGAAGATCATCGAGGAATATTGTCAGAAGAAGTTTGGAAATTCATGATTTTTCCAAACATCCCGGGGAGACATTGGAAAAACATTTGGAAAAGCGGCGCAAAAAGGCGTAAAATCTAGCTTTTTTGCGCTATTTTTTTTGAAAATTTTATGTTATGATATTTTCATATTTGTATGGTAAATTTGAAAAGAGGATGGCCGAAGGCCACATGTTTATATAGGTGTGTGATGTCTAAAAAAACGGTTTTGATTATTTTGGCTAGTTTCATAGTGGTTCTTTTGTGCGCCTTTGGAGGCATCTATTTTCAAGGCGTGTCGAAATACAAGGTGCAATTCATGCGGGGGACCCACATCAACGGCGTGGATTGCAGCGATCTCGAGCCCTCCGCCGTCTGTGCAATTTTGGATGCACAGATCAGCGACTACGTGTTGGAGGTTACGGGGAGAAATCCCTTAAAGCCTGAGGAGAAAATGGTGCTCGGGAAGATCACGCCGACGGACGTCTCCCTTTGCAGAAAGGATACGGCGGCGCTGGTGGGGCAGATTTTCGCAAAGCAGGATCCGTATCAATGGTTTCGCGCGTTTTGGGGCGACGGCCGTGATTATATGTTTGAGCAGGAGATCACCTTTGAGCCGGAACGGCTTGCGGCATTTGTGGGCAGCTGGGATGCCTGTCAGAGCTGCAATACCATGGCTCCCAGGGATGCCTATTTAAGCGAGTACGTTCCGGAGGAAAACGCATACCGCGTTGTGTCTGACACGCTTGGCACGCGAATGGATGCGGCAAAGGCAATGCCTGCCATAGAAATGGCATTAAATTCCATGGAAAATCAAGTGGACATTGAGTCCACGGGATGTTATAACATAGCTAGGATAAGGTCTGACAATGAGAAGCTAAATGGCATCGCGGATCAGGCAAATTTATGGCTTGGCGCGAGCATACAATATCACTGGTACGGCACGGACGTGACGGTGGACAAGGAACAGCTGAAGGATTGGGTGAGCCTAAAGGACGGCAAGCCGACGCTGGACGAGGATGCGGTCAGGGCGTTCGTCAAGGACCTGAAGAAGCAGTATGATCCCAAGGGAAAGACTTACGTCTTCCACACTTCGCTGGATGCCAACGTATCACTAAAATGTAAGTCCGGATGGGAGTCCGATGCGGAAAAGGAAGGCGAGGAGCTGATCGCCATGATCCGCGAGGGCGCGGTGACGGAGCGTCAGCCCGCCAGCAAGACCAAGGATTACGTCTTTTTTGACGGCACCATCGGTGATTCCTACGCCGAGGTGGATCTGACAAATCAGCACATGTATTTTTATTATCAGGGAGAATTGCTTTTGGAGACGGACTTTGTGTCCGGCGACGTGGCGTCCGGACATTCGACGCCGGAAGGCATTTATGCCGTGACCTACAAGCAGAGGGACAGGATCCTTCGCGGTCCGGATTACGAGAGCTTCGTTCATTACTGGATGCCGTTTTACGGCGGCTACGGTTTGCATGACGCAATGTGGAGAAAGGCATTTGGAGGAACCATTTACAAAAATAACGGTTCCCACGGATGCGTAAATCTTCCCCTGAAGAAGGCTGAGCAGATTTATAAGTGCGTGGAAACGGGATTTCCGGTCGTATGCTATCATTATCCGGAGGGGCAGAATCCGAAGGAACTGCTGGCCCTTGCGGCGGCAGCAGAGGCAGAAGCTGCGGGCATGGCGGAAGGCGCGGATGCGACGGTAGCCGGGACGGAAATCGCAACGGCAACCGGGGCGGAAGCAACGGATGCGCCGACTGGGGAAGGACTGGGCACGAGCGGCAGGGAAGGCGAGCGTGCGGAAGGGGAATCCCAGGAAGACTATGTGGAAGATAACGAGATCCACGGTCAATGGTAAAAGGAAACGACAAATGAAACAAAGAAGAGACACTCTCCGCACCAGAAGGCAGGCGGAGAGATGGAAGAGAAAATTTGAGAGACATCGTGAGCTGCACCGTCAGATCCGGGCAGCTGCGGGTGACATTCTGGAATCGAATAATTTTATGTCGACAAAGGGACACATCCAGCATGGCGACATGACGGTGAATCAGCACTGCGTCAACGTGGCAAAGCTGAGCATTGCCATCAGCGAGAAGCTCCACATCCGCTGCCAGCGGGAGGAGATGATCCGGGGTGCCCTGTTACATGATTATTTCCTGTACGACTGGCACGTGGGGGATGCCAAGAAGCCCCATAACCTCCACGGCTTTTATCATCCGGGGATCGCATTAAGCAATGCTTCCAGGGATTATGACCTGACGCCCAGGGAGCGGGACATCATTGAAAAGCATATGTGGCCCCTGACGCTGACAAAAATTCCGAGATGCCGTGAGGCATGGATCGTGACGACGGCGGACAAATGGTGTTCGCTGCTGGAGACGATCCACTACGTTCACGGACATGGCAAGGTGGAAGGCGTGGAGGCTGACCAAAAGACGGAGTTTATGGAAGCAAAGAAGGCGAATGCGGCAAAGAAAACACGCGCGACGAAATAAACGCGCAGGGATTCAGGGATTGAGGAACGGCTGATTGGAGCATTTATACGACAAATTAACGGAATATGCGAGGGGTGAGGATTATCCTTACCACATGCCGGGTCACAAGCGCCGTGCCTTTGGGGAGATGCCGTCGGACGTTTATGAGATGGACGTGACGGAGATTGACGGGTTTGACGACCTGCATGCGCCGGAGGGAATCCTTAAAGACCTTCAGGAGCGCGTTGCAAGGCTTTACGGCGCGGACGAGAGCTTTTGCCTGGTCGGCGGCAGCACGGCGGGAATTCTGGCAGCATTATCGGCGGCACTTCCCGAGGGCGGGCATTTGCTGATGGCGAGAAATTGCCATAAATCAGCTTATCACGCGGCGTATTTGCGAAACCTGAAGCTGACGTATCTTTTGCCGGAAGTAATAGATGAATTTGGAATTTGTGACGGTCTGCAGCCCAAAGAGATCGAGCACGCATTGGAGAATGCGCCGGACGTGCAGGCCGTATTGATTGTATCGCCCACGTATGAGGGCAGGATCTCCCCCGTGCGGGAGATCGCGGAAATCGTTCACGCCCATGGAAAGATCCTGATCGTGGACGAGGCGCACGGAGCGCATTTGGGCCTGACAGGCAAGGCGCGAGGCAACTGGCGGGAGCAGGCAGGAGACGCGCCATGCCGGGAGAATAGTTGTCAGGCGGGGGCAGATCTCGTGATCCACAGCGTACATAAAACCCTGCCCGCCATGACGCAGACGGCGCTTCTGCACGTAAACGGTGACCGCGTCGACAGGGAAAGGCTGAAAAGATTTCTTCGCATTTATCAGTCCAGCAGTCCTTCGTATGTTTTGATGGCGAGCATTGACAATGCCGTCACGATGATGGAACAGGACGGGGAGAAGCTTTATGGCGATCTGGTGAGAGATTTCGGGTGGCTGACAAAGGAGCTTTCCGCCTGCCGCCGTTTGCGTTTTCTTACGGAAGAATTAGAATGCGGGGAGCCGGTGAACGGACAGAGCGTCTCCGGGCAGGAGGACTTGGCAGACGGGGATTGCAAAGTACGTCAGGACGTCGGCAAGCTTGTGATTCATGCGGGAACCAGTGGTCTGACGGGGCAGCAGATCTATGACGTCTTAAGAGACCGTTATCATTTGCAGCTGGAGATGGCGGCGGGGGAATACTGCCTTGCCATGTTTACCGTGGGTGATGCGCAGGAGGGTTACCGGAGAATGCGGGATGCCCTGCTGGAGATAGACGTGAATGCAGATGAACGGAAAAAAGAATTGGGAAAAAGCCAGATTGCGCCTTGTGAGGAAACAAGCGGTGAAAGGCAAATGGAGGCGGTGCCTGACGGAACGAACGGAGGGCGGCAGGGCGGTTCGGAGCCCGTGGTTGCCAGAAGTCTTAAGGAAGCCTGGGACGCGCCGTGGGAAGAGGTTTTGCTCTGCGATTGCGAGGGCAGGATCAGCGCGGAGTTTGTGAATCTTTATCCGCCGGGGACGCCCATTGCGGCGCCGGGAGAGGTTTTTACGAAGGAGATCGTGAATATGCTTCTTAGGTATCAGACTCAGGAGCTCCGGCTACAGGGCGTGTCAAAGATGGGCACGGTAAGATGCCTGACGGAATGACGACAGGGGTGCGATAATGCAGTTGCGCAGGAATGCATGACGCCGCGGCGTGAGGACAGGTCTGAGTATGGAAGCATGACGACGGCGTGAGAACACGATAGCGCGGGAAAGCGTACGGAGATACTTGGGGGGAGAAAAGACATGGGGAAGATTGTCTGTCTGATGGGAAAGAGTTCCACCGGCAAGGACACCATATATAAGGAGCTGCTTCGGAGGGGTGAAATCCCGTTCCGCACGGTTGTGCCTTACACGACAAGGCCCATCCGCGCAGGGGAGCGGGAAGGCACGGAATATCATTTTACGGATGAAGCGGGTTTTCAGGAACTGAAAGCGCAGGGGAAGATCATTGAAGACCGCGCATACAATACTTGTCACGGACTTTGGAGATATTTTACCGTAAATGACGGGAGCATTTGCCTGGATGAGGCTGACTATCTGATCATCGGTACGCTCGAGGCTTATCAGGCACTGCGGGCATATTTTGGCGAGGCTAAGGTACTGCCAGTACTTGTGACGCTCGATGACGGCATAAGGCTACAGCGTGCCTTGGACCGCGAGAAACGGCAGGAGCAGCCGAAATACGAGGAAATGTGCAGACGCTTTTTGGCAGACGGAGAGGACTTTTCGGCAGAGAAGCTTGCGGCAGCAGGGAATCCCAGGGCATTTTACAATGACGACCTGGACGGTTGCATTGGAGAGATCGAAGCGTATTTAAGGGAGAATCTGTAAGGAATTCCCGGGCGGAAATCCGGGACAAGAGGGCAGCGTCTTTTGGCAGAGCCCGTAAAATTCGAAGTACGGAAGGAGAAGGGCGTATGGCGGATTTTCAGGATATCATAGGACAGGATCAGATCAAGGAACACATGAAAAATGCCATTGCCTCCGGCAAGATATCGCATGCGTATATCATAAACGGCGAACAGTTCTCAGGAAAGGAATTCATTGCGAAGGTATTTGCCATGGCGCTGCAGTGTGAGGAGCGCGGAAAGGAAGGCGGCGCGGAGGTTCCTTGCCAGAAATGTCATTCCTGCAGGCAGGCGCTGTCTGACAATCAGCCGGATATCATCAAGGTGACGCACGAGAAGCCAAACACCATCGGCGTGGATGACGTGCGACTGCAGATCAGCGGCGACGTTGGCATCAAACCCTATTCCAGCCCTCACAAGGTATATATCATGAATGAGGCGGAAAAGATGACCGTGCAGGCGCAGAATGCCCTGTTAAAAACCCTGGAGGAGCCTCCGGAGTACGTGGTCATTATGTTGCTTACCACCAACGTCAACGCACTTCTGCCCACGATCCTCAGCCGTTGCGTGGTTTTGAACGTGAAGCCCGTGTCCGATCACTTGATCAAGAAATATTTGATGACTGAGCTTCAGATCACGGATTATAAGGCAGACGTGTGCGTTGCGTTTGCGAGGGGTAATCTCGGAAAAGCCCGTCAGCTGGCCTTCAGCGAAGGGTTTGAGAACATGAAAAACGAGGCGCTCTCCATCCTGAAGTACGTGCAGGACATGGAGCTGAGCGAGATGGTTGCCGCGGCCAATCAGATCAAGGAATATAAGCTTGACCGGAATGACCTCATCGACATTATGACGGTGTGGTACCGTGACGTGCTTTTGTTTAAGGCGACGAATGACATGAATCACCTTGTGTTCCGCGAGGAAGGAAGCGCACTGCGGGCAGTTGCAAGGCGTAGCAGCTATGAAGGCATTGAAGCAGTCCTTGAGGCGCTGGAGAAAGCAAAGAAGCGCCTCGACGCCAACGTGAATCCTGACCTTGTGATGGAGCTTTTGTTCCTCACCATGAAGGAAAACGGCTGATAATAAAATGACAAAACACAAAAACAAAAGGGAGAGCAGAGCATGAAAGAATTGTCAAAACCGGATCAAGTCCTGCGGAAGATTCTCCCGGTTCAAAAACTCCGCGAGGAGGCAAACTATGTCCTGTCCCAGTTTGCCCTGTCTTACGTTTACGGGGATAGGCATTTTCTCTATCACACCATGACAAGGCAACTATGGGAACTTGAGCATCCCCTGGAGCAGGCCATCGCCGCTGTAGAGATCGCGGGAAGCCCTGATCTGACGGCATTAATGGAGGGGTATTTTCTCGTCCCCGAAGGCAAGGATGAATGCGCATTTTATGAGGGCACGTCCCGCATGCTTCGCATCTTCCACAAGGCTAAGGGCATTCAGGGCTATACGATCCTGCCAACGTTTGCCTGCAACGCGCGGTGCGTTTACTGCTACGAAGAGGGTATGAAGCAGGTGACCATGACTCCCGAGATCGCAGAGCAGACAGTGCAGTATATCCTGCAGACTAAGGCCGAGGGAAGGATCGAGATCGGCTGGTTTGGCGGCGAGCCGCTGATGGGCGAAAGCATCATCGATCGGATCTGCGAACGTTTACAGGCGGAGGGCGTGGAATACGTTTCCAGCATGATCACCAACGCAAGTCTTTTGACTGACGCCGTGGCCGACAAGATGGCAGGCCCCTGGAAGATTCGAAACGTTCAAGTTTCCATGGACGGCGCGGAAAAGGATTATATTGCAAGAAAGCAATATTTGCGGTATCATGATACGTATCAGGAAGTTTTGGATGCAATAGGCCGCCTGACGGCACGGAATATCTCCGTTTCCGTTCGCTGTAACGCAGACGAGGAAAACCTTGCAGGCATCCCGGAACTCCTGTCTGACCTTTCCCAAAATATCGCCGACAAACAAAAGGTACATGTTTACGTAGCGCCGCTGAACGCCGTGCGAATGGGCGAGAACGACCTGTTTCTATGGGAAAAGGCGATGGAACTGGAGGACCGGATCCGGGAAGCCGGATTCAGAGCCATCTCATACAGTGGCGGAGGTCTTAAGCTTCGCATCCATCATTGCATGGCAGACAAGGGAAGCGTTGTCATTGCGCCGGACGGGAGTCTATATTCCTGTGAACATTGCCCGAAGGAAGCGCTCTTCGGAGACATTTTCCATGGCGTGACGGACGAGGAGACGAAGGAAAGCTTTTGCCGTACGGACAAAACCCGGGAAAAGTGCCGGAAATGCCCGTTTTTGCCGGATTGCACGTCCTTTGCGGCCTGCCCCGTATATGACACTCACTGCAGGGAAAAACGCCAGATGCAATTTGAAAAAAACATGGAGCGCATACTGAGGGCCACGAAAGACGTAGCGTCGACGGAAGACCAGTTGCCGGTCTGCTAAAGAGAGGATTATGAATCATGAAATTGAAATCATGTTTTATCACGCAGGACATTGATGACACGCAGTTTTTGGTGCCAGTCAGCGCAGAGGCTTTTGGCGGCATCGCGCGCAGCAACAAAACGGCGGCATACATCGTGGAACTGCTGAAGAAAGAGACGACGGAAGAAGAGATCGTGGATGCATTATATGCAAAATATGATGCGCCCAGGGAACAGATCGCAGGAGACATTCGTGAAATTCTGACAACCTTGCGAAGCATCAATGCTCTGGAAGAGGGGAACTAAGTTTTGAAAGGAGTTAGCGGAAATGACAAAGCAAAAATATGAAAAACCCAACATGGTGATCGTAGTATTAAATGACGTGATCACGTCGTCTACGGGTTGCTATGAAGATTTGCATTATGGATGTGATCCGGATTATAGCTGTTCGGACGTGATCTGTGCTTCTGACGGGGGAAGTTGCCCGGGATATGCCGCACCTTGCTATGGCCTTAATAACAACGGAACAATCAGCCATGATTCGATATGCGTGGCTGTAGGAGGGTGACAACCTTAAATACCCATGCGGAGTATCCATGCCCCGGATAAGAGTCACCGATATAACACATTATAGAGACACAAAGAAAAGAGCCCTGTCTGACTTAAGAAGGACTCTTATTTCTATCTATGCGACGGAACCAATGCCATGTCAAAAAGGCATCTTTATGACAAGAAAATGATACCTTCTGAACAAATGGTGCACAAGGTTTTTGCAAAGAGGGGTTGGTTTTAGGGATGAAGTGGATACTTTGTATAACGAAGTTGGTTTTTAAGAATTTTCTTGCTTGGAGATTGATACCATGAAAGTGCTTTTGATTCATCCACGTAATTGGGGGCAATTTGAGTATCTCGCAGCCTTTTTGGCAAGAAATCCTGTAATTCAAGTTGTTTTTCTTACTCATAATGCCGAACTTAACAGGATTCCCGGGGTAAAGGTGCGTCTTTATCAAGAGGCGGAAATGTCACGTGAAGGATTAGAAACGTTTGAGAAGTTTCCTCACCTTGGGGAAGCCCAGGCAGTGTATCAGGCCTTGAAAATAATGCGAGATCATGAGTCCTATTATCCAGACGTGATCTACGGACGTTCTGGCTGGGGAGGTGTTTTATTCCTTAAGGATTTGTTCCCAAAAGCAAAGCTGATTGGATATTTCGAATGGTTTTTCGATGCATCGGTTTATGATGCATTGGGATGGCGAAATCACATGGATTTCAATGACTATCGATCAATCCTTCGATTACAGAACATGGAAACACTTAAACAATTAGACGCCTGTGACGTGCGCCACGTGCCCACGCATTGGCAAAAGAGTGTGTTTCCCGCCCAATATCGGGATACCATGACAGTCATCCATGAAGGGATTGACACGAGGTTTTACGCTCCGATCTCAAGCAGGGAAGCAGAGCTTGCAAAATGGAACCTAGGGCTGTCGGAGAAGGATGAGATTGTGACCTATGCTTCCAGGGGATTTGAGCCCATGAGATGCTTTCCTGTCTTTATGGATGCCATCAGGCTCTTGTTAAAGCGTCGTCCCCGCTGTCACGTAATCTTGGCGGGCAGAGAGAAACCGGCTTATGGGCCGAAGCCCAACCGGAATCAGAGTTGGAAGCAGCTCGAGGAGGAAAAAGGAGGCTTTGATGCATCCCGTGTTCATTTTTTCGATTGGCTTCCCAGAGAGCGGTTTTTATCATTGCTTCGAATATCTGACGTGCACGTATATCTAACAATTCCGTATGTCTTATCCTGGTCCATGCTTCAGGCCATGTCAACCGGCTGTTGTCTGGTGGCCTCGGCATCACCGCCCGTGGAAGAAGTGATTGAAGATGGCATCAATGGTTTGCTGACAGATTATCAATCTCCGGAGAAAATTGCTGATCGTATCGAAGAAGCTTTGTCAGATTCATCTTTGAGGGAAAGACTTCGTCTTGCTGCCAGAGACGTGATCTTGGATCGATACCCGTTGGAGAAGTGTCTGCAGGAACAGTCGTATATGTTATTGGGTCACCGCTTTTCCAACTAATTGACAGAATTGGAGACTTTTTATGAATAAGACAAAAAAGATCCTGCTTACCATATTGCCGCTGGTTTTGATTTTGTCGTATGCATTTCTTGTCCGGGCGCGGGCATATTTGTTGCCGGCCACGGAACCGGAAGAAAAGCAGTATATGCAGGATGAAAACGGGGAGCCTTATCTGACGGAGATGGATTCCTATTATTATCTGCGAAAGACGGCGGAGATGGCGGAGGCCGGGAAGGTCACGCTTTTTGACTATCGCTCGGATGATCTGAAGATCGGTCAAAGGTTACGAAAAGTAGCGCATAGCAGCTTTATGCCGGAGGGCTTTCCTTCCTTGGCATATTTGTTGTGGAGGTATGTTTTCTCGCTCTTTGGCGTTACTCTGGTGCAGGTTGCCATCTGGATGGGACCTGTGCTGAGTGGTCTGGCGGCCGTTCCGGCATTTTTGTACGTGCGATCGAGGGTTGGTCTTATGGGAGGCGTGGCGGCCGGCGTGCTAGCAGGCTGCGCCATTCCCTTTGTCGTCCACACCCACGCAGGATTCTATGACACGGACATGTTTTTGGGCGTTCTGCCATTGACGTACCTGCTCAGCCAGCTAAAGTGCATGCAGGAAGAAAAATTAAAGCGTCAGTTTCTCTTTGCATTTTTCAGTGCTTTGGGGATGACGGGAATGTACTGTGTTTGGGGCGCGTCCAGGACCTATTTCCTTTTGGCGTTAGTGTGCGCCATTTTGCCGTCCTTGATTGTTTTGTTGTTGCCTTCGAAGTTTTTGCCGGAACACCCGTGGCTTAGGAAATTTAAGGTGTTTCGGGGCGCCTTGCTTTCACATCTGTTTTCCGTAGTGCTTCTTTTTTTTGTGGACGGATCCGAAGCCATGGACCGACTGCTCAACGCGTTTGGAACGATCCGTTTTGCAACGGGCGTTTCCTCCGCGGCCATGCCCAATGCCTTTCAGTATACGGGCGAGATGATGAAGATCCGGAAGATTGCCGGATGGTCACCGCTAAAGCTATATCTGGCAAACACGAAATCGCTTCTGGGCATGCTGGGCGGTGCCCTGCCTTGTTTCCTGGCAGGCGTGATGATTCCGCTGACCATTTTGCTTTTGGTTTTTCCGCTAAAACGCAGCGAGGAGGAAGCGAGGCAGCGCAAGGAATCCGTGGTTCCAACGGTCGTTGAGGTCACGTTTTTCCTGCCATGGCTTTTCTTTTCGCTAAAGTATGCTTTTACGGGCGTAAGATATGCAGAGATTGCCGTACTGCCGATCTCCGTCATGGGAGGCTTACTTCTTGGACGGTTAACAAAGTGCATAAGGTTCAAGAAGAAAGTATTTCAAAAGTGCTTTCTTGCAGCGTGCATTTTCCTTTCGATTCTCACCGTATTTCCTGCTGCTTTGGGCGCATGGACGAGCTCAGGTCAGTCACCGTCCCTGATTTCAGATGGCAGGGCGCAGGCCATGAAGTATCTTCGGGAGAATACGCCACAGGATACGGCCGTGGCCGGATGGTGGGATGACGGATATTACGTCCAGTTTGCCGGGCAAAGGAGGAGCCTTTCCGACGGCGGAACAAGTAGCGGAAGGGCCAATTGGTTTTTGGGAAGGGCACTTATGACGGATGATCCGAAGCTCTCAGCTGGGATCTTTCGAATGATAAACGAGTCTAATCTGGATGTCTTGTATGCTCTCATGAATGGCGGCATGGATGAAACGGATGCCATTGCATTGCTCCTTCAAATTTTGCCCATGGAGCGAGAGGAGGCAGCAGGCGTGTTAAAAGCCGCTAACGTGGACGAGAGCCTTTTGGATGAGACGCATCCGCTGGATTCAAATACCGTGGCATTAACTCTCAGCACGGATCTGATGGGCAAGATTGATGCGATCACATATTATGGTTTCTGGGATCCGAAAGAAGGAAGAGTGACGGAGGACGTGAGTTATCGCATTTCCAAGAGCTCCGTTGCCTTGGACGAAGAAGGGAAAGCGGATCTAGAGATGATCGGATCGGGCATTGTGTTGCACGTGACGGAGGATTCGCAGGGTCACGTGAGCGCGGATTATCATGACGCTTCAGGCAAGCTATATGAGCTTGGTCGCATTTGCGTTTGGCAGGATGGCGTGAAGCTACAGGATGAACGGATTCAGACGGAGGATTCGAAGCCAAGCGTTGTTCTTGTCAAAGAGGGGAATCGTTATTGTGGCGTGATCTGTACGGACAACTTGGCAGACAGCATGCTCCTGCGCCTTCTTTTGTGTGAGGACAAGAGCGTTTCAAACCTGCGGTATTTGGGAACTTGGTATGGCAATGCGGAAAAGGAACCCTGTGAGGCGCAACGAAGGATCGATCCTTCAAGGCATACGGCATGGGCAACGCAGTTATGGCTTTATGAATAATAAAACAAATTGGGTGTAGCATGAAAAATACGCTTAAGTGGATCAATTCCGTTTTGGGAAAGAAAAGAGGATACGTGCTTGCGTTCACCGTGATCCAGGTGCTCTTTGGATTCACGGGGGTGATCAACGCATTGCTCATGCGTGGGATTGTGGACAGTGCCACGGCCCGCGATCTTTCCGCTTTCTGGAAATATGTCTTGATCCTAGGCATACTTATGGCGGCGGTTCTTTTCTTTAACGCTGTTTTCAGCTGGTTTTCCGCAAGCGTCAGCAATGACGTGGAAATCCTTTTTAAGAAACGACTGACGGACAACGTGTTTCGTAAGGACTATGGCACAGTCAGCGCACGTACCTCCGGTGAGTGGCTGACAAGGCTTTCCAGCGACGTTTCCGTAGTGTCCGGCGGGTGCCTTGGGTTGATTCCTAGCGTTGCGGGAGCCTTGATCCGCCTGATCTCCGCACTGGTCATGATCGTGGCTTTGGATCATTGGTTTGCTTTTCTTTTGATTCCCGGCGGCATAGTCATGGTGCTTGCCAGCTATTTTCTTCGCAATATCATGAAGCGCCTGCATAAAAACATCCAGGAAAGCGACGGCAGGATGCGTACGTTTTTCCTTGACCGGCTTGGGAGTCTTATGATGATCAAGGCCTTTGCGGCAGAAAAGCAGACGGGCGACGGAATGTGGGAGAAAATGCAGGATCTGAAGGGTGCGCGCATGAAGAGCACGGCCTTTTCCATTTTCTGCAGCACGGGCTTTCAGATCGCCGTGCGGGGAACCTATCTGATTGGCCTCATCTACTGCGCTTATGGGATTATTTCAGGGACCGTGACCTATGGTACGCTCACTGCAATCCTGCAGCTGATCGGGCAGGTTCAGGGGCCCTTTGCCAATCTTTCGGGCTTTGTGGCAAGGTTCTACGCCGTAACTGCCAGCGCCGAACGCCTGATGGAAGTGGAAGCCTTTGCGGAGGATTGTCCGGAGCCTTTGTTGGAGACTGAGAAGGTGCGGGCATATTATCAAGAAAGCTTTCAGGCCGTGGAACTGCGTGGCGTTAGCTTTGCATACCCGGCAAGAACAAGGGAAGAGCAAGCGAAGGAAGGGCAAGGAAAAGAAGAGTTTTTGCCGCTCGTTTTGCAGGATTTTGATTTATCCGTTCGGAAAAAGGAATACGTTGCCTTTACGGGGCACAGCGGCTGCGGGAAATCCACGGTGCTAAAGCTCTTAACTTGTATTTATCCGTTGAATGCGGGCGAAAGGGTCCTTGTGGGTGCGGAGGGTAAGGTTCCGTTAACTGCCACGTGGCGCAGGCTCTTTGCCTACGTGCCTCAGGGCAATCAATTGATGTCCGGGAAGGTGCGGGACGTGGTGGCTTTCGCCTGCCCAGAGGAGTCTTCCAATGATGACAAGCTGATGCAGGCCCTCTCCATTGCCTGTGCAGATGAGTTTTTGCCGGAGCTGGAACATGGCTTGGACACGGAGCTTGGAGAGCACGGGTTTGGCCTCTCGGAAGGCCAGACGCAGCGAATCGCCATCGCGCGGGCCATCTTTGCGGATTCGCCCATTTTGCTGTTGGATGAGGCGACCAGCGCCCTCGATGAGGCAACGGAAAAGAAGCTCCTGGAGAATCTTAAGGGCCTCACGGACAAGACCGTGATCATTGTCACGCACAGGAAAGCCGCCTTTTCGATTTGCGACAGGGTCGTTTCATTTTCTGAGGACGGATTGGAGGAAGCATGAGTCGGGAAAGCTTGAGAAAAGACTTGCGTGACTTGGTCTATCTGGTTTCCTGTGCGATAAAGGAGCAAAAGCCGGATTCTGAAGTGGTAGGGGCCATGGATCTGACCGCAGTGTTCTCCCTGGCCAAGGCGCATTCCCTGTCCGGTATGGCAGCCTTAGCGGCGGAAGCAGCCGGCTTTCGGAGTGAGAAGACGACACGGATCCTTTCGGACGTTGTGCGCAGGCACGTGCGCTTTACCATCGATAAAGAGGCAATCGCCTTGAAACTGAAGGAAGCGGGCATCTGGTACGTTTGGCTGAAGGGTGCGGTCATTGAGGACTATTATCCAAGGCCGGAAATGCGCGAGATGTCTGATCGGGACGTCTTATTTGACGCTGAGCGTGCGCAGGACGTCAAGGTGATCATGGAAAGTCTGGGCTATACGGTGAAGAGCTTTGGCGTCTACGCACATGACGTTTATTTCAAGCCTCCCGTGATGAATTTTGAGATGCACAGGGTGTTGTTTTCCAAAATGGAAGACAAGAATGTCGTTATCGAGTATTATAAGAACGTAAAAAACCGCCTTCTTGGAGACGGTGTTGAAAAGCATTTTTCTCCGGAGGATTTTTACGTCTATTTAATTGCGCATGAATATAAGCATTTTTGCAATTACGGAACGGGACTGCGTTCCGTTTTGGATACTTACGTTTATCTTTCCAAGGTGACGCTGGACGAAGCTTACGTGAGCATGGAATTTGAAAGGCTTGGCTTGGCAGAGTTTGAAAAGGCAAACCGCTCCCTGGCGTTTCATTTGTTTGGAGACGGGAAACTTACGGAGGAGGACAAAAAGATGCTGGAGTATGTTTTCTCTTCCGGCACCTATGGTACGATAAGTAACCATGTTTCGAATAAGATGCACCGGGAGAATTGGAGCAAAATGAGGTATGCGCTCTCAAGATTTTTTGTTCCAATCCGAAAAAGCAACCCAGATTATGATTTGTTTTCAAGGCATTATCCGTTCTTTTACAAGCACAAGTTTTTGATGCCGCTTCTTCCGTTTTATCGTGTTTTCAAGGGGATTCAGAGCGGAAAACTCCAAAGTGAGATCAAGGCCCTAAAAAAGACAAAATAAGAACAACGCTTGCAATGGATTTTGCAAGCGTTGCTTTTTTGTGAATTATGATTCTTTATTTTAATTCGCCCCAGATTCTCTGGTTCAGTTCCTTGTCTCTTGCATCCACGAGGTCGAGCACGGCCTTTGCCTTCTCCTGCATCTTGGAGGCTTCCTTCTCGTCATTGATCAGGAATTCCAGATTGCTGGAAATGGTGTTGATGTTGTTCTTGAACTCGGACTTGAGCTCCTCCGTCTTGGCCTTTGCAACGGCGATGATCTCATTCATGTAAGACTCATACTGCTGCATGGTCGTGGTGGCAAACATGGCCTCGATGTCGTTCTTGTAGGACTTTTTGTCGTTGGTCGAGAAGATGAAGATTGCCTTCTGCTTGTTGATGTACTCATCCATGCGCAGGGCCTTCAGGGAGGAAGGCGGGATCTGCGTATCGGATACGTTCGCAATACGTCTTACCAGCTCTTCGTCGATGCCCTGATAACCGGTGATTGTCTTTACGAGGCGGGTGCGGAGATCCTCGATCTGGAGCTTCAGGATGATTTCGCGGTTTACCTTGTAATATTCATCAATCTCCATCAGGTAACGGTTCAGTTCCTGACGGATCAGGTTGTTCTTCTCTTCGAAAACTTCAGGACGGATGGCAATCCACTTCATCTTGTCGGCAATCTTGGATGCCTGGGCCTTGCGCGCCTCAATGATCTCCGTGAAGGCCTGCACCTCAAGGAATCTGGAGTAGATGCTCTTGGGATTTAAATCCTCGAGATACTCTGCGCACGCCTTGTCGATGTCGCTGACCATCGTCGTCTTCATGGTGCTGATGTTCTGGGTAATCTGCTCCTTGGAGAGTCTTGCCTGTGCCTCGATGGCCTTGTAATCATCGCGGATGAAGTTGACAACGCTGGAGATGCTGTCATACAGACCCTTTGCCTTTACAGCCAAGGCATATTTCTCACCGTAGCGGATGATTTCTTTTTCTACGGCGTACATGCCGGAGTTGACGTACACTTTCTGAAGAATGGGATGCAGGCTGTTGTCACAGGGCTCGTCACACTTTTTGAGCTCTTCGAGACATTCATTCAGCATGCGCTGCGTGTCATTGTCCGCATTTGCCATCTTGTTCAGCTTAAAGTACTGACCCGTCTCGATCTCGGAGTCCTCGTTCTTCGTGAGGAGGGGATCCATCACGGGCGTATTGTTAATCTCATTTCTGTGGTTTGCAAGCCACAGACGCTCATCCTCGGTATCTACGTTGGCTTCAATGGCCTTTGCAATGTAAGCGGCCTTGGAGGAAACGAAGAACAGACGCTCCGTTGCGAGATCGATGTACTCGGCCTGCTCATTATAGATCTTGTCGGTCTCCTTCAGGGAGATGCCGACCTTCTTGTTCTTTAAGTTTGACAGATCCGTAAGGCTTCTGGTGTCAGCCTGATTGATGATGTGAAGCGAACGGGACAGGTCGATGTGTACCTGATCCTTGGTGTCGCTGCTCTCACGGGAGGAATGGATCAGTTTGTACAGCGTTGAGTTACCGGTACCTTCCATCTTCGTCGGTTCATAGATGACGATGAGGATGGAGTTGGTCTGCTGCTGCAGGGCCTTCTGTAATACCAGAAGGTGCTCGTTGGAGTTACTGTCCGTACCGGGCGTATCGTAGAACGTAAAGTTCAGGTTCGGGTCAAGCTGGCTGGGATAAAATACGTCGATGATCCCGTCCACGTATTCCGTAGCGTCGTCAGACACCGCGTTGGGAAGCTCGTTGATGCTCTTTAAGATCTGATAGAGCTGCTCGTGCTGCTGCAGATGGAAGACCAGCGCATTGTTAATCTCGTTCTGGACCTTGCGCTTAGTGGTCTCACAGGGACGCTCGGACTCGAAAATAAATTTCTTCTTGGTTTCATTCCAGGCGATGGTCACGACGTTGGGCTGGGAAACGTCTGCAGAGCAAAGGCTGAAGGAAACGGAAGGATTCTTCGCGTTTCTGATCCGGAACATCTTTGCGGTCTCGGAGTTAATGCTCTCAGGCAGGATGCGGCGTCCGATCAGCGTGTTGATGAACGTGGACTTACCGGAGCTGTACGTTCCCACGAGACAAAGGTTGATGTCGCTGCAGCTCATCTGCTCGCGCTTCTTGAAGAAGTCCTGCTTTCTCGTCTGGAAGGACTGCTGGATTTCGGAATCCTTGAGCTCGGAATCAAAAAGATTCAGGGTCTCGTCACAGAAATCGTTAATACGGCTGAAAATCTCCGTTACGGAAGGAAGTTCAATGAAGTTGCTGAGGGTGAAGCGGTCCTCGCCGGCATATTTATTGTACTCCGTGATCTTTTCACAGAAATCCTCGTAATCCACCTTGGTTCCCTTGAAAACCAAGCTGATCTTTTCGTTGGAGAACTGTTCATAAATGTCGTTAAAAAACTTATTGCCTTGGTTCTGCAATAAGAATTCACCGTTCTCGGGGGAATAGGGGATCAGATTGGGACAGATCTTATAGGGAACCTCCAGAAACTCGCCCTTGACCTTTGCAAGGAAGTGGATTTCCTTCTTGACAGGGTGGTACATGATCATTAATTCTTTCACTTTTGCTGCCCTCCCGCGGATCAAAAAATATGGTCCGCACGCCGTTTTTGTGTCTATTTAGTAAACTATTTAGTAAACCCAAAGAAAATAACCTCAGTTTTTATTATAACACGTCTTTTTTAAATGTCAAAACAAACAGCTAAACATAAGAAAAGAAATAAAGATTGTCTCTAAACGGTTTAAATGCTATAATATGATAGCTGTTTTATGCGATGAAGTGAGAAATCGCTTCCATGTGGTTGATAGATTTTAGAAAGGAGCCCGGTTGGGCAGAAGAAGAAAATGGTAAGAGTTGTTGGAGTAAGATTTCGCACGGCGGGAAAGATTTATTTTTTTGATCCGCTGAACTTTACGATAAAGCGCGGGGAGAACGTGATCGTGGAAACCGCGAGAGGCATTGAATTTGGCACGGTTGTGTCAGACATTCGCGAGGTGGACGAGGCGAACGTGGTGCAGCCCTTAAAGCCCATCCTGCGCATTGCAAACCAGCGGGACAAGGAGCAGGAGGCCGGAAATAAGGAGAAAGAAAAAGAGGCTTTCAAGATCTGTCAGGAGAAGATCCGCAAGCACGGGCTGGAGATGAAACTCATCGACGCGGAGTACACGTTTGACAACAACAAGGTCCTGTTTTATTTCACGGCTGACGGCAGAATTGATTTCCGTGAGCTGGTAAAGGATCTTGCGGGAGTGTTTAAGACAAGGATCGAGCTGCGTCAGATCGGCGTGCGCGACGAGACCAAGATCATGGGCGGCATTGGCATCTGCGGACGACCGCTCTGCTGTCACAGCTATCTGTCGGATTTCATTGCAGTGTCCATTAAGATGGCAAAGGAGCAGAATCTCTCCCTGAACCCCACAAAGATTTCCGGCGTTTGCGGAAGACTGATGTGCTGCCTGAAGAATGAGGAGGATACCTACGAGGAATTGAACAGGAGGCTGCCGAACGTGGGTGATACCGTAACCATGCTGGACGGAATGAGGGGCGAGGTTCACAGCGTGAACGTGTTGCGCCAGAAGGTTAAGGTGTTGGTGGAATCCGGGGATGACAAGGAGATCAAGGAGTTTGACGTGGAGCAACTCCGTTTCCACAAGCATCACGGCAAGAAGGGTCAGCAGAACGTTTCGGCAGAGGAACTGAAGGAGCTCGAAAAGCTCGAGAAGGAAGAGGAAGAAGAGATCGAGGCAGCCGAAAAAGAGGCCGGTACGATCGTTGAAAAAGGACAGCGTCAGGGCGGCAAAGGCGGAGACCGCAAGAGCCGTCAGGAAAAGGGCGAGCGTCAAGGCGGCGAAAGACAGGGTGACCGTCAAAATGACCGTCAGGGCGGCGAGAAGCAGGGCGATCGCCAGAATCGTCAGGAAAAGGGTGATCGTCAGAACGACCGTCGTGAAAAGGGTGAGCGCCAGAATCGTCAGGATCGCGGTGATCGCCAGAATGACCGTCAGGGCGGTGAGAAGCAGGGTGACCGTCAGAATGATCGTCGAGAAAAGGGCGACCGTCAGAATGACCGCCGCGGCGACAGACAGAATGATCACCAGGGCGGTGAAGGGCAGGGCAGAAACGAAGGCCAGAACCGGAATGAAGGCCAGAACCGGAATGAAGGTCAGGGCCGCCAGGAAAGGGGCGACAGGAATCAGCGCTCCGACCGCAACCGGAACCGCCAGGACAGAAATCGCCAGGACCAGGGTAACCGTCAAGACCAGGGTAATCGCCAGGACCAGGGCAACCGTCAGGATCAGGGCAACCGTCAGGACAGGCAGGAAGGCAAGGAGCGGCAGGGCAGGCCTGAGGGCCGCGACCATCAGGGAAAACCCGAGGGCGGAAACCAGGAAGGAAACAGACAAAACAGAAATCGCGGGAACCGTCCGTTCCGCAATCGTAACCGCGGCCAGCAGGATGGCGGCGCAAAGGGAAATCAGGACGGCGCGAACGAATAAGTTAGACCTAGGAGACGACGTATGTCGGAGGAAATCATACAAAAAGACAAGGAGAGAGTGGATGATCTCCAGCTTTCGGGGCTTCGGATCATCCAGAATCCTGAAAAGTTCTGCTTTGGCATGGATGCGGTATTGCTTTCCGGTTTTGTGAGGGCGAAACGCGCAGAAATCCTTCTCGACTTATGCACGGGCACGGGGATTTTGCCCCTGCTCCTCTCCGCGAAGACGGAGTGCGCTCATTTTACGGGCCTGGAGATTCAGGAGGAGAGCGCGGACATGGCGAGAAGAAGCGTTGCACTCAATCACTTGGAGGACAGGATATCTATCGTTACCGGAGACGTTAAGGAAGCAGGCCAGCTATTTGCGCCTGCCTCTTTTGATTGCGTTACTTGCAATCCGCCTTACATGATCGGGGAGCACGGGATCACAAATCCGGACGCGCCCAAGGCCATTGCCCGGCATGAAATCCTTTGTACCTTTGAGGACGTGGCGGCTGCAACGGAGAGGCTTTTGAAGCCGGGAGGCAGGTTCTTTCTCGTGCACAGGCCGTTTCGCCTGGCGGAGATCATCGTAACCCTGACCAGGCACCGGTTGGAACCAAAGCGGATGCGCCTGGTCTATCCATATATTGACAAGGAGCCCAACATGGTGCTGATCGAGGCCGTTCGCGGCGCCAACTCGCGTCTCACCATGGAACCGCCCCTTATCATTTTCGACGCTCCGGGGCAATATAGCCGGGAGATTCGCGACAAATTTGGGTATTAAACGTGTCAGTAGACACGTTAAAGAGGAAAAATTATGGCTGGTACGTTATATTTATGCGCCACCCCCATTGGGAATCTGGGGGACATGACGACGCGCGTCGTGGAAACGCTGAAGGCCGTGGACTTGATTGCAGCTGAGGATACGAGAAACAGTATCAAGCTGCTGAATCACTTTGAGATCCATACGCCCATGACGGCATATCATGAATTTAATAAAGTGGATAAGGCAAGGGAGCTTGTGGCAAAGCTTCTTGTAGGAATGAACGTCGCACTGATCACGGATGCGGGAACGCCCGCCATCTCCGATCCCGGTGAGGTGTTGGTGCAACAGTGCCAGGAGGCTGGCGTGACCGTGACGAGTCTTCCGGGCGCGGCGGCGTGCATCACGGCGCTGACACTCTCAGGACTTTCCACAAGACGCTTTTGTTTTGAGGGTTTCCTGCCTACGGAGAAGGCGGACAAGAAGGAACGCCGGGAGCTATTAAGGGAACTGTCGCAGGAGAGCCGCACCATGATCCTTTACGAGGCGCCGCATCACCTTAAGGCAACGCTTAAGGATCTCTTCGAAGCCCTTGGTGACCGCAGGATCACGCTGTGCCGCGAATTAACCAAGAAGTTTGAAACCATCCTTCCGACGACGCTTTCTGCCGCACTTTCGCTCTATGAGCAGGAAGAACCGCGCGGTGAGTACGTGCTGGTGATCGAGGGTAAAAGCCGCGAAGAAAAACGCTTGGAGGAGCAGGCCTCTTATGAAACCTTAAGCATTGAGGAACACGTGGCCCGCTATGAGGCACAGGGCCATGACCATAAGGAAGCCATGAAGCTGGCGGCGAAGGACCGCGGCGTGACAAAGCGCGAGATCTATGCATACCTGCATGGCGATAATTAGTTTTAAGTTCCCCCAAGGAAGGCTTGCATGGCCATCCCCGTTTGGAAGGTTATGAGAAAGGTGATCCAAGCAAAAGCCCCGGGGCGGGAAGGGTGTTAAAGGAGGTACTTTATGGCAGCGAACTGTGAATATTGCTGTTATTACACCTATGACGAGGAGATGGAGGAATACGTCTGCGACGTCAACATGGATGAGGACGATTACGGAAGGCTTCTAAACAATGGCTTCCGGGAATGCCCGTATTTCAAGGACGGTGACGAATACAAGGTGGTTCGCCATCAGATGTGATTTTAGTGAAAGTAAGATGAAAAACCAGTAAACGGTGGGCAAGACATTGAAGATTAAAAAACCAGTTGTCAATTATGCAAAACTACGTTTTTCCAACGTAAATACGCCGGAATACAGGCACGTGTGGCTGCTCCTTGGCTGGGTGTGGTACCTGACCATGTTTGTATTGACGGAACGCTTCATTTCACCGGAGCGCTGTCACGTGGTTCACAGCGTTATGGATGACGTAATTCCGTTCCACGAGGGCTTTATCATTTTCTATGACTCCTGGTACGTTTTGTTGGTTGGAACGATTGCGTACTTTTTGTTTTATGACGTTGACAGCTTTGTGCGGGTGCAGAAATTCATCATTCTCACGCAGATCATTGGCGTTGCGGCATATCTTTTATGGCCGTCCGTCCAGTATCTGCGGCCGACGACCTTCCCGCGCGATAATTTTTGCACGAAGCTGGTGCAGGCCATCTACGGCATCGACACACCCACGGGCGTATGTCCGTCGCTCCACGTGGGATACGCGCTGGCCATCTTTTCCGCTTGGCAAAAAAAGGACGGCGTAAAGCTTTTTTGGAAGATTTTTCTTGCCATTTGGGTCTTTTTGATCTGCATTTCCGTCTGTTTTGTAAAACAACATTCTTTTACGGACGTGTGGACGGCGACCCTGATGTGCGCGTTTATTGAGGTGACGCTCTTTGGAAGGTATTGGGCCCTGCGGATCCGCGGGTTCCGGGAAAGGATGAGGGTGCGGCACAATGGGTAGAAGATGGGGAGACCGCAGGGACGGAAAGCTGATTAGGGACATTGACGCCATGCATTATTGCATGCCGCTCATTTATCCCAATCGCTGTGACAATGAAGCGTGCATGACGCTTCGGATTGATCTCGAAAAGACGGAGGAGTATCTTCGCCGGAGGGTGAAGGAGCATCCGGGAGAGAAACTCTCCCTTTTCCAGATCGTGGTTGCGGCAGCGCTGAAGACGATCTGGCTTCGACCGCAGATGAATCGCTTTATTGCGAATAAGAGCATCTATCAGAGGAATGAAGTAACGGCGGCGTTTGTGGTCAAGAAAAATTATACGGATGACGGTGAGGAGACGCTGGCGCGGATTCAGGCACAGGCCGGGGATACGCTGGAAACCTTAGGCCGCAAGATCCAGGAGCAGATTGAGCATTGCAGGACCTCGACGGACGAGTCCACGGATGCCATGAACGTAATCAAAAAGCTTCCGGGAAAGCGACTGATCGGTTCAGCCGCGATTTTCCTGGATCGTCACGGATGGATGCCCAAATCCATAATTGCAACGGACCCGTACCAATGCTCCGTGGTACTGTCAAATCTTGGCTCCATCGGCATGAATGCAGGCTATCATCATTTGATGAATTGGGGTACGAATTCCATTTTCCTCGTGATCGGGAAAAAGCACAAAAGGATGCATTATGACGAGGACGGGAATGCTTTGATGCGAAAGGAACTGACCATCTCTGCGACGATCGACGAGAGAATTTCTGACGGTTTCTACTATGCGAAAACGTTAAAGCTACTGAAAAAATTAGTGGAAAACCCGGAGCTTTTGGAGCTCCCGATCGAGCAGGAAACGTAAGACGTGTTGAGAGCAAGACGCATTGAGAGTAGAATATGTTGAGAACGGTATGTGTTGAAAGCGGGACATATTGAGAGAAGGAGGCGAGTACGTGAGAGTATTGATCCTGAATGGTTCACCGGCAGGCGAAAATAGTATTACGCTTCAAACCATGCGTTATATCCAGAAGCTGTACCCGAAGCGAGAGTATCACGAGCTTCACGTAGCGCAGAAGATCCGTATGTTTGAGACGGATTTTTCCAGCGCGCGGGAGGAGCTTGTGGCCGCAGATCTCGTCGTTTTTTGTTATCCGGTGTATACCTTTCTTGCGCCGGCCCAGCTCCATCGCTTCATTGAACTGATGAAGGAAAGCGGCGTTGATTTTCATGGAAAATATGCGACGCAGGTCACGACGTCGAAGCATTTTTACGACGTGACGGCGCATGAGTACGTTCGGGAGAATTGCTTAGACATGGGCTTTCGCGTAATCCGGGGACTTTCCGCGGATATGGAGGATCTCCTTCATCCGAAGGGACAAAAGGATGCGCGGGCATTTTTCCATCACGTGCTCTGGTCCATCAGGCAAGACAACCTCGGGGAAGGGACGGCGAAGGAAAACGTAAGCGTACCCGTGAATCCAGAGAAGACCGTGCAACCGGCGGAGGGGAAAATAAAGGACGAGAGCCGGGAGAGCGCCGGCAGGAAGGACGAGAGTCGGGAGAGCGCCTGTGGGAAAGATAAGAGGAAGAAGATCGTCGTGGTTGCAGACGTGGCAGAAGGAAATGACGTGCTTCCGAAGATGATCCGCGAGTTTGAGAATGCATCCCCTTATCCCGTAAGCGTCGTTAATATCCGTGAATTTCCATTTGCAGGCGGATGCCTTGGGTGCTTCCACTGTGCGGCGGACGGAACCTGCATCTACAAGGATCGTTTTGACGATTTTCTCCGGGAGAAGATCCAGAAGGCGGATGCTTGTGTCTATGCCTTTACGATCAAGGATCATTCCATGGGGCAGCGCTTTAAGCTCTTTGACGACCGGCAGTTTTGTAACGGTCATCGGACAGTCACCATGGGAAAACCTGTAGGCTACCTGATCGACGGAGATTATGCGAGTGAGCCAAATCTGCGGACGCTGATAGAAGCGCGGGCGCAGGTGGGCGGCAATTATTTTGCCGGAGTAGCGTGCATGGCGGAGAACAAAAGTGGCAATGGAAATGCGGAGCGAGATACGGAATTGGTGAATGGTGACCAAGGCATTGCGGAGCAAGAACCGGAATTGGTGAATGGTGACCAAGGTACTGTTGGGCAGGTTGCGGCAAAGAAAGACGATGTCCTGGCAAATTTAAGGCCGGACGTTTCCGGGGAAATCTGGAGGCTGGCGGCGGAGTTGGCATATTGTATGCGTTATCATTACAACCAACCCGCAGATTTTTACGGCGTAGGCGGCATGAAGATTTTCCGCGACCTGATCTACCAGATGCAGGGAATGATGCGCGAGGATCATCGGTTTTACAAGGAACATGGCTTCTATGATTTCCCGCAAAAACGTAAGGGAACCATTCTTGGCATGTACCTCGTAGGCGCCATGATCAATCATCCGACTTTATCGAAAAAGATCGGCGGAAACATGACAAAGGGAATGTTGATGCCCTATAAGAGCGTGATTGACAAGGCAGGCCTTCGAGGGAAGCGTTCGTAACAGTTGAGGATGGCCTGACCGCAGCGCGCTTTACCGCACAAGATTCGTCTCTTAATTCTTTGCGGTAATCGTGAATCAAGCTGTTTGAAAAGATACCGCAAAAACATCATTCCTAGGATATTTGCGGTAGGCTCAAACTGGAAAATACATGATGCTACCGCAATATGATGCGGTAAGGATTTTGAATTAATTTGTTTGTGAAGTTTTGAAATACCGCAGGGATAAACATATGGACATAATTGCGGTAATCCATCGATGAATTTCCGCGGGAAGAAAAGCCAGTAGGCTTCAGGAAGAAAAGTTTACGGAGCGATAAGAAGAACAAAAAAGAAAGGCAGGACAAAAACGTGAAGAAATTCGAGGGATTTCATAAGGGCGTAAACTTAGGCGGATGGCTGTCGCAGTGCGGCCGGAACAATTACAACAAGGCGCACTATGATACGTTTATGATCGAGCGCGATTTTGCGTTGGTGAAGGAATGGGGACTGGATCACGTTCGCGTTCCCGTGGACGCGGAGGTTATTCAGGAAGAGGACGGCACGATGAAGGAAGATGGCCTGGCTTACGTGGATCAGTGCATTTCCTGGTGTCAGAAGTATGGGTTAAACATGGTACTGGACCTTCACAAGGCACACGGCTACGTGTTTGACGACGTGAATAATTGCCAGTTCTTCTATCAGGAAAAGCTGCAGGACATTTTTGTGGAGCTTTGGAAAAACCTTGCGCGGAGATATGGGAAGTACCGTGACTTTGTTGTATTGGAGCTTCTGAACGAAGTGACCAACAAGGAGTTCGCGGAGCCTTGGAATAAGATCGCGGCAAGAACCATCAAGGCGATCCGTGAGATCGATCAGGACGTGCGCATCATCGTTGGAGGCATTTTTAACGACAGTATTTACGGCTTAACGCTCCTGGATCCTCCCGCAGATGAAAACATCGTGTTTACGTTCCATTGCTACAGCCCGCTGGCGTTCACGCATCAGGGCGCGCATTGGGTGGATCGCATGCCGAGAGACCCCGAAAAGTGGAAGCTTGCATATCCGGGAACGGTGGCTGAATACAAGGCGCGCACGACGGAATTCTTTGGTCATGACTTTGACTCGGAATTTCCTGATACGTTGCCGGCGCGGATGGACGGCGCATATTTTGAGAATTTAATGCAGCCGGCCCTTGAGATCGCGGAGAAATATAACGTGGCGCTTTATTGCGGCGAATATGGCGTGATCGATCTTGCCAATCCAAAGGATGCACTTGCATGGTACCGCGACATGAACAGTGCGCTGGAGAAGTATGGCATTCCCCGGGCAGCCTGGTCTCACCATTCCATGAATTTTGGTCTTGCAGATCCTTGGCTGGACGGCGTGAGAAACCAATTGATCAAGTATCTGTAATTCTACGCTTTTTTGAATTATGGCAAAGCCTGTGAATTATATGTTAATAAGGGCTTTTGAAGGAACGTAAGGATGGAAAATGAAGAGATAACGGTGCGGCCCGCGAGGCTTGACGACGCGCCGCGGCTACTGGAAATCTATGGATATTACGTAAAAAACACGGCCATCACCTTTGAATACGAGGTGCCGTCTTTGGATGAGTTCCGCAGCAGGATGACCGCAATCTTGGCGAAATATCCCTATCTTTGCGCCGTGCAGGGGGATCAGATCCTGGGATATGCCTATGCGGGACCTTTTCACGTGAGGGCTGCGTATCATTGGGCATCCGAGCTCACCATTTATTTGGACAAGGATGTGAGAAAGGCTGGACTTGGAAGGCTTTTGTACGGGCGGTTGGAGGAACTCCTAAAGGAAATGGGGATCTTGAATCTCTATGCCTGCATTGGTTATCCGGAGAAGGCTGACGAATACCTTACCGCAAACAGCGCGCAGTTTCATGAACATCTGGGATTTCACCTGGTGGGGACTTTTCAAAACTGCGGTTATAAGTTTCAGAGATGGTATCACATGGTCTTTATGGAGAAGATCATCGGAGAGCACGTGACGCCCCAGCCAGAGGTCGTTTGGTTTCCGGAACTGCGATGACGGATCCCTGTGGAAGCAGACCGTTTTGGCAGAAGCATGGATGAGCAGGAAAGGATGGAAACGGCATGGAGAGAACTACGAAAATCCTGGCGCTCGTCGGAAAGGGCGGCGTTGGGAAAACCACGATCTGCTCAGCCTTTGTGCGGATCTTGAGTGAAAAATATCCGGAAGCAAGGATCCTGGCGATAGATGCGGATCCGGCAGTGGGATTGTCTACGGCCTTAGGCGTGACTCCCGGAGTGACGCTGGATGACCTTCGGAGGGCGATCATTGAGAAGGCGGCATCGGGGGCCGGTAAGGAAGCCATAGAGCTTTTGGGGGAAGTGCGTTTTCGCATTTTTGATGCGCTGACGGAGACGGAGCGCTTTGCGTTTCTGGCGATCGGAAGGCCGGAGGGCGCGGGATGCTACTGCGCCGTAAACGCGTATTTGAAAGAAGTCATCGAGATGATCAGCAGAGATTTCGATTTTGTCGTGATCGACGGTGAAGCCGGGATCGAACAGGTTAACCGCAGGGTCATGGAAAAGGTGACGCATTTGTTTTTTGTGACGGACGGAAGCAAAAAAGGAGTCCAGGTGGTAAATTCCATCCATCACGTGGCGGACGAGCTTGTTGCATATGATAAATGCGGCGTGATCGTAAACCGCGTGGATGACCCGGAGGTAATCCGGGCCTTGACCGGAGGTAATCCGGCGGAGGACCCAGTGCCCGGGAAGAATCCGGCAGGGGAGGCATCGGAGCCTGGGAAGGATCCGGCGGAGAACACAGTGCCCGGGAAGGATTTGGCGGGGATGGAAATTCTTGGCGTGATTCCGAGTGATCCGGAGCATGCAAAAAATGACATTTTGGGAAAAAGCATTTTTGAATTATCTGCAGACGCACCGGTCTGCAAGGGTGCCAAGGAGGCGCTTGAGAGAATGGGACTGTAGAAATACGGCCATTTGAGGGAGGAACTTTAGGATGAGTGCAGAAATGGTTTTTATCAGTTATTCGTCGAAGACTGCAGACCTGGCAGACGCCATGGTTGCGTATCTGGAGAAAAAGGGCATCACGTGCTGGTATGCGCCGAGAAACATCGAGCCTGGATCTGAATGGGTGTCGGCGATTAAAAATGCACTCCAGACGACGAAGGTTTTTGTTCTGCTTTATACGCATCAGTCGAATGAGTCAAGGCAGGTCATGAATGAAGTGGCGCTTGCGTTTAATGCAGGAAAAATCATGATTCCATATTGCGCGACGGATGAAAAAATGAACGATGAGCTAGAGTATTATCTCACGCGGGTTCATTGGTTAAATGCCGTGAACAGACCGCAGGAAGAATGCTTTGAGGAGCTCGGCAAACTGATAGAGGGCCATCTGCGCCGCATGAACATAGAGATTCCTCCCGTCGAAGTACAAGCTGTGAAGAAGACGGAAACCGCGCAGGAAGCCGTGGCAACGCCAGGGGCAGAGAAACCGCGGGAGAATCGGACAGCGTCAGAAACTGAAATGGCACCAGAGACAGAGGGCCCGCGGGAGAATCGGACAGCATCAGAAACTGAAATGGCACCAGAGACAGAGGGCCCGCGGGAGAATCGGACGGCGTCAGAAACTGAAACGGCGCCAGAGGCAGAGAACCCGCGGGAGCACTGGGCGGCGAAGGAAACGGAGACTGCACCGGCGGCAGAGCCATTACCAGCGGCAGAGCCGAAAGCTTCGTCCGGTTACGTGGCAGGCCAGGAGGCTGAGGCAGCAGCGCGGGCGATCAAGGCGATGCGCGAGGCACAGCGGAAGGAAGCGTTGACCAAGGCGGCCCTGAAAGATGGGTATGATGATAAAGAGTCTGGCCAGGGAGGTCTTAACGGGAAAACGAGGAAGATTCTTCTTTGGGGAGGCGTCGCCGCAGCGTTTTTGGTTTTGCTTCTTCTGGGAATCCTTTTGGGGACGAAACTTGCCAAGTCTGGCAAGGAGGATCCTGAGGAGGAACGGGTGGAGAGCGGAAATTCCCGTGAAATCGCGGATTCCGGAGAGAAAACGGAAGCAGGCACTCCTAAGGATGAATCCGAAGCATGGGAAGAAAGCGTTGCCGCGCTTAGTGCCAGCGATAAGAAAGAATTGGGATACCAGTACTTAAATGGTTATGGCGTGGAACAGGACGCGGAGTTGGGACGCAAGCTCCTAAAACAAGCGGGTGAAGAAGGAGATTATGAAGCGAAGGTAGCCTATGCGAAGGACCTGCTTACCGGAGAGAGCGGCGGAGCGATCAATGAAGCGGAAGCCGTACGCATGATGAAGCAGATCATTGACGGAGGGACAAAGGATCCCAAAGTGATGATCCTCTTAGCGGATTACTATGACAGTACGAATAACTATAAAGATGCACTGCGTTATTACCAATTTGCTTCCGACTACGTGACGGATGAAAGTGTTTGTAAGAAACTGGCTGAGTATTATCTGGAAGGTAAGGGAACGAAGAAAGATTCTAGCATTGCCAAGGACTGGCTCAACCGTTCGCGCGGCGTGGATCCGGGCGCGGCAGGGTATGAGGGAGAATATCCCATGTTGGCATATTACTGTATTTATGGTTATTTGACCGTTCCCGCAAATCTAAAGTATGACATTGTTCTGGAGGCGGCGGGCGAAGGCGATTCAACGGCCACGGAATGGCTTGTGCAGAGGTATTTTACGGAAAAAGGGTTGATGAGGTACTGGGAGTTGCCAGACGGAAGCGGGATTTCGCTGGATGATCATGGCGGTTTTGTCTATGATCGTTTAACTACAAGCAGTGAGTACCTGGGCACTTATGAGCTTAAACAGAGCCGCATCATTCTATCATTTGATAATGGGGGAGTTTGGACGGGAGAGTTTCGATTCTCAGACGGAAAACGATACATGGACGTGACGGTCGAAGGCATCTTATACAGCTTCATTGACGTTACGGAGAGATACTTTTCACTAGATTAGGCTGGAAAGGAGTTTGACTTGAGATGAAGTATTTTGGCGGATGCGACGTGGGTTCCACCTATACCAAGGCAGTGATCTTGGACGAAGAAGGGAAAATACTTTCGAGCACGACCATCAGAAGCAGGATCCGTGCGGAGGAATCTGCGAAAAGTGCCATGCAGGAGGTGCTGACGGCAGCAGGATTAAAGGATTCCAGTGATCTTACGTACCTGATCGGCACGGGATACGGCCGCAACAAGGTACCCTTTGCAGACGAGAACGTATCAGAGATCTCCTGTCACGCCATGGGCGTGCACGTGACGGATCCAAGCGTTAAGGCCATCATTGACATTGGTGGTCAGGACGTCAAGGGCATTGCCGTGGATACGGACGGAACCGTCAAGAATTTCGCGATGAATGACAAGTGCGCGGCCGGTACGGGGCGCTTTTATGAAGCAATGGCGCGTTCCTTTGAGATGGAGCTTCCGGAGTTTTCAAAGCTTTCGCTCAAGGCGAAGAACGTGATCCCAATTACCGCGCAATGTACCGTGTTTGCTGAGTCGGAGGTCATTAGTCTTGTCGGAGAGGGGAAGCCTATGGAGGAAATTGCGGCGGGCATTCAGATGGCAGTGGCAAAGCGCTGCTTTATTATGGCCAAGAAGGCCGGCGCCACTGACAGCGTTGCCCTGACGGGAGGTTGTGCAAAGAATGACGGTCTAAAGGCAGCCATCGAAAAGGTTTTGAAGATCAAAGTCATCGAATTAAAGACAGATCCGCAGCTTATGGGAGCGCTTGGCGCGGCAGAATTCGCAAGGCAGAAGGGGCTGCTCAAATAAGTAGTTGAAGCTCTTTTACAAAAATGCGGGAGAAACGGTAAAGGAATGATGCAGTTACATGACGCGATGATCATGCGGGTGAGAGAACTTCTTTCCGGGTTTTCTCCAAGGATTTACTCCTGTGACGAGTCCAAGGCATGGCCCGAAACAAAGGATTTTGAGATGATCTTTCAGAAGGACGCGGCGTTCGAGCTTGGCGGAGGAAACAAAGCTTCCGTCAATCTTACCTGCGTAACGGATAATACGGAATTGTTCGCGGAAGGGCGAAAATCAGTCTTGGGACGCGATGCCTCGGAGGTACGTACGCTTCCAAATTATGAAATCTGCGTTTACGGACGGGATCTCCAGGAAATACAAGGCGACGTAAGCTATGCCAGGATCTGTGAGGTGCTGGTGAAGGGAGAGGCGGATGCGGAACTGACCCTGAAGCTTTTGCAGGACGTGGATTTTGTGAAGTTTCACGTCTATGGGAAGGGATTTATGATGCGGACCTCCGGGCAGTCGGAGAGGGAGCCGGTGCGGGTGGCAAAGAAAGCCCTGCGGGACGGGATCACCTTTGAACGAATGGGAGACGCTTTTATTTCCCACTACAAGAAAAATCCGAACGTTTTGGCCGTCCGGGTGAGTTTTATTACTGCAGATGCGTTTGATTACGAGGAACTCGCTAAAGAAGCAAAAAAGACCGTGGAGATTCGGAATTCCTTGTCGAAGATCCAAAAGGGACTGCCGACGGAATGTTCCGTCTGTGATATCCGTGAGATCTGCAATGAGGTCACTGGCCTTCGGGAGCTACATTTCGGGAAAAAAGAAAGGCGGGAAAAAGATCCCGCCGGTTGATCAAAAAGCGCTGGAATTTATGGCGCAGGCTTTACAAAGACGAAGTTTTCCACCAGATCTACGTGGGAGATTTCGCCTTTTATTTTTGTGGGAATTCCAAGTACGTTTTTGAGGATCAGTTCCCCATTCTCGTAAGAGATGGAGGCGACGTTCTTGCACAGAAGCTCTTTTTCCTGATCATTTTTTATGAGATAAACGTTGGACAGACACACGGGACGGCCTCCTTTTTTAGCAGGATTCTTTTTTCATCAGTTCCAGGGCCCGCTCGAGCTCGGCATTGCCGTTTTCAAAGGCGCTGACGGCCTTCTGCAACGAGGAGGAGGCCTCGCCGCTCAAGCTTTTTGAGAGCGCCGACAATTCTTCGGCGTGATGCTTATTGTGATGCACCATGTAAGACAAGAGCGCCAGGGTTTCCTCGCGGGAGGTTGCCTCACCGGATGCGTGTTCGTGGGCATGATCGTGCTCATGGGTGTGATTGTTTTCGGACATGTCGTACTCCTTCTAGTTACAAATATGGTAGGACGCGGAGCGGGCAGGGATCGTAACTTGCCCGTTTTTCATTTTTGTTTTGCCGCCTAAGGAATAAATGCATTCTCCAAGGCTGCCGTCAAAGGAAAAACTTACTTCCCGGTCAGAAGGATTGAGTACCACAAGGATTGATTCCTGACCGGCGGTGCGAAGGTATACAAGCGGATAGGTGTTCTTTTTTGCCTGAATAAACTGGATTTCTCCTTTGCTTTGCAGTGCGGGATGCTCCATCCGGATCGAGATCAGGCGCTGGATCTCATGCCAAAGCGAATCGGGATCCTCCGTCTGGGTCTTGACGTTGGGACGCTTGGGATCCGGATCCAAAGGCACGTAGAGTTCTGATGCGGGAGCACTGCTAAATCCGGCATTTAACGCGTCATCCCACTGCATGGGTGAGCGGGAACCCGTGCGGCCGTACCCTCCCTCAACGGAGGTCACGCCCTCCACGTAGCACATGCCGATCTCATCGCCGTAATAGATAAAGGGTGCACCCGGCATGGAGAGCAGGAACGCAAAGGCAATCTTTTGGTGCACGCCGCTGATGGTCCTGGCGAGCCTGTCCATGTCGTGATTTCCGGACGGAATGCAGATCAGACCCTTACGGCCGGACTTTTCATAGCTTTCCAAATACTTTTTTACAAAGGCGCTGGCGTCGCCGTTCCCAGAGAAGAAAGGATGCTCACAGCGGAACAGGTCATTATAATGGGATGGCCCAAAGTGAAGGAGAAAGTCCATGTGAAAGCCGCCCAGCAGGCTCTTGTCGGGTTCTCCCCACTCCGAAATCATGGCGGCGTCAGGGAATTCCTGATCCAAAAAGGCGCGGACGTTTTGCCAGAGGCGGATGGTACCTTTTCCATCCGGGTCTCCCTTTACCAGGGAGCCGGCCATGTCAACGCGGAATCCGTCGCAGCCCATTTTCAGCCAAAAGCGCATGACGTCCTTCATGGTCTGAAGCGTTGCCTGTGGCCCGTCAGCATCCATGGGCTGTTGCCATTTTTTCTTTGGATCCGGCCTGTAATAGCCATAGTTTAAGGCAGGCTGGTGACTGAAAAAGTTGACCATGCAGCTGCCGTCGCGGTCGGAGATGCCGCGAAGAGAGGCATATCCATCCGGACTTTCCCAAATGCTGTCCGTCCATACGTAGCGGTCCGTGAATTCATTCTTTTCTGCTTTCATGGACTGCTGAAACCAGGGATGTGCCACGGAGGTGTGGCCGGGCACAAGGTCCAAAAGCACGTGCATGCCGCGGCGGTGCGCTTCCTCGAAGAGGTGCTTCAGGTCTTCGTTGGTACCGTACCGCTTGGCAACGCGGTAATAGTCGGAGACGTCATATCCGGCGTCTCCAAACGGAGATTCAAAACAGGGATTCATCCAGATTGCCGTACAGCCTAGGGACTTTACGTAATCGAGTTTTTGGATGATGCCTTGAAAATCACCGATTCCGTCCGCATTGGTATCGAGAAAAGACTGCGGATAGATCTCGTAAAATACGGCGTTGTCCAGCCATTTGGGAAACCGGGAGTTGTTTTTTTTCATGTCACGTCCTCCGAAATACGATGATAAAGTCGTGGATGGGTTCAAGGTCTATTTCAGTATATCACGGGAGGGAACGTTTTCATAGCAAAAACATGAAAAATAGCGCAAAACGTTGGAGTATCGTCGTTGCGAGTTTGCCCATGACGTGATACAATATTTTTAATGGATTTTATCGAGAAAACAAAGCGTCAGACGGCATGATCTTACGTTTGGCGATAAAGGAATCGGAATGAGAGACTTATCGAGTCTGCAATACTTTGAAGACCTGTTGCAAAATGCAAATAACGACTTGGTGCGCGCGGCGAAGGCCGAGGGACGGATCTGTGCGGCTTATCTTTGCGAGAATACGCCGGAGCCGCTGTTTAACCTGGGAAATTGTTTTGGAGTAAGGCTCTTTGCACCGAATACGGGTTCCATGGACATAGCGACCTATTACATGTCGAATCTGCTCTGCGAGACGGCGCGCGCTCTCCTTGAGCGTGCCATAGAAGGTGGATTTAATTTTGCGGATTGTCTGATTGCGCCGGACGGATGCACGATGATGAACCGCGCGGCAGAGAACATGGAGCTCTTGAAGGCGCTCGAAGGGAATGACAAATTTTTTTATGAGCACATGGAGATCCCCTTCAAAGCGGATGACAACGGCGTGGAACTGCTGGTGTTGCAGTGCAAAAATCATATTTTGAAACCTCTGAGCGAGACATACGGCATTGACGTGTCGGATGCAGCGATCCGGAAGGCCGTCGCGGAGCATAACCGCATCTGCAGGGTGATCAAGGCCATGGGGGAATTCCGCAAGGAGGAAAAACCGCGGATTACGGGTTATGAGTTTGCCGTCCTGACGCTGGCGACTTACGTTTGCCCGAAGGACATGATCATTGACAGGCTGGAGGCGACCTTAGAGGAGTTAAAGACGAGGGAGCCGGATGACAAAAAGTACCGTGCAAGGCTCGTGGTGGTGGGATCCGAGATGGATGATCCCGAATACGTCAAGCTGATCGAGGAATGCGGCGCCTATGTCTGCGCGGACCGGTATTGCTTTGGATCCTTTCCGGGACGTGACGAGATCGAACTGACGGAGGAACGGGATGCGCTGACGCAGGTTTGCGAGCAGTACGTGCACCGCTGTCAGTGCCCGCGCCAGATGAACATGGAAAAGGTCTACGGACGCAAGGCATACGTGGCGGAGCTCGCGAAGGAATACCGTGCGGACGGCATTATCTATGACCAGGTAAAGTTCTGCGATCCCTGGGCATATGAGAGGCTGACGGGAAGCACGGCGCTTCGCCAGGACTTTGGTTATCCGGTGCTCTCCGTGGACAGACCATACAACGTCCGTTCCTCCGAAGGCCAAATGCGAACGAGAGTACAGGCATTCATAGAAAGTATAGAGATCAAAAAACTCCAAAGCTGACGTTTGGCAGTAATTCGAAAGGAAAATCGGATGGAAACGGTCAAAAATGAAAAAATCCTGCCAGGCGATCAGAAGCTTGGCGTCTTATATAATGCCGGGAAGGTCCGCAGGCGCCGGGAATGGCGCGGCTTTAAGGACACCATGTATGACTTCGGACAGTGGCTTGCAACGTGGAAGATCATGATGGGCGTGTCCATGGGGAGAGGTTTCCTGAAAGGACTCTTCCGATATCGCTGGATGGTGAATTTTCTTGCAGTGCCTCACATGATCGATAAGTTTACCATCGGACAGAGGGATGAGATCCTTCGCATCACGCATATCGGCATGGGTTACGTGTCCTATGAGGTGGCGGGAATCGTCAAGCAGTGTCTCCGAGCGGACAGACGCTGCGGAAATGACAAAAAATTTTCGGATAAGTGCGTGCTCGTGGATGAGAATGCCATGACCTCTTATCTCATGGGCTTTCCCAACCTGATCGCCCTGCAGCGCGAGATCCCGACGCTGTTTGCGGCAAACCTGATCAATCAGAATTCGGATCTTCATTACATTGACGTGGCGCAGGCCTTTGGCATTCCCGGGGACGTGTGCCCCATGCCGGAGGTGGAAGCAGGCGTTTCGATCGAGGACGACTTTGTCGTGGCGGGAAAGTGCGCCGTGCAGGTAAACACGACCTGTGACGGTTCCATGTTGGGGAACGGAATTATAGCCAAACGCCTGGAAAAGCAATATGGCATTCCGACGTTCCAGATGGCGTCGCCCCTGCGGCATCGCAGTGAAGATACCCAGAAATACGCGGCGGAAGAAGTCAAGCGTGCAATTGCCTTTATCGAAGAAAAGACCGGCGAGAAGTGGGATTGGAAGGCTTATTTCGCGGCTGCAAAGCGCGTAAATCTGACCACGCGTAACCGCCTGGAATGGCTGGACGTGAACTCCACGCCGTATCCGCAATTCTTTGGCGCGGTATTTTCGCTGTATAATGACACGAACTACATGGGGAACTGCGGACGGAGCGCGGAATTTCCCCTGATCGACAAGAAGATCATGGATCTTGTCCACAAGGGTTATGAGAATAAGACCATGATGGCTTCGGAATACCGCCACAGATGCATTGTCTGGGGCGTACAGCCGCAATACGTGATCGACATGCTCTATTGGATGGTGAGATGTTGGGGCGTCGTGCCTCTGACGGACATGCTCTCCATGGTGATCGAGAAGGAGATTGCCGAGGAGGACACGCCGGAAAACCGCGAGCAGGCGTACTACGACATGGCGTACCTTTCCGAGAACATGATCATGAGAAATCACACCCACGGCGGTTACCAGGTGCTGGTGGATCAGCTCTGGGAATACGTAGAGCGCATGAACGCGGACATGGTCATGATGTGGGAACACATGGGCTGTAAGGCCCTCACGGGCATGCATGGACAATTTGAGGAGCAGGCAAGGGAGCGGGGCATCAAGCTCGTCTGGGTTTCGCATGATCTTTGCGATCCCCGCATCTATTCCCGCCAGGCAGTCCGTGATCAGTTCAATCAGTTTATGCGGACGGTCATGCGCGAAGAGCCGCTGGATCCGACGCTTGAGGAACTGCCCGACAACGAAGCTTGGTAGACACGTTGCAGATTTGCGAAGCAAATCCGCAATCCCGAACGAAGAGAGGGACGTGCTGCATTTGAGCACGCAGAAGGAGGGGCCCACGATGGTCTTACACGTTATTTTGATTATTTTGGCCGTGATCGCGGCATTGTTTCTGCTATTGTTTTGTATTTATTTCTTTAACTTGGACATGAAACTGATCGTGAACGTGATCGCGCCGATCTTGGAGAAATATCACGACAAAAAAAAGCATGACCAGTACGTATGACGTAGGGAGGACGTAAGGCGTGGATAAGCCCGGAGCAGACGGCCAACTGTATATCCGCTATTCGAGGGACGGGGATGAGGAAGCCCTTCGGACGCTTTTTGTGAACTATAAGGACAGTCTGACCTTTTTCCTGTATGGCATTGTCCATGACGCTGAGGATGCAGAGGAGCTGATGATGGATACGTTCGCGATCCTTGCCTCCAGAACTGCCCATTATTCCGTCAGGAAGGACGCGGAGTTCAAGACGTGGCTGTATGCCATTGCCAGAAATCAGGCAAGAATGTTCTTGAGGCGTCACAGGGAAATTCCTTCCGAAATCTGGGAGGATGCGGAGCCGATGGCGGAAATGGGCTCGTTTGGCAACAGTCCGGAACAGGCCATGCTTGCGGATGAAAGAAACGCAAAGCTTTGGAAGGCTTTGCAGTCATTGCATCCCGATTATGCGCAGGTATTGTACCTGGCATATTTTGAGAACATGACGCCGTCTGAAATTGGGCGGATCATGAAAAAATCAGAGAAACAGGTTTATAACCTTTCGGCGAGGGCGAAGGCTTCACTGAAGGGAAGATTGGAAGGGACAAAATATTCATGGAATTTCTAAATTACGTGGAGCCGGCGCTTCTGGGGCTTCAGGCGGCCGTCGCGATTCCGATCATTATATCGACGGCAAGCCTTATGAGGAAGGGGAAGAACGGCATATTCCCGGCGTTTTTCACGTTTGCCATGATGGGTTTGACGATGAGCGATCTCTATGGCATGATTTTTGCCATCCTTCGACCAGATGAGAGAATGCCTTTTGCGGCGGATGAGATTGCCGAGTGTGCAATGTTTCTTCTTTTGTCTGCCGGTTTGGAGGCGCTTGCCGGAAAAAGGAAAAAATGGATGCCCGGAGCTTTCTTGTTCGCGATCTTGTATATGAGCGCAAACATTGCCCTGTGGATTGCATGGTCGGGAGAATGGATTCAGGACACGCTGTTCGGGTTGCCGTACGTGTATTTTGCGTACTTGTTATTCAGAGGCTTGGAGTACGTTCGCGCATGGGACGTTAGCGGGGAAAGAACCCTTGCCATGGTGACAGGCATAGTGGTTCTGCTCATGCAGGCGTTGATGCTTTTTATCACGCAAGAAACGACAAAGGAAACCGTAAATCTCGGCAGCTTAGCGATAGGGTATGGATTTACCGCATGGCTGTTTTGGAAGAATTACAGGTCACTGAGGGATCAGAGCTATGGTGAAAAAACATTGTATCTTTCGTTGACGTTATTCCTCTGGACGATTCTTACGTCGTACATGAGCGATGGATTGTATTATGACATATCGCTCGGGATTAATACATTGTCGCTCCCGATCGTATGGATCGCAGTAAAACGGTTGCCCGGAGATGCTGACGGCGCGGCAGAAGGGATGGATGATCAATGATCTATGCGGAAAACGTATTGATTTGCATAGCGGTGCCACTTTTGATCGCCCTAATGTTTCTGCAGGGCAGCGCCAAGCGCTTTGTGGCTTCGTTTCTCTCTGGCATGGCAGCCTGCCTTTTGGCTGCTTACGTAGGCGGTTACATCGAAATGCTCTCAGGCATGGGGACGGAGAATACGGCTATTTTTCTCTCTCCGATCATAGAGGAGATCATGAAACTCTTGCCAGTTTTATTTTATCTATTGCTTTTTGAACCGAAGGATGCGGAGCTTTTGCTGGTTGCAGTCGGGATTGGAACGGGCTTCGCAACTTTTGAAAATTGCTGCTACGTTCTGTCGCGGGGAGCACACAGTCTTCCATACGTCCTGATCAGGGGATCCGTTGTGGGCGTCATGCATCTTGTGAGCATGGTGGCACTGGCAGTTGGACTTCATCTTTTGAAGCGATATAAAGTTTTTACCATTTCAGGGATCATCGGGGCATTGTCACTTGCCGTGACGTTCCATGCGATCTATAACTTATTGGTATCAGAACCGGGGACCAGCACCTACGTAGGATATGCATTACCGCTATTGGGTGCGCTGATCTTGTATCCCCAAACAAATTATTACCTGGGAAAGAGGGAAGAAAGGAGGCCGTCAACGTGAAATATGATGCGGAAGAAGGATTTGAAGAAATTAAAAGACGCGGATCTAAAATCCGGCGCAGACATGAGCAGCGGATAAGACATGTCCTGTACGGGACGACGGCGATACTGGCCATCGCACTTATCGGCGTGCTTGGAACGTTCGCGGGAGCGAACACGGCGGGAACACAGACGGTCTATGGCGCATTTCTTCTTTCGGCAGGCTCCGGCGGATATATTCTGACGGCATTGCTTGCCTTTCTATTAGGCATTTTGGCGGCACTGTCCGTGACGCACTACCGGATGGATGACGGAGAGAAGAATCCTAAAAAGGATAAATAAAGAAAAAGGTCACAAGAACAAAACACATAGGAAAAAATTTTTGCGTCCCCGAAATAAAAAAAGTGAGTAAATTTGAGAGTTGATGCAATTAAGAGATAAAGACAATGAGCATAAAATACTGTCGTAACAGGGGAAAAAGTGAAGGCATTTCAGGAAAGCAAAATGCGCAGGGAGAAGAACGGTTATGACAAAATAGAGGAAATCCAGTATTAAATCATAATCCTGAGCTGGTTTGTAAGAGAAAAGGAGAGAAAACAATGAAGGCAGGAAAAAGTATGGTAACGTTACTGATTTTGGCGCTGATCTTAGGTGTCATTTGGCCGGCAGGAAGTGCGATGGTTAGTGCAAAGGAATCAGAGGTACGTGCGGACGAAGACGCTCCGTATACCGTGGAATTCACGTATGATGACCGTGAATTCGTTATGGGAGGTAATTCAAGCGTATACTTGAAAGAGATCTTGGATTTCCTGGGATTCGAGGGCGAGATCGACGCCGTGTCAGTCAGCAATGAAAAACTGTTTTCGGCGGAAGATAAAAATGGTGAGTGGATTGTTACGGCTCGTCAACCCTTTTCCAGTGCGGAATGGATGAAGGTGGTCCTGGATGGCAGGGAATATGAGATTGCCGTGACGGATGAGTACAAAATCTATTATTATAATCCCGTTACGGGAGTAAGAGACTGGAAGGCTGATCCCTCATGTAATGACGTGGCCACGCAGGACATATGGGGACTTGACTATCAATGGAACGGATTCCCGTATACGTGGTATGTCGTAAAAGAAGATTATACCCTTACGCGCAGAGTTTTGATCACTACCAACGTCAATCTAATTATTTGCGACGGCGCGACGCTGACTTGTGAAAAAGGAATTAGCGTTGGAAATGAAGGCAGTTTGACCATTTGGGCGCAGTCTAGTGAGAATAAGGGAAAATTGGTTTGTTCGGCTGATGGAGACCGCGCAGCCATTGGCTCTGACATTGAATGGGATGCAGGTCCCATCACCATTAACGGTTGCGAGATTTCGGTAACGGGAGCGGCTAAAGCTGCGGCTATTGGCGGCGGTACCGGTCAATGGGCGAAGTCAATAACAATAAATGGCGGTAAGATCACGGCAACGGCAGGTGAAGATGGCGCTGCCATTGGCAGCGGCAGGGGAGCCGGCAGTGCGACAGGGACGATTACCGTCAATGGCGGCGACGTAACGGTAATATCCAATTACGGGGCGGGAATAGGAAGCGGTTACGGTGCCGGAGGAGTGGACGTCGTTATTAATGGCGGAAAGATTACTGGATCAGGTGTACATGGAGCTAACATAGGAGGTGGCATCGAATCCGATTTAGGTGACAAAACAGTCACGGTCAACGCCGGCGTAATGGAATTGACCAATTACGGAGGCTCAGGCATCGGCGGCGGACAAGAAGGTAAGGGTGGTAAGGTTGTCATCAACAATGGTATCATAACGACGCATACCGGCAATGGCGCAGGCATAGGCAGTGGAGCTGATGGAATTGCACCCAACATTATCATAAATGACGGAATTATTAATGCAAACCCGGGAAAGGGAACTGCTTCGGGAGCGGGTATTGGCAACGGGAACGATACGAAAAGGAGTAGAATTAGTACGATAGTGATTAACGGGGGTACTATTTCCGCATGGGGAGGAGTAAACTCTGCGGCCATCGGCGGAATACGTAGTGATGGTGCAAACATTACCATTACCGGAGGAATTATCTATGCCTATGGCGGATCGGATGCAGCAGGCATCGGCTCTGGAAATTATATAAATCCAGATCCCGTGAATATTCATATTTCCGGCGGCGAGATCCATGCTTTTGGCGGAGGAAATTTAGTAGGGATTGGAAATTATTCAAAGGGAAACGTAACCACTACGCTTTCTTACGTGAATGCAACCAGGGATTCCATTTCCATAGAATCGTCAGGTTATAACGGAAGTGTTACCATTGCTGACGGATGTATGTTTAGTGACGGAACCGGAACTATTTATACCGGTCAGTTGACGGACAAACAGATCGAAGCCATTTCAGGGAAAACGCTTAAGTATGAACCAAAAGCGTTTTATCTTGACGAGAATGGCAAAGTTAGCAATCCTGTCGATGGTGAAGAAGTGAAGGGCAATACGACGACCTTTACCGGATTAAATGACAAGGGTGGCTGGTACGTGGTAAGCGGAAACGTTACGATCTCCGAACTGGTAACGGTTACGGGAGACGTTAAGCTGATCCTGTGTGACGGCGCAACGCTTACGACAACGAGTGGCATCAACATAAGGGAGGGCAATTCACTAAAAATTTATGCACAGTCTACGGGAGATAAGAAAGGCAAACTGATCACCACGGGTTCTAAGGAACAGGCCGGAATCGGCAGTGGCATTTATATTGGTTCTGATAACAAGCGAGTATTAGTGCGCAGCGGAAACATTGAAATATATGGCGGTGATATTTCGGCGACTGGCGGCGATGGCGCGGCAGGCATTGGCGGCGGCGGGAACTGCAGTGGCGGAACCACGGTCTTGGGCGGCGGAACGATTTCAGCGACTGGCGGTACTGGCGCAGCTGGTATCGGTGGTGGTGCAAGAAGCAGAGCCGGTAAGATTCACGTGACGGGAACCGTCGTGCTTAAAGACGTAAAAGCAGGCATGGGAACCGACAATATTGCCATTGGTACGGGAGATGCGGGCAGTTTTGTTGCGACTGTCGGAGACACCATTACGATTGACGGAGGAACCATTCAGGGCGTTTCGAAGATTGGCGGAAAATATTGCAGCATTGTATTTGATCATAACAATTCCAACACTTCCCTTCCGAGCGTCAAGGCAGACGCTTACGTTGGTGACGTAACCTTCCAGCAGACATTTGTCGATAATAGTTCTGCGGATGGGAAAAAGGTCTTTGTTCCTGGGAATGCAAAAGACAACTATGAATTGATCGAGCAGTTGAAAGGTACGACGCTGAAGCCGGGTACCGGTTATGCGATTACCGTGGATAAAGGCATTACCAATGGCGGGGTGACGGCTGAAAACCTTTATCAAGCAGCTCAGCCAGGCGACAAGGTTACGTTGATTGCAACACCGGCTCAGGACTTTGTGCTTCATGAGATTACGGTGAAAGACGCTGACGGCAGGGATATTTCGTTCCAGCGAAGCGACAACGTGATCACCTTTACGATGCCTAACGGCACGGTAAGCGTTTGGGCAAAGTTTAAGGTGGCGAATGCCATCAATTATATTGATCCCACGAAAACCGGAAGCGATCGCATTCAGTATCAAGACGAATATTCTATGCTGACGGATCAGGTGAAGCTGGAAACGGGCTGGTATGCGGTTCGCGGCGACGTCCGGATCGGGGGTCAGACT
>JAILLF010000021.1 GCA_024693365.1 Acetatifactor sp. | reverse complement strand
GTACTTTTTGAATCTTACAAAATTGTAAGGTTCCGGTAAGGATAAAAAATGGCAAGGTCCGAGCGGTGGGAGTAGAATCAGTTTATCAAGGCGTAAAAAGAATTCGGCGAAAAGGAAGGTAAGGATCGTGGCAAAGGTATTGGAAGTATCGAATTTGCAAAAGTATTATGGATCAAAGGGAAATCTGACGAAGGCGCTTGACGACGTGAGTTTCTCCGTGGAAAGCGGGGAATTTGTTGGAATCATGGGCGCGAGCGGAAGCGGAAAAACAACGCTGCTTAACTGTGTGTCGACGATCGACGTGGTGAGCGCGGGAAAGATTCTTCTTGACGGTAAGGACATTACGTTTTTGCGCGGTGAGGCGCTAAATGCATTCCGGCGTGACGAGTTGGGGTTCATCTTTCAGGAGTTTAATCTGCTCGACACCATGACGGCCTTTGAGAACGTTGCGCTGGCACTGTCCATTCAGAAGGTTTCGGCGAAAGAGATTAAGGAGAAGGTGGAGAAGATCGCGGCGAAGCTGGGAATTACGGAGGTGCTGGAAAAGTATCCCTATCAAATGTCGGGAGGTCAAAAGCAGCGCGTGGCTTGCGCCAGAGCCGTTGTGACGGATCCGAAGCTGATCCTCGCGGATGAGCCGACGGGTGCATTGGATTCGAAGTCATCCCGTATGCTCTTGGAGAGCCTTATGACCTTAAATCGGGAGCTGGGTTCCACCATTATGATGGTCACGCACGACGCCCTCAGCGCCAGCTACGCTACCCGCATCCTCTTTATCAAGGACGGCAAGCTGTTTACGGAACTTCGCCGGGAAGAAAAAGAGGATCGTAAGGATTTCTTTAATCGCATCATTCAGGTGCAGTCCCTCCTTGGCGGCGACGCGGATGAGATGGCATAATGGCTGAAAATTTAGTTTTTCGAAAAGGTGGAGCATGATGAATACGTGGAAACTAGCATTTACAAACATGAAAAAAAGCGCCAGTGATTACGTGGTATACTTTATCACCCTGATCCTTGGCGTAGCGATCTTTTATATTTTTAATGCCATAGGGGACCAGGCTTTGGTAAACGATTTGACGGATTCCGGTTATGAAGTGATCAAGATGATGACGTCGCTCCTCACGGGAGCATCCATTGGCGTGGCGTGCGTCCTGGGATTCCTGATCATTTACGCAAATAATTTCCTGATTCGCAGAAGGAAAAAGGAGTTTGGCATTTATCTGCTCCTTGGCATGGGGAAGAAGCAGGTGTCGAAGATTCTATTCTGCGAGACGGTGATCGCGGGACTGATCTCCTTGGGCATCGGGCTTTGCGTAGGAATTTTGGGGTCTCAGTTCCTGTCGTTTCTTGTGGGAAATTTCTTTGACGCGGATTTGAGCGCGTATCAGTTTCGTTTTTCGCCGGCCGCAACGTTAAAGACCATGATTTCCTTTGTGGTCATGAATCTTGTGGTCCTTATTTTTCATGCGGGGGCAATCTCAAAGTATCGTCTGGTGGATCTTCTTTCAGCCGGAAAGAAGCCTGAGACTAACATTGTCAGTGGTTCCGTGATCAATTTGGTTTTGTTTGCCTTCTCCGCGGTAGCCCTTGGATATGCTTATTACCGGGTGGGCTTTTGCTCAGATCAGATTGTTTTCAAGGAAATGATCAGGCTGATCCTGATTGGCATTGTGGCAAACATGGTGCTGTTCCGGTCGCTGGCCGGATTCCTTATGGAAGTGTTCAGAAAGCTTCAGGGCTTTTATTTCCGGAAGCTGAATGCCTTTGTGCTTCGGCAGTTTTGCAGCGGACTTCGCAGTTCCTCCATCACCATGGGAATCATTTGTCTGATGCTCTTTGCAACCATTCTTTCCTTTGTCATCGGCTTTTCCATGGCAAATCAGTTTCAGGGGAGCGCAAGGGAAAAGACGCCGGTGGATTTCAGCATTCAGAGAGATGACGGCGTGAAGGTGTCACAGTACCTGGAACAGGTTGGACATCCCATGGCAGATTGGGCAAAGCCGGGGTACGTGGAGGTCCCCGTCTATGCGCATCAGGGGCTTGCTTTTGAAGAGACCATGGGAGGCTTTATCAAGGAACTGAAGGAGCAGTTCCCGCTGGCTATTTTCTGGGGATATCCCGCGCAGTTCATTTCCGTCTCTGATTATAATCAGCTGATGCGTATTTACGGCCAGGAGGAGGCGGAGCTTTCCGGGGACGAGTACCTTGCCGTATGCTCTTATGAAATGTTTGCTTCTGCCCGCGATAAAGCCATGCAGGATGGCCTTGAGATTCCCGTTGGCAGTCACGTGTTAAAGCCCGGTGCCGCAAAGTGCCGAAGTCAATACCTGATGATGTCGGGAATCAGCTTGGATACGGGTACCCTTATCGTATCGGATGAGGTTGCGGCAATGGCAGTGGAGGAAGGGATTTTCGCCCCGGCCAACTATATTGCGGCCGGAGACTATCAGGTGAGGGGAAAGCAAGAACGGAGGGAACTGGACAACCTGTTAAACAAGCTGGCTTATGGAGGAGACATAATGGAATATGCCACGAACGTCGCAGATCACCACATGATGGTGGGAACGAAGATCGGCATCCGCGAATCCAACAATGGGCTGGCCATGATGGTCACGTTTTTGGTGACGTACGTGGGCGTGGTATTCCTTCTTGCCAGCGCGGCAATTCTTTCCCTAAAGGCATTGGCAGAGTCCATTGATTCCCAGGGACGATATGACGTGTTAAAGAAGCTGGGGTGTGGCAGGGAGACGCTGCATCATGCGCTCTTTGCGCAAATCGGAATCTTTTTCCTGCTGCCCATGGGCATTGCGGCAGTGCATTCCATCTTTGGCGTGCGGTTTGCACAGGCCTCCCTGCAGGCGCTCCTTTCCATTGAAGCAGGCTATGGCATTATGGTGACCGGCATTGTGATGGTGGTGCTGTACGGCGGATACATGCTGGCGGCCGTGAAGAGCAGCCAGAAGATCGTAAGAATTTGATGATGACGTAATTAAGCCCGGCCTTTTGGACCGGGCTTTTTTGTCGCATGGCAGGTTATTTTTTATAAAGGGTTAAAATTTCTCAATAATTATGATATAATAAAACAGAAATACTTGCAGGAGCATTCCTGCGAATTAAGGACGTGCAGGTGGCAGGCATGTCTTGCAATCCTGGGTAAAGCGAAGGGCGGGCCTGAGGGCATGCAAGAGCACGCGGGAGAATCATCGCAGATTATTTAGGGGGCGATAACATATATGGGAAATGATTATTTTATCGGCTATGCGGAAGGAAACATCGTTAGCATTCTGATTCTGCTGATCATTCTTGGCAATGATTGGCTGCATAATACCAAACAAGAGAAGCAGATCTGGTTCAACCGCACTATTATCGCGCATATTTTGTATTTTACTTCGGACATTTTCTGGGCTGCCATACTTGGAGGACAGATTCCGAAGATCCGCGTTCTGATCATATTTTTTAATTTTACGAACTACGTGTTGCTGAGCCTAATGGCGTTTGAATGGTTCATGTACATGGCAGTGTCGGAAGGAATGACGTTCTGGAAAAGCAAAAGGAACAGAATCATCTGCCGTATGCCCATGACCATATCCATTTTGGGGATTGTCATTGCCTACGTTATCAAGCCATATTATTGGATCAGTGAGGCGGGAGAGCTAAACGACACGTATCATCTCCTGCAAGTTGCGGCTCCGGCGGTTTATCTTTTGGTTGCATTAGGATTGTCCATGAGGAATGCAAGCAAGGCTGAAACAAGGGAGGATAAGAAGATTTTCCGACTGATCGGAATCTATCCCATTGCCGTTTTGCTTTTTGGCATTCTTCAGATTCTGTTCTTGAATTCTCCGGCGTTTTGTTTTGGCGTTACGGTGATGCTGTTATTTTTCTATATTCAGAGCATGCAGGCAAGAATCTCCGTAGATGCGCTTACCCGCCTTAACAACCGCGGGCAGATCAACCGGTACGTGGATCAGTTAAAATACCAGGACAACGTAAAGATTTTTGTTATGTTGATGGACCTGGATCACTTTAAGCAGATCAACGATACCTATGGACATGCAGAAGGGGATCGGGCGCTGATCCTGGCGGCAGAAGCGCTGAAACGCACCTGTGAAAGATTTAGAACGCCGATTTTTCTTGGAAGATATGGCGGGGATGAATTTACGATCATTCTCCAAAATCCGGAGGAGAAAAATCATCCTGAGCAGCTCGTGGACGTGATCCGCGAAAATCTGGCGAAAAAGAAAGAGGAGAACCAATTGCCGTATGCACTGGAAGCCAGTATCGGCTATGAAGAACTCCGGGATGAAAAGGATACCATGCAGGAATGTATGATGCGTGCTGATGAAAAACTATATGCGGATAAGCAAAGCAGAAGAATCAAAAGATAGCGATTGCCAAGGGGAAGGCGCGGTACATTTTTCCCTTGCATATCCATGGGGAATCCTTTATAATCAAAAATTGGACTAGTGGACGGTAGGATTCCATTATATTGAATGAACAACTAGGAGGAAGATCATGATCGAATTACTGCAGGGCGGTGCCTATCTGGTGAACGGCACTGAGATCATTGCTGAAACGCCGGAGGCTTCCGCAGCCATCAAGGCAAAGACCGGAAAGGAGATTTCCAAGGCGGAGGCGGCAAAGAATACCATCGCTTACGGCATTTTAGAGAGCCACAATACTTCCGGCAACATGGAGAAGCTGAAGATTCGTTTTGATAAGCTGACCAGCCATGACATAACGTTTGTTGGCATCATCCAGACCGCGAGGGCTTCAGGACTTCAGAAGTTTCCCATGCCCTACGTGCTGACGAATTGCCATAATTCCCTTTGTGCCGTTGGCGGTACCATCAACGAAGATGACCACATGTTTGGCCTTTCCTGCGCGAAGAAGTACGGTGGCGTGTACGTACCCCCTCATCAGGCAGTCATTCATCAGTTTGCAAGAGAGATGCTTGCAGGCGGCGGCAGAATGATCCTGGGCAGTGATTCCCATACCAGATATGGCGCGCTTGGCACCATGGCCATGGGCGAGGGTGGTCCCGAGCTTGTAAAGCAGCTGCTGAACCAGACCTATGACATTAACATGCCCGGTGTTGTCGGCGTATACATGACCGGCGCACCCGTAAAGGGCGTTGGCCCTCAGGACGTGGCGCTTGCCATCATTGGCGCCGTGTTCAAAAATGGTTACGTTAAGAATAAAGTAATGGAGTTTGTGGGTCCCGGCGTATCCAGCCTGTCCGCAGATTTCCGTATTGGCATTGACGTTATGACCACCGAGACGACCTGTCTGTCCTCCATCTGGAAGACCGACGATCAGATCAAGGAGTTCTATGACGTACATGGCCGCAGCGAGGATTACAAGGAATTGAATCCCGGCGAAGTGGCATACTATGACGGCATGATCATGATCGATCTCTCGAAGATCCGTCCCATGATTGCAATGCCCTTCCATCCCAGTAACACCTATACCATCGAAGAGTTGAACGCAAATCTTCTCGACATCCTTGACGAGACTGAGAAGAGAGCGCTGGTAAGTCTGGATGGTGCCGTTGACTATCACCTGAAGGATAAGGTGAAGAATGGCAAGTTCATCGTAGACCAGGGTATCATCGCAGGCTGCGCCGGCGGCGGATTTGAGAACATCTGCGCGGCAGCAGACATCTTAAAGGGACAGTACATTGGTGCGGACGAGTTTACCTTGAGCGTCTATCCTGCATCCATGCCGGTATATATGGAGCTGATTAGAAACGGCTGCGCAGCGACGATCCTTGAGACCGGTGCCGTCATGAAGACCGCTTTCTGCGGACCTTGCTTCGGCGCGGGAGACACGCCTGCAAACAATGCGTTCAGCATCCGTCACTCCACCAGAAACTTCCCGAACAGAGAGGGCAGCAAGCTTCAGAATGGCCAGATCTCCTCCGTGGCACTCATGGATGCAAGATCCATCGCGGCAACGGCTGCAAACAAGGGCGTGCTGACTCCCGCAACCGATTTTGACGGCGAGTTTGGAAAGTATAAGTATCACTTTGACTCCAAGATTTACGCGAACCGCGTATTTGATTCCAAGGGCGTGGCTGATCCGAATGCGGAGATCCACTTTGGGCCCAACATCAAGGACTGGCCTGCAATGGTAGCCCTGACCGATAACCTGCTCCTAAAGGTTGTCAGTGAGATTCATGATCCGGTAACCACCACCGACGAGCTGATCCCTTCCGGTGAGACCTCTTCCTATCGTTCCAATCCTCTGGGACTGGCTGAGTTCGCGCTTTCCAGAAAGGATCCCGCGTATGTTGGCCGCGCAAAGGAAGTTTACGCGCAGGAGAAGCTCCGTCGTGAGGACAAGGCGTTCACCGAGATGAGCGAGGAGACCAGCGCTGCAGTAAAGGCTGTTTGGACCAAGTTCCCTGAGGTGAGCAGCGCAAACTGCGGCATCGGTACCACAATCTTTGCAGTAAAGCCTGGTGACGGTTCCGCAAGAGAGCAGGCTGCTTCCTGCCAGAAGGTGCTTGGCGGATGGGCAAACATCGCGAATGAGTATGCGACGAAGCGTTATCGTTCCAACCTGATCAACTGGGGCATGCTTCCTTT
>JAILLF010000036.1 GCA_024693365.1 Acetatifactor sp. | reverse complement strand
AACGTTGCCGCCTCGCACGCCGCAAAGAAGCTGGTTCGCACCATTTACCGCATGGAACTGACTGGCGAGCCTTATCGGAAATAACTTTACCTTTTCCATATCTTTTTCTCTGAGCACCTAAAACGATGCTCTGTTTGTCATGCGATTTTCAAGGAACTGATTGAAGCTTATGCCTGCCCCCGGGCTACCTAAAATGCATTTCTGCACTTTATTCAAAAAATCTCATTTTCTGCTTGACTTTTAATAGTTAGTCTTAAATTTATTTACAACATTTTCCAATTTTTCCCTAGGCAACGAATCCAATATTCCACCTTCCGTCAAGTTAATTAATTTAATGTTTTTTCTTCTTGCATAGGAATACAACAAACCATAATCTTCGAACATTTTAGCAAATCCGGCAAACCATTTTTCACAAGTCCGATCTTTGTGCAATGTGTTTTCCATCATTTTTTTGTTTTCATAATAAATATGTGTTTGTTCATTAAAAACTCCCGTCGCGAACTGTTCTATTTCTTTGTATCCCGTCATGTCGCATCCCAATAAATAGATAGACGAAAACCCCATGTAAATCGCAATTTCAATTGCAAATTGCACTACATTGCTATATGCAAAACAACACTTCGTTAAGTCTACGGGACGTTTTTCGTTTCGTTGCATTAAATACTCGCAATAGATAAAGTTCTGTCTGAAATGATCAAAAGGATTCTCCTCAAAAAAATGCATTGACTTTACCGGAAAGAAACATTCCGTATTCGGATGAATCTTTTTAAGATTTTCCAATACGCTCTCTTTTTGAGATTCGTTTATGTTTCCCGAAAAATACAAAGGATCCATAATTACGTGAAATTCGCTATTCAAATCATTATATAACTCACTTCTCATGATTTGATTAACAGTAAAAATCTTTTCATTTCTTAAGCAACTTATATTTTGTTTTGCCAAAGAGGGGCCATTTCCAATAATAAAACATCTTTGACTTTCATATTTATTTTTCCACCTTCGATTCATTCTCAGGGCATTTCGTTCTTTACCGGATAACAGTAAGGTTTTGATCCGCGGTTTATAATTCTTTAGCATAATGCAGAAACTTTCACAAGCCATTTCATATTTCATTCTTATTTTCTCCATAAGTAAAAGACATTTGATCTTCTGGATCAAAAATGCGATAAAATCTTTCCAAGTTTTCAAAATCATCTGCGTGTTTTGCTATAAAATCGGTTTCACGATCCCACCATCTGATCTTTAGCAAACGCCCTATGTCATTCTCGGTAAATCTTTTCTTAATTTCTTTTGCAGGCACTCCTCCAACAATGGAATACGGTTTTACATCTTCAACCACCAAACTTCCCGCGGCAACAATTGCTCCGTCTCCAATTGCTACACCATCCAAAAGATTCACATTTGAACCAATCCATACATCATTTCCGATAATCAAATCTTTCCCTTCAGAATTCTTCATCGGATTCACGTGCTTAACTTCTTCGAATTTTTGACTGGATACATACGAAAACCCAATTGAATTATGAATTGAGAAAAAAGCTGGATGAATAGAGACAAAATCCCTCGTCGGATGTCTTCCAACAATCATGTGCACATTGTTTCCAATACAGGAATACCTTCCTATTTGTGCATTAACAAATATACCATTCTCGCCTATGTAAGATCCGTAACCAATGCTAAACTTACTAAGGTAGGCTCCATTATCTATTTTATTACGACCTTCAAAGCTACAAGATGGACTTAGCGTTATTCTTCTTCCAAAAGAACAATCTCTGCGCTTTATACGTAAAAAAATAGAATATATTTTTTTCAAGGCTAACTTCATGGACTTAAGATCTCCTGTTTTGAAATTTACCTGTTTGGGGCGCAATGCTCCATCAGGCATTTTCACGTCTAATAATACCCAATAGCTCTTTTGCCCTTACTGAGGTGCAATTTTTAGTCAAAAAATCTTTGTATGCAACTAAATTCTTTTCACACTCCGTCTGTAACGCCTTACTCATCTCATCTTCAAAGTCTTTTTCACTTTCAACGAGTTTACAAACAGATTCAATTCCTATGTAATCAGCTTCCTCATTCTTAGTAAATCTTCCAATCAAATGACAATACTGAGCCGCGCTTTCATAAAAACGAGGCGTAAAAAAATCAATTCCGCCAAAATTCTTACCATTATCAATCCCTGGCGATGAGACTAAACTAACTTTACATCTCGCTACCATTTTCATGTAATCTGATCGAAGTTCAAATTTACCAAGATTACCTCTTTTTGTGGAAACATATGATAAAGTACTATCCGCGGTCTGATACACATATTCCGTTTTAGGATGACGTTTACAATAATTAATCATAAAATCATGTAAAACCAAGTTCTTTCTTCCAAACTGAATCACATCAATGTCTTTTTGCGGCACCTCATGACTTATCCATTTATCAGATATAGATAACGGTATATATTGTACTTTATCAGTTTTTTCTCGAATTTTTTTATAAATCTCTAAACTGGTCACCCAAAAATATGGTAGTTTTTGCGTCGCCTTTATAATTTCATCAATCATTTCAGTATGAAAATCCAAGAAAATCGGAATACAATTCGGATAAGCATACTCCCTATATATTCTGGCATCCATAATCCATATTAAGCGAATTGATTTATTGGGATTCCATGAAAAACTAAATGGAATCACATTCAATTTCCTATTGATTTTTCTTGTTATTCTGTTGATGTTTCCAATAAAGCCTTTATGCAAATCAACAATTTCACATTGCATTATGCTTTTCATGACATCTTCCCATTCGTAAACAACGGTCCATGATGGCCATGTTTGATAAGATCGCTCTGTCATTATTTTGATTTCTTGCATATGAAAGTTCTCCTAAAGCAATTACTTATACCATGTTTTCTTTTTCATAACATGAATTCTAAAAAGAAGATCATTCCACCTATTCTCACCAAGAATTCTCTTTAAAATCACTTTTAATCCCCATCTATCTTTTACATAATACCAGTCAACCATGCGATATAAGTGATTGTCTTTTCTCAGTTGATGCCGTTCCAGATAATTCGGTTTCGTAGATGCACCATACATGGAATAATATACAACATTACTCCTAATGTGCATCATTTTTATGTCACAATCCAAACATTTAACTAAAAAATCCCAATCCGCATGCAAACGATATTTTAGGTTTAACATTCCAACTTTTTCAAAAACTCGTCTACCAGTAAACATAGCCTGATGCCGGATACCACACATGCCATCTCTTAAGTCCTTGCATCTTTTTAATGCCTCAGGAGCTTGAGTAAAACGATGGAAAATCTCGCCCTTGGAATTTCGATATACATTTGTTGAATCTCCATAAATGATCGAGTCATCAGTCAAATTATTCACTTTTGCAAATTTTACAACTTCAGTTATAATGTTTTTGTCAAAATAATCATCACTATTTAGGAAAACAATAAATTTTCCATGAGAATTGCTTATTCCTTTATTCATAGCGTCGTACCAACCATTGTCTTTTTCTGAAACAATGCTTAACTTGTCACCAAACAAATCTTTGTATTCATTAATAATACTAATGGTTCGATCAGTCGAAGCACCATCGATAATTAAATATTCTGCTTCGCTCAAATCTTGCGCCAATACTGAAGCAATGGTTTTTGAAATGGTATTCTCGCTGTTATAACAAACAGTAATGATTGAAATTATTGGATACATTTTTCCGCCTCTTTCTTAGGCAATGATCATCCTCCAATAGCGTTGCGCCGTTGCAAGACACGAGTATTCTTTCGTCTTGAGTTTTCCCATCTGAACAAAGTGATCTGAAATTCTTTTGTCACTTACCATTTTCTCTATACACTTTGCTATTTCTTCTTTATTAAATGGATTTACTTTCATTGCCGCATCACCAACGATCTCTGGCAAGGAGCTTACATTGGAACAGATAACAGGAACGCCCAGTTGCATAGCTTCAATCGGAGGGAATCCAAATCCCTCTACGAGCGATAAAAACAAAAAGGCCTTTGCATTTCTAATCATGCGATGCAGATCCAGATTATTAGGCAAATACTTATAGCATCGTATCTTTTTTGCGACTTCATCCGAAAACGCGATGCCCATCGTATCATCAACACCTACGACAACCAAATCCAATGGATTTTTAGAGATTCTGCAATACTCTAAATATGTTTCAAAAACGCCTTTTGCATTTTTATGCGGCAAAGTTGAGGTCATTGCAAAGATATATGGCCTGATAACTTCTTTATCCTTCTCTTTTTCCGTAGTAATCTCATTAAGCCCATTTCGTATAACTTTTATCTTGTCTTCTTTAATCTTGCAATATTTCACTATTTCTTTTTTGGATTCTTCAGAAACAGTTATGATTCGAGCACAACTTTTTGCAGAGTGTTTTAATCGGTTCATAATATATCTATTCTCGAGCCTATTAAAATAATTCGGATAATGCTCATGATAATAAAACGGAATCATGTCATGTATGATTACCAGATCTTTCACGGGATGGGTCAATGCACAAAAACCTCTAGGAAAGACCACTCGATCCGCTTTTAATTTTTTACACGCAACGGAAACGGCAAACAACTCCCAGATGATGCAATCTAATTTATTTAATGGATCATAATTTTTTACGCACAAAAACTTTACGCCCGGCATGTCAAAATCCATTTGGTTGCGTTGATTTCCAAGGATGATCAGTTCAGAATTTTTGATCGTTTCATCTTCCATGGATTCCTTTGACGCAACCAGATTTTTTACGAGATTTAATGAAAGATTATAGATTCCAATGCTTTTTCCCGCTCCCTTAACCAACTTAAAGCAATCAATCACAATTCTCACAAATCCATTACCTTCCTCTCACCACAGCATGCCAAATATACTTTGTATTCGTTATCAAATATCTTTTAAACAGTCTTTTCGGTTCCTGCAGGAGTCGATAGAACCATTCCAAATTCAAGTCTTGCATCCATTTTGGAGCTCGCTTAATGTTACCGGCAAGATAATCAAATCCAGCCCCAACCCCTACCATGAGTCCGCAAATTCTTCCTTGATGCTCTGCCATCCACTTTTCTTGTTTGGGCGCCCCAAGCCCAACCCAAACAAAGTCAGGTGTTGCATGATTAATCTTTTCCATAATTTCAGCATCTTCCATGTCCGTTAGGGGACGAAATGGCGGACTAATCATTCCGACGATTTCAGCATTTGGATATTTTTCCGCCAAAACGGCTTTTAACTTTTTCAAAGTTTCCGGGGTGGCTCCATAAAAGAAATGCCGGTATCCTTGCGCCTGAGAAAGCATTTCCGTCATATAGGAAGGTCCCGTTGTTCTAGCCATCTCCTGATGACCACGTTTTCTTCCCAAACTGGCAAGCGGGCCACCGTCAGGAATGGTAAGAATTCCTCCATTCTGTATCATGCGGTATTCTTTATCTTCATATGCAGTAACCGTTGTATGAACGTTAGCTACACATACATAGTCACCGGAAAGTTTTTTGATATTCTCCTTCGTAAAAGCGATAAGCCAATCCATGTTGATGGCGGAAACTTTCACTCCAAGAATCTTACAATATGGGATTTTGCTTTTGTCTATTTTATGTTTGAAATTAGCATCCATCCCGCTATCCCCTTATGCGATGCGTAATTATTTCGACCCTTTCCCAATCAGCACCACGCCCACCGTCTGTATCAGTATCTTCAGATCCTGCCCAATGCTCCAATTATCTATATACTGCAAGTCCAGCTTCACGACCTCATTGAAATCCTTCACTTCGCTTCTGCCGCTGACCTGCCACAGGCCGGTCAGGCCGGGCGTGATGCTCATTCTTCTGCGGTAATAATCGTTGTATTGTTCAAATTCATCCACCGTTGGCGGTCTTGTGCCGACAAGGCTCATGTCACCCTTGAAGATGTTCCAAAACTGGGGGAGTTCATCCAGGCTGGTTCGGCGTAGGAATTTGCCGACCTTGGTGATGCGGGGATCGTTCTCCATTTTGAACATAAGACCCTGGACTTCGTTTTGGGCCAGGAGTTCTTTTTTGCGCGCTTCGGCATCCGCATACATGGAGCGGAATTTGTAGATGCGAAAGCGGCGGCCGTTTTTTCCGATTCTGGTCTGAGAGAAAAGAATCGGTCCCTTGGGATCTTCTAGCTTGATCGCAATGGCGATAAAAGGATACAGAACCGCCGTGATAAGAAGTCCGACAACGCTTCCGACAATGTCAGTCACGCGTTTGATCACGCTCATCCGCCAGTCCCGGTCTTCATTGTTGTAGCACATGACGGGAAAATCAGCGAATTCTCCGACGCCGCTGCAGGGAACGCTAAAGCTCATACTCTGCACGCAGTAGTAACAGCGCACGCCCATCAGTGCAAAAGCCTGTACCCACTGATCCATTTCTTCAATCGTCTGACTACAGTAAAAAAATACGACGTCGATGGGCATTTGTCTTGCCGCTTCAATCAAATCTTGTTTTCCGGCTATGATTGCCGGGAGTTGATTCCCGGTTCTCTTATCTTTACCGGAAATTTCCATGTTTTTTCCGCCGTGCCCGTTTAGAGAAGAGGAACTCTCACGCAAGCCAACTTCTCCCAGTAGGCTTTGCGCAGCGGAAACGTCTGCCCCGTCCGTCAGGGCCGCCCCAACGACTTCATAGCTCCAGCCTTTGTCTGCTTTTATTCTTTCCATAACGCCGGCAAGGCTCTTCGAATCAGTTACGATCAGGATCTTTTCGCTTCCCTTGCCCTTTTTGTAGGTGGCATTGATAAATGCCTTAAAAAGGATTCTTAAGAAGTAACCCAGCAGGGATTCGCAGACCACAAAGTAGCCCAACATCAAACGCGAAAAGTCAAGCTCCAAGCGAAAAAGGTATACGCAGGTACTAAGGAATGCGAACTGTATGAGATTGTACTTCAGCACCTCGCCGGCCTCGACAAAGAAGCCTCTTTGGAAAAAGCCTTCATAGCGGTTCATCATTAGGTTATAAAGGACACACCCGAGAATACAGAGCACGTAGACCGGAAACCATTCCGTCGACTCCGTAACCTTTGCGCCGAATGGCAGGACAATACGGAGCCATCTGGCCAAAAAGTAAGCCAAAGCGATGGTGACCAGATCGACAAAGAACGTGCCGTAGGTCTCTATAAGCTTATACTTTTTTCGATATAGCTTCATCGACGCGTCCTTTCTTTACGCCAGCAGCCTGAAATACCGTTCCTTGGCTTCCTTGTATTCCTTGTTAAATAACTCATCATTACCGGAATGCAGATCCGACAAGTAGTTGTGGATCTGGTGTTTCATCTCCGGAGTCACGCGTGCCACGGTGGCAAGTCCCACGTTGGAGCATACGTCAGAGATGTGTTCCACTTCCGCCAGTAAATTTAAGAATTCAGCACCGCCAAAGACGGAACACTCACCCTTTCTAAGTCTCTCCAGATGGTTTTCCTTCAGGAGCGCCACCATGTCATCCACCACTTCTTCCAGGGGCTCAATATGTCTTGCCGCCTCCACGTCACACTTTCGGAACGTAACGTCCGTATAATCCAGAACAGTTGTTAAAAGCTCTCGAAGAACGTTCAGCTCCTTCATGGCCGTAGCTGAGAACTTTACGTTCTCTTTATGCATGGATTCCGCGATCTCGCAGATGTTTGTCGCCTTATCTCCCAAATGTTCAAACTCACCGATCGCGGAATAATAATGATTCAAAATCTCACTGTGATTCTTGGCCGTAATGTGTGCGCTGATCTGGATCAGGTAGTTATTGACCTTGTCCGCCATGTGATCAATCATCTTTTCATCGCGGTCTACCTTTTTCATGGCCTCCGCATCAAACTCAGAGACAAGCTCAAAAGCCCGCATGACATTCTTTCTTGCAAGCTGGTACATCTCCAGCAACACTTCATAGCATGCATTAAATGCAATTGCCGGCGTGCTGAAGAAAACGGGGTTCAGCGCATCCAGCTTCTCGCTGTGAGCGTCTTCCTCCTCACCGGGCTCATCTTTCACAAGGCGTTTACTCATCTTTTCATAAACGCCAAGCAAGGGCAAGAGCATGATCGCACAGACAAGGTTGAAAATGGTATTTGTATTTGCAATTCCGCCGGAGCGTATCGTTTCATTCCAGATAAAATCCAGAAGTCCAAGGGAATGAGCGATTGCCACGGCAATCAAAATAAGAGCCGACTTACTCAGATTATAAAGAATGTTGACCAGTCCCACGCGTTTTGCATCCGGCTTTGCCCCGATGTTGCACACGATCGCGGTCGTCACGCAATCTCCCAAATATATGCCGACCAAAACGGCATAGATCTCGCTAAACGTCATCTGTCCGGAAGTGGAAAAGGCCTGTAAAATTCCGATGCTAGCCGAAGAACTCTGCAATACAAACGCCACGCTTGCGCCTACTGCATAACCGATCAGCGGATTGTCTCCCATCATGGTAAACAGGCTTTCAACAATGCCGGTCTCGGTAAGCTTGCTGACTGCGTCAGTCATGTTAAGCAAGCCTGAGAACAAAATACCAAAGCCGATGATGATCTGCGCGGCCTTTTCGGGAATGCCGATCTTTCCGTTCATAACGGCAACCACTCCAACGATCAAGGCCAGCGGTGCCAGGGTGGAAGGCTTAAAGAACTCCAAAAAGGAAGTCCCCGAAGTATTCAGATCCAACAGTCTTATGATCTGTCCGGTCACCGTGGTTCCAACGTTGGCGCCAATCACGATACCCAGGGAATTCCGAAGGGAAATAATGCCCGCGCCCACCAGTCCGGCGGTGATCACAATGGTAGCCGTCGAGGATTGGATGACGGCCGTCATTCCCAGGCCCATCAAAAAAGCGGTAAAGGGCGTCCTCGTCACCTTCTCCAATGCTTTTTTTAACGTTCCGGAGGAACTTTCCTTCAGCCCGTTTCCCATGAGGCGCATGCCGTACAGGAACATCGCCAGGCCACCAAATAAAGAAATAAAATCAAATATATTCATCGGCTGTTTCTACCTATTTTTCCATAATTTTACAAGTTATATTATACTACGACAAGCCTTTTATGACAATACAAATATCGGTTAGAAGCGCCAATTTGCGAAGGGAAACGCCCGTTAATGCTTCGAAAAGACAAATAAATAAAGAAAAAGGCTTCTCCTTTCCGAAGAAACCTTTCTTTCCAAATGCTTTTAATGATATTGAATTTGATCCTTTTTGCGAAGGCTCATGATCTGTAACAATAATCCGTTATTGTACATCACGCGATAGATGCCTTCATTAAAGCCAAACACCTTGTACTTAAACCATAATTGATTGTGTTCCCTGGCTCCAAAGGACTTATTAACAACTTCTTTGTATGCCTTTTTCAGTTCACGATATCGCTCTTTATTAAATTTCACGACAAAATCCGCTTCCCTGTAGGCCCTAAAGAGCGAATTCGTTATGGAACCAAGAAGCTGCTGTGAGCATTCCTGCCAGCCAACGCTGTTAAAGTAATTGCAGATGTCAAGCTGCGCCTCAACGCCGTCAAGGTGCTTGATGGAAAAGCGTCCCATGATGCTGTCAGGTCTTTGAAGGTAATAATATAACGGCTCGTTCGTAACATAGATGGAATCGCACTGCTCGATCAGGGCCTTGATGATGAAATTATCCTCCATGCACTTACCCTGCGTGTAACGAAGCTCCTTGAAGATCTTTGCGCGATAAATCTTGTTCCAGGCAACGGCACTAAAAACGCGGAAGTCCGACTCGCAGAACATCTTCCAGAAATCCTTGTGCGTGATCAGCTTATTCCATGGGATTTTCCGATGTTCGTATATGTTTCCGTTCTTTTCAACGTAATCATATTCGCAGATCACCAGATCCGCATTATTCTTTCGCTGAAGCGTCAGCAGGGTTTCCAGATAGGTCGGCTTTACGTAATCATCGCTGTCGATAAAGCAGATAAAATCTCCCTGACATATGTCAAGTCCGGCATTTCTTGCCGAAGAAAGACCGCGATTATTCTTGTGGATCACCTGAATTCTGTCATCCACCGCAGCATAATCGTCACAGATCTTCGGGCTGCCATCCGGAGAACCGTCATCCACCAAAATCAATTCAAAATTCGAATACGTCTGATTTCTGATGGAATCTATGCACTTCGCCAAATATGCCTCGACCTTAAAGACGGGCACAATCACGGAAATCAGCTCGTTCAAGGCAATCATCCCTTCGTCATTCTTTTTAGAAAAATATAGAACGCCTTATAGAAAAAGATACCACAAATTCCGCTTTTAATCAAGTGAAAACACAAAATATTGTGGTTTTACGGTCAAAAGGGTGAACTATTCAAACAATTTACAAATGGCTCGGATGGTAGGTGGAAACGATATTCTTTACCAGTTTTCTGATCTCTGCATCGTTGTTATAGCTTGCATCCGCCAGTTCTTCCAACTGTCCCATAAACGCTTCCATGTCAAATGCAATGGGCTTTCCAATATGGATCAGCTCATTCTCGGTCTTTTCGATTCCCTCTTCCGCCATCAGCTTCTCTTCATATAGCTTTTCGCCAGGCCGAAGCCCCGTATACTGAATCTTAATATCCACGTCGGGCTTGTAGCCGCACAGCTTTATGAGGTTTCTCGCTAGCGTATCAATCTTTACCGGCTCTCCCATGTCAAGGACAAAGATTTCTCCGCCCTTCGCATAGGTTCCCGCCTGAAGCACTAAGCTTACTGCCTCCGGAATCGTCATGAAGTATCGGATAATGTCCGGATGTGTCACGGTCACGGGACCACCCTTCGCGATCTGCTTCTTAAAAAGAGGAATCACGCTGCCGTTGCTACCCAGCACGTTGCCAAAACGAACTGCCACGTACTCCGTCCTTGTCTCGATCTTGCGGTTCATGAACAGGCTCTTGGAATCCGTCTCATCATTGTGTCCGCTAAGGTTCGGCAGAAGGTTCTGCAACCCCTCCCTGCTGATATAATCCATGGACTGAATGACCATCTCGCAGAGTCGCTTGCTTGCTCCCATGATATTCGTGGGATTCACGGCCTTGTCCGTGCTGATCAAAACGAATCGCTTCGTACCATAAGTCATGGCCGCGCAGGCCGTCTTGTAGGTTCCGATCACGTTGTTCTTGATGGACTCGCAAGGGCTTGTCTCCATCAAGGGCACGTGCTTATGTGCTGCCGCGTGATATACGATGTCGGGATGGTATTGCGCAAATACGGAATTGAGTCTTCTGCTGTCACGCACGGAGCCAATAAGCACGGTCAGATTCAAATTGGTATACGTGCTCTTCAACTCCTGTTCAATGTCATATGCATTGTTTTCGTATACGTCAAATATGATCAGTCTTTCGGGATTGTGTCCTGCAATCTGCCTGCAAAGCTCGCTTCCGATGGAACCGCCTCCACCGGTAACCAGAACGACCTTTCCTTCAATGCTGTTCAGAATCTCGGTCAGATTTACCTTGATGGGTTCTCTTCCGAGAAGATCCTCCACTGCGACTTCCTTCATCTTGCTCAAGGAAACGTCACCCGTAAGGAACTGATACATGCCGGGAAGAATCTTCATTTCGCACCCGGTTTCCTTGCAGATGTCAAGCAAATCCCTTGTCTGTGCCTTGGTTGCACTTGGCATTGCTATCAAAATGGTGTCGATCTTGTATTTCTCCACTGCCGCCAGGATGTCTTCCCTGCCGCCAAAAACGGGAACGCCCTCGATGTTTCGATGCCACTTATTAGGATTATCGTCAATAAAGCAACAAACCTTTAGCTCGACTTCATCCGCATGATAAATGTCTCTCAATAGGACCTGTCCTGCTTCACCGGCGCCAATGATCATAACTTTTTTGGAATAATTGGTGGTGTTTCTCTTGCTTCTCTCCAACAATACAAAACGATAGAAAAACCGGATGGCCGTTGTTGCAAAGAATTGAAGCATCAGTCCGAAGAAATAATAGACAAAAGGCATTTGTCTAAAGATCAACGTAATTCCGATCACCTGTGCCAAAAAAGTAATGCTGTTTGCGGAAATCAGGCGGATCAACTCACGGTAACTAGCGAATCGCCATATGCTCCGATACAGATAAAATGCTGAAAATATAATCAAAACAACGGCGGAATAGATGGGGATAAACTTGACTGCCGCATCCAAAAACTCTGTCGGGATTTTGGAATAATGAAAATCATATCTGGCCCATAAGCCAAACAAATACGACAAATTTGCCATGATTACGTCATATAATCCCATCAACAGAGCAATTACCTGCCAGTGCTGGATTCCCTTCTTTTTCCAACACTTCCTCGGCTTATTACTCTCATTTTTCAATTCTTCCTGTCCGGACATATTTTCTCTGCTCATTGGGTCATCCATCCGTTTTCACATAATCTCAATAATATTATATCTGCTTCGACAAATCTCGTCAATCGATAAACTAATTCCCAAATCAAAAATATTTAGAAATTCTTTGTCAGTAATTGACAAAAAACAGGCAATTAAATCCCCAAAAAAATTCCCCAAAAGCGGATTGCGCCTTGGGGAATCTTGGTAAATATTTTCGTTTGAAATTATGCCTCTTCCTCGTCTGATTTGCTCTTCAGTTTATAGAAAACAATACAGTTAGGAACGTTAACGCGCATTGGCGCACCGTTCATGATCATTGTATGCTTTTCCAGATCAATGCTAAAGAACGTCATTGCGTTGGTCTCATGATTCAGGCTGACAAGGAACTTGTTGTTCGGGAAGATTTCCGCATCCTTCGGATATTCCCCGCTGATGGGAAGGCAGAAATTCTTGGTAAGGATTCCCGTCTTCTGATCCACGTCATAAACAACTACGGAATTATCTCCTGCATTCGAGCTTAAAAGGTATTTGTAATCAGTGGAAAAGCTCAGGGCACTCGCCGCATTGTTGCTTCCCTTCGGCATGGACGTCGTCTCAATGGTCTGGATCTTTTCGAATTTGGGGCTTCCCTTTCGGAATTCATAACGATATACGTCGATAAAACATTTCCACTCATGAACGATATAGATAAACTTACCATTTTTTGAGATTTTAATGTGTCTCGGCGCCGATTCCAGTTCAGATCTCAAAATGTCAGCCAGCTTTACCGTGCCGCGGGTTACGTCAAATTCGTAAACGTTGACGTGATCCATGCCTTCATCTGCCACAAGCAGATACCGGTTGTCATGCGTCATGCGCGCACAGTTAATGTGAGGGCGGAAATTACGCTCAATGCCACTTCCAAGGCCTTTGTGATAAACCTCGTCCGTGATCTCGCCAATGCTTCCGTCTGCATTCAGCTTCAATATGGTGAGCTTTCCATCATGATAGCCTGCCACAAACAGGTATCCATCCGTGTAATCAGTAGAAACGTAGCAGCCTCTCATGCCGTTGATGGAACCAAAATTAATGAATTTCAAGCTTCCGTCCGGCTGGATCTTATAACTCTCAACGCCCATGTCAGTAATGGAATACAGATACTTCCCGTTATGAGAAATGCTAACGTAAGAACTGTTCGTGATCTCAACCTTATCCTTTTCCGTAAAACGACCCTTTTCCATGTCTACGTCATAAATCTTTATGCCGTGACGATCCCCCTGCGTATACGTGGAAACGTATGCAACGTATTTTTCCTTTGCCATTCCCTTATGCCTCCTTCTTCAGAATGCCACTGGTATTTTATCACAAATCCTAAATGATTATCAAGTATTTTCGTTCTATGGTTTCGTCCGCCTGCGTTTCTTCCAAAGTCCCGGAATCTTCACTGACGTATAATGCCATCGTCTTAGGTGCAAGCGTTACGGCATCTTGCACGGTCTCGCGGCTGGCCCCGTTTTCACTTGTTTCAAAGAGCAATACCCACTTTTTCCCCTTGGGTAGCCTGGGAAGTCCCAGCTTATGTGATTCCCAATGCATATTCATTCCAAGATAAAGAAATTCCCTCTGCGGGGTCTTTCCTTTTATCCTGTATTGCCAGGGCGTAATCCCGAGGTCCTTTTCGCGATAAAGCCCGCAAAATAAGGTGCCAAGCTGACGTGAATAGATCTCAAACTGCGGTTTCCATGCTGTTTCCCCGTGAAGAGAAAACTCAGGATAACCGCAGGAAATGGAATCCATGCCCTTAGCTTCCTCACCGGGACGAAGCACGGGATTCGCTCTTCTGAGCTCTGCCAAAGTCTTAAAAAACTCTAATAATTCCTGATTCTTATCCTTAAGCTTCCAATTCAGCCAAGTCACTTCGTTGTCCTGACAATACGGGTTATTGTTTCCCTTTTGGGAATTCCCAAATTCATCTCCCATAAAGATTCTTGGCGTTCCCTGGGCAAAAAACAGAAGACAAAAAGCATTCTTTAGCTGCGTCATTCTAAGCGAAAGGATCTTTTTCTTGCGCGAAACGCCTTCTTCACCGCAGTTCCAGCTGCAATTATAATCCGTACCGTCATGGTTTTCTTCGCCATTTGGCTCATTATGCTTAAAATCATACGAAACCATGTCCATCATTGTAAAACCCCAGTAGGTACTGAGATAATTGATCTTTGCCACGGTCGCGGGAATTGTCCTTAGCTGATAAGCAATGGCAGGAATGAGATTTTCATCTCCCTTTAGGAATCTGCGTCCCTCATTCATAAAATCATCTCTGAGGAGTCCTAAATTTTTGCAGTTAGGAATGCCACGCTTTCCGTATATCTGCTCGCAGTCAAACTGATAATACCATATCTTCGTATCGGAGAGCGCCGGATCTCTGGCGATCCATTCCGAAGGCAATGCCTCACCGATCAAGTGAAACCCATCCACGTGATACTCTTCTACCCAAAAGCGCAGGATTTCCGGAATCTCCATGGGATTAAATTCTTTTGGAAAATAAAACTGAAAAACGGCTTCCATTCCCGCTTCGTGAAGACTGCGGATCATTTCCTTGCATTCCGTTACGGGATCCTTCGCAGCATAGGCTTCCTTCGGTGCATAATAGAATGCCTGTACGTAACCCCAATAATTAAGCCTTTGACCATCTGTTATAATCGCGTCATTGCCGCCTGAAACGTTTCTGCCGGCAGAAGGTTTTTCGATGAATTCACAGATTGGCTGAAATTCAACCGTTGTCACGCCGATTTCTTTTAGATAAGGGATTTTTTCCACGATTCCGGCAAAAGTGCCGCGATTTTTTACCCCTGAGGACGCATGCTTTGTAAATCCCCTTGCGTGAAGACAATAAATCAGACCATCACTGTAAGGAACTCTTGGATTCACGGACCCTTTCCAGTCGAAAGCCGGAACGTTCAAAACCGTATATAAGTCTTCGGGTGATTTCTCCTCACCGTATTTCTTCGCGGCAAAAAAAGCACGCCCGCGTCTGTCCGCGAGGCGCCTTTCACCATCCCAAAACTGATATAAAATCTCCTTGGGCGCGTTCTTACCAAGCGAATCCTCAAGGTCTAGCCTTAAATGATTCACTCTTCCGATGCGTGCGTCTTTCGTAAACGGGACTCTCAGAACTTCCCTGCCTGTTTTTCTGTCATAAAATATGACGCCACAATCCTCCGAATCGGAGACGTGGGTAAAATGATAGCTTTTACCCATAGATAAACCATGCCTTTCCATCCATAGACGTTATTGACTTTTTCCGTAAAACAAAGTATATTATAACAAAGTTTACTAAAAATCTGACTTTCGTCCATAATACTATATTATTATAGCGGATGTCAGGCAAAATCACAAGCATAATTCACGTAAGGAGAATCTCACATGGCAAAGGAAAACTATGAAGCTGATGAAGAAATGACCGTTGATCTGGATCTTGAGGACGGCACCACCGTCACCTGTTCCATCGTCACCATTCTCGACGTTGAGGGAAAGGATTATATCGTACTTCTCCCCTTGAATGAAAATGGGGAAAATGAGGATGGCGAGGTTTGGTTTTACCGTTATTCCGAGAATCCTGACGATCCCAACGAAGAGCCTGAACTCGGCTACATCGACGACGATGAAGAGTACGAGAAGGTTGCGGACGCATTCGACGAATTCCTCGACAATTCCGAATTCGACGAGCTCGTATAGTTTAGCAGGTATTGCTTAATTCTCAGGCATGGTCACGGTTTGGGTCACGGGGACCCAAACCGTGATTTTTTTTGATTAAATTATGTTTTTTAAGAATCTGGAGGGTATTTCCGGACGATCTTTCGATCCTGCAACGTAAGTGAGTTCCAATTCTTCCTTTGCCCTTGTCATGGCAACGTAAAAAAGCCTTCGCTCTTCTTCCGTCACTGCAGGTTCCTGCATGTTCCCGTGGGGAAAAATCCTTTCATTACAGTGTGGTATGAGTACCTTATCGAATTCCAGTCCCTTCGACGCATGAACTGTCATTAGAATAATCCTTTCTCTTTTTCCCTCAATGCTTTGATCTCTTTCCGCGTTTTCCGCACCCCATACGCTTATCCATTTTCTTACGTCTGCATGCATCATCGCCTCTTTCGTTAACCATTCAAGAATTTCCTTGCTTTCCTCTGTTCGATCAGCGAACCCATAACTCACGTCCGACAACCACCTGTCGTAACCAATCACGCGTCGCAGGTAATTTACAAGTGGAAACGCAGAGTATTTTCCTGCGATTTGAAGCTGTTTTTTTAATATTTTCAGTTTTTCCGCCACGTCTCCCCTTTGCATTTCTAATTGATCCGCAAGTTGCTCCAGGAATGCCATGCCATCTTTCGTCCCTTTTGTCATCCTGCAGGCACTCAGCATTTCCCTTGATACGAATCTTGATGGTTTGTTGATAATTCTGATCAGATCCTCGGGCGTCCCCTCTCCAACGGCAAGCTTTAAGTATGACAATACGTCCAGCGCAGTCTCATGAAAATATGGGTTCTCCGTCTTCTCCCTCATTTCATGCGGTATGCCTGCCTGTCTTAGCTGTAGGGCAGCCCTGCCCATAAGTCTGTTTGTACGGAACAGAATGGCTAACTTTTTCGGCAAAGCGTTACTTCCCGGTTCTGCTTCTCCATTTTTCTTCAAAAAATCGGTGCATGCCTCCCGAAGTCCTTGCAATTCTTCCTCCCTTGATTGATAACCACGGATGGCTATGGTTTTCATGCCGCCCAGAAAATTCTTGCATTTTTCCATTTCCAGCTCCTGACTGGAGAGCAGCTTCTTCACAAAACGATTCTTATTCTCGCTGATCATTTTTAAAGATGCTTTTACAATTTCCGGTCTGCTCCGATAATTGACTCTGAGCGTAATGCGCCTCGCATCATATTCTTCTGCAAATCTTCTCATGCAATCCGGGTCAGCTCCTCGAAATCCATAAATGGACTGGTCATCATCTCCTACGGCAAATACGGCTTTGGGCGGCGGTGCCAATAGTCTTATCACCTCATATTGTGCAGGATTTACGTCCTGGAACTCGTCAATCAGAACGTGTTCAAAACGACTTTGCCAATAACGTCTGATCTCAGAGCCTTCACTTAATAAACGCTTTGTGTCCGTAAGCAGATCATCATAATCATATTTTCCACGCTTTATTCTCTCTCGTTCATATCCCGTAAAGATACCTTCAAATATTTCCTGTAATTCCACAGGCAATCTCATCGTTGCCTCTTTTCTTTTTCCGGAATTTTTATAATAACTGATCGCGCTGATCGCCTGCAGGGCATAGTTATTCTGCCAAACGTCGGAACAATTTGGTAATAATTGATTGATCACGGGCAATAAAAGATTTCGTTTCTCCCGGTCCGTAAGCATTTGTCTTTCTTGAAAATTAGTGGATTGTTTTAAGACTTGATAAAAGATGGAATGGAAAGTTCCAAAATTGACGGTTTGTGAATTTTGTGAAACGTCAGATTGTTTCACGGGTTGTGAAACATTTGATTGTTTCACGTTTGAGAAGTTCAGATATCGTTCTTTCATGGAGGCTGCAGCCTCACGCGTAAAGGTTAATACCAATATTTTTTCAGGAGATACGTTCTCGATTTCCGTGAGATATCGGATTCTTTGGGTGATGACGTAGGTTTTTCCGGATCCGGGTCCCGCCAAAACCAGTACGGGATCCCTCCCTTCATGAGTAATCGCTTCAAGCTGGGCCGGATTGGCATCCGTAATACCCAGCTTTCTTGCGATATTCATGGACTCCTTAGGCATTCTCAAGAAGTTCAATGCCCTTTCGGATTCTCTTTAAGGTCTCGTCCTTCCCAATGATCTCCATGATCTCCGTTGCCCCGGCCGGCGTCATCTGTTTACCAGATACGGCCGTGCGTATGGGCCACATAACGTAACCGTTCTTTACGCCCTTCTCCTCTATGTACTTACACAAGGTGGCATACAGCCCGTCATTACTGTAGTCCTCCTGCGCCTCCAGAATTGGAAGCAGGTCCTTTAACACTTGAAGGGAAGTCTCGGAATTCGTCTTCATCTTCTTATGCGTATACATTTCCGGATCATACTCCGGCAGCTCCTCAAAGAAATCAACGAGTGCAGGAATGTCAGGAAATACCTCAATCCTAGTCTTTACCATGTTGGCGATCTTCTTAAGATCAAAGTCCTTTGTCAAAGCCTGCTTGAGATAAGGCTCTGCCATCTCAAAGAACTTGTCAAAGTCCATGGCCTTGATATATTCGCCGTTCATCCAGCGAAGCTTTACAATGTCGAATACGGCAGGGCTCTTGCTGATCCTGTGATAATCAAACTCCTTGATCAGCTCCTCCAGGGAGAATATCTCGCGATTATCCTCAGGACTCCAGCCGAGAAGCGCTATGTAATTGACAATAGCCTCGGAAACAAACCCCTGATCGATCAGATCCTCAAAGGAGGAATGTCCGGATCTCTTGGATAGCTTCTTGTGATTTTCGTCCGTGATCAGCGGAAGGTGAATGTAAACGGGGCTCTCCCAGCCAAAGGCATCATAGAGTCTTTGATACTTCGGAGATGAGGAAATATACTCGTTTCCTCTCACAACGTGCGTGATGTTCATGGTATGATCATCCACGACGTTAGCAAAGTTATAGGTCGGGAATCCGTCCGACTTGATCAGAATCATGTCATCGAGCTCTGCATTATCCACGGTGATCTCGCCATAAAGCTCGTCCACAAAGGTCGTCGTTCCCTCATTCGGAATGTTCTGGCGAATGACAAAGGGCTTTCCGGCTGCAAGATTTGCCTCTACCTCTTCCTTTGAAAGGCCCAGACAATGCTTGTCATACATGCAGATTTCTTTGCCCTCGACAACCTCAGTCTTCAGGGAAGCCAGCCGCTCCTTGTCGCAGAAGCAATAGTATGCCTCGCCTTTCTCCACAAGCTCCTTGGCGTATTTCATGTAAATACCGGTCTTTACGCGCTCGCTCTGTACGTAAGGGCCATAGCCTCCATCCTTATCAGGGCCCTCGTCATGTACCAGTCCCGTCTTCTCCAGCGTGCGATTAATGATCTCGATTGCACCGTCAACAAATCTCTCCTGATCGGTATCCTCGATTCTCAACATAAAATCACCACCCGCATGTTTTGCGGTCAAAAACTCATACAGCGCCGTTCTCAAATTTCCCACGTGCATTTTTCCCGTGGGACTTGGCGCATATCTTGTTCTAATTTTCATTCTTCATTCACTCCTCATCTAGTAATTATTAGATCATGCTCGCATATTCCATGATTCTTTTTACAGTACCTCGTTCTGTCCGACGCCTTCCTCCGGAACTGTTCTTGACGCAGTCTGCTTGAACTTTGCCACTTCCTTCGCCGCCTGCGGGATTGCAATGTTTGTACCTGCGCCGGCAATGCAGCCGCCAGGACAAGCCATTCCCTCAATCAGACATCCCTTCATCCTGCCGGCTTTCGCCATGGCAAGAACCTTGCGGCAGTCCGCAAGTCCTTCTGCGTGTTCGACCTTCACTTCAGTTCCCGGATAATATTCCCGAACGCACTTTTCGATGGCATCCGCAACGCCGCCGGCCACTCCATAGCCTCTTCCGGCTGCCGTAGCGTCACGCATCTCATCCATGGCCTTGATTTCCTCTAACAAAATGCCCTTTGCTTCGAACATTCCGGTCAATTCCTCAAAGGTAATGACAAAGTCTACGTCGGATCGCACGGTTCTTCTGCTGGCTTCGAGCTTCTTGGAAGCGCAGGGACCAATAAAGACCACGGAAGCATTCGGCCGTTCTTTCTTTATGACTCTCGCCGTCGCTACCATGGGCGTCAATTCATTACTGATCTTGTCGATCGTTTCCGGGAAAAAGTGCTTTGCCATAACAGACCATGACGGACAACAGCTGGTCAGCGCAAATTCCTGATTGCCTGTTGCAACTTCTTTGACGTAATGCTCAGCTTCCGCCATACATCCCATGTCTGCACCGATCGCCGTCTCATAGACTTCTGCAAAGCCCAACTCCTTGAGTGCCGTCTTAAAGACGTCCGGCGTTACCTTCGGCCCAAATTGACCAACAAATGCCGGTGCCACCTGGGCAACCATCTCCCTGCCGCTTTGCATGGCACGGATCAATTGGAAAATCTGTGATTTGTCTGCAATTGCGCCAAAAGGACAACTCACCATGCACATGCCGCAGGAAACACATATGTCATTATTGATTGCCGCACGGCCGTAACTGTCAGAGCCAATGGCATTTACGCCACAAGCAGCCTTGCAGGGGCGTTCCTTATGGCAGATGGCATCATAGGGACAAACCGCCTTGCATTTTCCACACTTGATGCATTTTTCTTGATCGATCACCGATTTTCCGTTCACAAACGTGATGGCATCCTTAGGGCAGACCTCCTGACAGGGATGCGCTACGCAACCCATGCAGGAACTGGTCACTTCATATTTGTTTTCCGGGCACGCATTACATGCGGACGGAATCACTTGCATCAGCGGCGGTTCATAATACTTCTCGTCGATGTTACTTTCTTCCAATCCCTCCGTAAGATGTCCGGGATGTTCACGATTTTCAGGCCTAAGGCTCATGCCCATGGCCAGACGTATTCTTTCCCGGATGATCGCGCGATCTCGATAAACGCTCTCCCAATACTTCGGTTCTTCATAATCTACGATTTTATAGGGAAGCGCCTCCATGTCATCCTTCAAATTCTGAGAATGCCATGCCAAATTAGCAACCTCCCTGAACACCCTGCGTCGTCTTTGACGCACGGGCGTATCTATTCCGCGCATGTCGCTCATTTATTATTCCTCGGATCAATCAAATGAAATTATTTCCATACCGTCATCCGAACCATCCGGCATCAGCGTCGTGCTGCTTCCTCCGTTTAGATTTCCGGAAGGAGTCGGAGCTGCCGTAGGAGCTGTCGTAGGAGCTACCGTAGGAGCTGCCGTCGGCTTCGGCGTGGGTGCGACAGTCGGCTCCGCCGTAGGTTCCGGGGTAGGTTTTTCCGTTGGCTTCGGCGTAGGTTCCGGCGTCGGTTCCACCGTAGGTTCCGGGGTAGGTTCTTCCGTTGGTTCCGGCGTTGGTTCCGGCGTGATTTCCGCCACGGGTCTCTCCGTAGGATCCGGCGGCGTAAGCGTTCCCCAAGGCGTCGGTGCAGGCGTCTGCACAACAACCTCCTCAGAAGAGCCTTCCGACTCTATCTTTTCCTCACATGCAGACAATGATGCTACCATCACAGCAGTCAACAACATTGCAACCATTTTCTTTTTCATCATCGTTCCCCTCTCCTTCTTTTACAGAAAGCAATCCATTCATTATCTAAATTAAAATCACCTGATAAGGTTTTACGTCCCATTCATTGGAAGGAATCTCTTCCGTCATCTGACAGCTATGCCCAATGGCAATGCTGCGCGTCCAAAGCTTCTCCTTGTCAGAAAGGAATCTGTCGTAAAATCCCTTTCCATATCCCATCCTGTTCCGATAAGGATCAAAGCCTACGCCTGGCATTAACAAAAGTGTTTTTCCGGCCTTTTCTGCGTCATACGCATAGACTTCCGTGGTGACCTCCGGCTCGGAAATGCCTCGATAGCCTTCCTTTAATTCCTCCAGGGACCGGATTCTATAGAATGCCATTTCTTCCTTTACGGTTTCTTCGCAAGGAACCTTTACAATCTTTGGCACATATAATTCTTTCCCTTTCGCAAGCGTCTCCCTCAGGATCTCCCAAGTGGAAATCTCGCTCCCATAGCTTACAAATGCAAGGATCGTATCAGAGAGATAATACCACTGATGTCCGAGAATGCGTTCCGTGATCAGCACCTCTGCACGTTTTTGCGCTTCAGGTGACAGGGCATCCCGGAGTGCCAGAAGATCCTTCCTCAGTTTTTTTTTTGCTTCTGTTCCTCTTCTTCCAGGCGCTTTTCGCCTTCCACCCTTCTTCGACGGTCGCTGACTCTTTCTCTGCTACCGTCTTCATATTGAATGGTCATGCTGTCCAACTGGCTTCTTAAATTTCCGCGGATGCTCTCCACGTACTCCTTGCGAAGCTTCGCCTGTTCTTCCTTTTCCTCCGGCGTCAAGCCTTCCGCCTGAGATTTATGATACAATTCATTAATGCGCCGGATCTTTTCATCCATATTCATGGCAATACGTTCTCCCATTACTAATTCTTGTGAAGATTCTCCACAAATCCGGGAAGATCAAAGCTTTCGTCCGGATTGGCAACAAACAGGGTGCCTACGGACTTTCCGTTTATAATGCGATGCAGTACGCCAATGTCTTCACTGTTGGCAATGATCATGTCCGCCCCGGAAGCCGTTGCGATCTTTGCTGCGATCAACTTGGTGCTCATTCCTCCCGTGCCAACCCCGCTTCCAGTCGATGCTTTTCCCATTTCCATCAGCTCCGGCGTCAGCTTCTCGACAACGTCGATGAACTTGGCATCCGGATTCTTGTGAGGATCATCCGTATACAATCCGTCTATGTCGGAAAGCAGAATCAACAGATCCGCTTCCACAAGTGCGGCTACAATTGCGGAAAGCGTGTCATTGTCACCGATCTCAATTTCATACGTTGCAACGGTATCATTCTCGTTTACTACCGGGATGACGCCCATCTTTAACAACTGAGAAAAAGTATTGTGCGCATTGTACCTGTTTAGGTTGTCTACAATGGTATTTTTTGTCATCAGGATCTGCGCGGCAACTTGATTGTATTCGGCAAAAAGCCTCGAATAGGTCATCATCAGTCTGGCCTGTCCGACGGCAGAGCATGCCTGCTTAACCGCCATGGCTTCCGCCTGAACTTCGCTCTTGATTTCCGTAATGCCGACGGCCTTTTTCCCGGCTGCAATGGCACCGCTTGTCACAAGGATTACTTCCTTCCCTTGATTACGGATGTCGCTCAACTCCCGAACGAGCTTTTCAAGCCTTATGTAATCCATGTCTCCGGTTTCCTTGTGCTGAAGCGAAGAAGAACCGATCTTTACGACGATCCTCTTTTTATCTTTCATCAAATCTCTTACGTTACTCAACGTTTTACACCATGCTTTCGTTTGATATACCTATCTATTCTACTTCTTTTTTATGAATTCGTCAATCGTTTCAATAGTTCTTCCCCAACACGCAATCCATCCATTGCCGCGGAAGTGATCCCTCCTGCATAACCCGCCCCTTCACCACACGGGAAAATCCCTTGAATCTTCGAGGAAAAGTTTTCGTCCCTTAGGATCCTTACGGGAGAAGAGGTTCTGCTTTCAACGCCCGACAAAATGCAATCCTCGCGGTCAAAGCCTTTGATCTGCCTGCCAAACTGGCCCATACCTTCAATAAATGCCTTTCTGCATTCCTCCGGCAGCAAGCTCCTCAGATCCGCCCAGGTAAAGGCTCCCTTGCACTGAGGCAGTATGGACTCACTGGCATTTACGTCAATATTGCTTTCTTCATCAGACCTCATCGTTCTTGCATTTTCTCCCGAACCATCCTTACGATATTCTCCATATCGTTGAACGGGAATAGTTCCATTGCCAAGCTCATACGCCCTTTCCTCAAGTTCTCTTTGGAATCTTATGCCGGACAGCGGTCCTTCTCCCGGATAATCTTCCGGCGTAACGGAGACGATCACGGCGCTGTTTGCATTTTTCCCGTCCCGTCCACTGTAGCTCATGCCGTTTACGGCTAACCTGCCTTCCTCAGAAGAGGCATTTACGACGTAACCGCCCGGACACATGCAAAACGAATATACGCCCCTTCCGTTGGATGCCTTTGCCGTCACCTTATAGGGCGCCGCCCCGAGCGGCCCGGGATCCGGCATGCCATATTGACTTTCATTGATCATTTTCTGTGGATGTTCCACGCGAAAGCCTACGGCAAAGGGCTTCGCCTCCATGGGAATCCCTTTCTCCAGCAGCGTGAAAAACGTATCCCTGGCACTGTGCCCAATTGCAAGCACCAAGAATTCACATGCCAGCTTCTCTGTTCCATTGATGACGATACCTTCCAGTTTCCCGGACTGGATCACAAAATCAGTCACCTGACTCTCAAAACGGATCTCACCGCCCAGGCGAAGGATCTCATTTCTAAGGTTACAAACGATCTTTGAGAGCTCATCCGTGCCAAGATGCGGTTTCGCGTCATACAAAATGCTTTTTTTCGCGCCAAATTTCACAAACGTTTCCAGAACGGCACGGTTCCGTCCATCCTTGTCCTTCACCAAAGTGTTTAGTTTTCCGTCCGAAAAAGTACCTGCGCCTCCCTCTCCAAACTGAACGTTGGAATTGGGATCAAGCTTTCCCGTATTCCAGAATCGCTCCACGTCCTGCTGTCTTTCATCCACGCATTTCCCGCGTTCAAAAAGAAGCGGACGGAGTCCGGCAAGTGCCAGATAATATGCGCAGAACAAACCGGCCGGTCCCGCGCCTACGATCACTGGCCTGGATTGTTCATCTATGTCATTACACAGATTTCCGTTTTTCTCCGGAAACTGATATTTTACGCGCGTACTTAGGGAAAACTGTTCTTTCGCCCTTTTATTCTTAAGCGCCCTGTCAAGAATCCTCTTCTCGCCAGAAACCTTTACTTCAACGGCATAGATGGCAAATATCTCTGGCTTTTTTCTGGCATCCAGGGAACATCTCAAAATCTCCACGTCAAGGATTTCATTCTCGCCAAGAAGCAAAGCCTTAGCCGCCTTAGCCTTTATTTCTTTTTCTTCATGCGGCACGCGTAGTTTTAATTGTTGAATTAAGATCACTGTTCTTCCCGCCTTCCCGCCGCACTCATTCCTGCAATGTGTCCACTTGTCCAGGCCCACTGCAGGTTATATCCGCCGCATCTTCCGTCCACGTCAAGAATCTCACCGGCAAAAAAGATTCCTCTTACAAGCTTTGATTCCATGGTTTGCGTTACCTGGCCGCAATCAACGCCGCCGGAACAAACCTGACAATTCTGAAAGTCTCCCGTTCCAACTACCGTTATGCGAAAAGACTTGGCCAGCATTAAAACATCAGCGATTCTTTTTTCCGTAAGCGTCTTCGAAGAATCCGCCAGCTTTAATCCAGCCGATTTAAGAAGAAGTGCCATCACCTTTTTATTCAAAATGCCAGTGAAGAACTCTTCTATGGTTCTCTCTCCGCAAAGCGTACGCCTTCTTTGGGCCAATCCCGCAATTTCCGCCTCCTTGACGTCAGGCAAAAAATCGATGGTTGCCTGTATTTCTCTCATACGGAGAAGACTCCTTGCGGCAATGGAACTTAGCTGGAACGTGGGAATCCCTGAAACCCCCTGTTCCGTCAACTGTAGCTCACCGCGCTCTTCACAGAGCATTTCGCCGTCTTTTTTGTACAGCGTGATAACCGCATCCGTACGAACTCCGGCAATCGATTTAAAAAAACTTTCCTTGCATTTTAAGAAAGTCAGCGCAGGAAGGACGTCCGTAATGCGATGTCCTAATTTCCGCGCGATCTCGTATCCGCTTCCGTCAGAACCCGTTTTGGGTGAAGCCTTTCCGCCACAGGTAATTACGACACGGTCAAACTCCATCGATCCATGCTGGCTTTTTACCATAAAACCCTGTTTATCCTTAGGCATTACGCTTGAAACTTTTGCGTCATATTCCACCTGAATCCCAAGTTCCTTGATCTCATGTCGTAAAACGTCAAGAACGGCACTTGCCTGCTCACAAAACGGATATAAATATCCATTTTTATCCTTGATCATCAGTCCCAAGCCCTCAAAAAAGGAAATGGTTTCCTTGGTTCCAAAGCTATTTAGGGCATCCCTTAAAAAGCGACAGGAACCGTAATAGCATCCCTCATCAAGAACACGATTCCCAAGATTGCACCTTCCGTTACCCGTTGCTAATATTTTTTTGCCTAGGCGATCTCCTGCTTCCAGAATGGTTACCCGAGCCCCTTTTCTTGCCGCCGTAATGGCAGCCATCATGCCGGCAGCGCCGCCGCCAATCACACACACGCTCTTTTGTCTCATAACTCCTTTATATCCTCTAAAAACTAACTGGTATAAGCTTCCAAAAAATCGTATAGTTCCTTTTCGTTTTCCACGTAGATCATGTCCGCCAGATCCTCCTGTAGATTTGCAGGAAGCATGTGGAACGACACGTCCGTTGTCATGTATACCGTTTTCTTGTCATCAAATAATACTACCACCCGATAATCGACCAAAGCCAGATAAAAACCGTCATCCGGACTAGCTCTCCGGTAATTCTTTTGCGCCACGACCCGGTCTCTGGAAAAGCTGAGCACCTCAAGTCCGATAAAACCTTTCTTCCGCTCAGACAAGGGCGGCGCAAACGCATACTCTTCCATGGTTTCCAAAAAGCTTTCCCTGTCCATGCCAACGTATCTGTCTGGCAAACGTTCCACCAATTCCGTAACCGTTCCCTTTCTGACCTCCACTTCTTCCAGAACAAATTCCGTATCACTTCGAAGAAAGGGAGATTCTGAGGAGACGTCCAAAAAGCTGACAAACGGTTCCTCCGTTGCCGATACTATGGAAGTCAGATCCGGCATTACGGCATCCTGATCCAACGTCAGGTTGTCCGTGATGGAAATTCCGCGGTCGTGCCCTTCCGGAAGCTTAGTCCGAATACCAAAAAGATAACCAATCAGCATAAAAAACATTGCCGTGATAAAAAATAAACCGATACTCTTTATTGCCTTCATTACGCAACCTCCGTAACGCTCTTTTTTTAGAGTATCAGCTTATTTTTCAGATTTTATGCTAAAATACGCTCATCATTTTTCCAAGGGACAAAAGAATGTTTCCAAATGGTATAACGCTTAGTTCTTCCTCACTAAAATTCCTAAGGAGAAGTAATGCGGACCAGTATGCCAAGAAACCGATGCCCCCAATAAAGAGAACAACGTACGGCCCTTCCAAATGCTCACCTAAGAATTTCACGCAAAGTGCCTGTATGATTCCTATTGCAATGGCTAGTCCTGCAGGTAATAGCACTACCTTTACCCACTGGAACCTTCCGCCCATCAGTTGAACCATGATTGCTCCCAGAAGAACGGCATAGACGGCTGATGAGATCAGGCATGCGTACATTAGGGAAAGCAATGCCATTTTTTCATCAGACCACAGGATCATGTATACCATGACAAACAACACGTTGCTAAGGATTCCGATTCCAACAACCAGAATGTTCTTTCCAAAACGCATCAACATTCTCGCAAAGTAAAAACCTAAGGAAGCAAACAGGATCCAGGCTCCGCCCTGAAATGCAATTTTCGCGACGTTCGGTGAAGTAAATCCGGCTAATGCACCAATCTGAGCAGGCATTGCGGCGAAGCAGGCAGCCAGGACGCCTCCCAGTCCAAGCAGCAGATGGATTCCGCCCTGAAAGCAAACACGTCCAAGCCGTACTTCGTCCCTCTTGTAAAAGCTGGAAACCTTTCCCCAAAACGGAACTGCAACGGCATTAAGCAAGCGATACAACAACAGACAAACTGCAAAATATCCGACGAAATAGGTTCCATAGGAAAGCGGTGCGGCATCCTGCGTTTTATGATAATAGATCATCATGCCGACTGCCACGGGAAAGAGCTCCGTAAAGCATACAAGCGCCCGGAAGATCACGTTCCGGAAGGACGCGGCCGCATATCCCTGAAAGCTCACGGAAGCCCTCATGCTCTCCGCCTCGCTCTCCCGCTTCATTCTCCTTGTGCCCAGGAAGGATAAAAACAACACCAAGAGTACCAAAAGCTCTGCCATAACGATTGCAAGGCACCAGCCCGCTCCCACGTACATTGAAGAATACTTTTCCGCCTTTAAAAGGGCACTAACCTTTGCACCATATTCACCGGTTCTGCTTCCAAGGACTGTTCCAAACGCATAGATCACAACCGGTCTGAGCAAACAACTGACCACCGCAGGCAATTCAAAACCTTCTCCCTGGCAATATCCCAAAAGCAACTGGCTCATGCCACGTAAAAATAATAGCGGCGACAAAATCCATACCATCAAACTTGCATAGGGACAACCATACACTTTATTTGCAAGTGCAGTACCTATAGTCAGCATAAGCACCGAACCGATAATGCCGGTAAATGCCTGACAGAGAAAAGAGTACAGCCTGATCTTACGTACGCTGCGATACTGTCCCTTCGCCCTGCGGACGCGGATCAGCTTTCCGAGCACGTCCGGAAGATGTTCTCCCACAAAGGTCCAAAGCATGGAAAAGATCATGATCGGAACGAGAAAAAATCCGCTGCCTTCCAATCCCAGTTTACGTTCAATTGCCAAAAACAACACCACGTTTAGTGCCATGGCCAAATATTCGATCTGTCTTCTCTTGACCTCTAATTGTTTCATCTTGTATCCTCACGTTTCATCTTGTGATTCCAAGGCCTTGCAGGACTGCCTCCTGCTTTTCTTCCATCACGACCCTCTCATCATCTGCCATATGGTCATAACCGCACAGATGAAGCATGCTGTGTGCAACGAGAAATGCAAATTCCCGTTTTTGATCATGTCCGTAATTTTCTGCCTGCTCTATCACCTTGTCAGCGGAGACAATCACGTCACCGAGAATCAGCTCTCCCGAGTCAGGGTCAAAATAATCCGCCTTATTTTCCGTCACCCTGCCAAAATCACCCGGCGCATCAAAATCCAGGTTTGGGAAGGAAAGTACGTCCGTTTCCTTATCGATTTCGCGGTATTGTCTGTTATACTCACGAATTCCTTCATTGTCCGTGATCAGCAGATTAACCGTTGCGTCGAAGGGACATCCCTCAGACTTCAAAACCGCCTCAATTACCTGGGTTGCCGTTTCCTCCACGGGAAAGGGAAAGGTAACGTCCGTCTCATTTTCCGCATACAGCGTCATCTCTTGTGCCTCCTTACGTTGCATTAGCTTTACTGCTTTCGCTCGCGAAGCCTGCCCTCACCGCGTCTTCCGCCGCTCTTTAGTCGCTCGCGTTCCCTGATTCTTAAAGCTCTGGCATTTTCCTTTTCTTCATAACTCTCATATGCCTTAACGATCTTCTGAACCAAAGGATGACGAACCACGTCCCTGCTGGTCAGTTTACAAAAAGCTATGTCGTCGATCTTGCCGAGCACGTGTTCCGCCACGTCCAGACCGGATTTCGTCCCCTGCGCCAAGTCTTTCTGTGAGGAGTCACCCGTAATGACAACCTTTGAGCCAAAACCAATTCTGGTCAAAAACATCTTCATCTGCGCCGGAGTCGTATTCTGCGCCTCATCCAGAATAATGTAGGCATTATCCAGCGTACGGCCTCTCATGTAGGCAAGGGGGGCCACTTCGATCAATCCCTTTTCCATGTTTTTGGCAAAGCTTTCCGCACCCATGATCTGATATAGCGCGTCATATAAGGGTCTCAGATACGGGTCAACCTTGCTTTGCATGTCACCGGGCAGGAATCCCAGCTTTTCGCCGGCTTCAATCGCCGGTCTCGTCAAGATGATCCTGTTCACCTCTTCTTTTTTGAACGCCGTAATTGCCATGGCCATGGCAAGATAGGTCTTGCCGGTTCCGGCCGGTCCAATGCCGAAAGTGATCATTTTCTGGCGGATGGCATCCACGTAAGCCTTTTGGCCCATCGTCTTCGGTTTAATGGGCTTTCCGGACACCGTATGACAGATGAGGTCACCGTCAATCTCTTCCAGAGCGTCTTCTTTTTCTTCTTTTCCCAGTTCTATTGCGTAATCCACGTTTTGCTCCTCTATCTCATTTCCGCGCTGGATGGAATGACATAGCTGTTCCAGCACGGCCTTCGCCTTTTTGGCGTTATCTGCCGTTCCCCTGACCACCACGTTCCCGTTGCGGTCAACTATGGTAACGTCAAAGTTCTGTTCCAGTTTTTTCACGTATTTGTCTGATGCGCCAAATACCATTTGCATTTGTTCGGAAGGGATTTCCATCTGTAAGGAAATCATCTCTTCACCGTTAAAGTTATCGTTGCGTTCCGTCAAGTTCATCCTCCGTCTTTTGAAAAAAAGCTTCCTTTTCCCGAATTATTATTACGCCATACGTAAGGCTAAAATCTCCCTCGATACCTATTTTAACATCTTTTTCAATAATTTGTACCCCTTTTTCTTCTAAAGTTGTAAGAAATTTTAATATTTTTTTCAAAGATTGCTCTTTCGCCTCATCCTCATTGCGTTTCCTCAACGTTACGTTGACTTCTCCATGCGTGATTTTCCTTATTCTAATTGGTATTCTAAGTATTTGAAGCAATTTCGGCGTCACTTCAGTTTCCAAAATGGATTCTTGGTAAAATATATTCTTTTTCTCAGTAAAATACTCGTTTCCAAGGATGGAAAAGCGATAAGCATCCTTTTTTCTTCTTCCCGGCAACATTTCCAGATAATATAAAGACTCACAGTCTTCATATTGGAGTTTTCGTTCCACCCATACGTCCGCGTCCGGTTCCGTCAAGATCCATTCCCTAACAGTTCCGTCTTCATTCATGACCGGCACTCGTCCTTCCACCAGAATCTGATCCCGCTTCACCTCATCCCCCAGTCTTACTTTTGGCACGCCCCCCCTGACAATCATTTCCGTGATCACGCCGTCGCCTGAGCTGATCAGATTCATGCCTAAATGCGATCGCATCTCCGTCTGGCGTTGAGGAACGTCCCTTTCTTTTACCTCAACGATCAGGGACGTTCCAAGAATCCTAATGCTGTTCCAGGTAACGTCCTCAAATTTATCATAAAGGGCTAACTCCAATTCCGTTACCTGAATTCTCCCGAGCGGGACCATAAGACATATGCCGTGTTCCTCCAGAAAACGTTTCATCTGATCCGAAGTAATTTTCACGTTTCCCGAGAATTCCATGCTCCACAGGAATCTTGTGGAGATCAGCCACGCTGAGACCGCAAGCAGGGCGCCCAGGAAAAATACCCATCTTTTCTGAAAACGGTTCAAAAAAAAAGGCAGTCCGTTCTTTTCCAGAATGACTACCTTTACTTTTGTTTTTCTGATGATCGGATGCAAACGGTCAAAAGCGGAAAGGGAAAGATTTAAACAAAGATTTCCCTCTGTCCTTTCCAAATTCCAGAGGCGAATGCCCCTGCCCGCGCAAACGTTCAGGAACCGTTCTGCCGAACCGCCTTTTATGCAGATCCTTAGATATCCAAAGAGAAATTCTGATACGCCAATCACTGAACTCATGCATCCTTTCCGGCGTCATATCGTACTGCCCGTATCTTTCCCCTGACTACCAGATCTTCACTGGTATAATAATCCATTGACAGCCCGGTTCCCTCGACGTGAATCCTGCCTGATTTTCCCTGCAGGATCAGCGAGCTTCCCGTATATTCCAAAATCCCTTTATAATGCTCTACCCAAATCCATCCGTCTCCCGCGATCGTAATTCGTGATTCCCCGTCACTGACGTCGGGCGGGATTCTTAAATGATCCGTTAGGAATGACGACGTTTGCTTTTTGATTTGTAACTGCCTGTTCTTTCTCATGCAAAATCTTATGCGTCAGGCAACAAAATCATGCTCTTTTTACAATTTTCCTTTGATCAGCTTGCTTGGCAATGGCTTCTCACTTGAAAAGGCATACGCCTTTTGGAATCTTTCCAGCGCCCCCTTTGCCTTCTCTTCATCGTTGTAATACATGGTGGCAAGACTTTCTCCGAGGTTAACGTAATCACCAACCTTTTTATGGATCACAAAGCCAACGGACAGGTCAATCTCGCTCTCCTTCGTCTCCCTTCCGCCGCCAAGCATCAGGCAACAAATTCCAATTTCGTCACAAACGATGCCGGAAACGTAACCTTCTTTGGGTGCAGGAATCTCGAAGCTCGCCTTTGCTTGCGGAAGTAATGTCGTATCTCTTACGGCTCTTTCGTCTCCGCCTTGGGCTTTTACAAATTCTTCGAGCTTTTCCAAGGCTTTGCCGTTCTGAACAACGGTTACCAGCATCTGCCTTGCTTCCTCTGCAGAGTCAGCCTTTCCGCCTGCCAAGAGCATCTCACTCCCAAGAGAATAAACCAATTCAGTGAAATCCTCAGGTCCTTTACCCTGAAGGGTATTGATCGCTTCAATCACTTCTAATGCATTTCCGACGGCTCGTCCGAGCGGCTGATCCATGTCAGTCACCAGTGCACTCATCCTGCGACCGGCATTTCTGCCGATCTTTACCATTTCTTCTGCCAGCGCAAACGCATCCTCTTCCTTTTTCATGAAAGCTCCGCTTCCCGTCTTAACGTCAAGTACAATGGCATCAGCTCCGGACGCAAGCTTTTTGCTCATAATGGAGCTGGCGATCAGCGAAAGATTGTCAACGGTGGCAGTAACGTCGCGCAGTGCATAGAGCTTTTTGTCCGCAGGCGCAAGATCAGCCGTCTGTCCCATGATGGCAATGCCGATCTTATTTACGTTATCGTGAAACTGTTCCGTCGTAAGCGCCGTCGTAAAACCAGGAAAGCTTTCCAGCTTATCTATGGTGCCACCCGTATGTCCCAAGCCTCTTCCGCTCATCTTGGCAACGGTTAGCCCGCATGCGGCAACCATCGGCGTGAGTGCAAGAGAGGTCTTGTCTCCCACGCCGCCCGTAGAATGCTTGTCAACCTTAATTCCTTTAATGTCAGACAGATCCAGCACGTCACCGCTTTCCGCCATGGCCATGGTTAGTTCATAGGTCTCTTTTTCCGTCATCTTTTGGAAATAGATAGCCATCATCAACGCGGAAACTTGATAATCCGGAATTTCTCCAGTCACGTATTTTTCAATGAAAAAACGGATCTCCTCCTTGGTAAGCTCTCCCCCATTCCTTTTTTTCATGATCAGGTCATACATTCTCATGCGTATCCCCTCCTATACTCCCACCTTTGCACAAACGTCCTTTAGGCAACATTTATCACAATACGGCTTGGTTCTGGCCGTACAGACGGCCCGTCCGTGATCCACCAGCCTGTGGCACAATTCATTTCCTTCTTCCGGAGGAATGATCTTCCAAAGTTCTTTCTCAACCTTGCCAGGCTCCTTTATCCCTTCAACAAGTCCTATTCTGTTAGAAAGCCTTATGCAATGCGTATCCGTCACAATGGCAGGTTTCCCGAAAACGTCACCCAAAACCAAATTGGCACTCTTTCTTCCAACGCCCGGAAGCTTTAGAAGCTCTTCCATGGTATCGGGCACGATTCCCTTATAGACGTCCCTCAGCATTTTCATGCAGGCGCTAATGTCCCTCGCCTTACTGTTTCCAAGACCGCAGGGATGCACCAGTTTTTCAATTTCTTCCACGGGAGCCTCCGCCAGGGCGTTTACGTCCGGAAAACATTGGTAAAGCTTTTCCACAACCACGTTCACGCGGGCATCCGTACACTGTGCCGCCAGGCGCACGCTGACCAACAGCTTCCACGCCTGATCCCTGTCATATTCCAGCGTGCAGTCGGAATTGGGATATTCTTCCTTAAGCAGCGCAATAACCTTCTTTGCCAGTTCCTTTTTCTTCTTCAGTCCGGTATCTTTCTTTCCACTCATTTGTGATACGGCTCCTTGTTTAATATGCGGAATCCCCTGTATATTTGCTCACAAAGAATCACTCGCATCAATTGATGCGGGAACGTCATGTCAGAGAAGCTGACTGCCTGATCCGATCTCTTCATGACTGCCTCAGATAAACCAAGAGAGCCGCCGATCACAAAGAAGATTTGGCTCTTCCCCTGAACGGCAGCTCGCTCCATAAAGGAAGAAAATTCTTCTGAAGTCATTTTCTTCCCGCGGATCTCCAGCGTACAGACAAAGGCATCATCCTTTAGCTTCGACAGCAATCTGCACCCTTCCTTATCCTTGATCTGGGTCTGCAGTGCCGGCGATGCGCCGTCTGGCGTTTGTTCATCCGGAACCTCCAGAATCTCAAACTTGCAATAACGACTAAGCCTTTTTTCAAATTCCGCTATGGCATCCCTATAAAATTTTTCTTTGATCTTTCCAACGCACAGAATGGTAATCTTCATATTATCCGTTGATCTTACTTGTCCTCAGGAAAAACCATCTCGTAAACCACTTCATCGACAAACGTATCCAAAAAAGCCTGATCCAGATTCATGAACTGATGATTAATCCTCGCCTTAATGAGTTCATTTCTCGGGAAAAACAGCGACTCGCCCTCGAGACTGGGATCTCTCATCTTGATAAACCGGTCAATGTCCTCGCCTTTTAGATTTTCCTTACACCACTCCTCGAGGGATGCTCTTATGCCGTTCTCAGCCTCAACGTCTTTCGCAAATCCCTTTGCATGCTTGAATGAAACAAAGCCCATGATCACGAAAAGCACGCAAAGCGCACCCATAACGCCAAAGAACAAATAGGATCCCTTGAACATGCTTGGAACCGGTATGATTCCAAGAAGGCACAATGCGATCAGAAGGATGCCGGCACCGCCGATCACAAGCAGGCTCCAAGCGGAAGCTTTGTTCTCTTCCATCTTCTTTGCACTGCTTTCATAAACGGTGGCTGGACGAAGGTTCGCTTGCCTAACCGTAGCCATCTTGGCCATTTCCTCACGCTCCTGCGGCGTGGCATTGGCCATGGCCTGCTCACGAGCCTTCTTTTCCATCCTGCTGGTATGTTCCTTCATGTATGCCTGTGCAACTTCCGTCGCCCTGTTTAGCTCAGAATTAACTACCGACAGCGCATGCATGTTATGCTCAGGCGAAAAGGTGATCTCACCGCTCTTTACGCCACCCGCCTTAAGGAAATCATTTACGTTTTGAAGCATGTCCTCATCCCCGGCAACAAGCGTCGTCCTAGGGTTTTCTTCCAATTTCTCAACTAACTCTGCCCCACAATCCGCACATACCTTGATTCCGGGACGATATTCGTTTTTACAGATCGGACACCATGCCATACAGCGTACTCCGCCTTTCTTTTGAAAGTTTTAGCAAGTAAGTCATACGTGAACCAATTCTTTATTTACTTAAATACTCGTCAATTCCTTTTGCAGCAGCTTTTCCTGCACCCATCGCAAGAATAACGGTAGCGGCGCCGGTAACGGCGTCTCCGCCTGCGTAAACGCCTTCCTTCGTGGTCTTTCCGTTCTCCTCGTCTGCAATGATGCACTTCCACTTGTTGGTCTCAAGACCTTCCGTCGTGGAGGAGATCAAGGGATTGGGAGAAGTACCAAGGGACATGATCACGGTATCGAGCTCCATTACAAACTCTGAACCGGGAACCTCAACGGGACGGCGTCTTCCAGATTCGTCAGGCTCGCCAAGCTCCATCTTGATGCACTTCATGCCGGTTACCCAGCCCTTCTCGTCAGCAATGATCTCGGTGGGATTGGTGAGAAGGTCAAATATGATGCCCTCTTCCTTTGCATGATGCACCTCTTCCACTCTCGCGGGAAGTTCTTCCTCACTTCTTCTGTATACAATATGAACCTCTGCGCCAAGTCTCAGCGCGGTTCTTGCAGCATCCATTGCCACGTTTCCGCCGCCTACGACGGCAACCTTTTTCCCTCTCATGATGGGAGTAGGACTTGCAGGGTTAAACGCCTTCATAAGATTGCTTCTGGTCAAGTACTCGTTTGCGGAGAATACACCGTTGGAGTTCTCTCCGGGGATTCCCATAAACTTGGGAAGTCCGGCGCCGGAACCGATGAATACGGCAGAGAAGCCTTCTTTCTCCATGAGTTCGTCGATAGTCACGGACTTGCCGATAACCACGTTGGTTTCGATCTTAACGCCAAGAGCCTTAACGTTCTCAATCTCCTTTGCAACAACTGCCTCCTTGGGAAGACGGAACTCAGGGATGCCGTAAACAAGCACGCCGCCTGCCTCATGCAGTGCCTCAAAGATCGTAACGTCATAACCAGCCTTTGCAAGGTCACCCGCGCAGGTAAGTCCGGCAGGACCGGAACCGATCACGGCAACCTTCTTGCCCTTCTTTTCCGTTGCGCCCTGGGGCTTAATGCCATTCTCTCTGGCCCAGTCAGCAACGAAACGCTCAAGCTTTCCGATGGAGATAGGATCACCCTTGATGCCGCGGATGCACTTTCCTTCACACTGGCTCTCCTGGGGACATACGCGTCCGCAAACTGCGGGAAGCGCACTGGCTTCACTGATGATCTGATATGCCTTTTCAATATTTCCTTCCTTCACCTCATGAATGAAAGCGGGAATGTCAATTGCAACGGGACAACCCTTTACGCACTGTGCATTCTTGCAGTTGATGCATCTGGAAGCCTCACACATAGCCTCCTCTTGATTGTAACCAAGGCAAACCTCCTCGAAGTTCGTTGCCCTTACCTTGGCATCCTGCTCCCGAACGGGAATCTTTGTCATAACGTCCATGTATTTTCACCATTATCCTTTCCAGAGTTTTCGAATTAGTTGCAATTTCCGCATCCGCCGTGATGGGTGTCGCCTTCCTGCAGTGCAAGCATGGCACGACCTTCCTCGGTTCTGTAGATAGTTTGTCTTCTCATTGCTTCATCGAAGTTTACCTGATGTCCGTCAAACTCAGGACCGTCAACGCAGGCAAACTTTACCTTGCCGCCAACCGTAACTCTGCATGCTCCGCACATGCCGGTACCATCCACCATGATGGGATTCAGGCTGACAATGGTGGGAATCTCAAGCTCCTTGGTAAGGAGGCAAACAAACTTCATCATGATCATGGGCCCAATGGCAATGCATACGTCATACTTTTTGCCTTCGGCTACCAGATCCTTTATCACCTGGGTAACCATGCCGCTTCTGCCGTAAGATCCGTCATCCGTGGTAACATAGAGATTTCCGGCAACAGCCTCCATCTCCTTCTCAAGAATCAAAAGATCCTTGGTCTTGCTGCCCATGATCACGTCTGCGGCAACACCATTTTCATGAAGCCATTTTACCTGAGGATAAACCGGAGCAGTACCAACGCCGCCTGCCACGAACAGGATATTCTTCTTCTTGAGGCTCTCAAGGTCTTCCTTCACCAGCTCGGAAGGACATCCAAGAGGTCCCACAAAATCATGGAAGCAGTCTCCTTCAGAAAGCTCTGCCATCATCGTGGTTCCTGCGCCAACGGTCTGGAATACGATCGTGATCGTACCCGCCTTGCGATCGTAATCACAAATGGTCAACGGGATTCTCTCCGCATCCTTGTCCATGCGCACGATGACAAATTGTCCGGGCAGACAACTCTGGGCAACTCTTGGAGCTTCCACCTCCATCAAATAAATGTTTGTCGTCAATTCCTGTTTCTTTAAAATCTTGTACATACTCCACCTCTCCATCCTCTTGGGATTTATATATTTGCATATAGCAATTATTTCTTTTCCTGTTTAGGCTCAGGCGCAACAATCGTATAGGTTCCTTCAATGACTTCACTCTTTACGCCATATGAATTGATGAGGCACGCCTTGATCGTAACCTCACCGAGGTCCAGCACGATTGGCATCGTGAAAGTTTCGCTTGTCTCTCCAGGCACCGTACCGTCCAAAGTGTAATACAGCGTCCCTTCCGCATCGGAAAGAATGCTAAGGGACTGGATGTCCACGTAAGTACCTTCTTCCAGGGAAAACCGCGGTTTCGGAGCCAGATACTCCTCATTTTCCTTCTGCAATTTCTCATTGGGATACTTTCCAAGCAAACGATTGATCCCTTCAAAATCGCCTTTCTTTATGAGTAACGGAATCATTTTCTCCAGCGCCCAGTCAATTTGCTGAGAGCTTGCAGACTTATGGGAAAGAATTTGAAGCAACGTCGCCTCATACCAGGCCTGATCATTCTTGAGATAATACACTTCTGCCAATTGCTGCAATAAACCAACGTTATCCTCTTCGAGTTCTATCGCCTTGGAATAACATTCAATCGCCTTAGCATACTCCCCGATTCCTTGATACTTTTCAGCTTGGGCAATCTGATATTGGGGCGATTGCATTCGCTTTAAGTTCTTATTTGCGGCAATCGCCAAGCCAATGACGACAAGCGCAAGTAAGATCAACATCGCGCGAAGCAGATAAAGCTTGGCCTGCCTCGGTTTTTCCGGATCAGGAACAGGTTCTCCGGGAGTTCTTTCCTCCTCGTCAATGCCGATGCTTAGGTCTAGCGTTGGATCATAATCCGGTACGATATGGATTTCTTCCCCGCATTTTTCACAGAGCAGGGCACCCTCCGGAAGATCCGTTCCGCATTTTGGGCAACGCATTTCTTCTCCCTCCGGTTCTATTGATTCTGAAGCGAATAGGATTCAACGCAGTTCTTCATCAGCATGGCAATGGTCATGGGACCAACGCCGCCGGGAACTGGCGTAATGGCACTGCATTTAGGTGCAACGCTTTCATAATCCACGTCGCCGCAAAGCTTATTGTCTTCATTGCGATGAATGCCAACGTCGATCACCACCGCACCATCCTTTACGTAGTCTGCCGTGATCATGCGGGGCTTGCCAACGGCTGCCACAAGGATGTCAGCTCGCTTGGTCACTTCCTGAAGGTTCTTCGTGCGGCTGTGTGCCGTCGTAACGGTACCGTTCTCGCGAAGGAGCAACATGCTCATAGGCTTACCAACAATGTTACTTCTGCCAACAACTACGCATTCCTTGCCCTCGATTTGAATGCCGGAACGCTTTAAGAGCTGTATTACGCCAGCTGGCGTACAGGAGACAAAGCCCTTTCTTCCAATGCTCAGGTTCCCGACGTTCATGGGATGGAAGCCGTCCACGTCCTTCAAAGGATCAATCGCATCCAGGATTTTCTCCTCATCCAATCCTTTTGGCAAGGGAAGTTGAACCAAAATGCCATTGACGTCCTTTCTCGCATTTAATTCTTTGATCAGATTCAAAAGTTCCTCCTGCGTCGTCTCCTCCGGAAGCTCGTAGGATAGAGACTCAATGCCTATGTATTCACATGCCTTTTTCTTGTTGCGAACGTATACGCAGGATGCGGGATCCGCACCAACTTGAATCACGGCAAGGCAAAGCGTGATCCCCTCTGCCTTCATTTTTGCAACTTGTTCCTTTAACTCATCCTTGATCTGCGTTGAGATCGCTTTTCCGTCAATGATCGTGGGCATGTTTTTCTCTCCATTTCTTTTTGAATGTGTCAACGCTGTTAACGTTAATTTTTTATCATTCACATTTTATTCGTTCTTGAACTTTTTTTCAAGTAAAACAAATAAAATCAGAACAATCCGGTAATCTTACCCTCTTCATTTACGTCGATGTTATAGGCTGCAGGTGCCTTTGAAAGACCAGGCATAGTCATGACCGTACCGGTCAGTACCACAACGAACCCGGCTCCGGCTGAAACATATGCTTCCCTGACGTTCATCTCGAATCCGTCAGGCCTGCCAAGCAGCGTCGCATCGTCGGAAAGGGAATACTGCGTTTTCGCCATGCAAACGGGAAGATTTCCGAATCCCAGTTCCTCGAGCTTCTTTAACTGTTTAATGGCGGCAGGCGCATACTTTACGCTTCCCGCTCCGTAGATTTCCTTTGCAACGGTCTCGATCTTTTCCGTAAGGCTCAGCTCGTCCGAATACAGGGGATGGAAATGGCTTTCCTTCTCCTCCAGCGTCTTTAATACCTTTTCCGCGAGTGCAATTCCACCCTCGCCGCCTTTTGCCCAAACTTCGGAGAGCGCAAATTCACATCCTCTCTCCTCACAGAAGTTTTTCACGTAATCCGTCTCTGCATCACTGTCGGTCACGAAGGAGTTCAACGTAACGACCACGGGAACGTCATATTTCTGTAAATTCTCTATGTGCTTTTCCAGATTGACGATGCCCTTCTTTAAGGCATCCAGATTCTCAACTCCCAGTTCTGCCTTAGGAACGCCTCCGTTATACTTCAACGCGCGGATTGTCGCCACCAAAACAACGGCATCTGGCTTTAATGCAGCCATGCGGCACTTTACGTCAAAGAACTTTTCAGCGCCAAGGTCAGCGCCAAATCCGGCCTCCGTCACCACGTAATCCGCCATCTTCAATGCAGCCTTCGTGGCACGCACGGAATTGCAACCATGAGCGATGTTTGCGAAGGGACCGCCGTGTACAAGAGCAGGCGTATGCTCTAAGGTCTGGATCAGATTCGGCTGCATCGCATCCTTTAGGAGCGCTGCCATGGAACCAACGGCCTGAAGCTGACCAGCGGTGACAGGTTCTCCCTGATAGGTGTAAGCCACCACAATCTTCGAAAGCCTTTCCTTTAAGTCTTTCATGTCCGTAGCCAGGCATAGAATCGCCATAATCTCACTGGCTACGGTAATGACAAAATGATCTTCCCTGACAACGCCTTCCGTTTTTCCGCCAAGACCAACGATTACGTTGCGGAGCGCCCTGTCATTCATATCAAGACATCTCTTCCAAACGACCTGTCTTGGATCAATGTTTAAGGGATTTCCCTGCTGCATGGAATTGTCCAAAAGCGCTGCAAGCAAATTGTTTGCGGAAGTAATCGCATGGAAATCACCGGTAAAATGAAGATTCAGTTCCTCCATGGGAACCACCTGCGCATAACCGCCTCCTGCAGCACCACCCTTAATGCCAAAACAAGGGCCAAGGGATGGCTCGCGAAGCGCGATCACTGCTTTCTTTCCCATTTTGCCAAAGGCTTCGCCAAGACCAACCGTAGTTGTCGTCTTGCCTTCTCCTGCGGGCGTCGGATTGATGGCCGTCATCAGGATCAGCTTACCGTTAGGACGATCCTGAATCTTCTTCAAATAATCCTCCGATATCTTTGCCTTATATTTTCCATAAAGCTCCAAATCCTCCGGCTCAAGTCCAAGCTTTGCCGCAATCTCCGTTATGGGCTTCATTACCGCTTCCTGCGCGATTTCAATGTCTGACTTCATTTCCTTACCTCACAATTCACGTTTCCTTGTAATCATTTACAGGGTATCGAGCAACTGCTCAAATTCTTCCATGGTCATTCTGACCTCACGGGGCTTTGTGCCCTCAGATTCACCGACAACGCCGTATTCACAGAGCTGATCCATGATCCTTGCCGCACGGTTAAATCCTATTTTCAACAGTCTCTGAAGGCTTCCTACGGATGCCTTGTTCTTTTCCTTATTCTCGATGACAAATCGTCCAGCCTGTTCAAAATACTCATCCAGCCCGGAACCCTGTCCGCCAGAACTTGACGCCGCTCCGCCGCCGGACGCGTTACCGCTGTTCTGGATCGCTTCCACGATTCTCTCGTCGTAAACGTTGCCGATCATCTGATTCTTTAAGAAATCAACAACGTCGCTAACTTCCTTGTCTGATACAAACGCCCCCTGGATTCTGGCGGGCTTTGAATAACCTTGTGGATAAAAGAGCATGTCGCCCTTACCCAAAAGCTTTTCCGCGCCAACCATGTCCAAAATGGTTCTGGAATCCACGCCGCTGGAAACGGCAAAGGCCACGCGGCTCGGCATGTTTGCCTTGATCAGACCCGTAATGACGTCAACGCTCGGTCTCTGCGTTGCAATGATCAAATGTATGCCGCAGGCCCTGGCCAACTGTGCCAGACGGCAGATGGATTCTTCCACCTCTCCGGGGCTGACCATCATCAGGTCGGCAAGCTCGTCGACGATGATCACGATCTGAGGCAGCTTTCTCGGAACGTCTCCCTCACCACTGTCACGCATGCTTTCCAATTTCTTGTTATAGCCCTTTAAGTCACGCACGTTGAAATCAGCAAACTTGCGATAACGGTCTTCCATCTCCGACACTGCCCAGTGAAGTGCCGCGGAAGCCTTTTTCGGATCTGTCACGACGGGGATCAAAAGGTGCGGGATTCCATTGTAAACGGAAAGCTCCACGACTTTTGGGTCTACCATGATGAGCTTTACGTCATCCGGATGGGCCTTGTACAAAATACTCATAATCAAAGTATTGATGCAGACGGACTTACCGGAACCGGTAGATCCCGCGATCAGCATGTGGGGCATCTTGGCAATGTCCGCCACAACGGTCTGACCTGCAATGTCCTTACCAACGGCAAAAGCCAGCTTGGAATCGAAATCCTGAAACTGCTTGCTCTCGAGCAGATCACGAAGGGCCACCATCATGTTCTCTTTGTTCGGCACTTCGATACCGATGGCTGCCTTTCCGGGAATCGGAGCTTCGATTCGGATGTCCGTGGCCGCAAGATTCAGTTTAATGTCATCCGCAAGGCCAACAATTTTGCTTACCTTTACGCCCTGCTCAGGCTGTAATTCATATCTTGTAACGCTGGGTCCTTGGCTGATGTCCGTGATGGTCACGTTCACTCCGAAGGTATGTAAGGTATCACGTAACCTAAGAGCCGTTTCTTTTAATTCAGCGCTGTTATCCGCGGTGGAGGTTGCACCTTTTTGCAGTCTGGACAGCGGCGGAAATACATATTTCTTCGGCATTTTAGGAGCCGCCTGCATTTCCTTTCCAATTGACTGATCCGGTGCCGTGCTTTGATCCGCAGCAGCCGCTTTTCTGACAGGCGAAGGATTTTGATATCCGGCTGCGCCATGTCCTTTTCCGTCACCAACGTTCCCGCTGTGAACCTGAATGTTCTCAGCCTCCTTTGGCAAGGGCATGCTGCCGTCCTTTTGGAATCGTTCCCTTCCGCTTTCGGAGTTTCTGACATACTGGTCACGCTGATACTGCGCTTCCATGCGCTTCTTTGCTTCCAAAAGTTCTTCATCCACGGCATTGACTGCCGCCATGGCCGTATTCTTTTCCGCTCTTTTCCCGACAATCACTGGCTCAGGAATGTCATTGATTGTCTGGGCTTTGGGCAATCTGGCTGCGGCGGCCTTTGTTTCTGGATCCTCGACGTAAATAATCTCATGTACGTCATTCTTTTTCCCTTTTCCGTCAACACCGCTTCCGCCATTTTTCAAGGCAGTATCCTTACTAACTCCGGTTACCTTCTTGTCCATGCGAAGGATTTTCTCGTTCTCACGTTCCTCCGCTTTTCTACGGCGCTCCTCCTCACGATCAAGCTCTTTTAGCTTTCTTTCTTCAATCCTGGTCTCCCTAAGGCTGTCCTGCTCTTCCCGTCTTCTCTCAGCCAGTTCTTTTCTGATCTCAGCATTTTCCCTTGACTTCTCGCGGATCCTCTCACCGCCATTTTTCACGCCGTCAAGAAGGGATCGCTCCGTAAGAAGAATCACGGAAATAATACTCAATAAAATGACTACCAGCACGGTCCCAACCGTCTCCAGATAATGATGCAAAAGATAGGCGACGCTTCCGGCAAAAATACCGCCGCCCTTACGGTTTGTCTTGCAGAATTCAAAAATCTTACCGAGGGAATACTGTTCCATCACCTTTACGTTGTCAGCAAACAGTTCGCAGAGAACTCCGGCCATCAAAAACAGAACCCCAGCGGCAATCATCTTGCGAATCGCCGTAGGACTCCCCTGATTTGCAAACCAAAAAGCAAGGCCCAAAAAGGCAAGTACCGGAGCAACAAATGCCGTAAATCCAAACAAGCCAAACATTATGCCGCTGATAAAATTACCGAAAGCTCCGATCAGTCCGAAGTTGCAAAGGAACAGAAAGACCATTGCAACGAACATAATAATTAAGCCAATCTCATGGTACATTGCACTGTCTTTTGCAGCCTGCTCGTAATCTATTTTCTTTTTTGATGCGGTGGAAGTTTTTCTTCCCGTACTTCCGCTTCTCGTCGACCTACTTTTCGCGGGAGAACTCTTCCTCCCGGAATTGTTTTTTCCAGAAGCTGCAGCCATGACGTAAACTACCTCTTATTCCATACTTTTTCACAACAAAATGCCTGCCTGTAGGGCAAGCCTAATGAATGCACTTTTAGTATTATATCATTTCTATGTGCTCTTGTCACTTGTTTTTTGAAACGTAAGTGCTTACTTTCGCCTTATTTTTCATGGCATGAAAAACGCAAGGGCTAGGAGCCCTCGCGCTATTCAAAATCATAATCATCATCGTCGGAAACTTCGTAATCATAGTCCATGACGGTCGCCACGTGCTTTTTCGGTTCAGGCAGTGGATTATGAAGCGGCTCCGGCTTCTTTTCCGGCTCTTGCATCTTGGGCTCCATCTCTTCCAATTTTGTCAACCCAAAATTTACTGCCTCAGGCTTTGATTCTTCTGCTTTGACGGCCTCAGGCTTTACGGTCTCAGGTTTGGGTCCTTCTGCCTTGACGGCCTCAGGCTTTACGGTCTCAGGTTTTGGTCCTTCTGCCTTGACGGCCTCAGGCTTTACCGCCTCAGGCTTTGATTCTTCCGCCTTGACGGCCTCAGGCTTTGCGGTCTCAGGTTTTGGCCCTTCTGCCTTGACGGCCTCAGGCTTTGATTCTTCCGCCTTGACAGGTTGAACCTTTGCCTCTTCTTCCTTGGGAACTTCAGACTGAACCTTCGGCGCGGTTACAATCTTACTGTCAGGGCGCGGTGCGCTCTGCTTGGTTCTTACTCCATCCGTCCATACAATGTGATCTTCCGAAAGGGATATCAGGGTATTCATTACCCTCTCCATTTCCTTCCGCGTTTCATATTTCTTCTTGGCCCGTTCGAAGAGAACCCTCACAATAACGTTCTTTTTTTCCATCTCAGCAGGATGCTCAATGTAGTAAACCAATCTATTCCTGTAATTTTCCTTAAAATCCTTAATCCTTTCTGGAATTGACTTTTTGGGTTTCGGTTCCGCCTTTGCAATACGTTCCGGCTCAGCCTCTTCTTGTTCCTGCTTTTCAGATTGGATCCCCTCCTGTTTAAGCTCTTCTTGTTTATTCTTTTCCTGTTTGATCTCTTCAGGTTTAGGCTCTTCAAGTTTAGGCTCTTCAGGTTTAGGCTCTTCCATCATAAACTCTTGATGCTTAGATTCTTTTGATTTAATCTTTTCGGACTTTATTTCTTCCGGATTAGGTTCTTCAAGTTTAATCACTTCAAACTTGGCCTCTTCGGGCTTCTGATCTTCGGGCTTTTGATCTTCGGGCTTTTGATCTTCCAGCTTAGTCTCTTCGATCTTGATCTCTTCCAGCCTACTCTCTTCTCGTTTCAGCTCTTCAGCTTTGATCACCTCGAATTTTAATTCTTCCTCTTTGATTTCTTCCCGTTTGATCTCCTCTGATTTAATCTCCGCCGGCTCAATTTCAACCTGCTCAGGCTTCTCTTCTTCATCCTTTTCCGGCAAACTATCGTCTAGTTCGATTACTTCTAATTCTCCATCATCTGCTTTTTCTTCATTAGCGTCTTCAACGCTTTGCACAGACTCCTTAGAATCACCTTCAACCTCTTTTTCTTCTACCGTCTCTGCACTTTCTTGTACTTTTGCAGACTCTTCTTCACTTGCAAAGATTGCCTCTACTCCAATTCCCGCAAGTATAAACAGACAGGAAAGGAACAAAAGGGTCCCGTCAAACGGAACGTCCATTACTCGATTTGCCATATCACCCGTTTGCAGATAATAGTAGATGGCGTTTACTTGGAAAACTACCATGACAAACGTCGCAAAAAGAATTCCAATCCAAGGGCTTAGTTTCTCTCTGCCGCTTTTCATCAGGAAACCAAAAACGGCAATGGTCAAACAGATAATGCAGGCCACGCTTAACCATGTTCCCCAGTAACCTTCAAAGGAATACCAGAAATAATCATTTATCTGCGTCGTTAGAATGGTCTTGGGACGGAAGCATTGCGCCCATTTACCCAGTACTTCGCCATATCCTTTTCCCGTCGTCAGGAATTTCACAAAAATACTGGCAAAGAATCCCAAAATGCAACTCGGGAAAAGAAGAAGCATGGATACCCATCTTTCTTTTTTGTCGTCTAAATGCCAAACGGAACATGCCACGAACAACAGGGTAAAACAAAACACGTCAAAATAGCCCGCAATGCCGATGACAATGCCGGTTAAAATGCTAAGCCAAATGGCATGTTTTTTGTCTTTTAAGTAAGTACCAGCCAAGAGCAGTCCAAGGCCATAGATGAGGAAGGTCAAAGATTCTGCGGACAGAACCACCGCTCCATAGGCGACAAACTGATGCAGAAAATAGAATCCCGAAAACACAAGTGCCGGCAATCTGCCAGCAAGTTTCCGAACGGCAAAGAACCACGTCACGCCTGCCAACACGTTCAAAATCAATTGGAATCTAATGCAAAAATAAGGCGTATTGCCAAACCAAAAACAAATCAGGTGCAGAATCCTGACGTAAACGTCTTCCGCGCCTACAAAGACGTCTGGCATCGTCTCACCCTGGCGAATCGTGGAAAGCTGATATAATGCTCCCGGTTGCGCATTGGGCAAATACTTTAAGCGCAAAAAAATGCCGCAGCCTGCGATTGCAAGAAAAAAGAGGATTTCAAGGATCAAATAAAGAATTTTACCCTCTCCTGCTTTCCCATTCCATTTTTGTTTCAAACGAAACGCCAAAACGCTAAAAAGTCCTCCAAAAAGAAGGACTCCCGCATAAATTCCCAATATGACCGTTCCCTGCAGTCCAAACTGAACGCAAAAACCAAACGTGGCATAATATCCAACCACGCAGGTCATCACAACCAAAATCATCCATAGGGCGTAACTAAGTTTTGTTCTTTTCCAACTCATTTGTATTCCGGCTCCCGTCTAAGCGTGTTCAATGCGCGTCATCAGTTTCCGTTTCAGAGGACAGAACTTTTTCAACGTTGTATCTCGGCCTGTGTTTTACTTCCATATAGATTTTTCCAATGTATTGACCAACCAGGCCAATCGCCAAAAGATTTAATCCGCCCAAAAACCAAACGGATAAGATCAGTGACGTCCATCCCGGTTCCACGTTTCCCGTAAAATATGAGATCAATGCATAGATCGCGGCGATCACGGAAAGAAAGACGATAACAAATCCCAGACCAAGCACCATGGAAATCGGTTTTACGCTAAAAGAAGAAATCCCGTTAAACGCAAGCGCCAACATCTTCTTTAGGGGGTACTTGGATTCTCCCGCCACTCGTTCCTTGCGGTCATAATAGACTTTTTCCGTCTGATAACCGATCAGCGGGACAATGCCCCTAAGGTATAGGTTATTCTCCTGATATTTGGAGAATTCCTCCACGGCCCTCTTACTCATCAGACGGAAATCCGCATGATTATATACGGATTTCACGCCCATAAAGTTCATCAGCTTGTAAAAACACTGTGCGGTGGTACGTTTGAAAAACGTATCCGTTTTTCTTTCTTTTCTAACGCCGTAAACAATGTCATTTCCCGCATGAAACTGATCGATCATCTCTTCGATCACGGTCACGTCATCCTGCAGGTCAGCATCAATGGAGACGGTGACGTCACTGAGATCCTTTGCCGTGATCAGGCCTGCCGTGAGCGCATATTGATGTCCCACGTTGCCTGCCAGCTTTACGCCGCAAACCCTCTTTGGGAACTCCCTGTGTTCTTCCTCTATAAGTTCCCACGTCCGGTCCTTACTTCCGTCATTAACGAACAGAATAAAGCTCTCTTCGGCAATTTTTCCCTTTTTGACCAAGTCATCCAATACTTCACGAAGCGTTTTCGATGCGATTTTTAGCACCTCTTCTTCGTTATAGCAGGGTACGACGATCGCCAGTTTCTCCATTTGTACTCCTTTAAACCTGAGCCAGCGCCTGCTCCAGGTCAGCGATAATATCTTCTACGTTCTCAATACCAACGGAAAATCTAATTAGTTCCGGAGCAATTCCTGCATCGCGAAGCTGCTCGTCGGTCATCTGACGGTGCGTATGACTCGCCGGATGAAGTACGCAAGTTCTTGCATCAGCAACGTGCGTTACGATCGCGGCAAGCTTTAAGTGATCCATCAAAGCCTCTGACTGTTTGCGTCCTCCCTTTAACCCAAAGGAAATAACGCCGCAGGTTCCCTTCGGAAGATACTTCTGGGCAAGCGCATGATACTTATTGCTCTTTAATCCAGCATAATTTACCCACGCAACCTTCTCATGTGCCTCCAGGAATTCTGCCACTTTCTGAGCATTGGAACAATGTCTTTCCACGCGAAGAGCCAGGGATTCCAGTCCAATGTTCAAAAGGAATGCATTCTGGGGGGACTGAATGGATCCAAGGTCTCTCATCAGCTGTGCGGTTGCCTTCGTGATATAGGCGCCCTTTCCAAACTTCTTGGTGTAAGTGATCCCATGATAGGATTCATCCGGAGTCGTGAGTCCAGGGTACTTGTCAGCATATTTTTCCCAGTCAAAGTTACCGGAATCTACAAGGCATCCGCCGACTGCCATCGCATGCCCATCCATGTATTTCGTCGTGGAATGAGTAACTATATCTGCTCCCCATTCAAACGGGCGGCAGTTGATCGGCGTCGCAAAGGTATTGTCCACAATCAGGGGAACTCCGTGGGCATGTGCAACGTTTGCGAATTTTTCGATGTCCAGGATTACGTTTGTGGGATTCGCAATCGTCTCTGCGATCACGCACTTTGTATTCGGACGAAAAGCCTTCGCAAGCTCTTCTTCGGGAAGGTCAGGATCCACCACCGTACACTCGATGCCCATCTTCTTCATAGTTACGGTCAGGAGGTTAAACGTACCTCCGTATACGGAAGCAGACATAATGCAGTGGTCTCCAACCTCACAGATGTTGAATACGGCATAATAATTTGCTGCCTGACCGGAGCTGGTCAGCATGGCTGCCACGCCGCCCTCCAGGTCACAGATTTTTTGAGCGACAAAATCATTGGTAGGATTCTGCAGTCTGGTGTAGAAATATCCGCTTTCCTCAAGATCAAACAGTCTTCCCATCTGCTCTGAGGTCTCATACTTGAACGTCGTGCTCTGGTAAATGGGGAGTACCCTGGGTTCGCCATTCTTGGGCTGCCAACCTGATTGTACGCATTTTGTCTCAATTCTATATTGATTGTCCATTTTTCTCCTCCGTATCAACAACAAATTGATTTCAATTCCTTACTCATCCCAGTTATGATAAACTGCCTGAACATCATCATCCTCGTCCAGAATGTCAAGCGTTCTCTGAAGGTTTTTGATTGCAGTCTCATCCGTGAGTTCCACGTAGTTCTGGGGAATCATGGTCACTTCAGCGCTCATCATGGGGATTCCCGCATCCTCCAGACTCTTTCTGACCTGTTCAAAGGAATCGGGATCCGTCAATACTTCGAAGCTGTCCTCTTCCTCACTGAAATCCTCTGCTCCGGCATCCAATGCGATCATCATCAAGTCATCAGCTTCCATGTCGCATTCTTCCTTGTCGATGATGATCTGGCCCTTCTTGTCAAACATGAAGGACACGCAACCGGGAGTGCCAATGTTACCCTGACCTTTGGTAAAAGCGCTTCTTACGTTTGCAGCGGTACGGTTCGTATTGTCAGTCAGCGCATCCACAATAATCGCAATGCCATTAGGACCGTATCCTTCGTAGGTCACGTATTTATAGTTCACGCTGCCCACGTCGCCCGCAGCCTTCTTGATGCCGCGCTCAATGGTATCATTAGGCATGTTGTTAGCCTTTGCCTTTGCGATTACGGTTGCAAGCTTAAAGTTATTATTGGGATCCGGACCGCCTTCCTTTACGGCTACGGCAATCTCACGGCCGATAATGGTAAAAATCTTACCCTTAGCAGCATCGTTCTTCTCCTTTTTATGCTTAATGTTAGCAAATTTGGAATGTCCTGACATGGTACGTTACTCCTTTTTTTCCTATATGTTTTTTGTTTTCTGAAACAAACTTACCCTTTAGTATAACGTTATTTCTTATATTCTTCAAGATTTTTTCTGTTTGTATCTTTTATTTTGTCCACATTCTTATGTAGAAAGCTCTAAACTGATCCGAAGCGCCCTGTCGATTCTCTGCATGACTTCTCCTTCAAGATGACAAACCTTATCGCGAAGTCTCTTTTTGTCAATGGTCCGAAGCTGTTCCAAAAGCACCACGGAATCTCTCTCCACGTCATAGCTTCCGGAGCTGATCTCAATGTGCGTCGGCAGCTTTGCCTTATTCATCCTGCTGGTGATTGCGGCAATGATCACGGTCGGGCTGTGCCTGTTGCCCACGTCGTTCTGAACGATCAAAACGGGCCTGATCCCTCCCTGTTCCGATCCCACCACCGGTCTTAAGTCAGCGTAATACACGTCTCCTCTTCTCATAAAACCTCCACTTATCATAAATGACGTCATGGATAGTCTTTACATATTTCTCTGAGGTATACGTGATTCTTTAATCCTGATAATAATCTCTGACGGCCACTGGTTCACCATTCACGTAAAATACCCTGGGAATTCTCTTTCCCAGATCGCAAACAAGCTCATAATTAAACCTGCCTGAGAGATCGCCCAGGAGTTCCGCCGTGATCCCGTCTCCGATCAGCGTCACTTCATCGCCGTTTTCACAATCCTTGATCTCGCTTACGTCCACCATGAATTGGTCCATGCAAACCCTGCCAAGTATTGGCGCCTTTTTCCCGCGGATCAGGACAAAGCCTTTGGACGAAAGGCTTCTTGGATAGCCGTCTCCGTAGCCTACCGGAATGGTGGCCACTCGCATGGGGCGATCTGCCGTAAAGGTTCCGCCGTAGCTGATGCTCTGTCCCGGCATTACGTCCTTCACGTATACCACGTGACTGTGCAGGCTAAGTACCGGTTTTAGCGGCACAACGTCCTTACTCACCTCATCGGAAGGATATAATCCGTACAGCGTGATGCCTGCGCGCACCAGATCCAGGTTTGCCTCCGTGATCTCCAAGATGCCAGCACTGTTAGAACAGTGCTTTAACGGGATTTTGATTCCAAATTTCTTTTCGACGGATCCGGTGAACGCATTAAATTTTCTCAGTTGCTCAAGAGCATTCTCCTTGTCATATTCGTCCGCCCTGGCAAAATGCGTAAACACGCCTTCCAGCTCCAAATGCGGATACTGAAGAAGCTTTTCCACAAAAGCAAGTCCCGTCTCGTCCGGCGCCACGCCGATTCTTCCCATCCCTGTGTCAACCTTGACGTGAACCTTAAAATTTTTACCAGACGCAATGGCTGCCTTTTCCAACTGCTCCAACGTGTCTTCACGGAACACGGCGGGACGGATCTCATTCTCCGCCATCATTTGATAACTGTATGGAAACGTATATGCAAGGATCAATATCGGTTTCTTGATCCCGCTGACGCGAAGCAAATGTGCCTCTTCCGGCGTTGCCGTCGCGTAGCCCCACACAAAATCTAATGGTTCCAACACTCCCGCAATCTGCGCCGCGCCGTGGCCATAACCGTCCGTTTTGATCACGGCCAGCATCTTCGTCTCTTGATGAAGATGCTTTTTCATGTTTTTCATGTTTTCCACGGCTGCGTCCAGATCAATGTCCACGCGCACCCGTTGATAGGTTTCTACGGATTCCCGAATTGTCAACATTTCCAACTCCTCTCACTGCGGTATCAGATCTCTCGCCATCACGCCATGCTCACCCTTGCCCCTCGCGGCATTTTCACCCATGAGCCCGTGATAACGAACCGCCTTACACGTCAAAAGAAAAGCGTCTTCATCCGTTCCCTTTGACTGTGCAAGAAATGCGGTGATCATTCCGGCAAGGACGTCGCCGCTTCCCGCAGTAGCCATTCCTGAATTTCCTGAAAGATTTAGGCATGCCGGTCGCCCGTCAGCACAAATAAAGGTACGGGCATCCTTTGCAACAACGATCACGCCTAATTCTTTTGAAAGCCTTCCGGCACATTCCCTGACTGCCAGCTTTAGCTGGGCCAGTTCCATTTTTTCATTCACAAAAAGTCCATTCCACAAGCGAAGCATTTCAAGCAGGTGTGGCGTAAGAATAACCGTCCTGCCAAGCTTTCCCTGCTGCTTAAGAGCACGTAATAATTCGCTTGATTCTGAGATCAGATTGATTGCGTCTGCATCAAGGACCAAAGGTTTTCCAGGCATTTTCTCATCTGCCGGGTCAAGTAAAAACCGAAGCGTCGACGCAGCGGAATCCCCCTTGCCAATCCCCGGACCAATACATGCGACGTCGCACCATGCATAAGCATCGCGGATTTCTTTTTCGACGTCCACCGATCCATACAATGCTTCCGGCACGACCTCCTGAACGATCACGCGATTTCCCGGATCAGTTACTACCTTTACCATGCCCGCGCCCGCACCATAACATGCCTTCGCGCACAGGACTGCCGCTCCGGCCATCTGGAAGCCTCCGGCAACGATCAAAGCCTTTCCAAACGTGCCTTTATTTCCATCTTTTCGCCTTTGGGGCAACAACTCACTTATTTCATCTTCCAGAGTAAAGCACCCCGGCTCCTCCCCCAAAAAAGCCCGCTCCGAAATTCCCACGTCTCTTAGAATGATTTCACCCGCTCGTTCACGTCCCGGATAGAGCCAAAGTCCCAATTTTTCAAATCCAAACGTTATGGTAAAGTCTGCCATAAACGCCGTTCCAAGGATCCGGCCGTCGTCCGGGCAGACGCCGCTTGGCACGTCTAATGCCACCTTTACTCCCTTTAACAAATTCGCTTTTTCAATGGCTTGCAGCCATTCACCGGAAAGATTTCTGGAGAGCCCAACGCCAAACAGCGCGTCTATAACAAAGTCATATGCCTTCTCTTCCAGAGTATTAACGAAACAAACCGGATATGCGTTTAAGATGTTTTTTTGAACACGCCAGGACTCCGTCGCCTTCGCTTCCTCTCCCACCGGCAACACTTCCACCTGAACGCCGGCCTCGCAGAGCATTCTGGTCAACGCAAGACCATCACCGCCGTTATTGCCGTAACCGGCAAGGATCAGCGCATAAGCGCCTTGCTTTACCAATCCTTTTTCCTTCAGCACGTAAAAGCTCTCAAGCGCGGCTCTTTCCATCAGAACAAGCGATGGAATGCCAATTTTTTCCATCGTGGCTTTATCCAGCCTCTTCATTTCTGCGCCAGTCACAAGATACCGCATCTATTCCTCCTGCTCCTTGCGATAACGGGTCAAATTATAAGATAACTTCATCAGGCTGTCGGAAAGATGTACGTTCTCCACCTGAATCCCCTTGGGAAGATTCAGATCCACGTGCGCAAAATTCCAGATTGCCTTGATTCCGTTTTGCGCAAGCTTGTCAGCGACACCCACGGCACTGGTTTTCGGGAGCGTCAATACGGCAATGTCAATGTCGTTTTCCCTGACAAAGCTCTCCATTTCTTCCATAGGCATGACCTTAACGCCGCGAACGGTACTTCCGATCACGTCCGGGTTTTGGTCAAACATTCCCTTCAACAGGAATCCGCGACGTTCAAAATTCAGATAGTTTCCAAGTGCGCGCCCCAGATTGCCCGAGCCGACAATGATAAAGTTATGGGTTTGATCCAAGCCAAGGATCTTACCAATCTCACGGTACAGATACTCTACGTTATAACCATACCCCTGCTGTCCAAAACCGCCGAAATTATTGAAATCCTGGCGGATCTGGGATGCCGTGACCTTCATCAGTTCACTGAGATCCTGGGACGAGATCCGTTCCACGCCGGCATCGCGAAGTTCCCCTAAATATCGAAAATATCTAGGCAGGCGTCCAATGACTGCCTGGGAAATACCCTTCTCATTTTCCGTCAAGGCGAAAGCCCTCCGTTTCCATGATATTTTTTCTTTTTATATCTATAAACTATACCACTTTGTTAAAACCGTGTCAATCTAATATCTTACCTTGACAGTCCAAGGGAAAACAAATAAAATATTTCAATGGAACTGGGCATTGCCCATTTCTTTTTTGGAGGTAAAAAATGATCTTAGCTTGTCAGAACGTAAGAAAAGAATTTGTAGATAAAAAGGTATTGCAGGACGTATCCTTCCATATCGAGGATCACGAGAAAGCAGCGATCGTTGGCGTTAACGGGGCCGGAAAGACCACGCTTCTTCGCATTATCGTTGGGGAAAGTGCGCCCGACGAAGGATTAGTCACCTTTGCAAAGGATAAGACCTTTGGTTATCTTGCCCAAAACGGTGCCGTTTCCACCGAAAACACTATTTACGAAGAGTTGCTCTCCGTCAAAAAGAACCTTCTGGATCTCGAAGAAAAGATGAGAAAATGTGAAGCTGACATGAAAAATGCCGAAGGAGATGCCTTGGACGCTTTGATGAAGCGCTATTCTGACTTAACGCATGCCTTCGAGACTGGCGATGGTTATTCCTATAAGAGCGAGGTTGTTGGCGTCCTGAAGGGGCTTGGATTTACTGAGGCTGAGTTTTCCAAATCCGTCAGTACGCTCTCCGGAGGCCAAAAGACGCGTGTTGCACTTGGCAAGCTTCTGCTCCAAAAGCCTGACCTTATCATATTGGATGAGCCTACCAACCATTTGGACGTCTCTTCCATCTCCTGGCTTGAAACCTATTTGTTGAATTATAAGGGAGCTGTTTTGATCGTCTCCCATGACCGTTATTTTCTTGACCGCATCTGCACCAAGATCGTTGAGATCGATCAAACGAAGGCAACGACCTTCCTCGGAAATTATTCCGAGTATGCCGAGAAGAAAAAGCAGCTTCGCATCGCCGCGATGAATGCGTACCTGAATCAGCAGCGTGAGATCCAGCATCAGGAGGAAGTCATTGAAAAGCTTCGCTCCTTTGGGCGTGAGAAAGCCATCAAGCGCGCGGAAAGCCGCGAGAAAATGCTGGAAAAAATGGACCGGATCGAAAAGCCTAAGGAAGTCAACACAGACATGAAGCTGACGCTCACGCCTTATCGTGAAAGCGGTAAGGACGTACTTACAGTCGAAGGCCTGGCAAAATCCTTTGGCGACAAGGAATTATTTAAAAACGTATCTTTCGAAATCAAGCGCGGCGAACACGTTGCCATCCTTGGCGATAACGGAACCGGCAAGACCACCTTACTAAAGATCCTAAACGAATTGTTACCCGCGGATGCCGGGAAATTTACGTTGGGTACCAACGTTGAGATCGGTTATTACGACCAGGAGCATCACGTACTTCATCCGGAAAAGACGCTGTTTGACGAGATTTCTGACGATTATCCCTATCTCACGAATACTGAGATACGCAACGTCCTTGCCGCTTTCCTATTCACCGGCGACGAGGTATTTAAGCTGATCCGGGACCTAAGCGGCGGCGAAAGGGGACGCGTGTCCCTTGCAAAGCTCATGCTTGGCAATGCCAATTTCCTGATCCTGGATGAGCCTACGAACCATCTAGACATTGCGTCAAAGGAAATCCTTGAGGACGCCATCAATCAATACGAAGGAACGGTACTCTACGTAAGCCATGACAGATATTTCATCAATCGCACGGCGCATCGCATCTTAGAATTAACGCAAAACCGTTTCGTGAACTATGTTGGGAATTATGACTACTATCTCGAAAAACGCGAGGTACAGATGGCGACCTTGAGCGAACAGCTAAAAAAGGAATCCACCGGATCCCTTTCCAAGGAACCTGCTCTCAACGTCAAGGACGGAGCACTTGATTATAAGGCAAAGAAGGAAGAACAGGCAAGAATCCGCAAAAAAGAAAATGACCTCAAAAAATGTGAGGCCAGGATTGCAGAGCTTGAAGAACGCATTGCCGCCATCGATGATGAAATGGCAAGGCCTGACGTTGCGATCCAGTCCTTAAAGCTTCAGGAACTTTCCAAAGAGCAGGAAGTCCTTAAGGCTGAACTGGAACAAAAATATGAAGAATGGGAAACGCTGGCAGAATGATCTGCCAGCGTTCTTTCTTTTCCCTGATTCTATTGCATGTCTTTAATTTTCCTTCTTCTCTTCTTCCTTTTCTGCTTTCTTCTTCATGGCTTTATCCAGGCTCACCTTAACGTCAAACTCATCCGAAGCCGCCTCGCCTGCGTCCGAAGAATTCTTTGACTTCTTGTGCTTTCCCTTCTTGACCTTCCTAACAATCAAAACAATCACTAAGATCACGATTGCCCAGATCACAAAGTAAGGCAAATTTATCACAAATGCTACGCCAAGATTGATGGCGCCGTTCCAAACGCTTTCCACGCTCTCCATAAAGCCTCTGGTCATGCGCTGCCAGTTCGTCTCTTCTTCTACTTCTTCCACAACGGGCGTATATTCCTTTACCTCGTCAATCCTGAGCGTCACGGTACTGTAATCCACCAGATCATCATAAGTACGAAGCGTTGACTCCATGCTTTCAATCTGGTAACGAACGGAAGAAAGACGATTCTCTAACGTGATAATGTCTTCGAGCGTTTCTGCGCGTTCCAGAAGTGCCAACAATCTTTCCTGTTCCACCTGAAGGGATTCCTTATGGCTTTTTACGTCAACGTACTGAAGCGTTACGTCCTCCACGCCTTCCCTGCGGTTTACGACGTTCGCAAGATCAGATATGGACTGTACAAATTCGTCGAGTTTGTCCTGCGGAATGCGCACTACCATGTTTGCATTGCGACGTACGCCATATCTGTCGGCATCATACTTTCCGTAATTGTTGTAAGTACTGCCGTTATAGCTTTCCATGCTCTGCACGTAACCGCCAAGTTCCTTTACGCGCTTGTCCAGATTTGCCATCAATTGGTCATATTCCTGCGTTTCCACGTTCATGCTGACGTTTTTGATGAGCTTTCTCTTGCTTGCGGAAGTATTGGAATAGTTATCCGGCTGAGGTGCTTCTCCGCCGTTGTACTCATTGTACTTACTTTCTGCCATTTCCATGGCAGAGTTCTCCGTCCAAAGATCGTCAGCGGCATAATCCGATTTGTATTCCGCATTCAAATAATTCGACGCAGTACCGCCGGAAGCTCCTTTCATACTAAAAGATTGAAATGAATCCGAGACTTCTGATGCAGCCATGCCGCATCCCGAGAGAAGCACCAAGGAACATATGCAAGAAATTGCCTTTACTATTATCTTTTGTAAACCGTTCTTTTTCATATTCATCCTCCCTTTACAATACGGTCAAGGCATCATTACGTCATTTTACCTAAATTGCATGACCGCTTTGATCCTATAGACGAAGACTGTTAAAAAAGGTTCTCAATTCTGCCAAACATTTTTTCATTTTCTTTGATCTTGCCTGAATTTCCTGCTACCACGAAGCATTCGTCCTCCATAAAGGCATCCACGTACTTGGCCAGGGAACGGATCTTCTCCGGCGTCGTCGCAAGAAGCTCGTCCCGCTCCCTCTGAAGGTCTTCCTCCGTCACGCCGGAAAGCCATGCTTCCTTGGAAAAGCTTCCCTTCGTTGAAGGCGTCATGGGCGTATCTAATTCTCCGATGGCACCGATCACGTATTTTGTCATTGTCCGCTCATCCGCCTGGAAATTACGGATGAAATCAGCAGCCCCTTGATACGTTTCAACCGTTTTGCCAAGCTGAGGATCACGGTAGGAAACAAAATAGCTCTCTCCGGTCGTTCCGAAATTACACATGCAGCCATAAGCACCACCGCGTACGCGAACGTTCATCCAAAGATATTCATATCCCATCATGACCTTCAGCGCCTTCAGGCTTCCGTCATAGGGAAGACCTTTCTTGCGATAATTGCCGGCACGGCACACGTACTGCACCTGGCTGGGCTCCATAAAGCCCTCGTTTTTCTTTTCAAGCTTCGGAACAAATTTTCCCTTTAAAACTTCACAGGTAAACAGATCTTTTTTGAGGTCCGTAATCTTTTCTTCAAATGCGGGAAGAACCTCCCTCGCGCCCGTAAAATCAACCCTAAGATTCTCAACCCTAAAGATCATCTTTGCGAGCATTTGAAGCTTTTCGATCAAATTCTCTGCATTCTTTTCATAATCTCCCAGAATCTCGCTGACCAGCCGGTATAAGGAGAGCTTTGACAACACATCGTAATAAGCAGAAGGCAAATTCTCATAGGAAAGTGCCCTTGCAACTGCAAGGCTGTGACCTCCGGCCACCATGCCCTGCTGGGTGCTTGTCTTATATTCCTGCAGGATCTCCAAGAGCCTCTTCTGATCGTCATATACGCTGTGAAGCGCAACCTCCTTCACCAATTCCATCACTTTATCAAGATTGCGATAGGTGAATTTTGAATTGATGAGGAAAAAGCATCTGCATTCTTCCGGCGAATGATATTTCGTCGAAACGCTCACGTTTGAGGTCATGCCGCCCGTATACAGATCGATCTCATTGACCAAGTCTCCGTAGGTATGGTTCTTCGTGCTCACGTCAAACAAAACGATGCGAAGAATGCCAACATACGGGAAGTACTCCTCCGGCACGTCCTTCAGGTCAAAGGAAAGATTCATATAGCCAACGCCATTGGTAAACACGTCATGGAAAATAAACTCGGTATCGCCGATCTTTCTGGGCTCGTTATAAAGCTTTTGCGCCTCCTTTCCAAGATCTTCGCGGCGAAGCATCGGGAGCTTTTGAAGCTCTTCCTCCGTGTCCTCGCGATCTTGAAATGCCTTTAACGCTTCCGTATCCTTCTTGATCTGACTGGCCTCCTCATCCGTCATGGAAGCGCGGATCGATGCAAGCTTTTCTTCCAAAGCCTGCTCCTGCTCTTCCAGAAGCCCCTCCTTCGGATTCATGACAAGAACGACCTTATGCGAGTTCTCCAAAAGATACTTTTCGATCAGCTTTTCAAAATAATCGGTCCCGACCTTTTCACGAAGAGATGCAAATGTCTCATTTAAGTCCAAGTGAATAAAAGGCTTTAAGTCATCGTGAAGCCAGCTGTCCATCATCTGTAGTCCATACATGAGTCCCTTGGGATATCGGCCGTAATCTGCTTCCAGATAACGGAATTCAATGGAATTCAGACTCGCCTGAAGGGCCTTCTTGTCCAAACCCTCCCTTACGATCTTGCGAAGCGTTCCATCCACAACGGAAAGAAACTCTTCTTCCCTTGCCGCATCCGCATCCTTTGCAATGATGCTAAAGGACGGCTGCTTGATGCCATTGTCATAGGAACTAAATACGTCCTTTCCAAGACCGGCATCCAAAAGCGCCATTTTTAACGGCGCACCGTTAATATTGCAGATGACGCGATCCAGGATCTGGAATGCAATGTTTATTTCGGGATCCAAATTATCCCCAACGCAGTAATTCACGGATAAATAGGATCTTTCCTCTAAGTCCTCTCCCTCGTCAACGGGATATTCCAACTCTACGCGTCTTGGCTTTTCAAATGCCGGCTGAAGCTTGATTTCGGAATCCAAGTCAATCTTTTCATATTTCGACAAATACTCCTTATCAATAAAATCAAGCTTCTCCGCCATGTCCATGTTGCCATAGAGGAAAATATAGCTGTTTGCCGGATGATAATATTTCCCGTGAAAGGCCAGGAAGTTTTCATACGTAAGCTCAGGAATCACCTGCGGATCACCGCCGGATTCCACGCCGTAAGACGTGTCAGGATACAGGGAATTCATGATCTCACGGAACAGGATTTCATCCGCGTCTGAAAAAGCTCCCTTCATCTCATTATATACTACGCCGTTGTATGACAGCTTTCCCTCATCGTCCATCTCATAATGCCAACCCTCCTGCAGGAAAATGGCTTTTTTCTGATAAATGTTGGGATGGAAAACGGCATCCAAATAGACGTCCATCAGATTCTGGAAATCCTGATCATTACAGCTAGCCACGGGATAAACGGTCTTGTCCGAATACGTGATGGCATTCAGGAAAGTATTCAGCGATCCCTTTACCAGTTCCACAAAAGGATCCTTTAAGGGATACTTTTCCGACCCGCACAGAACGGAGTGCTCCAAAATGTGCGCAACGCCGGTGGAATCCTTGGGCGGCGTGCGAAACCCGATATAAAATACCTTATTCTCATCATCGTTTTCCATCAGGGCTACTTTTGCGCCTGATTTCTTATGACGAAGGACGTATCCTTTCGTCTGAAAGGAACCAATGGAAATCATTTGCTCCTTTAAAATCTCGTAACTCTTACAATTTTCAGCCTTCATAATATCCTCACTTTTTGTTTCTTATTTTTTAGAATGCCATTAAGGCAAATTTACTGACGGACAGTTCCTGTACGACCATGCCGCTTTTTTCCTTTTCTTCCGGAGGGATTGCCGCAAGCTCCTCCACGGTATAATTTTTTGTTGCGTACTCTCTTTTTCCGCCTTTTTTCTCAACAAGGACGTTTACCTTGACCTTCGCCTTGAGTTGTTTATAGATCTTTACCAAAAAGCTTTTCTTGTCCAAATAATACAGATGGGTTTCCAACGTATCCTCTGCGTCTGCTTCCGGAAGCAGGTACTTCTGCGCCAAAAGCCTGAACTTAAACGGAACGTCCTCGCACTCCAAAAGCTCGTCAAAGGTATATTTCGTGCCCAGGTAAAGCGTACCCACGTCCTGCATCGAGTATTTTCCGTCCTCATACGTGACCTTATTGTTCAAAGAATTCTTCCTCCTTATTCCTTGAAGTCGATGCCTTCGATCTTATAGCCGCTCATGCGGATCGCGTCACGGATGGCCTTTTCGGACAGACCACTCTCTTCCGAAAGCTCTTGTACCGTCACTTCTCGCCTAAGTTCTTCCGAAAGCTCCTTTGCCTTATCCGCAACTTGATTTACCTTGTCAGCAACCCTTGCGTCAATCTTCTTGGCGTCTGCGTTCTCTTGAACGTAAGCATCCATGGCATCCATGATCATTTTGGCCAACATGCCCTGCGCTTCATCAGCATTTTCCTGGCTTCCAAGCATGGAAGCCCCGATTGTAAGCGCCACGTTTCCTTCACCGATCAGATCCTCCAGAAATACGCCCTGGCCGGCATAAAGCTTTGCGATCTGCGGCACCTCCTTCAGATAGATTTCCGTAAGTCTCCTTTGAGCATCCAGGTCACCCGCCATGGCAGAGAGCGTAATGGCTTCCTTCTCCCCGTCCGTCACGTCGGCAAGTCCTTCGATCTCTGAAAGATATTCTTCCAAATAGTCCTGTTCCTTTTCGGTCAGATAATCCTCCGGATCCAAATGCTGGCCAATGCCAATCTTGCTTTGCAACAGATAGTCATATACCATCTGCATCTGATCACCCGAAAGCTCAAGCCCGTCAAACGCTTCCAGCACCTGCTCCTGCGTGACCACGTTGCCCTGCTCCCTGGCCAAATTCTTTATTTCTTCCAACTTCTTCGCAAACTGCGCTTCCTTGCTCATTTCCAAATCTCTCCTAATTCCCTTCGAAATCTTCGCCCGTCATCACTCAAAACAATGCTTTATTTCACGTGCTCATGCGTATACAGATGCTCGGAACAATATTCATAATTCCCGTTGCATTTCGAGCAAAAACGGAATTCCAGATCAGGATTATCCTCTTCCGTCTGGCCGCAGATCGCACATTTATGCTTTGTTGCAGTCTGGATCTTCTGAACCTTCTGTTTATATTCCACGCGCCTTTTGATTTGAGATGGTCTTAAGTGTCGCAGATTTCGTACCATAAGGAAAAAGATTGCGACGTTTAAGAGTGCCGCGCCAATAGCAAATTTCGTAAATAACGCACCAGTAAAGAATGAAAAACCAAGCAGAACAAGATCCAAGATTCCTAGCCATTTCACCTTAATCGGTATCACAAACATTAAAAGCACTTGCATGTCCGGATAAACAATTGCAAAGGCCAGAAAGATTGACATGTTGATGTAATAAGTGCTAAACAAATAAGCGGCTGTCTCAAACAAATACTGTACGTACCCGCTTTCATCCGCTCTTAGTACGCCTCCGTATAACAAAAAACATAATCCGTAACAAAGTAACGCGCCAAGAACCGTAAGGGCGATGCCGCGAAATATAAACACGTTATATTTATAGGTTCCGATGGTTCGCTCCATGGCGGTTCCAATGCTATAATAGAAAAACAGCATGATCAACGTAAATATGTCAAAGTTTTCCGGCGGAACAATAATCCACGAAATAATCCTCCAAACCTGACCTTGGGTCAGAATCTTATGCATGTCGAGCGTCAAATAATTCAAAAACTGAAAATTAACGCGCTCCATAATATATCCTATTGCGTAACAACCAATCAAAATGATTGTCAGATTCGGAATGGCATACTTTCCAAATTTCTTTTCAAAATTACTCATGATTCCTCACTTCTCTTTCTTATGCTTTCATTGAAAAAAGGCCGTACGAATGTATTTTACCATTAAGTCCCTAAGAAGTAAACCAGACCTGAAGGAATTTATTATCTTTTAAGGTTCTTTAAGATATTTTACGTTTTTTGTTCGTTGCTTTTTATTCTTTTTTGTCGTATAATCATTAAGAATGTCAAAAGAAAGGTTCTTAGAAAATGCAAGGAAATCTTAATGAGGCAACGCTTGGCATCGACATTGGTTCGACCACGGTCAAGATTGCCATATTAAATGAGAATAACGAATTACTGTTTTCTGATTACAGAAGACACTATGCCAACATCCGGGAAACCCTGTCCGCTCTTTTGCAGGAGTCTTACGATCAGCTGGGAAACGTAATGCTTTGGCCCATGATCACCGGTTCCGGCGGACTGACGCTTGCCAACCACTTAAAGGTCCCCTTCACGCAGGAAGTCATCGCCGTTGCGACTGCGCTGAAGGCGCTTGCTCCCCAGACGGACGTAGCGATCGAGCTTGGCGGCGAAGATGCAAAGATCATCTATTTTGAAGGCGGCAACGTTGAGCAGCGAATGAATGGCATTTGCGCCGGCGGTACCGGTTCCTTTATCGACCAGATGGCCTCCCTGATCCAGACGGATGCTTCCGGCCTGAATGAATATGCAAAGGATTATCATTCTTTATATACCATTGCCGCCCGTTGTGGCGTATTTGCAAAAACCGACATCCAGCCTTTGATCAACGAGGGTGCCACAAAGGAAGACCTTTCCGCTTCCATTTTCCAGGCCGTGGTCAACCAGACCATTTCCGGTCTCGCCTGCGGCAAGCCCATCCGCGGTCACGTTGCGTTTTTGGGTGGTCCCCTGCACTTTTTGGATCAGTTAAAGGCTGCATTCATCCGCACGCTGAAGCTGGATGAGGAACATACCGTTGACCTTGACAATTCGCACCTTTTTGCCGCCATGGGAAGTGCAATGAACGCGGCTGAAGGCAAAAAATATCCCGTTTCGACGGGTTCTAAACTGGACGCAATCGCAGGCCCGGGGACGCATTATACCCTCGAGGAAATGGTTGACAAGCTCTCCACCGAGATCCACATGGAATTTGAAGTGGAACGCATGGAGCCGCTCTTTGCTTCTGAAAAGGATTACGAAGCTTTCCAGGCAAGGCACTCCGTCAGTCACGTAAAGACCGCTAAGCTCTCTGAATATCATGGCAATGCCTTTCTTGGCATTGATTCCGGCTCCACCACCACGAAAATTGCGTTGGTTGGGGAAGACGGTTCATTGTTGTACTCATTTTACAGCAATAACGGCGGAAGTCCCCTGACGACCGCCATTGGATCCCTGAAGGAAATCTTTGAGCAGCTCCCTGCGGACGTAAAGATTGTCCGCTCCTGCTCCACCGGTTACGGGGAGGCCTTGATGAAGGCTGCCTTTTTGCTTGATGACGGCGAAGTAGAAACCGTTGCGCATTATTATGCTGCCGCTTTCTTTAATCCCAAGGTGGATTGCATTCTTGACATTGGCGGCCAGGACATGAAGTGCATCAAGATTAAGAATCAGACTGTTGACAGCGTTCAGCTCAACGAAGCCTGCTCCTCCGGCTGCGGTTCCTTCATTGAAACCTTTGCCAAATCTTTGAATTACAGCGTTCAGGACTTTGCAAAGGCTGCCCTCTTTGCAGAGCATCCCATCGATCTTGGAACGCGCTGTACCGTATTTATGAATTCCAAGGTAAAGCAGGCCCAAAAGGAAGGCGCATCCGTTGCTGACATTTCTGCCGGTCTTGCTTATTCCGTTATTAAAAATGCCCTCTTCAAGGTAATCAAGGTTTCCGACGCATCCGAGCTGGGGAGCCAGATCGTCGTTCAGGGCGGTACTTTCTATAACGACGCCGTTCTTCGCAGTTTCGAAAAGATTGCCGGCTGCGAGGCCATTCGTCCCGACATCGCCGGCATCATGGGCGCCTTCGGCGCCGCGCTGATCGCACGGGAACGCTTTGAAGAAGGTTATGAGAGCTCCATGCTCTCCTATGAGAAGATCTGTGCCCTGAAATTTGAAACCAGCATGGCAAAGTGTAAGGGATGCACCAATAATTGCCGTCTTACCATCAACAAGTTTTCCGGCGGACGCCAATATATTTCCGGCAACCGTTGTGAACGCGGCATTGGCGGTCAAAAGAACGCCCACAACGTGCCCAACTTGTTTGATTTTAAGCTGCACAGGCTGTTTAATTACGCTTCCCTGGATCCTGACAAGGCCCCCAGAGGCACCGTTGGCATTCCGAGAGTCCTGAACATGTATGAGGATTATCCCTTCTGGCACGTGTTCTTTACAAAGCTGGGATACCGCGTCGTACTTTCTCCGAGCTCCAACCGAAAGATCTACGAACTCGGCATAGAGTCCATCCCAAGTGAATCAGAGTGTTATCCGGCGAAACTGGCTCATGGTCACGTGGAGTGGCTGATCAGTCAGAACGTGGATTTCATCTTCTATCCCGCGTTGTTCTATGAACGCAACGAAACGCCGGAGGCCAACAATCACTATAATTGTCCCATCGTAACCTCTTATTCCGAGAACATCAAGAATAACGTCGAGAGCATTTCGAACGGAAAGGTGCGTCTCCGCAATCCGTTCATGTCCTTTGAGAGCGTGGATACCATTTACTCTTCCCTGACGAAGGAGTTTTCCGAGATTCCCGCTTCTGAAATCCGCGAAGCCTGCGAGCTCGGATGGAAAGAACTGGATGCAATGCGCGAGGAGGTTCACAAGAAAGGCGAAGAAACCTTACAATACTTGAATGAAACCGGAAAGCGCGGCATTGTCCTGGCCGGCCGACCTTATCATCTGGATCCCGAGATCAATCACGGCATACCGGAACTCATCACCTCCTATGGTTTGGCCGTTCTGACTGAGGATTCCATCTCTCATCTGGGATGTCCCGACAGACCGCTGATCGTTTCCGACCAGTGGATGTATCACAGCCGTCTCTACGCAGCTGCCACCTACGTGCGTACCGTGGAGAATCTGGATCTGATCCAGTTGAATTCCTTTGGATGCGGACTGGATGCTGTTACGACCGATCAGGTCAATGACATTCTCTCTGGCTCCGACAAGATTTATACCTGTCTGAAGATCGATGAAGTAAATAACCTTGGTGCAGCGAGAATCCGCATAAGATCCTTATTGTCGGCCATTCGCGTACGCGAAAAGATGGGAAAGACCCGTGAGATCCGTCCCACCAACATTCACAAGGTCCAGTTCACCGAGGACATGAAAAATAATTATACAATCCTTTGTCCGCAGATGAGCCCCATTCACTTTGACGTAATGGAGCCCGCATTTGCTGCCATTGGATATCGTTTTAAGGTTCTTGGCAATGACAATAAGCATTCCGTCGACGTCGGTCTGAAATACGTAAACAATGATGCCTGCTATCCTTCCCTTCTTGTGGTTGGACAGCTGATGGAGGCTCTGCTCTCCGGAGAATATGACCTTAACCGCACGGCACTGATCATCACGCAGACTGGGGGCGGTTGTCGCGCCACAAACTACATTGGTTTTATCCGCCGCGCGCTGAAAAAGGCCGGCATGGAGCAGATCCCCGTTATTTCCCTGAACATTGGCGGAATCGAGACCAATCCCGGTTTCCCCATCAATACGGAATTGTTGCTTCGCGGCGCCCTCAGTGCTGCCTTCGGTGACATTTTTATGCGATGCGTCTACCGCATGCGCCCTTATGAGGCAACTCCCGGAAGCGTAGAGGCCGTTCATCAGAAATGGCTGAAGGTGGTTCAGGAATATGTGTCATCCAAGCACGTAAATCTCCTGAAATTTAACGGATTATGCCGCAAGATCATTCGCGACTTTGACCAGATTCCTCTGTTGGACGTAAAAAAACCCCGCGTGGGCATCGTTGGTGAGATTCTTGTAAAGTTCTCTCCCGCCGGCAACAATCATCTGGTGGATCTGTTGGAGAGCGAGGGGGCCGAGGCCGTTGTTCCTGACCTGATGGATTTCATGCTCTATTGCTTTTATAACCAGATCTATAAGGCAGAATACCTTGGAACAAGCAAGAAGGCTGCTCGCTTCTCAAAGCTTGGCATTTGGGCCATTGAGAACGTACTGCGCGGCGCATCCAACAAAGCGTTTAAGAAGAGTAAACACTTTATCCCGCCCAATCCGATTGCAAAGACCGTTGAATTTGCAAAACCCATTGTAGACATTGGCAATCAGACTGGTGAGGGGTGGTTTTTGACAGGAGAAATGGTAGAGCTGATTCATGAGGGCGTTCCTAACATCGTTTGCACACAGCCCTTTGGATGCCTTCCCAATCACGTGGTAGGCAAGGGTGTAATCAAGGCACTTCGCAAGGCTTATCCGGAATCCAACGTTGTTGCAATTGACTACGATCCCGGCGCCAGCGAAGTAAATCAGTTAAACCGCATTAAACTGATGCTGTCTTCTGCCCAGAAGGCATTGCGCGAACATGAGAATTAAGTAAATGATCACGAGGACGTTTCTATGTGATAAAATAAAAAGCGGGTGGGAAAATCCCACCCGTTTTTCATGCGCTTTGTTTCTCTTTTGCGTATTCCTTCAGGATATTTGCCACCGTCTCAGGCTCCAAACCAATTTCCTCGATCAGATCTCCTACGGTTTCCAATTCCTTCAATCTCTTTTCCCTCAGCAAATCCTCCAATTCGCTTCGTTCCGCTTCAAGTCTTGACTCTAAAGCGTCTACAAGCTCCTGTTTTGCTTCGATCTTTTCCTCAATGGATTTTCTTGGTCCTCTGGCCATCTTTTCACTCCTTTCGTGATAGGTAAATCTCTCGATCGTTCCATCAATACAATATATGGACAAGGAGTGAAAAATAGAACCATTAAATTGGTTTACCGGCTAAGATTTCCTGATAATCCTTGTAATTCTTTTCCAGAAGCGTCGGCGTGTCGAGTCCGTAAGGACATTTCGACTTACACTTTCCGCAGTGCAGGCACTTCTCGATTAGCTTCATCTTCTCCTGCCAGCTTTCCGTAAGCCATGCCTTTGAAGGCGCGCGGCGAAGCATCAGGCTCATTCTTGCCGCGTTGTTGATCTCAATTCCAACCGGACACGGCATGCAATATCCGCATCCCCTGCAAAACTCTCCAAGTAATTCCTTACGGTCTTTCTCAATCAACTCTTGGATTTCCTTTGTCATGACAGGGGGCTCATTTATATAAGACAAGAATTCCAAGAGTTCACTTTCGCGCTGAATGCCCCAAATGGGAAGTACGTTGTCAAACTGCGCCAAATAGGCATATGCCGCTGCTGAATTTGTGATCAGTCCTCCGGAAAGAGCCTTCATGGCAATGAAGCCCATGTCCGCATCTTTACAAGCCTTTACCAATTCCAGATCCTTCTCAGTGGAAAGATAACAGAATGGAAATTGTAAGGTTTCATAAAGTCCGCTCTGAATTGCCTCCATGGCTACGCTCAGACGATGATTTGTGATGCCAACGTGACGCACCATGCCTTTTTCCTTTGCTTCCGTCATGGCTTCATATAATCCACTGCCATCACCAGGCTTTGGGCAAAAGGCAGGATTGTGAAACTGATACAGGTCCACGTAGTCCGTTCTGAGGTTATGCAGGGACACGTCCAGATCCTTCCAGAACTGCTCTGCCGTGGTTGCTCCCGTCTTTGTCGCAATATAAACCTTTTCGCGCATTCCCTCAAATGCGGCGCCAAGCTTGATCTCACTGTCGGTGTAAAACCTCGCCGTGTCAAAAAATCGCATGCCACCGTCATACGCCATTCTTAGAAGACGGACAGCTTCTTCAATCGTTACGCGCTGAACAGGCAGAGCTCCAAATGCATTTTTCTCAACCGTGATTTCCGTCTTTCCTAATCTCACCTTTGTCATATTATTCCCTCCGTTCCTTGGTTTTTTCCCACGTTTGACATCCATCCGGGCCATGCAACTATTGCATGACAGATTTCTCAATAGATCCGTAATATGTTTGAAAAGTAATCAAGCCTTCTGGAGTACTCCTCATACCTGACATAGTAAATCCTGCCCCAGCTTTCCACCTGCAAAATCTCCTCGCCCTTCTCCGTCACGTATACGCCTATCACCGTCATGTAATGGCTTCCCACCAACTCATCCGGTTTTTCGGGCGGAAGTTTTTGGATCGCATGATCAAAATTCACGTAGAAGGTTACGTCCTGTTTCGTGGAATAATATGCAAACACAACGGGATAGTCGTCACTTAGCATGTCAATGATGGCATCCATGACCAGTTTTCTTTGCCGTTTAACTGGGCTTGGGAAAAATGGCGCCCACTTGACCATTTTTCTTGAAAAGTCATTTTCCTTTAGGAACTTTCTAAGTCCTCTCTCCATTTTCCACGGATAAAGTCCTGCCAGGTAATTCGGGTAACTTGTACCTATGTGATAAGTCTTCTGCCATTTTGAACTAGCGATTTTCTCGTATTCTTCCTGCGTCATTTCGGAGATAGGCGCGTCGCCGCCTTTATTTCTTTCCGCCGCTTTGCTAAGATACAGTTCAAGATTGATCATGGCGATCACGCCGCAGCCCTGATTGGCAAAGCGGTAATTCTCGTCCTTTCTGCAGATCTGATATCTGGATTTCACTCCCTGTTCCCGCAATTCCCTTTCCTTAGAGGCTGCAGACCACCAGGTCTGAAATCCACCATGGTAATGCTGTCCCTTTTTCGTTCTGATGGGTAAATATTCACCGCCGTCTCTTTGTTCTGACGCATCGTTGGAACGAAGTCTGACAATCCATTTCCCGCCTCTTTTATCTTGAAAAGCACCCGGCCTATCCATTGCTTTCCTCCTGTCAAAAGTCATTCTATATGCTGGCACGCACCTTATAACTGGTTTCATTATCCCATTTCTTTCAGGAAATTTCAACATAAAAAGGAAGCAAGGCCTAGGCCACTGCTTCCTTTTCCGTTTTGTCTCCCAAAAATCCTTATCGTCAGGTTATTTCTTGATCAGAAGGCTCTTACCCGTCATCTCAGCAGGCTGTTCCTTGCCCATGATCTGAATCAGGGTAGGAATGATGTCTGCAAGGCAACCGCCCTCACGGAGCTTGTATGCGGGATCATAGTTCACCAAAATGAAGGGCACCTGATTGGTCGTGTGAGCCGTGAAGGGTTCACCGGTCTCATAATCGATCATCATTTCGCAGTTACCGTGGTCAGCACAGATAAACAGAACGCCGTCCATTTCCTTAACCGCTTCCACCGCCTTGCCAACGCACTCATCCACTGCTTCCACTGCCTTAATGGCCGCCTCAAGCACTCCGGTGTGGCCCACCATGTCAGGATTTGCGAAGTTGATCACGATCACGTCGTATTTGCCGCTTCTGATGGCTCCGGTCAGCTTATCGCAAACCTCATAAGCACTCATCTCAGGCTTTAAGTCATAGGTCGCAACCTTGGGAGAATTCACAAGAATTCTGTCCTCTCCTTCGTTTGGCTGCTCCACGCCGCCGTTGAAGAAGAACGTCACGTGAGCATACTTCTCTGTCTCCGCAATGCGAGCCTGCGTCATCTTGTTTGCAGCCAGCCACTCGCCAAAGGTATTGGTTACGGAAACCTTCTTGAATGCCACAAGCTTATTCGGGATGGTAGGATCATAATCTGAGAAGCAAACAAAGCACAGATCCTTTCTTGCTCCGCGGTCAAAGCCCTTGAAATCATCATCGCAGAATGCTCTGGTGATCTGTCTTGCACGGTCGGGACGGAAGTTAAAGAATACAACGCTGTCGCCGTCCTGAATGGTTGCAACGGGCTTTCCGTCCTCGAGTGCAACGGTAGGCTTTACGAACTCATCCGTCTCGTCTCTGTCATAGGATTCCTGAATGCCGCAGATTCCGCAGGCAGCGGTAAGTCCTTCCCCCTTGGTAAGAGCGTCATACGCAAGCTTCTCGCGATCCCAGTTATTGTCTCTGTCCATCGCATAATAACGGCCCATCACGGAAGCGATCTTTCCTACGCCGATCTCTTCCATCTTTGCGCGAAGCTCCTCAGCATATCCTTTACCGCTGGTGGGAGGCGTGTCACGGCCGTCCAGGAAGCAATGTACGTAAACCTTCTCAAGGCCATTTCTCTTTGCAAGCTCCAAAAGACCATACAGATGCGTGTTGTGGCTATGTACGCCGCCATCAGACAGAAGTCCCATAAAATGCAGGGAGGAATTCTTCTTCTTACAATTCTCAACAGCCTTTAAAAGAGCCTCATTTTCAAAGAAGGTTCCATCCATGATCTCTTTGGTGATCCTGGTAAGCTCCTGATAAACGATGCGTCCGGCGCCCATGTTCAGGTGTCCCACCTCGGAATTTCCCATCTGACCGTCAGGCAGTCCGACTGCCATGCCGCTGGCATTTCCCCTCACCCAGGGATAATCTCTCATCAGGCCGTCAATCACGGGCTTTTTTGCCTGCGCAACGGCATTTCCTTCAGTCTTCTCATTCAGGCCAAAGCCATCCAAAATCATAAGTACGGTAGGTTTCTTGCTCATCTTTTCTCCATCTCTTTCTTTTCCCTAAGGACAATATGTATCATTCCAACAACTCATTATACTATCATAATTCCAAAAAGACGTAAATACTTCCGGCGAAAATTCCAAACGAAAAAATCCATCAAGAAGGAAAGCTGATCATGCAGACCAATTCTCCTTTTCTAACGGAAATCTCTGCTTTTTCGCCGATAAACTCATTGCTGATGCCAATCGGAAAATCATTCGTCATTACGTAATCCTCCAAAGGATACTTTAGTCCCTTGATTGTGACTCCCTCCGCCCGTTCCCCCAAGCAAAAAAGACTTAAATAACCTTCCATGTTTTCCCGGAACGTGATCTTCTCATCCTTCATCACGAGGATCATGCCATTGCCATCCATTAAATAGCCCGTCGAATCATGATTCTTTAGGAATAACAGACATTGTACGTTTGCCAGGGTGTGATCCAATCTTCCTCCCGTTGCGGCATAAAGCAGGAATTCTCGATATCCCATATTCAGGGCGTGTTTAATCGCGAAAAGCATGTCGGTGTCATCCTTTTCAGGCTTTAAGCGGATCACGCGCTCAGGTGCTATTTTTTCAATGGTCTCAAGCGCTTGTCTCTCCCCATCCGTCACCGAATCAAAATCTCCAATGATCAAATCCGGTTCCAACCGTAAAAAATCACAGTATCCTAGACCTCCGTCAAGCGCGATCACGTAATCCCCTTCTTTTTTCCGAATCTCTCCTACGGTCAAGTCTCCCGCACCAATTAAGATGCATCTTCCTTTTAACGGTTTTGGCATATTCCTTATCCTTCCTTGATTTGAAAAGAACCGCAGCACGGCTACGGTTCTTTTTGATACTTTGAATGTTTTATCGATTCTCGTTAACGTAAAGCTGAACACGATTCTGGATCATGTTGGCTGCATCCTTGGCAGATTTTGAACCGGCATAGAATGGCTCAACTTCTTCGGAGATGATCTTTGCAATGTTTTCATCACGATAGCTGGAATTCTTTACGCTGCAAATGAAGTTAAACACTTCGTCTGCCTGCGCCTGTGTGAAAGGCTGAATCGTAAACTGCTCTTCATTGATCCAGAAGGTATCATCATAGTATACCTTTTCACCATTCTCATCCGTCCAATAAGGCCTTTCCGTAGTCTGATTTACCTGCTCACGAACCATCTTTTTCAAAATAGGGAATCCGCTTCTGTAACCATATTTGTTCTCATCATTCGTCTGGTATTCTTCAGACAAAAAGAATTTCAGAAATTCCCATGCACTATCCTGATTATCAGACTTTGCTGAAATGGCAAAGGTCACGTCCGCATCTATGAAGGAACCGGATCCGCTTTCCGTAGGGAATCCGATAAAGGATACCTCCTCGCCGATCATGCCATTCACGTTGTATCTGATGTTGTAGGTGTCACTGAGCCATAATTCCATCAGTAAAGAATGATTTGCACGATACTGTGACTGGTAATTCTCCCAGTAATGCTCCCAATATTCATCATCATATCCTTTATCGCTCTCTTCATTTTTCGGAAGCGTCTTGGCATACTCTAACAGGTCAATAAAGTTCTGAGAATCAAAACTACACTTACCGGTGTCTGCGTCGATAAAATCATGGCCACAGTAATCCATGATATCATTCATAAACGTTTCCCTGGTCATGCCAAGGCCAAAGATGGACTTATCTCCAACCAGCTTGTTCGCCACCTGTTTTACGTCAGCCATCGTCCAACTGGTTTGGTTCCCTACCAGACTCTTTTTCCCGATCCAGGTTCTCACGTTAAAGCTCGGGACAACGCGATAAAGCACGCCGTTAACGCGGAATGCCTCGAACACGTTATCCATGAACTCAAGCTTGCTCAGCTCGGGATCCTCCTTGATTCTCTTATCAATGTCCACAAGCAATCCCTTTGACACGTAGCTCTCAACAGGCATGGAACCATCAAGCTGAAGGATGTCAGGAATATTTCCGGCGATCAGGTCATTATTCAGCTTCGTATAGCCGACCGTATAATCCTCATCCGTATTATACTGATTATAATCAACAATGGTGATTCTACAATCGGTACTCTTTTTGTTAAAGCGAATAATCTGAGCTTTTACGTCGGAATTCACCCAAATACCGGCATAAACGAGAACCTTCTTATCCTGAATGTCCTCGGGCTTTACGTAAGTGAACGAAGCCATGCAGGGACGATAGCTGACAGGATCATAATACGTTGCAATAAAATGTTCTTTATCAATATAAATCAGATTATCAAGGCTATAGGTTGCAAGATCGGAATTAATGTAATCCATGATCTTGGTAACTTCCGTATCCCCAAGATTAAATGAGAAAACGCCCTCCGAGTTAGAATAAACGACGTCCTTGTCACTGCCAGACGAGAAATTATAAAATCCATTGCTCCTCGCCATCTTTGGAACTTCATATTCCTGTCCAAAGGAAAGAGTAGAGGGATCAAAGGAACGCAGGTACATTTTGTTCCAATCATCGCCATAATAGGAAACAAGTAACGTGCCATCGGGTCTTTCTGCGAAATTAGGATCCTTACTGAAAATATCTTTGTCAACAGAAATCTTCTTTAAGTCGGAAGCGTTGCCATCCTTATCCACCATAACGATTCCATTTTGGTCTCCTGTGATAACAAGGCCAATCTGATCGGATTTTAAGGAGATGAGGCGGGATACGTAGCTGTAGCTCTCTTCGTTCTGATACTTTGAAACGTCAAACGGAACGCTGTAAACCACGCTGCCATCCTTCTTGTCCCAACGGTAAATCGTCATGTCATTAACGGATTCGTATTCTCCGTTTACGTAGGATTCCTTCCAATGATTACACAATGCGTAAACGGCATTATCAGAAAGGCATGCATTGGAAAAATAATAATTCTCGTACGAGTAATCTTCCGGATTATAATCATCTATAATGCCTGGGTCTATCGCGATGGGATCCGGCCTTACTGGTGCACCCACCGGACCTGCCCCGTAAAAGATCTGCGATTCTCCGTCACCGTCTCCCGATTCCGAAGAAGCGCTCTTAGGGATCTGAATCTCAACAGTCTTTATATCTAATCCGTCCGTATTCATGGTGACAAGACTCAGGGTTTGATTATCTCCAGAACCATTATAATTATAGCTCATCATTAAGAGTTCCAGCTTATCCCCGTTTCTTCTGCATGCCTGAATGCTGGTATCGTCTCCTGATACAAGGTCCAGATCCTTATATCTGAACACGTACTGCTTAGCTAAGGAAGGATCAGACGTAATCTTGCCGCCTTTACCACCCTTGCCGTCCGATCCGCCGCCATCTTCCTTGGTGTTGCTACAGGCTGCCATGCTAAAAGTCATGACTGCAGCCAGTCCAATGGCCAAAATTCTCTTTAACTTATTCATGTTTCTCCTCCTTATCATCGAAAGTGATGCTAATCGGCGTTCTGTTTTCTGCACCCTTTTTCTTTGATCTTGATTTCTTAAATCCTGGTTCTTTTGCCTTTGGTTCCGTTGACTTTGGTTCTGCAGCCTTAAGTTCCCTTATCAAAGCTTTCCTTGATTCCTTCTTTCGGGGTTTCAGTCTGCTAAGTCCCATTCCAATCTTTTCCCAAACGGACTTTATCGTCCATTTCTTATGCTTCCACCTGTAGATCAGCCATATTGCGGTGATCAGGGCAGGAACTGCAATACATATTACCACGATCAACGTCAGAAATGCAAGTATGTCCTCCATTCCCCTGGCAATATTTTCCCAATAGGGATAAATGATTGCCTTGCCATTCATGGAACGATATGCAAAGCCTTTAAAGTGCTTTAGACCGTTTACGTAAGAAAACCGGTCCGTATTTTGTATAAATTCCGTTTCATTATCATCTGCGCCAATATTTTTCTTTACGGTATCCATCGCAAAGTTCTTGATCGGGTTCGACATAACGATCTCATAATGATTAATGGGCTCGGTCCCTCCCAACTTCTGGTAGGATTCATAGGATAGATAAAGAATGGGATTTGCAAGACCTGCCTGCTTCTCCATTGCTCCTTGAGGCCTTTTGATTACGCCGGCAACGACGTGCTGCTTCCCGTTAACCTCAATTACTTTCCCGGGAACGTTGATGCCGCCAAACAGTTGCCATGCAATCTCTTCATCAATGACAACGTAATCCTGGTTGAGATCACTTTCATAAAAATAATTACCATATCTTAATTTCTGTGGATGGAACCGGAAAAAATCTCCTCCGACGCCAATCACCTTCACGTTCATGCTGGTCGTATCCGTTGCGGCGAGCATGGATGCCTGTGCGCTGTATGCACTGGTCCAGAGTCTGGCTCCGGGATTCTCGCTTTCCAAAGTAATGGATGCCTCTTGCAGCACTTCGTCCAACTTATGTTCAAAAGCAATCAGCCTGTCACGAGTCATGCCTTCATCTCTGGAAAAGAAACAGCTGACCTGAGCCACGTCACCATCCTTGCTCCAACGCTCCGCCATTTGCTGGCTTTCCTGCCGCCGTATCATTCCGGAACGAATCAACGCAAGAATGAATGCAACAAGAAGTAGAACCGCGCATGCAAGCACTAATATTATTTTCTGTTTTGAAATTCTTGTTTTCCTCACTTGCAAAGCTCCTGCCTTAGTTCTCGGTTATTCTAACTTGACTGCCGGCCTCAATTGGTCCGGAAGCCGTCGTGATCACGTAATCCTGCCAAGTATTCAAAGCGCCGCTAACGGCTGCCTGGTTGTCATCCTGTGCAAGAATCTGAATGTCTACGCGCCTTGCTATGTAACGATTTCCAAGAGGCGTGCTCTTCGATTCAATGATCAGGACGTAGTCCCCGTTAATGTCATTTCTGAGCGCACTCTTTGGAATAATGCAATCATATTCCTGGCTGCGCTGTCCTACGGAAATGTTTAAATTCTGTCCAACCATGACGGAATCACCTGCAACGGAGAACGTCAAGACCTTAGTCTTTGCAGGATCCTGCTTATCAGGCTTGATGGACTTCAGGGTAATGTCCATGTCACTGTAATACCAGGAATTGACAAGCGTTGCCTTATCTCCGACGGATACCAGTTTTGCCTGCTCGTTTGGAACCTTCAAGGTAAAATAGAATCCCATGCCTTCGGGCTGAAGGACCATAATTTCCTTATTATCGATCTTCTTACCGCTGGTAACGTTAATGGTAGTGATCGTACCGGAAATATCAGCCGTGATCTCAGCACCGCCATTCTCACCGGAGAGCTCTTCAATTTTCTTTTTTGCGTCTGCAACGCTCTGTTTTGCGGCGTTCAGATCCTTTTTCGCAGTGTCTATGGCATCCTGCTTGCCTTGAAGCTTTGCAATGTTGTCATTCTTATTCATGAGCTCGTCAATCTGCCCCTGGATCTGATCGATCTCTTTTTGAATGGTATCCGCCTGACTTTGGTTGGCATGCTTCTGGATCGTGTAATCTGAGATTGCCTTGTCGATGTTATTGATCAAAGGACTTGCATTTCTTGCTTCCTTTGCGTCGGTTGATGCCTGCAGTTCATCCTGCGCTTTTTTCAAATTCTCTTCGGCCTTTGTAAGTGCCGTTTTCTTCTCCTCTAAGGTCTTGTTAGCAGCCGCCAGGCGAGAGGTTATGTCAGCCCTCTTCTCTTCAATGTCCGGATAATTCTCCGGCGTAAGCAGATAATCAGCCTCCAGCGTTTCACTTTCCGTCTCTATGTCCTTTACGGTTCCTTCTGCCACCGTTACGGCACCGGCAGCGTCGTCGCGGGCTGTTTCCGCAAGAGGAAGCGCCGTTTCAGCGATGGTCACCCTCGTATTTGCATACTCATTTTGCTGCTCCTCGTAAGTCTTCTGTGCCATGCTGTCCTCAATTGCCTTTGTGAGCTGGGCAACGGCATCATTGTATGGCTTTTGTCTGTCCATTGCAGCCTGTAGGGAAGTGCGCAGGTCATTAATTTGGGTGCGATAGGTTGCCAGATTCTTTATGTCCTGTGCGGAGATCTTATCCTTTAAGACTGTCTCGTCATAATCGCTCTGCGCATCCTTTAACGCCTTCTGCGCAGTATCAACGGAGGCTTCATCCGTTTTCAGAGCAGACTTTGCTTCTTCCAATTCCGTTCCGTCGCCCTCAGCCAGGGTTAACAGCACGTCGCCCTTCTGAACCTTGTCGCCTTCACGGAAATTGATGCCGGCCACCTTTCTGCCAATGTATTTTGAATCTGCTTCCACCACGTAGGGGTCTCCGCTCTCTACGGTTCCTGATCCGCGAATCTTGGAAGTGATGGATCCGTTTTGCACAAATTTCGTCGCCACCTCCGGAAGGGAGTGATTCAGAATGGTCTGAGAAAAGAAAGTCAATACCAGCAGGATCGATAAAAATACAATCGCTGCCGTCTTTACCCATTCTCTTCTCTTACTGCGGTTCTCGTTCATTGTTCTTCTCCTTTATATCAATAATACTCATTTTATAAATTAACCCTTTACGCCGCCCTGGTAGGTAATGCCGTCCACGAGATACTCTTCTCCGTAGAGGAACACCAAGAGGGTCGGTACCATGTAAATCGTTGCAACTGCAAACGCCAAACCGACTTCGCCGCTGTTGATCTTGCTAAGGAACACGGAAAGTGGATGCTTTTCACCGTCAGCCAAAAGGATCAGGGGCTGTTCTACCATGTTCCAGTAATCGATAAACACAAGTATCGCAGCAGAGCAAATGGCGCCCTTGCAAAGAGGAAGGCAAATTCTCCGGTAGATCTGCCATTCACCCGCGCCGTCAATCTGCGCGGCTTCAATCATGGATTCCGGGATTCTCTTCATAAACTTTGTCAGAAGGAAAACGGCAAATGGCGAGAATATGCCAGGCAACCAGATTGCCCAATAGGTATCCAGAATCTTTAACCAACTGCTCACCAGGTAGTTCGGCACAAGCGTTACCTGATAGGGCATCAGCATCAGTATCACATAGGAGAAAAAGATGATCGCCCGTATTTTCCCCGTGTACCTGGCAAATCCATAGGACGCAAGCGTTGCCACGATCAGCTGGAACAAAACGATGGGGCCTACCAGAATCACCGAATTCCAGAATTTCAGCAAGTATTCCGGACTCTTAAAAAGGACTGTTGAATACTGGCTAAAGGATACCATGTCCGGAATGAATTTCAGGTTTACCTTTTCAGATATGTATACCTTTCCTCCGTTGGAATTGGTGGCAAACACCGTACCGTAGTTGGATGCAATCTCCGAAGATGCCATAAAGGAATTGGATATGGTCAAAACGATCGGCATCAAAAACATGATTGCGAAAAATGCAGCTATAATCGTTGCGATCGAAATCTTGATGAACCGGAAAAGCTTTCTTGCCCTCGCCGCCCTCTTGTCCATCTTCCGGAGCACTTCCTGACTGTAATTCTTTTGGGGCTTTTTCTTTTTGGGTTCCGTTCCCAGATATAAAATTTCTTCGGACAGGACGTCTTTTTTTCTAAAGTCTTCCATGCGTTAGCCCTCCACGTCCTTTCCGAAGCGTTCTTCCACTATAAACAGAAGGCCTATGATCAGGATCATGACGATCGACATCATAATCGCGCCGGCAGAAAGTGCCTGATAGTCCAGCTTCTTGAATTTGTTGTTCATGTAATGCTGCAGCATGTACAAGGTCGGATAAGGATAATCCGTCGTCAAGAGGTAGATTTCACGGAATATCTTGAAGGAACTGATCAAAGACATGATCGTTACAAACAATACCGTAGACGAAAGATATCTGGTCTTCACGTAGAAAAACGTCTGGATTGGATTCGCACTCTCAAGCCTCGCAACCTCGAGAATGTCCTTGGGAATGCTGGCTAGTGCCGCCATAAACAGGATCATGTTATATCCAAGGTTTTTCCACAGGAACAGGATGACAATGACAATGATTGCCTGGTCGGATTTGAACCAGTCGATCCTGTCAGCGCCGAATTTCATGATCACGTCATTGACCGCGCCGTTATTGTGAAACAGAACCTGCCATATCAATACAATGGAAGCCACCGGAACCATCATGGGGCTTAAGAAAAAGGTTCTGAACTGGCTTCTGAAGGGAATGTTGAGATCCAATACCATCGCAAGAATCAGACTTAAAACCACGGCCAAAGGCACGGCTATGGCCGAAAAGGTTGCCGTGTTCTTGACCGCAGTCATAAACGCTTCATTCTTTGCAACGTTTTTAAAATTCTCAAATCCCACGTAGTTTGCACTAATGGGATTGTCTAAAACGGAATAATAAATGATAACGCAAAAGGGAATTAGGAAAAAGGCCATCACTCCCAGAAAACTGGGAGCGATGAATAAACCCGACTTGAATTTCAGCTTACGAAAACGTTTGCTGTTTCTCTTTGGAGGTTTAACCTTTTTTACTGTTTCCTCGGAATTCGTATTTGCTTTTGATAATTTAACCTTCTTGTCCAAAACGACTCCTCGAATCTTAATTATTTTCTTTCAGGTACAGGTTGGCACGATTCTGGATCACGTTTGCAACGTCGTCCAGACTCTTTGCGCCATCAAAATACGCTTGTGCTTCTTCCGTGATGATTTTACCCAGTTCCTCGTCCATGTTCACGTCGACTACGGTTGCACCGGCAAGAAGCTTCTCAACGATTGCGCAATCTTCTTCCGTAACAGGTTTGTAGACGTAATTCCACTCTTCGCCATTCTCACCTACCATGGTATAACCGCCGCCTACGCCTTCGTAAACCGGATTACCGTTTTCGTCCGTGATCACCTCTCCATTTTCATCCGTCATGGGCTTTACGTCAAGGGCTTTTGCCTTCTGCTTTTCATATCTGGATTTCATGGTTGAAAATCCGAATCCGAAATATCCGTTGTCATCCGTTTCCGAATCAATGACGTCTTCCAGGAATGCCCAGGCTGCATCCTTGTGTGAGGACTTGGCATTAATTCCGTATTGTTCATTCGGCATCATGATGCATCCGTTTCCGCCTTTTGAATTGGGGTATCCAATGAACGTCACCTGCTCACCGCTAAAATATGCCAAGGTGCTCTGAACTTCTTCAAAGCTGTAAATGTCGGCATTAGACAAAAGCAATCGATTGTCCTTCAAAAGAAGCGGCGGCAACTGATATCCGTTACTGTAATCATACTCCTTAGGGAACTTATTTGCAAACTTTAATAAGTTCTTAAACTGCTGGCTGTCAAAATGACATTCGTTCTTTTCAGCGTCAATAAAGGCTTCCTTGTCAAGCATCAGCATCATCTGCATGATCAGGTCTTTTGTTGCGCCCTGTAAAAGCTCTGCCTTCGGATAAGCCTCCTGCAGCTTCATCATGTCTTCCAGCGTCCAACCCATCTTATCGCCTACCAGTGAAGTCTTTGCCGCCAAGGTGCTGAGCGTAAACGTGGAAGGCAGGTAAACAAGGGATCCGTTAATTGTGGCAACGTCAAGGATTCTCTCAAAGAAATCATTTTTATTCAGTCTCGTGCTCTTCTCAAGATAGGGCATCAAGTCTTCCAACACGCCCTTCTTTGCCAGATTGTTTACGTCAAGGTTAGACAGATCCAAAATGTCAGGACCATTGCCGGAGAGAATGTCATTGGTAAGATTTGCAATTGCGTCTTGGTAAGACTTTTCGCTCCAGTCATTTTCATCCATGTATGCCTTTACGGTGATGCGATACTCGTCATTGTTCTTATTAAACTCGATGATCTTGGAATTCAGGCTGTTGTTCTGATAGATCGTGCCAACTTTGACGGTCTCTCTCTTGATGACGTCCTCCGTCTTCATTTTCGAAAGCTCTATGAGGTTCGATTCATTTGCATTCCAATCACGCGTGATCGCATAAATTTTCCCGTCGCCGGAAGGAATTACGGCAGTGACCTGATCCCCGTTGACGTCGCAATCCAGCCAGGATAAAAGCTTTTGGGCTTCTTCCTTTTCCATGGAATACTCATACACGCCGATACCGTCATAGCAGAGAATGTCACTTTCAATGCCTTTTGTAAAAGCGGAAGAACCTCTGTTGGACGGATAATTTGCATAGGATTTTCCAAGCTTTTTCCCGTCATAGTCAAGCTCTGTAAACGTGGTGGTTGCGCCCTCTCCGCCATACTGCACGTAAGAAACGTAGCACTTCTGATCCTTACCGATTCCCATGGAATTGATATAGCCATTCTGGCTTACGGAGATCTCACCGGACTTATTACCGTTCTCGTCAAAGGTCCAAATGCTTTCGCCGCCTACGCTTGCGAAAACCCTGCCCTTCTCGTCTGCCACGATTTGATTCGTATAAAAATAATCATTTTTCTTTGTTTCGTTTGTGAAATCAACGTCGTAAATCTGATTTCCCTGAGCGTCAATCTTTACCAAATGATACTTGGAATTCTGATCCAGGCTCTCATAATAAGCATTCATCTGCTCTTCGGTCGCGCCCTCTCCCGGTGCTTCGGGTGAGATCCTTGATACGTAATACAAGTTTCCGGCCTCGTCCACGCAGTAGCTTAATGCGTAACCGTTGTTGCCAAACCCAAGAACTTTCTCAGGATTCTCGAACTTTCCATTATTGAACTTGTACTTCACGATGGAACTGCTGTCCGAATTTGTTTCATTGTTATAATCATATTTCATGGCATATGCGTATTCGCCGCAAATCACCACGTTCTCAAGATTTCCCATGTCCTCGCTCAAGCTTGAGAACTTTGCCACGTAAGTGAACTCGGGAACAATTTCTTCAACTGCGGCCTTTCCTGACTTTGAATCAACGTCACTGCCGTCCGCTCCCTTCGGAGTACATGCTGCAAGTCCTAAGGAAAGCGCTAATGCCATTCCCGTAACAAACCATTTCTTTTTTTGAAACACAATTTCCTCCTTTTGTGCATTTCAGTTAAAAAGCACGATTGAATTCTAAAAACTAGTAACGCGAAAGGAAACTCATTTTTTTCACAAAGCTCCTTTCGCGTTTAATTATGGCAAATGCCCATCCTTTTGTCAACTTAAGAATTCCTAAAGAGAAATCGTTAAATCTTCATAATTTTGTAATATTCTTAAAGTTGTTTTAAATATTTGTGACAGATTGTTCACACGGAATCATCCCCCGTCAAAATGGAAACTCTTTTTTATTTTCCACCTTAATCGACACTTTTTAGGCTCTCCGTCATACTGATTTTTTCAAGCCTTCCGTTCATCATCAGACTGACCATAAATGCAAACAAAACGGTCAACAGCACGGCATAGACGTAGCTTACGGCGAAGATGCGGACGCTAAAGGAAACCATGTCCACGGTAATCTCATGAATGACAAAGGAATGAAGCCACACGCCCATGCCAAGCCCCGCAAAAGCGCCCAAAATGGTCAATACCATGTTTTCACGGAATACGTAGAGTGCCGTCTCCGAAGGGAAAAATCCCAGCACCTTGATCGTAGCGATCTCCCTGATCCGCTCCGTCACGTTAATGTTGGTCAGGTTATACAAGACGATAAACGCCAGTCCCGCGGCACAGGAAGTGACAAGAATTACGATCAGATTCATGCTCTCCATCATGGTACGGAAACGCTTTACCATGTCCCTTGTCACGGAAACCGCGGCCACGCCGTCCAGCTTCATGACCCTGGGTGCCAGCTCGCTGACGTCTCTGCCCGGCGCCACCTTTAAGTATAAGGATTTCGGCTGATAGCTTTCCCCAAAGCCTTCCCACGTCGTTTGATCCAGGAACACAAAATTAAAAATGTGATTTCTGGCAATTCCGGAGACCTTAACACGGTGTTCCTTTTGCTCGGAATCTCTGAGAATGATCTCCTCTCCCGCCTTTATTCCAAGGATTTCCGCGATTTTGTCAGTAACAACGGCTTCTCCCGTTTCCGGCTTGCCAATCTTCTTTCCGTTCCCGGTTTCCAAGTGAAGGAATTTGCATAGTCCTTCCTCCGTGAGTTCTTCCGGAAAGGTGAGAACGGTAACGTTCTTTTGTCCCTTCTCCGTCACAAGGTCAAGCGTTCCCTCTTGATAAACGAGCCATTCTCCAAGTCCTTTGCTTTTTAAGTTCTTTAGTTTATTTAGAAATTCTTCAGAAATCTCTTTTTGCAGGGTCACGCTGACGTCCATCAGCTGGATCTCGGAATACTGCACGTCGGCTACGCCCGCTATGGAATCCTTTAATCCAAAGCCCGTCAGCAGAAGGGCCGTACAGCCGCCTATTCCAAGGATCATCATGAAAAATCTTTTTTTGTAACGGACGACGTTGCGAACCGCAACCTTTCTCAAGAAGCTAAGCCTCTGCCAAATAAACGGCACGTATTCAAGAAAAACGCGTTTTCCGGCCTTGGGTGCCCTTGGACGCATTAAAATACTTGCATTGCCGGAAAGCTCTTTCCTGCAGGACAGCCAGGTTGCCCCCACGCTGCACAATAAGGATACAACCAGCGAAATTCCCGCAAGATGCGGATCAAACTCATAAACAATGTCCCCTGCCGAGTACATGATGCCATATACCTTCCAGATGGTAAAGGGAAACACGTGCGTACCCGCAAAGTAACCAAAAACCGCGCCGCTCAGTGCCGCAGAGCCGGAATAAAACAGGTACTTAAACATAATGCTTCCGTCTGAATATCCCAGCGCCTTCAAAACGCCAATCTCCGTTCTTTGTTCCTCCACCATGCGGTTCATGGTCGTCACGCAGATTAGTGCGGCTACCAGGAAGAAAAAGACGGGAAAGACGTTTGCGATACCGTCGACGATGGCGGAATCACTCTCAAAGCATACGTAACCAATGTTCGTATTTCTTCCAAGCAGAAACCCTTCCGGCTCTTCTCCTTTCTCCAAGCGGTTCTTTAGCTTGCCGATCTCTTTTTCCGCGTCAGCGATCTTCTCCTCAAATTCTTCCAGGGCGCTTTCATACTTTATAAAGCCGTTAAGGTATTCCTGTTTTCCTTCTTTGACCTTACGCTTTCCATCCGCGTATTCCACTTCTTTTTCGCCAAGCGTCTTTTCGCCTTCTGCAATCTCTGTTTCCGCTTCCTTCAGCTTTTTTCTGCCTTCCTTAAGTTCAGACTCCCCCTGCTCGATCTTTTTTTGGCTCTCGATCAGATCCTTCTTGCCTTGAATAATGGCATTTTTGCCTTCTTGGAGCGCCTTTGCTCCCTCCTCATATTTCTTTAGATTTTCCTCGTATTCCTTTCTGCCGTTAGCCAGTTGTGAACCCAACGCAAGATTCTCCTGATACCTTTTGGAAAGATCGGCAAGCTTTTTATCAAGCTCCGCACGTTCCCTGGCAATGCTTTCTCGCTCCTTGCGAAAATCTTCCGCATAAGTAGCTTCCAGGCCAAACGTCTTGGCCCAGGCTTCCCTTGTTGCTACCGCTCTCTCCCGCTCGTCCAGAGACTCCTTCGTCGAATCAATCTCCTTTTGCTCGTTGATCTGACCTTCCAGGGTCAGCTGATATTGCATTTCTCCAAGCTTTAGCGTCATCTCCGCGGCGTCAAGCTGTGTTTTCCCTGCAGAAAGCTCTGCTTCTTTTTCCGCGATCAGCTTTTCGTTATCTTCGATCTTTTGTTTGCCCTCTTCAAGGAGTTTTTTCCCTTTTTCCAACTCCGGCGCTTTTTCCTCAAGCGTTTTTTTGCCATTCTCAAGGTCCGTTTTAGCCTGCGTAAGCTCGTTCCAGCCTTGATTCAATTCCCGCCTGCCGTCTGCCAACTCTTTTTCCCCGTCGGCAATTTCTTTTTTGGCAGATTCGAGTTCTTTTCTGGCGTCCTCCAGTTCACCCCAGGCATCGTCCCGCTTTTGCGCGAGCTTATCCTCGGCCGTATGGATCAAGTCCGGAAGTTCCTCAAGCCGAAGTGCGCCGGCCTGCTTAAGGTATTCCTTCCACTCGTTTTCCCTTTCGCTGATCCAGGCCTTATATTCTTCCGAATATATGGTGAAATCAGGCTGAAACTTTACGTAGATTTCCGTATACGCCTCAGAAGAAAAGCTTTCTTTGGGAAGATAAAAGAAAGCGTCAATGCTGCCAGTGCCCAAAGAGGAATTACCGCGCTCAAACTGGATATACAGAGGGGATTTCACAATTCCAACGACTTGAAATTCCTTTGTCTTAAAGTTTTCGAGATCATTTTCGGAGTTTTCCTCGCCAAGCAATATCTTCTTTCCAATAATGCCTTTTCCACAAACGTAAGCGTCCGCAAGGCATTCGTTTTCATTTTCAGGCATGCGCCCGCTGACCAGAATGATCTTATTTACGTCCTTCGTGATGCCGTGAAAACGTCCAACCTTCTGACTGCCATTTTCCAGCGAATAATACGCATCAAAAGAAAACGTTCCCTCCGCTGCCGCCACCTCCGGCAATTCTGAAAAGAACCTTTCCTGGGTTTCGGAAAAACCAAGCTCCCCTAAGATCCTGTAATCATAAAAGGCGTTTTCGCGATAATATTTAGTTGTAGACCCGATAAAATCCTTCTGGGTGATCTTTAGTCCGGCAAAAAGCCCCACGCCTAAAGCCACAATGGCAAAAATGGCAAGGAATCTGCCGAGGCTTCCTTTAATTTCCCGAAGTAAAGACCTCCATATCATGGAATGCTTCATGACTTATGCTCCATTACCATTCAATGTCTGCAACGCTTAAGGGAGATTCATTGATCCTCTCGTCAATGATCGTACCGCTCTTCACCGTGATCACGCGGTCTGCCATGGCGCACAGTGCGGAATTATGCGTAATGACGATCACGGTTTTTCCTTTCTGTCTGCAAGTATCCTGCAGGATCTTTAAGATATTTTTTCCCGTCTGGTAATCCAATGCTCCCGTAGGCTCATCGCATAAAAGAAGCTTGGGATTCTTTGCAAGCGCCCTCGCAATTGCCACGCGCTGTTGTTCTCCTCCGGAAAGCTGTGCAGGGAAGTTCGCCCGGCGTTCGGAGAGTCCCACCTCACGCAAAACTGCAGCCGCGTCCAACGGATTCTTGCAGATTTGCGCTGCAAGCTCCACGTTTTCAAGCGCCGTCAGATTTTGAACCAAATTATAGAACTGAAATACAAAACCCACGTCATAACGCCTGTATTCCGTGAGTTTCCGTTTGTCATATTTAGATATGTCCTGTCCTTCCAAAAGGACTTTTCCCTCCGTCAAGGTATCCATGCCGCCAAGAATGTTAAGAATCGTCGTCTTTCCGGCACCGGAAGCACCCACGATCACACAGAATTCTCCCTCGCCCACGGTAAACGTGACGTTCTTCAGCGCCTCAATCTCGACCTCGCCCGTGCGATATACCTTTCTAACGTTTTCAAACCTTATAAAATCCTTCATCCTGCCCTTTGCCTTTTTCATAAAATCTGTTATACTATTAAAGTATTATAGCAAATTCCATTTGAAATGGAAAATGAATTTTTTGTGAAGTTAGGAGCCGTCATGAACAACTTGCCTTTATGGATAGTGATCAGTCTTATTTTTTCAATTGTGATCTGGAGTCTTGCGCTTCGCGATCTTCAGGGAAAAAAATACGTAATTGGAGATCTGACGGTTCCGCTTTTCTTCTTGTTTGCTTTTGTGCTTCGCGTTGTCGTCGCAAGCTCCTACGGCGGTTTTGACGTCGACGTAAATTGTTTTTCCGCATGGTCTGACAGAATGGCAACCATGGGACCGGCCCATTTTTATGCGGATGATTATTTTTCTGACTATCCACCTTTATATTTATATTTCCTGTACGTGATTGGAATTGTCAAGAGAGCCTTTGGCTTACTGAATCTTTCCCCTCTTCACCTGGTTTTGTTAAAGAGTCCGGCAATCATCTCCGACGTATTGATTGGTTATCTGATCTACAAGGTCGGCGTAAAGCGTGTTGGTCTGGGCACCGCACTGCTTTTGTCAGCCCTGTATCTATTCCAGCCCGTTGTCATCTTAAATAGCTGTCTGTGGGGCCAGGTTGATTCCGTATTTACGCTGTTTTTGGTTGTTTGCTTTCTCTTTTTGGAAAAGCTTCGCCTACTGCCCGCGATGATTGTCTTCGGATTAGGCGTTTTATTAAAGCCGCAGACGTTAATTTTCACACCAGTTTTGATTCTCGGATTTATTCATTACGTTTACCGCGGCAGCTTTTCATTTCGCATGTTTTCAAGGGCGATTGCCTACGGGGCCTTAACCTTGGTCATGACCGTTTTGATTGCCATGCCTTTTGGCTTGGGGAACGTATTTTCAAGATACTTTGACACCCTTGGCTCTTATCCCTACGCATCCGTAAACGCTTATAATTTCTGGGCCGGCGTCGGTCTCAATTGGTATCCGCAGACCACCAAGTTCATGGGGATTCCATGTCAAACCTGGGGTTACGTTGCCATTGTGCTTGCCGCCTCATTTTCTTTGGTTCTTGGGCTTCGTCTCCGTACGCTTACTCAAAAATATTTCATCACCGGAGCATTTTTAATCCTGACCATGTTTACGTTCTCCGTTCGCATGCACGAGCGTTATTTATACCCGATCATCCCCTTGATGATCTTTGGTTACATGGGATTTGCCTCAAGACAGATCAGTTACGTTCCGGCGAACAAAGCAGGAAAAGGAAAGGACGATAACACGCAGGTCTACGAGCTCACGCCGACGCTTCGTTTTCTGTTCCCTGCCGTTTTTATCGCCATCTGCGTCCTGCATTACGTCAACGTAGCCCACGTTCTATATTATTATAACGCCCAAAATTATGACGCATCCGCGCCCGCCCTTAAGATCACCGGCATTCTTACGACGGTTGCCGCTCTTTGCTTTTATTATCTAATGATCCGGCTGCAATCAACAAAAGAAATGCCAGCCTTGCCGGAAGTGAATGCATTCCGAAAGAGCTGCTCTCCCATAAAAATCACAGCTTCCGAAATGCGAATGACTAAGCTCGACTTGATCCTTGTTATCATTATTACTATCATTTACTCCTGCTTTGCCCTTCGGGATCTTGGAGAATTAGCTGCACCCCAATCTCTGTACGAGACAACCAAAGGCGTTTCCATGACGTTTGAATTTCCAAAAGAAGTCACGGCCGTCTCCTATTATGAAGCTCCTTGGCATGAGCAAAAATATGCATTCCAATGCGAAACGAATGATGAAGATCAACCTGTTGCTGCCCAGCAGCTAAAATTTGATACGGTATTTTGTTGGAAAACATTGGATCTGCCAGCAGCCACCTCAAAGATAGTCATGACGCCGCAGTCCTCCGACGCCCGTCTGTTAGAACTTGTATTTCTTGATTCCGAGGGCAATCCCGTCAGCCCCGTTAACGCCTCGGAGTATCCGGCGCTATTCGATGAAGCCAACCTTTATCCTGAGAAATTCAGCTTCCGGAACAGTACTTATTTCGATGAGATTTATCATGCCAGAACCGCATATGAATTTCTTCATGGCTGGTACAGCTACGAAAATACGCATCCACCTCTTGGCAAGATCCTGATTTCCGTCGGAATTACAATCTTTGGCATGAATCCTTTCGGTTGGAGAATCATTGGCACGCTTTTTGGAATTGCGATGTTGCCCATCCTGTACGTATTTGCGAAAAAGCTGACCGGCAATACGCCGGCAGCTGCCCTAACCTGTTGGATCTTTGCTTTTGACTTTATGCATTTCGCCCAGACCAGGATTGCAACCATTGACGTTTACATCGTCTTTTTTATCCTGTGCATGTATTATTTCTTGTTTACCTATTTGTCTTCCGACTTTACTGCAACGCCGCTCAAAAAACTCTTGCTTGCTCTTGGATTTTGCGGATTATCGATGAGCCTAGGCATTGCAAGCAAATGGACTGGCGTATATGCAGGGATTGGCATGGGCATTTTGTTCTTCCTTCACTTGGGCAGCGTGGTCCTAAAAAGTTCAGGGGCAAAGACGTTCCGTGCGGTTAAACCTTTTAAGACTAAATATTTCCGTAGTGACGTTGGCAAGAAAATCCTAAAAATCGTCGGTTGCTGCATCATTTTCTTTGTCGTGATCCCCCTGATCATTTACTTGCTTAGTTATATTCCCTTCAGAGATTCCTGGGGAAATGGCCTTATCCAACGCGCCATTAAAAATCAGGAAACCATGTTTTCCTATCACAGTAAACTCGAAGCAACGCATTACTTTGCATCCCCGTTTTATGAATGGCCGTTTATTGTTCGCCCCATCTGGTATTATTCCGGTAAGCTGAGCGATACGTTGCGGGAAGGCATTAGTTCCTTTGGAAATCCCTTTGTTTGGTGGGTTGGTCTTCCAGCCCTGGTCTACGTAATATATTTGTTCATCCGAAAGAAAGACAGGCGCGCCTTGTTCCTGATCATTGGATATTTAAGCCAATATCTCCCTTGGGTACTGGTAACGAGATTAACCTTCATTTATCATTATTTCCCCAGCGTTGTCTTCCTGGTGCTGATGATCGGTTACTCCTTCCGGAACCTTAAGGAAGTCCTTTCCAAGAAAGCATACCTTACCATTTTGATCACCTACGGCATTTTGGTCTTTGGGCTCTTCTGCCTCTTCTATCCCGTGCTGGCCGGTCAGCCCGTGGAATTAGATTTCGCCCAAAAGTATCTCAAGTGGTTCAAGACATGGGTTCTTGTCGCAGGAAAATAAAGCATTAAAAAAACCTCTTGCATCCGATTGGATACAAGAGGTTTTCATTTTCATTTCTTTCGATTACTTCAGCTGTGCAGCAACTTCTGCAGCAAAGTCCTCGCTCTTCTTTTCAAGACCTTCACCGGTCTCAAAGCGAACGTACTTAGCGATCTTCAGGTCAGCCGCTACGGACTTCAGGTAAGCTGCCACGGTCTGCTTGCCATCCTCAGCCTTAACGTAAACCTGATCCATCAGGCAGATTTCTTTAACGTGCTTGGAAATACGACCCTCAACAAGACCAGCAAAGATCTTGTCAGCTACGTAAGTTTCCTTCTTTGCAAGTGCAGCCTGTGCAAGAGTAGCGGTAGCCTCCTTGGAAAGGAAGTTGAACAGGAAGTTCATGTTGCTCTTCTTCTCTTCGTAGATTGCGATGTCCTCGTCGCTCCAGGTCTTGTTTGCAACTGCCTCATCGATCAGCTTCTGAAGGATGGGCTTGGGAAGGGATGCGGGATCATTCAGAGCGCTCTCGATCGTGATCTCACGAAGCTTTGCCATCTCATCAGCGGAGATGTCATCTCTGCTTACGTACTGAGGATTCATTGCAGCGATCTGCATTGCAATGTTTACAAGAGCTTCCTTAACGGCATCATTTACGTTAGCGGTTTCGCCCTCAACAACAACGGAAATTCTTCCGCCGCCGTGAACGTAAGTCACTACGCAGCCATTCTTAGCTTCTACCTTCTCGAAACGACGAATGCTCAGCTTCTCGCCGATTACTGCGATCATCTCTACAAGAGCCTCGTTAACGGTCTTGGATGCATCATCGATCCAAGGCTCAGCGAGGAACTCCTCGATGCTCTTGGAATTGGTCTTTACTGCCTGCTTAGCAACCAGTGCAACGTAATCCTGGAACTTCTCGTTCTTTGCAACAAAGTCGGTCTCAGAGTTAACCTCTACGACTGCAGCAATCTTGTCACCATCGGTAGCAACCTTGGTGATGCCTTCTGCAGCAATGCGTGCAGCCTTCTTCTCAGCCTTAGCCGCGCCGCTCTTTCTCAGTTCTTCAACGGCCTCATCAAAATTTCCGTTTGTCTTGGTGAGTGCCTTCTTACAATCCATCATGCCTGCGCCGGTAACTTCACGCAACTCTTTTACCATGGATGCGGTAATCTCTGCCATATCTGTATCCACCTTTCTGAATTAATCTAAATTACTGCTCGTCAGCTGCAACCTCTTCGATGTCGGTAGCTTCGGTAGCAACGTCTTCTGCTGCGTAAACTGCCTCGCCCTGATTAGCCTCGATCACTGCGTCAGCCATCTTGGAAACAATCAGCTTAACGGCTCTGATTGCATCGTCATTACCGGGAATGATATAGTCAAGCTCTTCGGGATCGCAGTTGGTGTCGCCGATACCGATCAGGGTAATGCCAAGTGCGTGAGCCTCCTGTACGCAGATCTTCTCCTTCTTGGGATCTACAACAAAGATGGCATCGGGAATTCTGGTCATGTTCTTGATACCGCCAAGGTTCTTCTCGAGCTTCTCCCACTCCTTCTTCAGCTGGATAACTTCCTTCTTGGGAAGTACGTCAAAGGTGCCGTCCTCAGACATGGTCTCGATCTTGTGAAGTCTGGCGATACGGGACTGGATGGTCTTGAAGTTGGTCAGCATGCCGCCGAGCCATCTCTCGTTAACGTAGTACATGCCGCAACGCTCAGCTTCGGTCTTAACTGCATCCTGTGCCTGCTTCTTGGTACCAACGAAAAGAATGGTGCCGCCCTGTGCAGCGATCTCGGAAATTGCCTTGTAAGCCTCGTCAACCTTGCCTACGGACTTCTGAAGATCGATGATGTGGATACCATTTCTCTCGGTGAAGATGTAAGGAGCCATCTTAGGGTTCCATCTTCTGGTCTGATGTCCAAAGTGAACACCTGCTTCAAGTAACTGCTTCATAGAAATAACGCTCATTTTTCTTACCTCCATTTGGTTTTTCTTCCGCTTAGCTTTTACCGGAAATGCCCGCGTTACAAGGCTTTTCCAAACTCTGCGGGCTACGTTCTTAAGGAACGCACCACCCACAAATAAAGCAGCGTGCATATTTTGCAACGGCACGATTATAACATAAGAAAACCCCTTGTGCAAGGGGTTTTCTATGTTTTTACGTATTTTTTGTTTTTTTTGAAGTCTATTTTGTTCCGGTAATAATTTTTGCAATCTCTTCATCAGAGCTTCCTTCCGGAATGATAAAGGTTCCGACGCTGATCCGCTTGTCATATCCGTGACTGCATAGATATGCGTCATAGGTCTTGGCGTCGCCTACGATTCCTGCTTCTGCAAGAATTTTAGCCACAGTCCAGGAGCTGTATCCTCTTTGGACGGTGAGGGTGAAATCCCCATCGGCAGCTTCGCTCGGCTGAATGCCTCCATGGACTTCCTTCGTCTCTGACGTGGTCACGCTTTCCGAAGATTCGATCACTTCACTTGTTTCCACTATTTCCACTGTCTCAGAGCTTTCGATTGCTTCGCTTGTTTCCACACTCTCGGAGCTTTCGATTGCTTCGCTTGTTTCCGCCGTTTCCACTGTCTCAGAGCTTTCGATTGCTTCACTTGTTTCCACATTCCCAGAGCTTTCAATTGTTTCGGATTCTTTTCCTGCCTTTGATTCATCGCTTACGGAAGCTTGGCCGACTTCGCCCGGGCCTTTTTCCTGATTTCCTAAAGTCTTAGCATTTACGCCTGAAATTCCGAGCAAGATCACTGCTACGGCAAGCCCGGTTCCCAGTCCTCTTAAATAGTATTTCATTAAAGCGTTTTTATCTTTTTGCATTTTTCAAACCTGCGTCTTTTATTATTCTCGTATTACGTTTCCAGTCATTTCGCCTGCTTTTTCTCGCTCTTCTCGCTCACCTTGGATGCCATCGGCGCAATTTTTACGCTTCCTGCCCCATAAGAAACTTCGACTGGACGCATGGCACGTATCTTTTCAACACTCTCGCGCATGACTTTCGCCGCCTTGCCGGCTGCCGTAACGGTCTTTTGCAGACTCTCACGTTCTTCCTTCACGGTCTTTTGCAGATTCTCACGCTCTTCTCTCACCGCCTGGTGCAGAAGTACGACTTCTTCCTCTTCCTTCTTCAGCTCACGCATCACCGTGTCTGAATAGCTGGTAAGCTCAAACGTCTTCTCATTCGTCACGTCATCCAGCTTTGTCAATGCATTGTTGATGGCATAATTTGTATACTCCGAAGCCATGTTCTGGATTGGCTCCCTGAGTGCTTCCGCCTCCTTTTCCATCATTTCGTGAACTTCCTGCTTTGCCAGTTCCTGGTCTATTCCGCTCCCCTCCGGTTTCTTCTCCGGGATGAGAAAACTCACCACAAAGCAGATGACGCTTACGATCAACAGTACAACTTCCATGATAATGATTCCGTCCATTTTAGCTCGCTCCTAAATATTTTCTGTCAAATCTTAAACAGGATCCCCATGTAATTACCCATTTTAGTTCTCATTTTCTGCAGTGCGCGGGTATGTAGCTGTGAAACTCTGGAAACCGAAACGTCCAAGACGTTGCTGATCTCTTTCAGCGTCAGTTCCTCGAAATAATAGAGAGTAATCACCTTTTGTTCCTTTTCGGATAATAACTCCATGGCTTCGCTTAAGGCTTGCGTCAATTCTTTTTTTTCATAGCTCTCTTCCGGGCTGTCGAACCTGGCTGTCGTTCCCTGACCGTAATCCTGGCTGACGTCACTTCCCTGCTCCATGTATTCATTCAGGGAGACCAGTCCCGTCACTTTCATCTGGGACTGCCACTCATGATATTCCTCCATGCTGATGCCAAGCGCGTTTGCCATCTCTTCATCCGTGGCCGTTCTTCCCATTGCCTGTTCGAGCGCCTTCTCCACCATGCTCATCTTCTTTTGGCGCTGCCTGACGGTTCTTGGGATCCAGTCGAGCTTGCGGATGTGATCCAGAATAGCACCGCGGATGCGAAGGCTCGCATAGGTCTCAAATTTCACGTCTCCTTGATAATCAAATTTATCAATGGCATCAATCAAGCCAAATATCCCATAGCTGACCAAATCATCATATTCCACGTTGTATCCGAGATACATGGAAAGCCGTCCCGCGACCAGTTTCACCAATTGCGCATACTCGATGATAATTTGCTCGCGCAGCTTCGGAGATTTTGTGGCACCATATTCATCTAAAAGTTTTTTTCTTTCCGTATCATCCATGAAAAACACCTGCGTTTCTTATTCTGCCGTTACTTAAATGATCAGCAGTTCTTTTCCCACTGCCTTCACGTGATATTCTCCCGTCTCAGGGTAAAACGTCACGGTTCTTCCATAATTCTCACCCGTGCTTTCAGAAAGCACGGGAATTCGCAACTCAGCCAATACTTTTCTGCAACTCTCCACGTTTCTCTTGCCGATCAATCCCCAGTCACTCTTGCCGGAGACGGCAAACATGGTGGCTCCGCCGGCTAATTTTGCCGTTAATCTTGTTCTTTTGGCCCCCTTCGCCTCCATTAGACCGATCAATTCCGCAATGCCCGTATCTGCAAATTTCGCGGGGTTTGAATGATCTCCCCGAATGGCGGTGGAATCCGGCAACATGACGTGCACCATTCCGCCGATCTTGGTGATCGGATCACGAAGCGCTACCGCAACGCAGGATCCAAGTCCCATGGTGATCAGACCGTCAGGGGGAGAGGCTATTTTCAGATCAGCCATTCCCACTTTGATAATTTCGCTCATCGGCTTTTCCCCAATTTCCGTCGTTTCTTTCCGTCGCTCAAACTAGTTTATATGATCCTATTCCTCAATTAGCCCGTCCACGGGAAGACCTAACGAACCAATGATCTTTACGTAGGAATCCAGGGCGGGAATCAACAGAAAATATCCATTGATCTCAATTTCATCAAAAAACTGAGTCTGGATCAGCAGAAGCTTGTCCCCCAGCATTCCAAACTCAATCGCCGGAACGCTCAGAATGGCTCCTGCCATGTCCACCGTCATTTGCGGCGGCATTGAAATGATCTTCATCCCCGTAAAGGAAGCAAGTGCGTTTAAGTAAGCGCCGGTAATAATGTTTCCAACCTCCATCAGCGCGGACTGTTCCATTTCCGTAAAATCCTCGTCCACGGCAGATGACTGTCCCATGATCTTTTGAACCAAATGCTTTGCATGCGTTTTTTCGATCAGGAACATCATTGTTCCAGACACTTCGCCATCCACGCCTAAGAGCACGCAGGCCATGATCTGTTCTTCCCCGCCCATAATGGTGCCCACGTCCTTGAACTCCAGAAGCCGCACGCACGGTACGCGCATGTCCACCTTGCACTGAATCATCTGTGCAAGAGCCGTCATGGCATTTCCCGCTCCAATGTTTCCGATTTCCTTTAGCACGTCATAATAGACGTCCGAGATTTTCTCCAAACTGATATTTCCCATGCCATCATCTCCCGCAACATTCCTAATGGCTTAAACGTTTTCCTCCAAAGTGATCACGCTTAGATCCAAAAGTGATATCAGGTCACCGTTATCCCGTTTTCCAACGCCGGAGACAAATGCCTTGCCATCCAGCTTCAAGTCGTCCACGCCGTCCACCTGCGTGCTTTCGAGGGTTACAACTTCCTTCACCTCATCCACGATCACGCCAAGATTCCCCTCCGTTTGGGTCTTCAAGACGATAATCCTGGTCTTCTTCTCATAAACGTCTTTTTCCAGTCCCATCTTTATGCGAATGCTCATCACGGGGAGCACCTCTCCGCGAAGATTGATGATCCCGGTCAAATACTTTGGCATCTTGGGGATCCTGGTAATCTTTTGCATTCTCACGATATTTTCCACGTATTGGACGTCAATGCCATATTGCTCTTTTCCAAGGCGGATCACGACGTACTGACTTGTGTCCGCCTGGGTCATGTCTTTGTCTGCCATGTCGCTCCTCCTCCGCCTCTCATTAAATCAGCGCGTTTGCATCAAGTATCAGCGCTACTTCTCCGTCGCCCAAAATGGTTGCGCCACTAACGTATTTACACTGTTTGCTGTATTTTCCGAGCGGCTTGATCACGATTTCCAGTTGACCGATCAGTCTGTCAATCACCAGTCCGGCGTATCTGTCGCCCTTCCTTACAACCACGACGGTCATCTCTTCCTCAGGGATTCTCGTTCCTTCCACCTCGAGTACGTCAAAGAGGCTGACAATGGGCATCACGATCCCCCGGAGATTAATTACCTGCTTGTTCTGGACCGATTTCAAATCAGCATAATGAATGGTTTCTATGCTTTGAATGGAGCTCAGCGGAATGGCATATTTCTCGCCGCCCACTTCAACCATGAGCGTTTGTATGATGGCCAGCGTCATGGGAAGTCTAATGATCCAGCTGCTTCCTTCCCCAAGCTTACTCCTTACTTCTACCTCTCCGCTAAGAGATTCGATCTTGGCCTTTACCACGTCAAGTCCCACGCCGCGTCCCGAAACGTCTGTCACCTGCTTTGCCGTTGAAAAACTGGGCAAAAAGAGCAGATCGATGATTTCCTTTTCCGACATGGTCTCTGCCTGCTCCGGCGTGATCGTGCCTCTCTCAAGAGCTTTCTTTTTCACCGCCTCGACGTCGATTCCATTTCCGTCATCCCTCACTTCGATCACGACGTTATTGCCGACCTGTGCGGCCTCCAGGAAGATGGAACCGATGGGATTCTTGCCGCGCCTTATGCGCACGTCCTCCGTCTCCAGGCCGTGGTCTGCAGAATTGCGAAGAAGATGCATCAGCGGATCTCCCAGCTCGTCCACGACCGTTCTGTCAAGCTCCGTATCCTCGCCTGTCATATAAAGCTCCATCCTCTTGTCAAGCTTTTTGGAGATGTCGCGGATCATGCGGGGGAACTTGTTGGTCACGGTCTCAATGGGAACCATGCGCACCTTCATGACGGATTCATGAAGATTTGTCGTGACGCGTTCCAAATACTCTATGTTATCCTTTATGCCGTTTTTTGTCTGGTTCTGACCATTTTGCGTGGCAGAAACAATGGAATTCTTCGCAATGATCAATTCGCTGACGAGATTCATCAGCTCGTCAAGCTTTTCGATGTCCACGCGGATTGTCTTGTTTCCAAGATGTTTTCCAACGCTGACGGATTTCTTTTCCGGCTGTTTGGCTTCCTCGCTGACAGGTTTTGCCTCAGCGGCGGCCTTCGGAGCAAGAGATTCGTTTGCCGGAGCGGCTGCAGGCTTCAAGGGTTCCTGAGCCTCTTCCTTTTCCGCCGATCCACTTACCTCTTCCTTTTTATTTTGTTGATTCGAATTCAATACGGCGCCGGTCACGCACTCGATCTCGGATATGTTGCCGGCTGCCTTGAGAAGTTCATCCAGAGTAAGCCGGGAGATCACGATCAAAGTGAAGTCCCTGTCAAATCTTTCGTCTTCAATGTCCTGCGTGCTGGGACTCGAGGCAATGATCTCTCCTTTTTCGCTCACGGTGCGGAGCACAAGGAATGCTCTCGCTGCTTTCAAAAGGCATTTTTCCTGGATTACTACGTTCAATCCATAACATTCATCACCTTCAGCCCTGGCTTCCCTGATTGCTTGCTTTATGGCGTCATTTAATTCAATTTCATCCCATTTTCCCGCAGGAGCTGAGGGCTTCTCCGGTTCTTTTGCGGGAACCGCTTCCGCAGCTTTCTTTTCTTCTGCTGCGGGTGCTTCCGCAGAACCGCTCAGACAAGCGTTTAATCTTTGAATCAGTTCAGGATTGTCATTCTCGCCTTCGCTGGAGGTGTTTTGAATGTTTTGAACGTATTCATCCAATGCGTCAAGACAGCTAAAAAACACGTCGATGATCTGGGAATTTACCTTCAGCTTACCGCTTCTCACTTCGGAAAAAACATTTTCCATGTCGTGGGTCAGCGTCTGCATGCGCGTGAAGCCCATAGTTCCGGCCATTCCCTTTAAGGTATGGGCAGCCCGAAAGATCTCATTGATCACGTCTGCATCCTCTGGATTTTCCTCCAGTCGCATGATCTGATCGCTCAGATTTTGAAGATGCTCCTTTGTCTCATCCAGAAACATGTCAAGATACTGACTAACGTCCATATCTTCCTCCGTTCTAACTACGTAAGTCGTCCAACCCTGTCTTCTATGGAATTGGCAATCGCATCCAGCGGAAGCGTTTTGTCGGAAAGCCCGGCATTAACGATGCTTTTTGGCATTCCGTAGACTACGCAGCTCTCACAGTCCTGTGTTATCACGTAAACTTCTTTCTTATCTTTTAGAGTGCGGATTCCATCCGTACCGTCAGATCCCATGCCGGTGAGCACGACGCAGGTCAAGTCAAGCTTTTCCGTCTTTGCAAGGGATTCAAACAAATAATTGGCACTGGGCCTGACTCCCTCCCGAAGAGGTTCGTCCGAATAGCGGATCACGCAATTTCCGTTGACGTTTTGTTCAATGTTCAGATGCCTGCCGCCCATGGCGACGTAGACCGTACCTTTTTCAAGTTCTTCCCCGTCAGCTGCCTCACGAACGTTTAGCTCACAGGCTTCATTCAGTCTCTCGGCAAAAGACGTTGTAAATCCCTTCGGCATGTGTTGTACCAAAACAATCGGCGCATCCAAATCCTTGGGAAGGGGCGACAGGATGCTTTGAAGCGCCTTCGGTCCGCCTGTAGAACTGGCGATCGCGACAAGCTTTTTGATTCTCCTTGCGCCAACGGCCCTCTGCGGCGTGCTCTTTGCCGGCACGCGCTTTGCGGGAGATGCGTAAGGCACCGGAGGTTTATCATACGTCGGAAGCTTTCCGCAAGTCACTGCATACAAAATTCCCAGAAAGCTTTCCGCAAAATCCTCACCCCGGCATTCCAGGGAAGATCCCGGCTTCTGGATGAAATCCAGCGCCCCGAGTTCCAGCGCGTCCATTGTGACCTTTGCGCCCTCCGCGGAATCCGTGCTGGCGATCATTACTCTGGCTGCGATCCGAAACTTCCGGAGCTCTGCAAGGAGCTCAAGCCCGTTCATCTTAGGCATGTTCAGGTCCAGAACGACGCCGTCATAGTTTTCCCGGCTCAAAAGGTCAAAGGCTTCCATGCCATTTGCCGCTTTTGCAACCACTTGAAATCTCTTGTCGCTGTTAATGAGGTCGCTGAGCACTCTTCGCATCAGCGCTGAATCATCCACAACAAGTATTTTCTTTTTGATCTGTTCCATGCCTTACTCCAGGACTTTCCGGACAGCCTCGATCACTCGGTCCGCCTGGAAGGGTTTAACGATAAAATCACGCGCACCGGCTTGAATGGACTCGATCACCATTGCCTGTTGTCCCATGGCGGAACACATGACAATCTTCGCGTTCTCATTTATTTTTTTGATTTCCTTCAGCGCCTGGATTCCGTCCATTTCGGGCATGGTGATGTCCATAAGCACCAGGTCCGGATGAGTTTCCTGATACTTTTCGATCGCCTTGATTCCGTTTTCCGCTTCCCCCGCAACAACAAAACCGTTCTTTGTGAGAATGTCTCTGATCATCATTCTCATAAACGCCGCGTCATCGCAGATCAAAACACTTTTTGCCATTCCCTTCTCCTCCACGTTATCCGGATCCCAATCTCCGTATCGTTACGTGTCTATACGTGCATATTCATTACGCGGGCATAATCCACCCACTCTATTATATTATAATAAATCTGAATGAAAACACAACCTCTTTTTCCGAATATTGCAAAATATGCAAAGAGACAGGGGAACGTGTCACTAGACACGTCCCCCTGTCATAATTTTGGAACTTTTATCTTCTTTTGTTCTTACGCTTTAATTCCTCAATCTCTTCGAATACCACGTCATTTAATACTTTGATGTAGGTACCCTTCATGCCGGAGGATCTGGATTCAATGACGCCGGCACTCTCAAACTTTCTAAGGGCGTTTACAATAACGGATCGCGTAATTCCTACGCGGTCAGCAATCTTGGAAGCCACCAAAATGCCTTCCATGCCGTTTAATTCATCAAAAATGTGCGTGATTGCCTCCATCTCGGAAAAGCTTAAGGTTCCGATCGCAGACTTTACTACGGCGATCTTTCGGCTCTCTTCGGAGCTCTCTTCATTCACGGCGCGGAGCATTTCCAATCCCACGACGGTCGTACCGTACTCACACAGGATGATGTCGTCAATGTCATATTGTTCATCACACTTATAGATAAACAGGGTTCCAAGTCTCTCTCCCGCAATCTCGATCGGTGCGATAATGGCCTGGTATCTTCTGACGTCAATCATTTCAAATCCCAGGGTTTCCAAATTCACGTTCTCCTTCGTGCTTAGCACGCCAAGGAAACGCTCATTCAGCATTGAATCAATAAATTCCCCGACGCAGTCTCCAAGGAGCTCCGTGATGGTATCCGTTCCTTCACATTCTCCAATACCCAGAACCTTACCTTTCTTGCTGATCACAAGCACGTTGCTGTTCAAGATCTCCTTCATAACGTTACAGATATCGTTAAAAACTACCTTGCTGGAGTTGTTATTGTGTAAAAGTTTTCCGATTTTTCTGGTTTTATCAAGAAGTTGTACGCTACTCATTCCGATTTCCTCCAATTCATCGTAAAATGCCCTTTTTTAGCACGCAAAAAGGGAGCTTTTTTCGAGCTCCCTTATAGTTTATCACAAAAAATTACCGTTTACAATGATAATTTTTTGAATTTATTAAATTTTTTCAGTATCTTTTTGAATTTTCAGAATACTATAGCCACATTTTTCATCTGCGCAGACTAGTCGATTTCCCTTTTCCAATAACGCATTGCCGCACTTTGGACATTTCTCTCCGGAGGGCTTGTTCCAGACCATAAAATCGCACTCAGGATTCCCGATGCAGCCGTAATATCTTCTGCCCTTTTGGGTTCTCTTGATCACAACGTCCTTGCCACATTTGGGGCAGGTCACGCCGGTCTTCTCATAATAAGGCTTTGCATTCTGACACTCAGGGAACCCGGGACATGCCAGGAATTTTCCTTTGTTGCCATATTTGATCACCATCTTGCGGCCGCACTTCTCGCAAACTTCATCTGACTCCTCATCGGCGACCTTTACCTGAGACAGGTCCTTTTCCGCCTGCACGACTGCCTTGTCCAGATCAGGGTAAAAGTTCTCGATGATGGTTTTCCATTTCACGTTTCCTTCTTCCACGCCGTCAAGCAAGGCTTCAAGATTTGCCGTAAAATTCACGTCAACAATTGTCGGGAATGCTTCAACCATCATCTTGTTGACAACCTCACCCAATTCAGTGACAATCAGGTTCTTTCCTTCCTTTGCGATATAGCGTCTCCCCAAAATGGTTCCAATGGTAGGTGCGTAAGTGCTTGGACGTCCTATGCCAAGTTCCTCAAGGGTCTTTACAAGCGATGCCTCGGTGAAATGTGCGGGCGGCTGCGTAAAATGCTGTTCCGAGCGTACGCCGGAGCATTCCAGCTTCATGCCCTTTTCCAAAGTACCCGTAAAGGAAGTGGTTTCCTCTTCCTCATCCTTTTGAACGTAAACACTGGTAAAGCCGTCAAATTTCAATTTCGAAGCCGACATTGTGAAAATGCTCTTTCCTGCACTCACTTTCACGGAAGTCGTCTCATATTTTGCAGAAGCCATCTGACTCGCCGCAAAACGCTGCCAGATCAGTTGATAAAGCCGAAAGAGATCTCTGGGGAGCTGATCCTTGATCGCAATGGGAAGCAAGGTAATGTCCGTAGGACGGATAGCTTCATGGGCATCCTGAATTCTCTGCGCCTTCTTGTTCTCAGAAGCCTTCTGCGCAAGATACTCTTTTCCATAATGCTTTTCAATATATTCCCTTGCGTTTTCCGCAGCCTCCTCCGACACGCGGACGGAGTCCGTTCGCAGATAGGTGATGAGACCGATGGTGCCTTCGCCCTTGATCTCTACGCCTTCATAAAGCTGCTGTGCAAGATTCATGGTCTTGCTCGTCGAGAAATTCAGCACCTTGCTGGCTTCCTGCTGAAGCGTGGAGGTCGTAAAGGGAAGCGGTGCCTTCTTCATTCTCTCGCCCGTCTTTACTTCTTTTACGACATAGGACGCGCCATCCACGTCCTTCAGTACCTTCTTTACGTCAGCTTCGCAGGTAAGGTCCTGCTTTGCGGATGAAGTGCCGTAATACTTTGCCGCCACGGGCTTTTTTGCGCCGGGTATCTTCAAGTCTGCCTCTACGCTCCAATATTCCTCGGGCGTAAAGTTTTCGATCTCCGTTTCCCTGTCACAAATAATGCGAAGCGCAACGGATTGCACTCTCCCCGCACTAAGGCCTCTCTTGATTTTCGCCCAAAGAAGCGGCGAGATCCGATAACCCACCATGCGGTCAAGCATTCTTCTGGCCTGCTGCGCGTCCACGAGATTCATGTCGATCTCACGGGCATTTTTTAGGCTTTCCTTCACTACGTTTTTCGTAATTTCATTAAACGTGATCCGGTAAACCTTTTTATCATTTAGTTTTAAGGCATGATAGAGATGCCAGGAAATTGCTTCTCCCTCACGGTCAGGGTCGGTTGCCAGATAGATCTTCTCAGCTTTCTTCACTTCCTTGCGAAGATTAGCGAGAATGTCGCCCTTACCGCGGATCGTAATGTATTTCGGTTCATAATCATCCTCAGGCGAAAAGCCCAGCTGACTCTTCGGAAGATCTCTTACGTGACCGTTACTTGCTACCACTTCAAAATTATTTCCCAGAAATTTTTTAATGGTCTTTATCTTAGAAGGTGACTCCACAATTACGAGATTTTTTGCCATCTTTTCTTCCCCTTTACACTGCCGCCTTGTACGATTTGCTCCAACAAAAATGACCTAGCGCCAATCGTGAAACACTATACACTAAAAAAATCAGCACGTCAAGGGCGCAATTTCAGAGATTACGTAAGAGGGCGACCTCCGGTCTAACCCGGACGTCGCCCCTTTACAGGAATTACAATATGACAATGCTTGCGCAATTTAAGTCCTCCGCAAGTTTATATACCCGGCCGGATTGCACGCCCACAACCGTGGGACGGAGCATAAATCCGGGATTATTCTTTACAACCTTCGCCTCCTCACCATTACTCAGAGTAACGATGCTGTCTACCGGATACAGAATCACGCTGTCAAGAAAGCTCTGCATCACAAAAATGTCCAGTTCGGAGGTCATTGCCATGATTATTTCTATGGAATCCCTCTTCGAAATCTTCTGTTTATAGGCTCGTCTTGTCACCAGGGAATCGTAGATGTCGGCAACGGCAATGATTCTGGCATAGAGATGAATGTCCTTGTCCGCCAGTCCGTCAGGATATCCCGTGCCATTCAATTTCTCATGATGCTGCAAAACCCCAAGCAAAATGCTATTATTGAATCCCGCCGTCTCCCGCAGCATGTCATAGCCATACCGCGCATGCCTTTTCATGATTTCAAATTCCTGTTTCGTAAGTCTGGACGGCTTATTCAAAATCTCTTGAGAGATCATCATCTTTCCAATGTCATGAAGGAGTCCCGCAATCCCTACGTCATGGATTTCCTTTTCATTTAAGCCATATTTTCTGGCAATGATCATCGCCATGGTCGCCACGTCAATGCTGTGCCGAAAGGTATATTCGTCGTTAACCCTAAGTGTTCCAATGTCGACTGCGATGGCATTGTTGGCCTCTAGCGTTCTCATCAATTCATTGGTTATGTTACCAGTCATCAGCGCAAAGTTTTCATCCGTCGTACTGCTAAACAGATACTGGATTCCCTTGCCAACACGCTTTTGCACGTCCTCAGTGAGGTTCAGAATGGACCGGTCCTCCACGCGGATTTGATCGATCTTCTCCTGCACTTCCTTGGCAATGACGGTCGGTTCCTTTTCCTCCGGACGTTCTTCCTCGTCACGGACGTAGATTTCCGTAATTCCGTCGCGGAGCAATCCTTCAATCTGAAAATCATCCAAAAAAGAGCCTTTCTCAAATAAGGCCCTGCCGTTTGCGTCCAAGATGGTCTGGTCTACGATCTTTCCTGCCGCGAGATCTTCAGTTTTTATTGAACGAATCTCTGCCAATGCCGTTTACCTCACAATCTTTATTCTATTATGACGTAAAAACGGTATTTTTTCAAGTTTAATCATCGTTAGAAATATAGCAGGGGTGGGTCACGGGGACGTGTCTGCTGACACGTCCCCGTGACCCACCCCGAACCAGATGCTTAGTTTTGTTCAAATTTGGGAATCACTCTCAACTTATGAAGGTTCATCACGTGCATTCTGTCAATCTTCTTCTTAATTTCCTCATCCTCACAGATGCCTTCCCTGATATAGCGGTCCAGTGTTGCATAGGTGAAGCCAAAGCGGTCTTCATCCGTCATGCCGCAAAGGCCGTCTGACGGTGCCTTGTGTACCAACTCCCTGGGAAGCTCCGTAAAGGTATCTCCCACGGCCCTGACCTCTTGAACCGTCAGATCAGAAATCGGTGAGAAATCACCTGCGGCATCGCCGTATTTCGTGCTATATCCAATCCAATCCTCGGAGAGATTACAGGTATTTGCAACGCGCCCTCCCTCCGGCAGGCTGGCTGCCACGGCATATAGCGTAGCCATTCGCATTCTGGGCGGCGTATTGATGCCCGCATCCCTGGAAGGTTCCATTCCGCCAGCCTTAACGGCATTAAGGAGCGCGTCCACGGCTGCCCCCACGGATATGGTAGCATGCCTGATGCCCAAAGCCTCCACGACCTTTTTGGAATCATCGATGTCCGGTTGCACGCCCTGCGGCATCATCACCCCAAATACGCGCTCCTTCCCCAATGCCTCCACAAGAAGTGCTGCCACGATGGTGGAATCCTTTCCTCCTGATATTCCGATCACGGCCGTGGCCTTCGGACCATTTTCCGCAAACCACTCCCTTATCCACTCTACAATCTCTTTCCGAACCTTTCCGGCGTCAAATTCCTTCATACCCGCCACTCCTTTCCATTCCATTCATCTCCCCGACGGAGCTTGCCCGAGCTTCATGCTTGCCCTTCCTTGGTTGACTCGCTCTCGAGGGGGCTTGCTTTCCCTTCCTTGGTTGGACACGCTCCCGAGGGGACTTGCTTTCCCTTCCTTGGTTGGACACGCTCCCGAGGGGACTTGCTTTCCCTTCCTCGGTTGACTCCGTTCCCGAGGGGGCTTGCTTTCCCTTCCTTGGTTGGCTCCGCTCTCGAGGGGGCTTGCCTTCCCTTCCTTGGTTGGCTCCGCTCTCGAGGGGGCTTGCCTTTCCTTCCTTGGTTGGCTCCGCTCTCGAGGGGGCTTGTTTTCCCTTCCTTGGTTGGCTCCGCTCTCGAGGGGGCTTGCCTTCCCTTCCTTGGTTGGCTCCGCTCTCGAGGGGGCTTGCCTTCCCTTCCTTGGTTGGCTCCGCTCTCGAGGGGAAGGTTTGGGGTGTCTTTCTAGGTCGAATGGTTAGTAGAAAGACACCCCAAACCTAGCCCCGAGTCTTTCCACCACCCCCGTGCAAGCCCCCGAGTCCTACCTGTCATTCTCCATGCGCCACTTGATGGATCTCTGGAGATATTTCACGTAAGCTTCGTTCTTGCACATGCCCTTGCCGGGAGTGTCCGAGATCTTTGCCACGTCCATGCCATTGCAGGCCGTGGTCTTCATAACGATGTTGAGGGGTGCAACCTTGGTGTCATTTGCAATATAGGTACCAATTCCAAATGCCACGCGTGCACGTCCGTTAAAGTGACGGAAGATCTCGTCAGCCTTCTTGAAGTCAAGGCTGTCGCTAAACAACAAGGTCTTCGTCTTCGGATCGATCTTCATCTTCTCATAGTGCGCGATCATCTTCTCGCCCCACTCGATGGGATCGCCGGAGTCATGGCGAACGCCGCTGAACAGCGTCGAATAGGTCTTGTCAAAGTCACGCAGGAAGCAGTCCGTGGTAATGGCATCCGTCAATGCGGTTCCGTTCAGTACGCCATACTCATCTACCCATGCGCGAAGCGCGTAGTAGTTGGAGTATGCGGGGTTATGTCTGTGATCACCCTGTCCGGTGCACATGATCCACTCATGTGCCATGGTGCCAACAGGCAGAAGCTGATATTTCTTTGCAAGGAACACGTTACTGGTTCCAACAAACTTGGAAGCGCTGTGAAGCGTGTCATTCAAGTGAGAAAGCTTCTCCACCGCCAGTTCCTGTGCCTCGGTAGAAAGTCTTCTTCTCATGCCAAATTCCGAAAAGCTTCCAATGTAGTACTTGTTGGTCTTCAGCCACTCATATTTCTCGTTCAGCTTCTCCTTAAAGCTATCCAGAAGCTCGTCATAATCATATTGCATTCTAAAATACACTTCATTGACGATTGCCAGCGTCGGGATCTCGTACATGGAGGTGTTCAGCCAGGTTCCTTCCGTCTCAATGGCCAGGCCGCAGTCCGCATCCGTCGTAATGGTGAATTCATCATATCTGGGCTGCCAAAGTCTCAGGAAATCCACGTAAGAACGCTTAAACCATTCAATTCCCATCAAATATTTCAGCTCGTCTTCAGTGAAACGCAGCTCGCAGTATGCCTTGATCTGCTCCTTGATTTCCTCAACCATCTCAGCCGTGAACTTCACGTCCGTATTTCTGCACTTAAAGCTCCAAGTCGTCTCATAGGAAGGGAACTGATGATATATGGCCTGCCCCATGCTAAACTTGTAAAGATCGGTCTCCAATAAGGAATTGATGATTCTGGGTAACTTCATGATGATATCCTCCTATCTCATAAATGATTTCACAATAATGATTTCAATAAGTATTCTTGTCAAATGATTTCAATCTGGCAGGTCTGCATGGCAGCCAGCGCGGTCTTGTGTGTGTCAGGGGTAACGCATGCGCAAAGGTTTCCAATGACCTTCACGGGAACCTCCGTTGCAAACGCCTTGATCAGCGTTGCGTTATTCAAAACGCAGATGCCGGTGCACACGCCGCACAGGATCACCTCATCCGGTGCTTCCTTGGCAATCTCTGCCGCCAGCTCCTTGCTTCCGAAGGTAGGCTTCTCGAATACATGGCATTTTTCAGCGATGGCGCTCAGCTCAGGAATTATCTTCCAGCCGTCCGTACCCTTAATGCAATGGGGAACGGGAAGCTTCTTTCCTTCCTGCGTCTCCATGTAATTCTCCTGGTGCGTATCCTGAGTAAAGATCACGGTGCCGTCAAACCCTTCCACGTATTTCACCATCTCAGGAACAATTGCCTGTGCCTCTTTGCTTCCAAGGCATCCAGTCACAAAATCATTCTGCATGTCAACAACGATCAAAAATCTCTTCATACGATTCTCCTTTCTTTCTGCCAGGTCTCCCTCAGCTGAAACATCTTTTCACGTGATTACTCCACTTAGATCTCCTCTTCGGTAATCTCTTCCGTCAGGGAATAAAGCATTGCCGGTCTTTTGGAATGACTCTTTTTGTTTAAGGAACAAACCCTGCCGGAATCCACGTAGTCCCTTAAAAATGCTTTTCTAAAGTTTGCCAGATCCAGCTTCTCATTCAGAATGCTTTCATAGATCACTTTCAATTCGGAAATGGCAAATTCCTTTTTGTCTTTCAGAAGCCAAAAGGCATCCGGTTCGTATTTGATCCTGCTCCGAAGTCTCTTAATTGCCATCCGGATGATCTTCGCATGGTCAAACGCCAGGTCTTCTTCGCGCACCAGCGCCAAGTCACTTTGAAACGTCATGCCGTCAACGTCGTAGGTTATGCGGAAAACCTCTGCCTCCCAAGCATCATCTCCCGCCCTGACCTTAAGGCTTCCCTTGGGTACCAGCGCCGTGTATGCAACGGATACGACGTGCATCCTAGGATCCCTTCCCGGCTGACTAAAGGTATACAGCTGTCTCAGGGATACGTCTTGCACACCCGTCTCTTCATAGAGCTCACGCCTTGCAGCCTGTGTCACGGACTCTTCGTCCACGTTCATGAAGCCTCCGGGCAATGCCCATTTCCCCTTATAAGGATAGCCTCCCCTTTTGATCAAGAGAATGCCAAGCTGATCCTGTTCATCCACGGTAAGCGTTACCACGTCAGCCGTCACGGAAGGTTTCTTGTACTTATCCGGATCGTAATTCTCAAGAAATGCCTTTTCTTCTGCGGATATCTGGCCAGATCTAAGATATTCACAGTCCTTCATTCATTCCCCTCCTCTCTTGTGGTGGTAGTGTCTAATCGACACACCTTTTTTATTCATAAATCCTTGATTTATCGGGAGTTCAAAATAAAACGAGCATTGTCCTCCCTTTTTTGGTATAATGTCAATCGCCAAACCAACATCTCCAAAAAGGAAACAATGCTCA